>CAVPIW010000005.1:565000-652986 GCA_963705105.1 uncultured Nitrospiraceae bacterium | reverse complement strand
ATTTTAGAGCATGAACGGGGCACATGCGGATGCAGTGATGCTCCGATATCGGGTTTGTGGACAGCAGTTTGAGTGTCATAATGTCGGGTTTCCTTACACGATGCCCGGTCTGTCCCGATTTGATCTCAACAGGCTTGAGATCATCGTCTTCTTCAAACATCAAAATTGTACAAGATGCGTGCCAGTCAAAGAGGGGTGAAGACTATAGGAAAAAACAACGAGTTGCAAATGTGCCAGTCAGCAGGAAAAATGGGGACGTTCAAAATGACATGTCAAATTGACATTTTCATATCAATTTGACACTATCTGGCCATACCGCAAGACGAGAAATCAGAGGCGCATTCCTATTGCCAGCAAGGGGGGGGCAGGGGGACTCGTCGCGGTCGTTCCCCAGGAGTTAGGAGATTGTGTTTCTTCCTCGAATCCGAACCCTTGACTCCTCAACGATCCAAAGGTGCGCCTGTAATGGCTCCCTGCCGATCAAAGGGAGAAGACGACGAAAAACATCCATCACATGAAGCTTTCCGTGATTGCGCAGCCGCAGCACAATGATGCCCGGGTTATTGTCATACGGATAGACCCTGATATCGCCGAAGTCATTGTCGAGGGTGACGAGGACCCGACGTTCCTTAACACACGTCGAGAAAAGAACATCGTCACTCGCACCTGTCAGCCCCTGATTGGTTACAGTCTTCGCGTCATGTCCGGCATCGGCCAGCAGTATCGCTATTTCCACAGGCAGGTTCTCGTCCGTTTTGAAAAGCATCCTTCAGACAGAAAGGGGTATCAGTCGTTCGCGGGACAGTTCTGCAGCATAAGCGATGGCGGCTTTGATGTCTGTGGGAGTCAGGGAAGGATAGCTCTCAACTATTGCCCCCTCACTCATCCCTTCAGCAAGGTTATCCAGGATGACGGAAACCATGATGCGCGTGCCTTTGATACATGCCTTCCCGTGGCATATCAAGGGATCCACTGTGATTCTCTCTCTCCAATCCATAGTGTGCCAAGCCTCTTTGCTGCAAGATCGTTGTTCTCATAAGTCCCGCGTGAACGACTTTTTCAGCGGGCATCGTGCTTATATCCGAGAGTTCTTACTTAATTGTAAGTATAGAGCGTGGCAGTGTCAATCATTGACGGGCAAAACAGTCTGATCCGACGACGACATTTCGATCCCGTCAAATTTTTCTTTCCAAGACGGTGCTGGACGAGCCGCTTCCCTGTCCACTTAAGTACATAGAAAAAACCGGGTTCGAAATGGAGACACGTGTGAATTTGTGTCAGGAATCTTTACATCACGAGGAATCGGCTTGATCGATTGATTCCAGAAGCTCGTGGACCTTAACTGAGGGGTATACTTTCACATCCGTCCGGAGTTGCACCTCGCTGCCGCCGTATACGACGGCTTCTCCGGAAGGCAACTGAGGAAAGACCCGTGAGAATCGCTTCAGCCCCCTGAAGAAATCCGGCACGACGGTGGCGCCGGCTTTGATCTCCACAGGGAAAAGATCGGCGCCGAACTCAAGCACAAGATCCACCTCGTTGCCGCTGCTATCACGGTAGAAGGTCAGGTTGCTTCGCTTTCCCTGATTGAGCCGATACTTGAGAAACTCCATCACCACCAGATTCTCGAAGAGGTTCCCCCTTAAGGGATCTCTGCCAACCTGCAGCTCCGTCTCAAGGCCTAACAGGTAGCTTGCCAGGCCCACGTCGTAGAAATAAAGTTTGGGCGATTTGATGAGTCTCTTTGAGATGTTCCGATGAAAGGGTGGCAGCAGAAAGACTATGAAACTTGCCTCCAACAGGGTGATCCATCCCCGCGCCGTGGTGTGCGAGATGCCCACGTCATCGGCGAGGCTGTTCAGGTTCAGGAGCTGTCCGACCCTGCCCGCGCAGAGTCTCACGAATTTCCTGAAGCGGCTGAGCTCCCTGACGTTGACCAGGAGACGAAGATCGCGCTCCACATAGGTCTCGATGTAGTCACCCAGCGCCTGTGTGGGATTCAGGCTCATATCGTAAATCCTTGGATAGAAACCGGAGAGAAGCAAGTGGTCGACGGATGAGATGTTGTAAACACCATTCAGTTCGTGAATACTGAGAGGCAGCAGTTTCAGGAGGGCAGTCCGGCCGGCGAGAGACTGGCTGATGCCCGACATGATTTCGAACTGCTGACTGCCCGTCAGAACAAACAGGCCGGGAGTCCTTTGCTCGTCGACGATGGTTTGTATATATGAGATTAAAGAGGGAACCCTCTGTATCTCGTCAAGCACCGCCCCATCGGTGTACTGTGCCAGGAAACCTCTCGGATCGTCCTCGGCAAACCGGCGCATGTCGGGGGCCTCAAGATTGACATAGGTTTTTTTCGCAAAGACCTTGCGGCACAACGTGGTCTTGCCGCTCTGTCTGGGACCCGTGACTGTCAGGACCGGGTACTGAGCCGCAAGGGCAACAGCAATAGTCTCTATAGTGCGCGGTATCATTATAAGTACATGATACACCTAAGATGTTGCAATATGCAAGTTCTATTGGCAAAATGCAGCACTCTTGCAAAGGATGGAATCCGGAGAGACGACAACGCCACTCGTGAGCCAGTAGCGCTATGATGCCGGCCTGATGAGGCAAGAGGTGCCTACGGGAGTTTGCTCCAAGGCATAATCGTCACGTTCCCTCTGCTCAGCTCCCGTTCTCCGCCGTACACGAGCAGGGCAGGGCGATCCGCCGTGCCTGCGAGGGCGGACCATTTCTGCAGTCACCTATCCCCACTTCGGTACAACCTGTCAATTCAATTTACAATATGTGAAGGCCCGATCGCGGGCTGAAGAAGCGCTCAAGGCCGCCGAGCGGATCAGGGTTCATTCTGAAACGGTTGGGTACCCAGCCTGCGGAGCATCTTGCTCCCCCGACGGCGGAAAGGGTATAATAGACTAGTCTGACTAGTAAGGAGATGCCCGTGAAGACATGGCAACTTCAGGAAGCAAAAGCGCGCTTGAGTGAAGTGATCAAACAGGCCCAAAAGGAAGGCCCGCAGACTATCACGATGCGCGGAGAGCCGACTGCCGTGATTATTTCGAGAGATGACTATGAACGGCTCAGACACCCGCGGGAGAGCTTCGTCGATTTTATGCGGAAATCGCCTCTTTACGGTGTGGATCTCGACCTGAAGCGGGAGCAGACCCTCACCCGTGAAGCCGAAATCTCATGAGCTATCTGCTCGACACGAACGTCGTCTCCGAGACGATACGAAAACAGCAGAATAAACTGGTTGTCCGGTGGCTCGAAAATATCCCGGTTGAAGCGCTGTATGTGAGCGTGCTGACACTCGGCGAAATCCGGAAAGGTGTTGAGAGACTTGCCGACAGAGGGAAACGGGAGAAGCTTCGCCTCTGGCTGGAGCATGATCTTCCTTTGTGGTTCGAAGGACGGGTGCTGCCCGTCAATCTCGCCGTGGCCGACCGCTGGGGGAGACTGCTTGCCGAGGTCGGCCGCCCTGTTCCCTCAATCGACAGTCTTCTTGCTGCAACGGCGTTGCACCACGAATTGCGGCTTGTGACGCGGAATGCCCGGGACTTCGATTATCCCGGACTTGAGGTGATCGATCCCTGGCAGAAGACAGCTTGATTTCGCCGCCAATGAGTTCGTGTCGTCTCTTTCTTACCTTTTCCCCCCGAGTTCTGAATAAAGCCATTCCGGGGATCAGGGATGCGGCGCACAGCGGTGCCATCAATGAAAAAACCATTTGACAGTCTTTCAGCATCGTTGTAACCTTAAAGTAGAGACTTGCGATGAAAGGAAGAGCCATCGCGGAGATTCGCAGGGGCAGAAAGAACTCCAGGAGAAAGAGCGGGAAACTGGCCTTTCCGGAGGTCCTATTGCATGCTTACGGTTAACAAACAATGCCTTCGCATTATAGTATAAGCTCAGCACAACGAGAGGCAGGTGAAAAATTATGTCAAAAGTGATTGATGCCGTTTATGAGAATGGCGTTTTAAAACCGATGAAAAAGCTTCGTCTCAAAGACAAACAACAGGTAAGGATACAGATACTCAACGATGAGGATTGGCAGGAGAGGTTTGGGAAAGTTCTCACATCCATCCGTGGCAAGGCTGCCCGCTTTTCTCCTGAAGAAATTGAAGCAGACATAGCCGAAGCGATCCGGGAAGTGCGCAGGGAAAAGCGAGCTCGTGAAAGTCGTGCTTGATACGAACATCTGGGTTTCCTCGCTCATCGCATCGTCAAGAACCGCCGCCGCGATCGTCGATGAATGGCGCGCCGGCAGGTTTTCAGTCATCATTTCCGAGCAGCAACTTTTTGAGATTTATGACGTCTTCACGCGTCCAAAGTTCCTTGCCGGATATCAGATCAGGAAACAAGAAATCGAAGACCTCGCATTGCTGATTTCAAGGAGAGCTGAGCGGATAACACTGCGGGGCAGCGTCAAACTATGCCGAGATCCTGATGATAACGTGATCATCGAATCGGCTGTGCGCGGAAAAGCAACGTATCTGATCACCGGGGATAAAGATATTGTCGAGGACGACAAGGTCAGATCGTATTTATTCCAACATTCCGTATCCCTTATCGCTCCTTCAGAATTTCTCTCCGTCATAGCGAAAGTCTGAACCGCAGATCGGGGGCTCCATAGCCGCTATCCACAGTTCTTACAAATCAGAATATGCCGGCCTTTTATTCTTGCCTCTTTCCCCCCTCCTTGCGTGGCGTCACAAGTCGATTGAGTCTATAAGCTCATTGATCTTGACCGAGGGGTATACTTTCACATCCGTCCGGAGTTGCACCTCGCTGCCGCCGTATACGACTGCTCCTCCCAAAGGCAACTGAGGAAAGACCCGTGAGAATCGCTTCAGCCCCCTGAAGAAATCCGGCACGACGGTGGCGCCGGCTTTGATCTCCACAGGGAAAAGATCGGCGCCGAACTCAAGCACAAGATCCACCTCGTTGCCGCTGCTATCACGGTAGAAGGTCAGGTTGCTTCGCTTTCCCTGATTGAGCCGATACTTGAGAAACTCCATCACCACCAGATTCTCGAAGAGGTTCCCCCTTAAGGGATCTCTGCCAACCTGCAGCTCCGTCTCAAGGCCTAACAGGTAGCTTGCCAGGCCCACGTCGTAGAAATAAAGTTTGGGCGATTTGATGAGTCTCTTTGAGATGTTCCGATGAAAGGGTGGCAGCAGAAAGACTATGAAACTTGCCTCCAACAGGGTGATCCATCCCCGCGCCGTGGTGTGCGAGATGCCCACGTCATCGGCGAGGCTGTTCAGGTTCAGGAGCTGTCCGACCCTGCCCGCGCAGAGTCTCACGAATTTCCTGAAGCGGCTGAGCTCCCTGACGTTGACCAGGAGACGAAGATCGCGCTCCACATAGGTCTCGATGTAGTCACCCAGCGCCTGTGTGGGATTCAGGCTCATATCGTAAATCCTTGGATAGAAACCGGAGAGAAGCAAGTGGTCGACGGATGAGATGTTGTAAACACCATTCAGTTCGTGAATACTGAGAGGCAGCAGTTTCAGGAGGGCAGTCCGGCCGGCGAGAGACTGGCTGATGCCCGACATGATTTCGAACTGCTGACTGCCCGTCAGAACAAACAGGCCGGGAGTCCTTTGCTCGTCGACGATGGTTTGTATATATGAGATTAAAGAGGGAACCCTCTGTATCTCGTCAAGCACCGCCCCATCGGTGTACTGTGCCAGGAAACCTCTCGGATCGTCCTCGGCAAACCGGCGCATGTCGGGGGCCTCAAGATTGACATAGGTTTTTTTCGCAAAGACCTTGCGGCACAACGTGGTCTTGCCGCTCTGTCTGGGACCCGTGACTGTCAGGACCGGGTACTGAGCCGCAAGGGCAACAGCAATAGTCTCTATAGTGCGCGGTATCATTATAAGTACATGATATACCTAATGATGTTGCAATATGCAAGTTCTATTGGCAAAATGTAGAGTTTTCCCGTGGGTTTGAAGACAGGCCCCACGCGTGGAAGGGCGCTTGGGTCAGCTTTCGTCAAGCCGTCAACTGCCGGTGCTCCTAAGAGGTGTTCCCTATCCAGCTTGAGCAGATCTTCCGTCATCGGTGTCAGGACGGACATCGCTGAAGACCCGCTCGTCCAACGCGAAGAATGGTTTCCTGCAAGACGAGCTGACAATGCCCATCGTCGCCGTCAGCAAACCGAGGTTTGTTTATCTCTTTCCCCCGAGTTCTGAATAAAGCCATGCAGGGAAGTCGTGCCAGGGAATGGCCTGGCTATCGAACGGCAGGGGTGTCTTTGATTCTGTTCTGCACACAACCAGCCCCGTGTCGGCCGCATCTCCTCCTGCAAGTTTCCTGAACTTGGTGAGTGGATTGACATGCTTCGAAGTGGGTGTTGACGTCAGCTTGATCTCGACGGCGTGGAGTTTCCCCTTTGCCGGCACGATCAGGTCCACTTCCAGGCGGTCATGGGACCGCCAGAAATAGAGATCGGGCCTCATGCCCAGCATCGCAGAGACCTTGACGGCCTCACTGACGAGCATTCCCTCGAAAAGGGCGCCGGCCATGGCTCTGGAAAGTGCAGCCGCAGGGTCGGACTGCCGGGTGAGGGTGCAGACCAGCGCCGTGTCCAGGAAATAGAACTTCGGCGTCTTGATTATCCTTTTGCCGTAGTTCCTGAAATAAGGTGGAAGGGAGGGATCGGGGTACGGCATTGTGGTCCCGCTTCACTTTCCATATCTGTCTTCCCGGCGGCATCGTCGCCTTCAGCAGGGTTTTGAGGCGCTTCGCCCCGCCTTTTTATGGAACTACCGCCGGGAAAGAGGGGTTGCGAAGCTCTTGCAACAACAAGCCTCTTACAGGTATCTCCAGGGAAGCACGGTGATTTTTTCCGTCAATTTTTCCGGCAACCTGCCAGTGGTGATCACATAGGCCTGCTTCACCAGGTCCTTGTATGTCTCCATGAAACTCGACAGCCCACGGAGGGACGACAACGCCACTTTCGATCCGGACTTGATCTCGATGGGGATGACGGCGGAACCCGTGTCTATGACGCAGTCGACCTCAGCTCCTCCGGCCGTCCGCCAGTAACAGACCCTGTAATCGAGCTTCAGCACCCGTATCCTCCGGATGATCTCGAGTATGACCGCGTGCTCAAAAAGAGTTCCCATATCAAGATTGAGCAGCTCATCGGTCAGCGGCAGCCTTGCAAGCGCGTTTCTCACTCCCGGATCGAAGAAATAATACCTGGGACTGGCAAGAATCCGCTTCCGTGCATTTTTGAGATAGGGTTCCACTTTTTCCGCGACAAGGGTGTCTTCAAGGATGTTGAAATACTCCTTGACCGTCGGCACGCTGATGCCGGTTTCAAGAGACAGCTTCGTCAGATTCGGGTTCGTCCCGGACTCCCTCGCTGCCAACTCCAGAAACCGGTTGAAGGGCCCGATCTTCCTGGCCAGAGCTTCCGCGCGGATTTCCTCCTCCAGATATGTCATGGTATATGCCTTTAACAGGTCGGCGCGCTCCTGATCGTCAGGCAGACTCACAATGCCCGGCAGAGACCCGAAGACCAGATGCTTCTCAAAGCTATAATCCGTCACGGCATTGATATTGGGCAGCCGGAAGAGCGCGTCATCGGTGTCCTCAAGCCAGCCGAATTCGTTCCATAGCATGGGATCGAGCCTGAATACCCTGACGCGGCCCGGCAGCAGGTTCACACCTCTTTTCCGCAGCTTGCGGGCCGATGAGCCGGTGATGATGAACGATGCAAGCTCCTCATCAATGAGATGCTGGATACTGTCGAAAACCTCGGGGACTTTCTGCGCCTCGTCCATGAAAATCAGGGGCCTGCCGGATCGAGCCTTCACCTGCCGGATGATCGCCGAGGGGTCCCTCTCCATCTCGATGCGGATTTCGGGAATCTGGAGGGGATATTCCATGCGGTACCTGACATCCGCCAGGCACTTCCTGACGAGGGTCGTCTTGCCCGTCTGCCGGGGTCCGAGGATCAGGCAGGATTGTCCTTTCCTCACGATCTCCTGAATCGACTGATCCACATTTCGTACATATACTTTATATTTACCTTGCATATTTAAAGTATATATTCGACTTGTTGAAAAAGCAACCCCCGAAGATGCCAGGCAGGGTCCTTAACCCGGTGTCTGGCCGGTGGCGTGACACAGCCCAACCCCCTGTTCACAGAAACTAAAGGTATCCTTGATAAATGCCGATATGAGTAATACGACTAACAGTGCACCGTTCCCTGCCGCCGGGCTGGGGCGTCCGGCAAATCGCGTTTCATAGTATATGTCTGAGAAGTTCGTGAAGAGTTGACTCGACAAAAAGAAGAAGAGAAAAAGTCGCTAAAATCCAAAAACTTTATGGGAGGTACCATATGAACAAAAGACACGCAGTGACCATTGTGAACGTATTCTTTCTTGTCCTCGCACTCTTGACGGTCGGCTGCAGTGGTGATGGAACCCAGACGGTCACCGTCGAAAGCGGTCCGCGGGTTGGAATGGTCACTGCAACCGAGGCGGTCGTCTCCTGGGACTTAAATTCGCCTTCTCCTAGTTCCATAAGCTACAGGGTTGCAGGGGAACAGGAATTCACGGGCAAGGTCCTGTCAAGCGAGGAAACGACGCGCCACAGTGTCACCATCGCCAACCTTAAGCCCGACACGGTGCATGAATTTCAGGTTGAAGGCCATCCGCCGACAGGGTCATTCAGAACTGCAACGGCTGATGATACGCAGTTCGTTTTTGTTACTATGGGGGACAACCGCGGACAATCCGACCAGGATGATATCAAAGGGCTGCCCCAGCCATTCATTAACATCATCAATGATGCCGCCAAAAGAAACCCGGTATTTGCAGTGAATGTCGGCGACCTCTTCTACGGGAAAAACCCGGACATCAACACATTTAAACAGCTCTACAAGTCCTTCAAGACGGCCATCTATCCTCTCGCATCAAGAACATCCTACCTCATCTCTCCGGGCAACCACGAGATGTCTCCCTTTAAATCATCAAAAGATCCCATAGGGTTCGACCCGGTGGCGCTCTTCAACGAGGAATTCCACCAGCCTGGACCGCTTCCAGGCTATGAAGGATTCGTGTTTTCATGGGACCGGGGTAAGGTACACTTTGTCTCCATCGCCACAAACCGCTTCGACTCGAAATCGCTACTCCCCCACTACGGCATGTACTACATAAGCGACGCTCAACTTGATTGGCTTGACGCCGACCTGCAGAACGCCAAGAGCAATGGCGCACAATTCATAATCGTTTTTGGCCACTCCAATGCCTACACGAGCCCGTCATGGCACAAATCCGATCCTCCTCTCGCCGACCTGGACAATACTGACCCGAAGCAGAGAGACAAGTTCTGGGCTGTACTCACCAAATATAAGGCGGATATTTACGTCTGCGGACACCAGCACCTCTTTGATGACTCGATTACCGTTAATGGAGTTGTGCAGTGGTTGAACGGCAACAGCGGCTCTGTTGTTGGCGGGAAACCCAATCAGTATACCGTATGGACGGTCAGCGGCAACACCATCACAGCGGAACTGGTGAACGATGCGGGAGTCACGACCTATACAAGGACGTTCACGAAATAGCAAAGGAGACTGGTATGTCGAAGGACGAAGCAAGAAAGGGCGGCACAATTCTCCCGAAGGATGATCTACAGATGGTCCGCACGCACGATGACCTCAATCTTATGCGCGGCATAACACGTCGGGATTTCCTGAAATGCACCGGCGGCGCAATCGTAGGTGTTCCCCTGGGTTCGCTGCTCTCCGCCTGCGGCGGCGGAGGCTCGGGGGTGCAGGGATACCCGATCTCTGCAACGGTTGTTACGACGACCGAGAGGATGATCTCATTCCCGTATACTCCGGCTTCTAAACCTCCCGCTCCCGGTATGATGCCAGACCCGGCTGCCCCGCCTAACAGCCCCAATGGCGGGCCTGCGCTTACCTGGGACAAACTCAACGAGGTTTTGTATTATGACAGATTGGGGTATGGCGCCTGGCAGTTCGGAGCACCGCTCCCGATAGTGCCTCGGACGGATATCATGGCCGATCCGGTCGGCTATCTTGCCAAAGTAAATGCCAAACAGGTTACCCCCCAAACCAGGCTCCTGCATTTTTTTGCCATGACCGATATCCATCTTACCGACAAGGAAGCGCCGAACCAGTTGATTTACCTCCAGCAGGGGAATCCAGGGTTCGCAGGACAAAATACCTCGATCTACTCGCCGGTCATGATGTACACACCCTTTGTCTTTGACGCCGCCATTCAGACGGTAAACGCCCTTCACAAGAAAGATCCTTTTGACTTCGGCATCTCCCTGGGCGATGTCTGCAACAGCAGTATGTACAACGAACTCAGGTGGTATATCGATATCATTGACGGCAAGGTCATTACGCCGAGTTCCGGCGCTCATCGCGGCGCCGATACCATCGACTATCAGAGGCCTTTCAAGGCAGCGGGACTCGACAAATCGATCCTCTGGTATCAGACGCTCGGCAACCATGACCACTTCATGATCGGATCGTTTCCCGTCTATGCCGACCCGAAGGTTAAGCTCGGCGATACATACATCAGCGATACCGTCTGGTCGGTGCCGAAAGAGCTGCTCACCCCCGCCACCAAGAACTACCCGGGCATGTTCAACAAACAAAACCTCATAAATCCCAACCTGGTCCGGTATTACGGGGGAGTAATCGACGGCGCAACTCCATTCGGCACCATCATCAACTCAGGGTCTGTCGCGGATTACAGCACTCCAAAGGTGGTTGCCGATCCCGATCGCCGTTCGCTCTTGAGAACGGAATGGATCCAGGAGTTCTTCAATTCGACCAGCAGTCCTGCCGGCCATGGTTTTGGTCTGGTCGATCCCTCCATGCCTGCCGGTTTTGCCTGTTACAGTTTTGTGCCGAAGCCGGGCGTGCCGCTCAAGATTATCGTGCTTGACGATACGCAGCGGGAGGATGACGGCTCTGTGGATATTCACGGCCACGGGTTTCTCGATGAAACACGGTGGGCCTGGCTTCAAAAGGAGCTTGCCGCTGGTCAGGCTGCCGATCAGCTCATGATCATCGCGGCCCATATCCCTATCTGTGTTTCGAATATCGCGACCGAGACCGAATGGTGGCTCGGCGATCCGACTGCGACGACGAAGAATGCCGTGGACATCAAGGGGCTGGTTGAGGCCCTCTGGAACGCGCCGAATCTTCTGATGTGGATCGCCGGGCATCGGCACGTCAATGTCGTCAAGGCCTTCCCCCATCCCAGCGCCCCCGAAAAGGGCTTCTGGCAGGTTGAAAGCTCATCGCTCCGTGATTTCCCGCAGCAGTTCCGGACCTTCGAGATCTACCTCAACAGCGACTATTCCGTTTCAATCGTCACGGTCAATGTTGACCCGGCAGTTGCAGAGGGTACGCCGGCGGCCACATCACGGAAGTATGCGGTCGCCGCACAGCAGATAATACAGACCAATCTGACCCAGAACAATGCCAATTATGCTTTCCAGCCGGGTGTCGATCCCCCGCTGCCTCTCCCAACTATGGACCCGAGTCGGCCGCAGGGCACCCCGGATCCCACAGCCAACCCGCCGCTGACCTTCACCGACCCGACGATCAGGTTTGTGGATCTTTCGAAGCTCCCGGCGCCGGCAAAGGGCGTTCCGTACAATGCGTCGTACAATGCCAAGCTGTTCAAGCAGCTGAGTCCCGCAATGATCAGCGCGCTGAAAGCGAAGTTCCCGGCAACCGCATGATTCCCGCGGGGCATCGTTGCGCTGATGCCGCTGCAGTTGAGGCAGCCACGGGAGATCAGGGGCAAAGGCGGGGACGGCTGCATCATTTGATCCCCATGGTCAGCATGCGGTTCCTGAGCTCCTTGATCCTGTCCCTGATCTCTGCAGCCCGCTCGAAGTCGAGGCGCTTCGCTGCATCCCTCATCTCCTCCTCGAGGCCCCTTAGCTTATCCTCGCTCAGGTCATAGGGGGCGGCCTCCTCGGCAGCCAGGGGCACGGTGAAGTAGTCGGCCTCATAGATGGAGCTCAGGATGTCCTTGATCTGGCTCCTCACCGTTTCGGGAGAGATGTGCATGATCTCGTTGTATTCCGCCTGTATGCTCCTCCGCCGCTCCGTCTCGTCCATGGCTTTCTTCATGGAGCGGGTAATGGTGTCGGCATAGAGGATAACCTTTCCGTTGACGTTCCGGGCGGCCCGGCCCGCCGTCTGGATGAGGGACCGCTCAGAACGCAGGAACCCCTCCTTGTCGGCGTCGAAGATCGCAACGAGGGAGACCTCGGGCAGATCGAGCCCCTCCCTCAGCAGGTTTACACCGATGAGGACGTCGAACTCGCCGAGCCGCAGGTCTCTCAGGATCTTTACGCGTTCGAGGGTGTCGATGTCGGAGTGGAGATACCGCGCCCGGACGCCGAGGTCGGTATAGTAATCGGTGATGTCCTCGGCCATCTTCTTTGTCAATGTCGTCACGAGCACCCTCTCGGCCCTTTCGGCACGGGACCGTATCTCTTCGAGGAGGTCCTCCACCTGGCCCCGCACCGGCCTCACCTCCATCGCCGGGTCCATCAATCCCGTAGGCCTGATGACCTGCTCGACGACCCGCCCGGCCGCCTTCCCGATCTCGTAAACGGCGGGCGTGGCAGAGACGTAGACGACCTGGTGCATGCGGCTCTCGAATTCACTGAATTTCAGGGGCCTGTTGTCGAGGGCCGAGGGCAGCCTGAACCCGTAGTCGACGAGGGTCCGCTTCCTCGAGCGGTCGCCCTCGTACATGCCGCCGATCTGGGGGATCGTCGCATGGGATTCATCAATGATGGTAAGATAGTCGCCCTTTGACGGACCGCTGATGAGATAATCTATGAGCGTGTAGGGCGGCTCGCCGGGGAGCCTGCCGCTCAGGTGACGGGAGTAGTTTTCGATGCCGTGGCAGTATCCGAACTCCCGGAGCATTTCCATGTCGAACCGCGTCCGCTGTTCGATTCTCTGGCGGAAGACTTCGTCGCCCCTTTGACGGAAGTACCGTATCCTCTCCTCCAGTTCGTCCTCGATGGTCCCGAAGGCCCTCTCGAGTTTCGGCGCCGGCGTGATCCAGTGGCTGTTCGGGTAGAGGGCGACCCTGTTCAGCTTCCGGATCCGCTCACCCGACAGGGGATGAAATTCCGTGAGGGCGTCGATGTCATCGCCGAAAAACTCGATCCTGACGGCCTTGTCCAGAGAGAAGGCGGGGTAGACCTCGACGACATCTCCCCTCACCCTGAAAACGCCGCGCTTGAATTCCCCCTCGGACCGCACATAGAGCATCTCGACGAGCCGCCTCAGGATGTCGTCACGGCGGGTCCTCATCCCCTCCTCGATGAAGAGGTGCATGGAGAGATAGTCCTCGGGGGCGCCGATGCCGTAAATGCACGAGACGGAAGCGACAACGATGACGTCGGTCCGTTCGAGGATCGACATGGTTGCCGAATGGCGCAGTCGGTCGATGTCGTCATTGATGAGGGAGTCCTTTTCTATGTAAGTGTCCGTCGTCGGGATGTACGCTTCGGGCTGGTAGTAATCATAGTAGCTGACGAAGAACTCGACGGCGTTTTCGGGGAAGAGGTCCCTGAACTCGCCGTAGAGCTGAGCCGCCAGGGCCTTGTTATGGGCGATGACGAGGGCCGGCTTGCCGAGGTTCCGTATCACATTGGCGATCGTGAATGTCTTCCCCGAGCCTGTCACCCCGAGGAGCACCTGATGGGGGCTCCCCTTTCGGAGGGCCTCCGTCAGCTCCCCGATCGCCTTCGGCTGGTCCCCTTTCGGTTCAAAATCGGAGCGGAGCACAAATTCCATATTATTCCTCTTCAGGGTGGTCTATGGCGGGGCGAAACGCTCTGCAATACAGTGTCAGTGACAGTGTGAGTGTCAGCAAAAAGTTCACCTTTTTCAGCCGTCGGCCTGAAATAGCTTCATCGATGTCGGGCCGTTCGGGGAACGGCCCCTACAGGATTCCACTCTTTGTGTCATCGACCATTGGCGTATAGTTTACCTTATCGTTGCAATAGGACATCCGGAAAGGCGGGGCGAAGATGCCGAAAAGCCTTGGTGCTGCGAAACCTTTGCCTTCCCATACGGATCATGTCAGGCTCACGGCTGATGACAGGTCGGGTGGAATCCCCAACGTCCCATTTCAAATGATCATGCTCGCTATCAGCAAGGCTTTGAGGCACTTTGTCCCGCCTTTTCATGCAACTGGAAGGTACAGGTGTCGCCGCAGCAAGGTTTTCGGCGCATTCACCCCGGCCCCGCCTTTCCCGTGTGTCCATTCAGTGATAAGGCTTGTTGTGCAAAGAAATCATGCCCTATCCTCGTGTCAGATTATTTTGGACGCCACTTATGTATTATGGTAAAATACTTCAGAACATCTGGCAAGATGGCGCGTTTCCATTCATCATTATTGAAACATGATTCGCATATGAGCGGACATATCCACGATTCCCCCTGCTGGCACATGCCGAGAGAGAGCATGTTCCCGTGAATTCATCCTGCCCTTTCACGATTAACCGCCTTTTTCACGACATCCACGAGGAGTGCGGCGTCTTCGGTGTTTACGGCCATCCCGAAGCGGCGAACCTTACCTACCTCGGCCTTTACGCGCTCCAGCACCGCGGACAGGAGGGGGCGGGGATCTGTTCCTCCGACGGGCGGTCCTTCTCTGTCGAACGGTCCATGGGGCTCGTCGCCGATATCTTCAGCGAGAAGAGGCTGAAACGGCTTGTGGGAAGCTCGGCCATCGGGCACAACAGGTACTCGACGGCGGGCAGCAGTGTCCTGAGAAACGTACAGCCCTTCATCGCAACTTACGCCCTCGGTACGATCGCACTCTGCCACAACGGCAATCTCACCAACGCCGACCATCTCAGGAGACGGCTCGAGAGGGAGGGCGCCATCTTCCAGTCCACATCGGACAGCGAGGTCATCCTGCACATGATCGCCCGGTCGAGACGTGACGACCCGCACGGGCGGATAACGGAGGTGCTCGAGCAACTGAGCGGCGCCTTCAGCCTCCTCTTCCTCCGTGAATCGGAGCTGATCGCGGTCAGGGATGCCTACGGCGTGCGGCCCCTCTCGATAGGCACCCTCGACGGCGCCTATGTCGTCGCATCGGAGACATGCGCCTTCGATCTCATCGGGGCCGAGTATATCAGGGATGTCGAGCCGGGAGAGATGGTCATCATCAATGAACAGGGCCTCCACTCCGTCAGGGTGATCCCGAGCCTGCGGAAAGCCCACTGCGTGTTCGAGTTCATCTACTTCGCGAGGCCGGACAGCTACATTTTCGGCCACAACTGTGTGAACACGGTACGGAAGAATTTCGGCAGACAACTTGCGCGGGAGTCTTTCATCGACGCAGATATTATTATCCCCGTGCCTGATTCCGGTGTTCCCGCGGCGATCGGCTTCTCCGAGGAGAGCAGGATTCCCTTCGATTTCGGGCTGATCAGAAACCACTATATCGGCAGGACTTTTATAGAACCGAAGCAGACCATACGCCATTTCGGCGTCAAGATCAAGCTGAACCCCATACGGGACCTCCTGAAAGGCAAAAGAGTGGTCGTCGTCGATGATTCCATCGTCAGGGGAACGACGAGCAAGAAGATCGTGAAGATGATCCGTGAAGTGGGCGGCGCCCGGGAGGTGCATATGAGGATATCGTCGCCTCCCACCATCGGCCCCTGTTTTTACGGCATAGACACGCCGACGAGGCAGGAACTGATCGCATCGAGCCACAAGACGGAGGAGATCAGGAAATACATCACCGCCGACAGCCTCGCCTACCTGAGCCTGGAGGGAGTCAGGCAGACGATCCCTCATCCGGAGGATTACTGCTTCGCCTGCTTCGACAACAACTATCCCATCCTCTTCCCCGAGGAGGAAGAGGGAGAAGTGCAGCAGATGGAGCTTGTCTTCTCATGACGGCGCCGGGCCGCAGCCTATCAACTTTATCGCTGCAACAGGACATCCGGAAAGGCGGGGCGAAGATGCCGAAAAGCCTTGGTGCTGAGAAACCTTTGCCTTCCCATACGGATTATGTCAGGCTGACGGTTGATGACAGGTCGGGTGGAATCCCCAATGTCCCATTTCAAATGATCATGCTCGCTATCAGCAAGGCTTTGAGGCACTTTGTCCCGCCTTTTCATGCAACTGGAAGGTCAATACATCTCAACGGGAGATCCGCATCATGATGACAAAAACGATTCAGGCCATCTATACGACCAACCTCAGGGTGCGACGGGATGAGAAGGTCCTCGTCTTTACGGACACCATTTCACCCCGTGAGATCGTCCCGGAACACGACTTCTGCCGCAGGGAGCGGCTGCGGGACGTGGCCCTGCTGACCGCCGAGATCGGCAAGTCCTTTGCGAAAAAGGTCGTCTACCTTGAGTACCCGTCGACGGGCAATCACGGCGTTGAGCCGCCGGAGGAGCTTTGGCGGAGGGCCTTCGGCGAGAGACTGGTGGACAAGCTGATAAGGGGAGGGCTCCTGCCCGCCCTCCTGCAGAAGGAAAGCTCCGAAGAGGAGACGGCGGCTGCTGAGGCCCTCATCGGTCGGCACCGGAAGGATGCCGCGAATGTCGTCATCGCCCTCTCCAACTATTCGACGAGCCATACGCGCTTCAGGGACTTTCTGACAAGGATCTGCGGCTGCCGCTACGCCAGCATGCCCCTATTTGATGTCTCGATGTTCGAAGGCGTCATGAACGTCAACTGGAGGAAGCTCGAGAAATTGACGAAGGCTGTCGCGGCAGTGGTCAACAAGGCCGTCCTCGTCGACATCAGCACACCGAACGGGACACGCCTCACCCTCTCAAAGGAGAAGCGGAAGGCCCTGTCCGATACGGGCATCCTGAGCGCATCGGGCGCCTTCGGCAACCTCCCCGCCGGCGAGGTCTTCCTCGCGCCCCTCGAGGGCACGGCGAACGGGAAGCTTGTGCTCGAATGGTCCCCCACGAAAAAGCTCGCCGCACCGATAAAGCTGTCCGTGAAGGACGGCACAGCGAGGGAGATCATCGGGGACGGTCCCTTCGCATCATACCTGAAATCGAAGCTCGCTGAACGGGAGGAAAACCGGAACATCGCCGAGTTCGGCATCGGGACGAACGAGAGGGCCAGGCGGCCCGACAACATCCTCGAATCGGAGAAGATTCTCGGCACCATTCACGTCGCCCTCGGCGACAACAGCTCATTCGGGGGAAAGGTCAAGACACCCTTTCATCTCGACTTCGTCTTCTTCAAGCCCACCGTCCGCCTTTCCACAAAGAACGGCGAAACCATCACCCTTATAGAAAAGGGCGCCCTCCTGATCTGACGACATCAGTCATTATTAACCCGGCTATTGAATACTTGTAAAGCCGTCATTGCCGCAAGCCCCGGTCAAGCCGGGACAGGCTCCGCGCGTCGGCAATCCTTCTGAAAATGAGAAGGATTCCGGACAAGCCGGAATGACAAAGCGTAGGATGGTTCATCTGTTTGGTTGCCACGTTACCAAGTCATTGAGTCATTCGTCGCAATCAAGGGCCACAACCACATTGAGAACATTCAGACGGGAAGGCTTTGACCCATATCTGCCTTCCCGGAGACAGCGCCGCTTTCAGGAGGCGTTGAGGCGTCTTGCCCCGCATTTTCGTATAACTTCAGCTCAGGGCTTGAGGGGCTTCGACGGGCCGATCACCTTCCCCCTGCCGATGAAGGATATGCCCTGGCCTGACCGGGCGCCGATCATGATCGTTTCTATGATCGGCTCGTTGACCTCCTGGCCCGCCGCCCACTGCACGAGAAAGTGGGCATTTACTCCTCCGGCCACGTCGCTTTCCTTCACGAAGAAATCAGCCGATGCCAATGGACCGATCTTCAGGGGATCCTTGAGATAGGTCCTGATGAGTTTCCCCTTCGAATCGCGGTATTCGATCGACAGGATCCGTATGTCCCTGCTCATATCGGTATTTCTGATGCAGAGAGTAACGGCAAGATTGAATTGAAGGGGTTTGTCGCCCACATAGATATGTGAATAAGCCGGCACATAGACGACCTGACCCTTCGACATCTCCGGTTCCGATGCAGCGCAGATGCGTTCCGTCAAAAAGGTCATCACCGATAAGACAAAGACAACGGGGACAATAAACCGCATGCGTCCATTCTCGATTCTCATGATTTCCTCCCTGTGGTTCCTATGTAGTCGATAGCCCCGTTAATGCTCTCCCGGTCGCCGATGAGCAGGATGATGTCCCCGGCCCTGAAGACGAAATCGGGAGAAGGGTTCTGATAGATCATCAGCGCGCGCTGGACGGCGATGATCGTCGCCCCGGTCCGCGACCGGAGCTGGATCTCCTGGAGCGAACGGCCGTCAGCCGCACAATTTTCCGGTATCCGGTATGTTTCGGTCGACAGGCCCTTCAGAAATTCGTAGTGGTCAGCCAGTTCCTTCCGGGGCAGATCGAGCCCCCTCAGCATGCGGTAACTGTCCTTCCTGACCTTCTCCACGTGATCGTTGATGGCATTTCCGGAAAGGCCGTACTGGCTCAGGACCCTCGAAAATATCTCGACGGAGGTCTCGAATTCCTCCGGGATGACTTCATTCGCCCCAAGCTCCTTCAGGTCATCAACCTCGGCGACATAGCGCGTTCTCACCAGTATCTGGATCCCCGGATGCTCCCGGCGGGCGACCTGGACGATCCTCCGCGTCGCCGCAGCATCGGAAATGGCGATAACGAGCATGCGCGCGGCATGAATGCGCAATTTTTGAAGAATCTCCGGGCTTGTGCCATCACCGAAGTAAATGGGCTCGCTCTTTTTTTTCATCGCCTTGACGGTGTTGCTGTTGAGTTCAAGAATGACGTAGGGGATTTCCGACTCCCTGAGGACCCTCGCGAGATTCCTCCCGTTGATGCCGAAGCCGACGATGATGACATGGCCTGATTTCTTCTTCGGATAGCTGTCCTTCGCCACCCCCCGCTGAGACCGGTCGAAACGGCCGAGGAGTTTTCGTGAAACGAGCCATGACGACACGGGAGACGACAGGGCGACCATCAGGGGAGTCGTCAGCATGGTCAGCACCGATGAGGAGAGGAACACCTGATAGAGGTCTTCCGTCATGAGGCCCTGCGCCTTGCCGGACTGGGCGAGGATGAAAGAGAACTCACCGATCTGGGAGAGATAGAATCCCGTCATGACGGAGTGTCGCACCGTCTGCCCTATGGCATAAGCGGCAAGGGTCCCGCTCAGTATTTTAAGAGCAAGGATGGTAATGACAACGGGCAGAATGAGATGCAGGTTGTGCCCGAGAAACCGCAGGTCCATCAACATCCCGATGGAGATGAAAAAGAGCCCCGTGAAGCTCTCCTTGAAAGGGACGACATCGGAAATGGCCTGTGCGGCATAATCGGATTCGGAAATGACGATGCCCGCGAGAAAGGCGCCGAGGGCGAGGGATAGGCCCAGTTCCCAGGTGAGGAGCGCCGTCCCGATACAGAGCAGGATGATGGTGATCACGAAGAGTTCCCTGCTCTTGGTGCGGACGACCTGGTGCAGGAGGTGCGGGACTCCCCACCGGGACGAGGCGATGACGGCGCCGATGACCATGGCGGCCTTGATCATGGTGATGAGTATGTCCTGCGCGCTGCCGCCCGTCCCTGCCAGGATGGGTATGAGGAGCATGAAGGGGACGACGCAGAGGTCCTGGAAGATGAGGATGCCGACGATCGACCTGCCGTGGGGTGAGTTGATCTCGGCCCGGTCCATCAGGAGCTTGATGACGATCGCCGTGCTGCTCAGAGCGACAAGGGCCCCGTCGAAGAGCGCGATCCGGAGAGTGTCCTGGAAGACGAAGACGGCGAGAGCAACGATCAGGGCGACCGATGCCGCCACCTGGAGAAAACCTCCTCCGAGCACGGCGGTCCTGAGCATCAGGAGGTGCTTGAGAGAAAATTCGAGCCCGATGGTGAACATGAGGAGGATGACGCCGATCTCGGCAAAGACCTCGACCTCGTGGACGGACCCGATAAGACCGAAGCCGTGAGGCCCCATGATGACGCCGGCAAGGAGGAAGCCGACGATGGAAGGGACCCTCAGCCTCCCCAGCGTATACACGACAACGGCGGAGATGCCGAAAATGATGACGAGGTCCTTGAGAAATTCGAATACCATCGCTCACATTTCAATTGCATGGAAAGGCGTGGGGAAGCCCCTCAAAGCATTGCTGAAGGCGACACTGCCTCCGGGAAGGCAGATATGGTTCAAAGCCTTTCCAATGCGATGATGAGACATATCGAGGTGTTCAGCGCCTGTTGCCTGACGGGCATCTGGTATCGGTAGACACGGCAAAGTGTGGTCCGGGGACGAATACGGTATCTTAGCGGAAAGGCTTTTCACCACATCAGCCTTCCCGTCGGTGCCTTTCTCGTCCCCTTCCTGTCTTTGCCTGGTGTCCATTGTCTATTGTCTACTGTTTTTTAAATAATAGCACCGGTGGGGAAAGTCCGCTGAAACATGACCGGGGCCCGAGGGAACGAGGACCCCGGTCGATAAGTCGATCGCTATTTTTCGATTATTTTGACCTTCATCTCGATCCGCTCGTTCGGGTTGTCCCTGGCGTCCCTGGGCTGGCTCACGATCTTGTCGGCAACCTCGATGCCCGAGACGACCTCGCCGAAGACCGTGTACTTCCTGTCCAGGAAGGGGGCGTCGGCGACGCAGATGAAGAACTGCGACCCGGCGCTGTCGGGACTGGCCGACCTTGCCATCGAGAGGATCCCCTTCTTGTGAGGTTTCTCGTTGAACTCCGCCTTTATCGTGTGCCCCGGGCCGCCCATACCGTGCTTCGACTTGTCGGGGTCCTTCGAATTGGGGTCACCACCCTGGATCATGAAGCCCGGGATGACGCGGTGAAAGGTCGTGCCGTCATAAAAGCCCTTCTTTGCAAGGTCGATGAAATTGCTCACATGATTCGGCGCCACATCGGGAAAGAACTTCAGCTCCATGTTCCCGAACTTCGTCTCGATCACTGCCTTTGTTTCAGCCATCTTTTTGATCTCCCCTTTCGTGAATGTCTTTGTTTTTACCTCTCCATAGGCGACGAGAGAAAGTGCCAGAAGGAAAAACAACGTCCATGACAGTTTGGCCTTCATGCAACCTCCTTGATGGGATTGAAATCTTCCGATAGTTTAGCAGGACAGGGCCGTTTTTGCCATAGAACCTACCGGACGTCAAAACGCTCATAGAGCCCCGGGCTGACACTCACACTGACACTGACACGGTCTTTTTCTTGAATTGCGTCCATAAGATGGTATACTGTAATCCTGAAGGAGGAGAAGGGTATGCACATTGCCATAATCGGTGCAAGCGCCGCCGGTCTGTCCTGCCTCGACACCCTCGTCGCCCTTTCCCCTGACCTGAAGGTCACCGTCATCTCCGAGGAAGACTGCCTCCCCTACAGCAGGATCATGCTGACATATGCCTTTGCGCGGGAATTTCGCAGGGAGACGATGATCCTGAAGGACCCCTCGTCATATGCCTCGTGCATCACTTTTCTGCTCGGCAAACGTGTCGAGGAAGTGCATGTGAAGGATACGACCCTCGTGCTTTCAGGCGGGGAGCGCCTTTCATACGACAAACTCCTATTCGCCACCGGCGCCTCCCCCATCAAGCCCGATTATGTGACGGAGGAAAACCGCTGTTTCAATTTGAGATATCTTCATGACGCCAGCATGATAGACCGGTTTCTTGACAGGAGCGCTGTCGTCGTGGGTGGGGGCTTCGTGGGCATCAAGACCGCCTGCGGTTTCGTCCAACGGGGAATCAGGCCGACCCTCGTCGTTTCGTCGGGGCACATCCTTTCCCTCAACGTGGACGAACAGGTCGCCCGTCTCGTGGAGCGGGACCTGCGGGGCATGGGCGTCGACATATGCACCGGCGAGGACGTCGCCTCCGTGAAGGCGGGACGGGACTGCACAAGGGTCGCCCTGAAATCGGGAACCGTTCTGGATGCCGATGTCATCGTCGTCGGCAAGGGGGTGCGACCGCGGGCAGGACTGGCGCGACGGGCCGGCGTGGACATCGATCTCGGGATCAGAACGAACGAGCATCTTGAAACGTCGATCAAAGATCATTACGCTGCAGGCGATTGCTGTGAGAACATCGATTTCGTCCGTGGCGTTCCGTGGGTCAATGCAATCTGGCCGGTGGCGACGGAACAGGGATATTATGCCGCGCTGAACATGGCGGGCATCCCTTCTCCCTACCGGGGAAGCATGGCCGTGAACAGCCTGAAACTGCCGGGTCTCCACCTCGTGACAGGGGGAATCCTCCGGGGCAAGGGGGTCACGACGGTCGAACGGTATATCCGGGGGCGAAACCAGCTCAGGAAGCTTGCCCTGCGGGACGGTATTCCCGTGGGACTGGCCTTTTACAACAACACGGAAGAAGCGGGCCCGTATCTGAACCTTATCAGAAAAGGCCGGCCCCTTCGAGTGTCTCCCCGGGCGATCGTGGACGGCGATGTAACGCCGGCAGATCTGTTTACCCCGTCGTTGGATGAATAGGCGGGGCAAAACGCCTCAGAGCCTCGCTGATTGCGAGTATGATTGTTTATTATTGGTTTATGAGGCTGATAGACATAAGAGAAGAGGTAGTTTATTTTGCGAAGAAATCATGCCCAATCCTCGTTCCACCGAAGGAGGAACTGATGAAAACGGTCATTGTCAGACCTGAGCGCTGCGTCGGTTGCCTCCAGTGCAGGTTCGCCTGCGCTGTGGCGCACTCGTCCTCGCGCTCGCCCTATACCGCAATCTATGAGCCGGTCCTGTCGAAACCCCGGATCCACATCGGCCTGAGCAGCAGGGGGGAATCCTTTCCGAACAAATGCAGGCACTGCAAGCCGGCGCCCTGCGAGATGTCCTGCCCGTCTGCAGCCATCTACCGGGAAGACGTGACTGAAGCGGTCCTCATCAATCCCGAACGGTGCATCAACTGCGGCATGTGCGCCATGGCCTGTCCCTTCGGGGTTGTGCGGTTCCATCTTTCACCTGCCGTCAAACGGCCGGCCGCCCATAAGTGCGACCAATGCATCCTGAGACAGAAGACGGGGCATATTCCCGCCTGTGTGGAGGTCTGCAAGGCCGGCGCCCTCCTGTTCGAGGATGTCGAATGTCTTTATGAAGAGGGAAACGGACCGGATGGCTGACATAGTCTACCTGGGGATCCGGGAGAAAGAGGCGCCCGTGACCGGTTTTTCAGCGCTCAGGGCCTATCAGGCACACATGGAAGAGCTCAGGAGGAGATAGGGATGCGGGATTTCAGGAAATACTCCATATGTGACGACGCGATACAGATGATCAGAAAGGCTGAAGCGGACGGCGTCGAGACCGTCTGGGACCGTTTGGAGAAGCAGCAGCCTCACTGCGGCTACTGTGAACTCGGCGTCTCCTGCCGCAACTGCGTCATGGGACCCTGCCGGATCGACCCCTTCGGCGAAGGACCGCAGATGGGGATCTGCGGGGCTGACGCCCATATCATCGTCGCCCGGAACCTGACGCGGATGATCGCCGCAGGCTCAGCCTCTCATTCGGACCACGGGAGAGACCTCGTCGAGGTGATGCACAGGGTCGGCATGGGAGAAGCCCCGGGCTACGAGATCAGGGACCCGGACAAACTGAAGAGCATCGCCGGGGAATACGGCGTCGCCACGGACGGACGCCCCGTTGGGGAGATCGCGAAAGAACTGGCCGAAACGATGATGGAAGATTTCGGGACGAAGAAGAAGCAGATCACCTTCGTCAACCGGGCTCCGCAGCAGAGAAGGGCGCTCTGGGAAAAACTGCGGGTCATGCCGCGCGGCATCGACCGTGAGACGTCGGAGGCGATGCACCGGACACACATGGGCGTCGACAACAACTATGCCTCACTTCTGCTCCATGCCGTGCGCACGAGCCTTGCCGACGGATACGGCGGCTCCATGATCGGCACGGAGGTGTCGGATATCATCTTCGGGACGCCGTCACCGGGCTTCTCCGAGATGAACCTGGGGGTGCTCAGGGAAGATGCGGTCAATATCCTCGTCCACGGTCACAACCCCCTCGTTTCAGAGATGATATACCTCGCCGTGGAAGACAAGGAGCTGAAGGAGTTCGCCCGGTCGAAGGGCGCCTCGGGGATCAACCTTACAGGGTTGTGCTGCACCGGCAACGAGCTGATGATGCGCAAACAGGTGCCCATGGCGGGAAACCATCTCATGACGGAGCTCGTCCTGGTGACGGGTGCGGCGGAGGCGATCATCGTCGATTACCAATGCATCATGCCGTCCCTCGGCCACGTCGCCCAATGTTACCACACGAAACTCTATTCGACCTCCGACAAGGCCCAATTCCCCTTCATGGAGCACGTCGAGTTCACTCCCGACAACGCAAAGGAACAGGCATCCCGCATCGTCAGGGAGGCCGTGGAGAACTTCAGCCGGAGAAACCCGGCTCGGGTGAACATCCCCGTGAAGCCGGTAAAAAGCATGACAGGCTTCTCCGTCGAGGCCATCGTCGGCGCCCTCGGCGGCAGTCTCACTCCTCTCATCGACGCTATCAAGGCAGGGAAAATCAGGGGCGCCGCCGGCGTCGTCGGGTGCAACAACCCGAAGATCAGGCAGGATTACGGCCACGTCAATCTCATCAGGAAACTGATCGCCAACGACGTCCTCGTGCTGACGACGGGATGCGCGAACGTCGCAGCGGGCAAGGCGGGCCTCCAGGTGCCGGAGGCGAAGGATCTGGCCGGCCCGGGACTGAAAGAGGTCTGTTCTCTTCTCGGTATCCCCCCGAGTCTCCATGTGGGGTCCTGCGTCGACAACTCGAGGATCATCGTCATCGCCTGCGCCCTCGCAAACGCGATCGGCGTCGACATCGACAAGCTTCCCCTTGCCGGCGCGGCGCCGGAGTGGTATTCGGAAAAGGCGGCGACGATCGCCTTCTATGCCATGGCGAGCGGCATTTTCACCATTCTCGGCGTCATGCCGCCTATCCTGGGCAGCAGCAAGGTGACGGAGCTTGCGACGAAGGGACTCAGCGACATCTTCGGGGCCTGCTTCGCCGTGGAGCCGGATCCGGACAAGGCGGCCGACCTCATGATCAACCACATCAACGAGAAGAGGAAAGGGCTCGGCTTGCCAGTCTGATGCTGGTATTATATGGTATGACTCTGTTAACTTTACAGGATCGTTAAGAGGGATAAACAGCAGCGCTTCGCGCAGTCCGGAGCGGCGCCGGGGAAAACATTGTTTTTTCAATAGTAATTCTTAATCGGTGTACTGATCGACCCCCGGTTTGACGGGGGCACGGCATTTGCAAACTTTACATTTTTCTGTACATAAGACGTTTCGAACCACCGCCATTGGCGGTGACCAAATTTTTTTGGGGATGACCGCTGATCATCCCTGAATAGAGAAAGGAGGTTTGTATGCGCACTCTTGCAGCGGTGCTCCTTGCCTTCTCCCTGCTGCTGCCGCTCCCTGCGCTCGCTGTCGATCAGGCAGATCTGATGAAGAAGATCGATGATCTCTCCAGGGAATTGGAGAAACTCAAACAGCAGATGCAGGAGATGCAGAAGCAGGAGACGGTCAAGGAAGAGAGGATCACCAAGGTCGAGAAAAAGGCCGACGAGCCGAAAGGCTGGCCGTCCTGGCTCGAGATCGGCGGTGACTTCAGGTCGCGTCACGACATTCTCCAGGGCAGGACTGTGGACTACGTTCAGTATGACCAGTTCGCTCCGGCCCTCGGGACGGCGATCCGCGCCCCCAACTTCCCCGTTCCGGGCGCAGTGACGACATTCCTGGCCAGGCCTCAGCAGGCCTTCGACGCCGAGAACGACTCACTGCTCACCAACCGCCTGAGGCTCGACATCAAGGCGAAGCCGACGGAGGACATCAACTTCAAGGGAAGGCTCCTGATGTACAAAATCTGGGGCCACCAGACGTCACAGCCCACGGACGGCCAGTTCTTTGCCGACAGGGCCTTCGGGCCCTTTGACGGCACGATAGGACATGTGCCGACGGACGGCGAGGTCAGGGTGGACAGGGCCATTGTCACCTGGGCCAACATCGCCGATCAGCCCATCTGGCTCTCCGTCGGAAGGAGGCCTTCGACGAACGGCCCGCCTTCACACCTGCGGATGAACGAGGAGAAGGAGGGCACGGCAGGCATTCCCTGCTTCCTCGTGGATTACGCCTTTGACGGGGCGTCTTTCGGGGTTCAGCCCGAGATTCCGGGTCTTCCCGGCGCCTATGCGAAGCTTTGAGCGGGCCGGGGATTCGATAACGGGTTCAGTTCGAACCTTGAAGACGTGAATTTCTTCGGTATTAATATTACTCCGTACGAAACGGAGAATCTTTTCGTAACCCTTCAATGGCAGCGCGGATTTGAAATCTTTACAAACCCGCCGGACGGGTTCGTCACGAAGGTCGATCCGGGATTCCTCCAGAATCCGCCCCAAACCACGGGCAGCTTCATCAACGTGACCACGCCGGTGACGACGAACCTGGGCGACATCGACTGGCTCGGCGGTCTCGTCATGGGCAAGATCAAGGACCTCGGCCCGGGAGATCTCCATCTCTTCGGTGCTGCCGCCCTGAGCAAGACCCACCCGAACGGCAACCTCTTCTCGTTGCCTTTTGCCCTCGTCGATATCAACGGTGACGGCATTCCGGACCAGGTGCTCAACGGCGGTTTCGGACTCGGCTTCAACGACGACCCGACCACGCCGGGAGTGGACGAGGAGAGCCATACGGGCCATATGTTCTATGTCGGCGGCAGGTATGACATCAAGCCGACGAGGACGAAGATCGGCCTCGAATTCAACTACGGATCGGGCAACTGGATCGGTTTCGTTCCGGCGGGAGACGACATCTGGACGTCCAAGCTCGGCGCGAGAGGCAAGGTCTATGAGATCTATGCCATCCAGGAACTCTTCAACATTCCCATCTCGAAGAGGGGTCTCGCCTTCTTCAGGCTGGGGTGGCAGTACTACGACTTCGACTACACGGGCAGCGGCAACTGGGTCGGCCAGTCCTTCAAGATCGGCGATCTGAGCGCCAACGACGTGACGAAGACGCAGCTCTTCGCCCCGCTCAAGCACGCCTGGGACCTCTACTTCTCCTTCGACGTGCGCTTCTAAAACAACCAGGGAGGGGTCTCCACCCCTCCCTGACTTTCCTGCTTTATATCACAGGCCCCCCGATGACCAGAGCGAAGTCCAGCCGGATCGGTCAGTTGCTGCCGGCCATCCTGAGCGCCCTGCCGATGGCAGGGATGAAGTCCTTCTTCCTCGAAAGCACCGCCGGAAGCACGCAGGTATCTCCTTCCACTTCAACGCCAAAGGCCTTCTCGACCAGCCACGTCTCTCCCTTCAACAGGATCCTCTCATGCCCCGAGCTGAGCGGATTCGTCACGAGCAGGGCGGTGAGATCATACCCCTTCGACTCCCGTATCCGGTCGAGCTCCGACAGGAGGTCCTCCTCCATCAGGTCGATCTCCTCGCAGTCGAGCACCATCATCTGGCTGACACCGAGGCTCTTACCCCCGATCTGGAACTCCTTGAAGTCCGCCTCAATGAGTTCAGCCGCGGTCTTGCCCGTGGTGTTGATGCTTGCGTGAAGCAGTTCCTTGCCGAACTCCCTCAAGGAGAGACCGGCAAGCTCCGCGAGCTTCTCCGCCGTCTGACGGTCCCGGTCCGTCGTCGTCGAGAGGGTGAGCAGGAGCGTGTCGGAAAGGATGCCCGCCAGGAGAAGCCCGGCGATGTCGGCGGGAATGCGCACCTGATGAAGGAACATGGTCCCCGCCACGAGGGTGCAGGTGCTCCCCACCGGGTCGTTATACACATAGATCGGCGCGACCGTGGAAATGTCGCCGACGCGGTGGTGATCGATGATTTCGAGTATCTCCGCCTCCTCTATCCCGTCGACGGCCTGGGATATCTCATTGTGATCGACGAGGACCGCCCGTTTCTCAACGGGATTCAGGAGATCGGTCCGCGTGACGAAGCCGACAAGACGCTCATCATTGTCAACAACGACGGCGGAATGATAGTCCGATTCGACGATACGCTTCCTGAGATCGGAGATCGTCGAATGGAGGGATACCGTCGGGCAGCCGTGATGCATGATCGTCTCAACAGGCACGGACATGGTCATGAGCTGGAACGTCGCAAAGGCATCATGAGGCGACAAGAGCAGGAGCGTTCCCTTTTCCTCGGCCGCAGAGACGACGTCGCTGCTTATCGGGATCCCGTCGGTGACGATAAGGGCCGAACACCCCGCGTGGATGAGGTCGATCTGGATGTCGTGCTGGTCTCCGATGATCACAACGTCTCCTTCCTGCACCCTGTTGATGATCGTGCCCCTCTGCAGTGATGCCAGATGGATCCGTCCCGACAGGGCCTCGATCTTCCGCGGATTGCTGATGACCAGGCAGTTGAGGGTCCCGATGAGCATGTCGAGGGACAGAGGGGCTTTGTCTCTCTCGCCAAATCCGACGCTGTTCATGTAGTGCCGCGCAATGTCCTTGAGCCCGACGATGCCGGCGAGCCGGTCGCCGTCGTCCACTGCAGGAACGACCTGCAGGCCCTTTTCCTGTATGAGGAGCGCAAGGGACTGCACGGAATCCCGCGTGTGGATCGAGATCGGACGCCTGAGCTCGAGGTCGCTCACGGTGGGAATGAGACTCTCCATTTCCTGCGGCGAGTCCACGCCGAACTTTTTCAGCACGAACAGCGTCTCCTCATTGAGCCGGCCCGCCCTTGCGGGAGTAAAAAGAAACCTCTTGTCCGTGATGTTCTTAAAATAGGCGTAGCCGATGGCCGAACAGACCGAATCCGTATCCGGATTCCTGTGCCCTATAACATAGACGATCTTGTTCTGTTCTGTTTTCATTATTGTCCTCCCTGGCCTCCCGGAGCGGATAACCCCGAAAATGGGATATGAGCGCCTTGCCGGCACTCATCCGCTCAAAGGCCCGCATACATCTCTCCGCACGGACCGGCCGTCGCGGATGGAAACAACCAATGCTCTGTATTATTTTTCGTGGTTGACAGGGTGCCGTGACGGTCGGTGCGAAAGAGAGCTGCTCTTGGCGGTAAGTGATATGTATTACTTTAGTATAACCGAAGAATGTTTTTTTTTTCAATTCCGCGCCGGCATCACGGGAATCCTGTCTCTTTGTATATGATACTCAGTTCAGATGAAGAGGACGTTACATCAGGATGAAAAGATTGTTACGATCCTCAACGCGGCCACTGTCCGCAACGGGCTCTCCCGGGGGATTTCATAAACCTTACAACTGCGTGAAAAAAGGGGGGAAGGCGCAAAAAGTCTTGCTGAGAGCAACAACAGATTATCATTCAATAAACCTTATCGTTGCAATACACTCCCGGGAAAGGCGGGGCGTATGCGCCACCATAAAGTCATTGAGTCATTAAAACATTCGACGGTCATAACCAGGCCACGAACACTCGGACGGGAAGGCTGATGTGGTGAAAAGCCTTTCCGCTAAGATACCTTGTTCATCCCCAGACCACCCCTTGCCGTGTCTATTGATACCAAATGCCCGTCAGGCAACAGGCGCTGAACACCTTGAGATGTCTCATCATCGCATTGGAAAGGCTCTGAACCATATCTGCCTTTCCGCAGACAGCGGCAGTGACACCGACACTGACACTGTCACTCACACTGTCACTGTTTTTCAGAGCGCTTCGCCTCGCCTTTTCATGCAACAGAAAGGTAAAGACTCCGGGTAGGAAGGAAAAGACGCTGATTCCGACGGCAGGTAGCGTGACAATCGGGCTCAGAGAAGGCAGTCAACAAAAAAAAGTGGTGCCTGCTTCCTCTCGTCACCCGGCAGATTGTACATCCTGAGACATACAGCCTGAGACTCTTCCGTCTGAAACCTACGTCCTGAGACTTCACAATCGGGCTGCCGGTTCTAAGAAGAGCAGGACCACCACTTTGGTAAGCCCGCTTCTTGATTAATTTATACAGCTTTTTACAGCGTTTGTCAAGCTTTTTTTATGTCGGGCGCCGGGCAGGTCTAAGAATGCCTGCAGTCATACCTCCTGCAGCGGAGCGGACGGTCTTCATAAACGGTGCACCGCAACGTTTTCCTGTCTATCTGCGCGCAGTAACCGTCCTCGCCGCGGGCTATGAAGAAGGGCCTTTTCGGGTCATACGCGACGATCCCCCGCTGCACTTCCTCCTTTGTCAGAGCGAAGGACAGGGAGCAGCACTCGGCATTGCACTCCTGCATCAGCGACGAGCAAGGCGGCGCGGCATCGGGTATCCCCTCGTCTTCGATGCCGTAGACCCCGCTCATACCCATCTCCATCATGCGGAGGAGTGCGGCAACGATCCTCTGCTTCTCCTCTGCAGGGATCGGAAGGTCGTCAAGGCTTTCCGCCGAAGCCTCCGGACCGGGCTCGGGGTCGTCAGTCACCGACCGGGCCCTGCGGGGGAAACCGGATGTACTTTTCCCACACGAGAAGCAGTTCCTTTGTCGCCTCGAGGTCTCCCGCGCAGTAGCGGGCGATGTCGGCGCTTCGTCCCGACCTGAAGAGGTCCTTCACCTGGTAGCCGGTGATCCCGCTCTCCTTCGGGCTCCTGATCGAAAAGGTCCTGCACCACATGTCGAGGTTGAATCTCCTCGTGGCGCCGAAGAAAGTGAGCTGGTCGAGAAGATCGATGTGGGGACCGCTGTACCGGTTGGGCATGAGGTTACGCGTCGGGGCGATCCCGTGCACTGCCGAACGGACCATGATGAAGGGACAGTCAAAGGTCCTGCCGTTGAAGGTGACAAACTGGTCATAGGCCTTGACGGTCGTCCAGAACTTCCCGATCAGCTCCCTCTCATCACCGCATTCATATTTGATCCCGTTCTCCTCGAAGGGAGGAACAGGCCCGTTCGGTGACTGAAACCAGACGACCCCCCTGTTCGTGTCGGGGTTGAGCATCCCGATAGTGATGATCTCCGCCGTGACGGGATGGAAGGAGAGACTCTCGCGGACCCGACCCTTGTCTTCCTCGCTGTCGGCCCACTTCAGCAGGTATTCCTGTGTTGCCGGGTCCAGCGCTTCGAAGTCCGTCCCGGCCGTCTCTATATCGAAAATGATGCGACTCACGCCGCTTTCTTGAGCATCTTCTCGAAGATCTTCCAGGTTTTCAGGGTCTCAATGCCGCGCTGAAGCTGGGTATCGTCTTTCTCTTCGACCTCAAAGGGCATCCTTTCGAGCTCTTCCTCCGGCGCCTGGTCGCGCTGCTGCTCGTTCTTCAGGTGACGATCAAGGTTTTTCTCCCGTATGACCGTGTGGTCTTTGCCGTCCTTCGGTTCGATCTTGACGATGATATCGGGTGTTATCCCGACGCTCTGGATGCTCGTGCCCTTGGGCGTGTAATATTTCGCCGTTGTCAGGCGCAGCCCCGATCCGTCACTGAGGGGAATGAGGCTTTGGACGGAGCCCTTGCCGAAGGTCTGCACACCGATGATGATCGCCCTGTTCCAGTCCTTGAGAGCCCCGGCGACGATTTCCGACGCGCTTGCACTACCCTGATTGACGAGCACGACCATCGGCGTTTCCGTGTAAGGCTTCTCGCCGTCGGTATAATACTCGTTTTTCTCTCCGTCCCTTCCCTTGATCGATACGACGAGCTTCTTGGGAGGCAGGAACTGCTCCGTCACCTCGACGGCGCTGTTGAGAAGACCACCCGGGTCATTCCTGAGATCGAGGATGAGAGAGCTCATCCCCTCTTTCTTCAGCTTTTCGAGCGCCGCCGTGAGCTCTGAAGCCGTCATCTCCTGGAACTGAGTCAGTTTGATATACCCGACCCCCTCGTCGATCATCTTCGCCTTGACGCTCTTGATCTTGATTATATCCCGCACCAGGGTGAAGTCCTTCGGCTCCTTCCACCCTTCACGGACAATCGTTATCGTGACGGATGTCCCCTTCGGTCCTCTCATCTTCGTGACGGCATCGTGAATCGCCATATCTTTGGTCAGCTGTGCTGAAATCTTTACGATCTTGTCGCCGGCCTTGATGCCGGCCTTGTATGCCGGAGTGTCTTCGATGGGGGCGATGACGGTCAGGATGCCGTCCTTGATCCCGAGCTGTATGCCGACGCCGCCGAATTCACCCTTCGTTTCGACCTGAAAGTCTTTGAATGCCTCCTGCGACAGGTACCCCGAGTGAGGGTCAAGAGAATTGATCATCCCCTTGACGGCGCCGTTGATGAGATCCTTTGTCTTCACCTCATCGACATAGCTCTTCTTGATGATCGTCAGCACCTCGGTGAAAGTCCTGAGATCCTCATAACTGTTGTCGGCACTCACGATCTCTGTGGACCAACGCCCCACAAAAACCCCCATGACCGCGATCAATATGGTTACGGGAACGATCAGCCAGCTCTTTTTTGGAAACATCATCCTCCTCCGTCTATCTCTTCAGCCACTGCTGGGGATCGAGGGGCTTTCCACGGTACCGGACCTCGAAGTAGAGCCCCGGCGTGCCCGCAGCACCGGAATCTCCGGATTCCCCTATGGTCTGACTATTCTTTATTATAGCGCCGTTTCTTAAAAAAATCCTCGACAGGTTTCCATAGAGCGTGTGATACCCGCCTCCGTGGCTCACAATGACGAGCTGACCGTATCCCTTGAATTCCTCCGCATAGACGACCTTGCCCTCGAACACCGCCTTCACCTGCGAACCTTTGGGGGTCGAGATGTGGATGCCGCTCCTGAAGAGGGGCAGATTGAAGAGGGGATCGACCTGTGAGCCGTACCGCATGGTGACGGACCCGCTCGCCGGCCAGGGGAGTCTTCCTTTCATGCGGCTGAAGGCGCTCTCCTCCTCGGGCTCCTCCTTTACGCCCGGTTTCGGCTTTTCTCCCTTTTTCTTCCGTTTCTGTTCCTGCTCCTTCCGTTCGGACTCCTGAATGATCCTCTGGAGTCTCGATGAAGATTCACGGAGCTCCCTGATCATGTTTTCATGGGCGGATTTTTCCTTCTTTACGGCCACCAGCAGAAGCTGCTTCTCCTTTTTCTTCTGCTCCAGAGAGTCTTCCAGTTTCCCGAGCTCCCGCTCCTCTTTCTTCAGATCGCCGTGGAGTTTTGCGAGGCGGTCCTGTCTTTCCTGGAGGTTCCGCACCGACTGGGCGTATCTGTTCATCAGCGCATAGTCGCGGGCTGAGATATCCCTCAGATACCGGACAATCCTCAGGGACCGGGAAATGTCTTCACCGCTGAGCACGATGAGAAGGGGGTCCGTCTCCCTGCTCGTCCGCTGGAGTGTCCGCAGACGTTTCCTCAGCAGGTCCCCCTGTTCACGGAGGGCATCCTTCAGGGCGTTGATCTCGGACTGGAGCGAATTCATATTTTTCTGAATCTGGGCGATGCTTCCCCGTTTCGCGTTCAGTTGCTCCTGTATTTTCTGATGCTCCTCCTCGGCCTTCTTCAGCGCATCAACGGCAGAACGCTCCTCGCGCTTGACCGATTCGAGCTTCTTCTTTTCTTTCCGGAGATCCCTCTGGATCTGGCGATACTCATCCCGGGGGCTTTCAGCCCAGGCGGGCGGCGCCGGCAGAGACAGGAGAAAAACGAGGCTGATGAGGAGAATGGCTTGTCCGGTCACCTTTGCCGATCCGTCGTACCGCCCTTTCATCAAAGCCTGAGTCTGCCGAGAGCGATGAAGGCGCCGATGATGCCGAGCAGAAGACCAATGACGGGCAGGGCAAGAATTACTTCCTGCGGGAAGACGACGGCCTTCAGCACGGGCGCGGCTGCGCTGAGGCGTTCCGTCACGAGGAGGTGAAACAGGAAAGACCCCAGCGCACCGAGGACCCCCGCAAGGATCCCGATGATCCCGCCCTCGATGACAAAGGGCCCCCTGATGAACCCCGACGTCGCCCCGAGGAGCTTCAGAATCTCGATCTCGTCGGTCCTCCGATAAAAGAGAATCTTGACGGCGCTGTAAATGACGAAGACGATGCCCGTCGAGATGAGCACGAGGAGAATGATGCCTGCGCCCTCGACGGAACGTTTCAGGAGTGAGATCGTCTCGGCAGCCTTCTCGCCGTACGAGACGGCGTCCACTCCCTGCATCTTCCCGATGATCTCCGCAAGCTCGCGGGCCGTTTGGGCGGCGACGAACTCCTGCCTGAGCGTCACCTCTATAGATGGCAGGAGGGGATTTTCTCCGAGCCCTTCGATGATGGCCGCCGTGTCTTTCAGGGCGGTCTTCAGTTCCTTGAGGGCTTCGTCCTTCGATATGTATTTGAACATGGCGATTTCCCGCCTCTGCTTGAGAGCTGCAACGACGGCCTGCCTCTCCTGAGTGCTCACCGTATCTTTGAGGTAGACGACCATTGAGAACTTCGCGGACACCTGTTTTGCAAAGAGGTCGAAGTTATAAAGAGAAATAAAGGCGAGCGTCACAATGAGAAGGCTTGTCGCGACGGTAAGGATGGAGAGTAGGTTGATCCACCGGTCCTTCCAGAGGCTCTTCGCCGCCGATATGAAGGGGTACGGAACCCCCATCAGCCGATCTCCTCGCCTGCGATGGCGCCGCCGTCGAGCCTGATGACCCGCTTCCCGGAATACCGGTAAAGCTCACGGTTGTGCGTCGCGATGATGACCGTTGTTCCCTGGATGTTGATCTCCTGGAAAAGTTTCATGATATCGAGTGCGGTATTGGGGTCGAGGTTTCCCGTCGGTTCGTCAGCGAAGAGATACTGGGGCCTCGCCACGATGGCACGGGCGATGACGGTCCTCTGCTGCTCCCCTCCCGACACCCTGGGAGGATAACCGTCTGCGAGATGGCGCAGATAGACACGCTTGAGGGTATCGAAAACGGTCGTCTTAATTTCAACCTCATTCATGCCTCTTATCCTGAGGGCGAGGGCGACATTGTCGAAGATGGTGAGATTGTCGATAAGCTTGAAATCCTGGAAGACGACGCCGATGGTCCGCCGGAGACGGGGGACCTCCGACATCTTCATCGATGCGAGATGGAAGTTGCCGACGGTGATATCTCCCTCGTCGGGACGTTCGGCACGGTACATCAGCTTGAGGAGCGTCGACTTTCCCGCTCCTGTCGGCCCTGTCAGGAAGGCCATCTCACCCTTTTCGACGGAAAAGGTGATGTTCCTTAAGATGACCTGTTTGTCAAAGTATTTCGTAACATTTTCGAATGTTACCATTTGACTGCTTGCTTTGCCGTTTCGACGATCCCGGCAGCGGTAAGTCCGAAGAGGTTGAGCAACTCCTGGGGGGTGCCGGAACAGCCGAAAGTGTCGCGGGTACCCACACGCCTGACCAGGACGGGGTGCTTCTCCGAGACCACCTCGGATACGGCGCTGCCGAGCCCGCCGATGATCGAATGCTCCTCGGCGGTCACGATGAGCCGTGATGTCTCCGCAAGTTCGAGCACGGCATCTTCATCGAGAGGTTTGATCGTCGGCATCGCCGTCACCCCCGTGTCGACACCTTCCCTGACGAGCAGTTCAGCAGCCTCCAGGGCAGGGGCGACCATCGTTCCGGCGGCGATTATGTTCACGTCACGGCCTTTCCTGAAGGTGTGGGCCTTTCCGATCCTGAAGCGGTAGTCCTCGGGCATGACGCCGGGGGTCTTCGATCTGCCGAGCCTGACATAGACAGGACCGACGTATTCCGCAACGGTATCGATAACCTGTGCCGTTTCGAACCCGTCCGTCGGCACGATGACGGTCATATTCGGAAGCACCCTCATGAGGGCAATGTCCTCCAGGGCCTGATGGGAGGCGCCGTCCTCGCCGACGGTGACGCCGCTGTGCGTCGCAGCGAGCTTCACGTTCAGGTTCGAGTAGCAGATGGTCTGACGGATCTGGTCCCAGGCCCTTCCCGTTTCGAAAACGGCAAACGTGGACGCGAAGGGTATTTTCCCGACCAGCGAAAGTCCGGCGGCCGTGCCGATGAGGTCCTGTTCCGAGATGCCCATGTTGAAGAACCGCTTGGGGAAGGTGCAGGCGAATTTGGCGGTCTTTGTGGAACAGGAGAGGTCGGCATCGAGGACGACGACATGCTCGTTCCTCCTGCCGAGTTCCACGAGGGCCGTCCCGTAGGCATCACGCGTCGCCACGGCGATCCGGCAGAAGCCGGAGGTCTGTTCCGTCTGCTCTCCTCTACTTCCCATTGCCGCCCAGCTCCTGCAGTGCCTTTTCGAGTTCCTCCGCCGTGGGAGCCATGCCGTGGTATTCGACCTTCCCTTCGAAGATCGAAACTCCTTTGCCTTTGACCGTCCTGGCAAGGATGACGGAGGGCTTCATTTTGATCCTCTCCGCCGCATCGAGGGCATCGGTGATCTGCTTCATGTCATGTCCGTCGATTTCGAAGACGTGCCACCCGAAAGCGGTCCATTTTTTTGCCACCGGTTCTATTTTCATGACATCGGAGCACCTGCCGTCGATCTGGAGCTCGTTGAGGTCGACGATAGCGCAGACGTTGTCAAGCAGGTAATGGTTTGCTGACATGGCGGCTTCCCAGACCTGGCCCTCCTGGATCTCCCCGTCTCCCGTGAGACAGTAGACGCGGGCCGGCGACCCGTCCATCTTCAGTCCGAGAGCGATGCCGTTTGCGATGGAAAGGCCCTGCCCGAGAGATCCCGTCGAGACCTCGACGCCCTTAAGCAGCTTCGACGAAGGATGTCCCTGGAGAGGACTCCCGATTTTTCTCAGGGTTGAAAGCAGGGCAGGGTCGAAATACCCGGTCAGGGCGAGCATGGCATAAAGGAGAGGCGCCGCGTGTCCCTTCGAGAGGATGAACCGGTCCCGCAGGGGCCAGGAAGGCTCCTCGGGGCGGTGTCTCATTTTATAGAAATACAGGGCCGTCACGATGTCCGCCGCAGAGAGGGACCCGCCCGTGTGTCCGGAGCCGGACTTGGCGAGCATCTTCAGGATCTCGATCCGTACCCGCCGGGCCTGTTCCTCGAGAAAAGCAATATCACGGCTCTGTGCGAAAGTGACCATACCTTGTTCCCTGATGACCTCGGTGCAAGAAAACAGTCCCGTATTATACTTGATGGGCGTGGAAAAATGGTAATGACATCATCCGATCCGATTTCAGCTGTTCCACCGTTGAATATACCTTGCATTTGAAAAGGCGGAAGAGAAAAAGTGGCGGCGCAGGGATTTGAACCCCGGACACTGCGGATATGAGCCGCATGCTCTGACCAACTGAGCTACGCCGCCGCCGTATGAAGATTTTCATTATAACAAAGGGATCATCGCAAGGGCAACCGCTCCGCGGGGGCGACGACCGGACCGGTCCCGTCCTGGCGCAGGTTTCCGTAAGTGCCTCTCCGCGTAAAGTTTTTCCCCCTTTGCCCGAAATAATAAGTAGCACTTTCTGAAAACCAGTCTCCATCGAGGGGAAAACAGGGATGAATAAAAAGCTGGGCGAGATACTTGTGGAATTGGGCCTGCTGACGGAGGCGCAGATCGAGCAGGCGCTGGAAATTCAAAAGATAAAGAGACAAAAAATCGGCAGGATCCTTGTCGGACTGGGCTATGTGACGAGAGACCAGATCACCGAGGCCCTGTCAAAAAAACTCAGGATACCGATCATCAACTGTACCGATCTCGTTGTGCCCAATGATCTGAAGGACTATGTCGGCAGGCTGCTGGCAAAGAGAGAGATTGTGCTCCCCATTGAAAGGAAAAATGACGTTCTCATCCTCGCCATGGCGAATCCCCTCGATTATAAGGTGATCGACGAGATAACGTTCAAGACGAAACTGAAGGTGTCTCCCGTCATCGCCTATGAGCAGAACCTCATCGACGCGATCGACAGGAATTACGGGAACGGACAGCCGAGCGGCGCAAAGGCGCCCGACCTGTTCAGCCTGAATATGGCCGTCGACGAGGAAGTGCAGTTCGTCGAGGACAGGTCCGCGGAGGGCGATGTCAACCTGGAGTCGCTCTATTCAAAGAGCAAATCGCCGCCTATCGTGAAACTCGTGGCAATGGTCATCGCGGAGGCTGTCCAGGCGAGGGCGAGCGACATCCATATCGAACCGCGGGAACGGTTTGTTCAGGTGAGACTGAGGGTCGACGGAGACCTCCGCAACATTTACAAATATGACAAGAACATCCATGATTCCGTCGTGTCGAGAATCAAGATCATTTCGGGCCTCGACATCACGAACAGGCGCCTCTCGCAGGACGGCGGCACCCATGTGTCGTTTCAGGGAAATCTCGTCGACCTGAGAATATCGACGCTCCCCTCCATATATGGCGAAAAGATCGTCATCCGCCTGCTGAACCAGAGCACGGGCATCGTCTCCCTCGACGAACTCCACATGCCCGATTACATCAAGGAACCTCTCCTGGAGATGCTGAACCGCCCCCAGGGGATGTTCATCGTCACCGGGCCGACGGGCAGCGGAAAAACGACAACCCTCTATTCCTGCCTCAACCTGATCCGTTCCGAGAAGAGAAATATCATCACCATAGAAGATCCCGTCGAATACAAGCTCGACGGTGTGACACAGGTGCAGGTCGATGAGTCTGTCAACCGCACCTTCCCTGCGGTCCTCCGGTCCGTGCTGCGCCAGGACCCCGATGTCATCAAGGTGGGTGAGATCCGCGATTTCAAGACCGCCGAAATCGCCATCAAGGGGGCACTCACCGGTCATTTCGTCATGTCCACCCTTCACACGAACAATACCGTGGCCACAATCACCAGACTTATCAACATCGGCATCCCCTCCTATCTCCTCAGTTCCGCCCTGAGCGGTCTTCTCGCCCAGCGGCTCGTTAAAAAAATCTGCATGAACTGCAAGCAGGAGATCCCCTTGCCCGACGAGGTCGCTTTAATTTGCGAGCAACACCGGTTGCCGGAGATCGCAACGTGCTATGCCGGCAAAGGGTGCCCCCAATGCTTTCATACCGGCTATTCAGGCAGGCTGGCCGTCTATGAGTTTCTCCCGATCACACCGAACCTCCGCAGGCTCATTTCGCGGAATGCCGGCGAGGACGAACTGTTCAAAGCGGCGAAGGGGGAAGGGGTGGTGTTTCTCTTCGAGGACGGATGGAACAAGGTGAAGGCCGGCATGACGACATTCGAGGAGCTGCTCGCAAAGATACCCCTGGAATATTATTAATGCTCACGCTCGCATACACCCATAGGGAGAGACTCCCTTTCCTGCCGCTACCCCTGTTTCATTTTGTGCCCTTTGGGTGCGCTATGCCTGAGAATATATTCCTTTCACTCACACTCACACTCTCACTGACACTGTAAACCTTTCTGTTGCATGAAAAGGCGGGGCGAAGCGCCTCAAAGCCTTGCTGAAGGCGACTATACGCCTCGTCAGCCTCGTGTTTCAGGATTCCACTCTTTGTGTCATCGACCATTGGCGTATAGTTCATCTCTCGTTTTGATACAGGTGTCGCCGCAGCAAGGTTTTCGGCGCATACGCCCCGCCTTTCCCGGAAGTGCATTGCAACAGGACATCCGGAAGGGCGGCGCCAGGATGCCGAAAAGTTCCTGGTGCTCGACGCCTCTGTAATCCTTTCACTCACACTCACACTGTCACTGACACTGTATAGTTACGTGATCCTGACGAGCACCCTCCGGTGGCGCGGCCCGTCGAATTCGCAGAAATAGACGGACTGCCACGTGCCGAGCATGGGGTGGCCGTCCTCGATGAGCAGGAAGAGAGACACGCCGACGATGGTCGACTTGATATGGGCAGCCGAGTTGCCCTCCCTGTGATGGTAGTCGCCGTCGAAGGGGATGAGACGGTTCACCGTCGCCAGAATGTCCCGCTTCACCGACGGATCGGCGCCTTCGTTGATCGTTATCCCCGCCGTCGTATGCGGCACATAGAGGAAACAGACACCGCTGTTCACTCCTGACTCCCTGACCAGCCTCTGCACGTCGTCGGTGATGTCGATGAACTCAGTTTTCGCCCTGCTCTTGATCGTCAGTGTATGCGTCATGTTCTAATTCCCTCCTGAGCTCCGCAATTGTTTTCTTGAGTATGGGATGGACCTTGTCCGGCGCGATCCCGGCGAGAGGGATCAGGACGAAATCCCTCGCATGGAGAAGGGGATGGGGGATCCGGAGCGTTTCGCCGTTCATGACGAGATCGTCATAGAACAGGATGTCGAGATCCACCGTCCGGGGTCCCCATCGGAGGGTCTCCTGTCTGCCCAGTGCGCGCTCGATATCCTTGAGTGCGCCGAGGAGCATCTGCGGATCGAGTTCCGTTTCGGCCTCGAGCGCCATATTGATGAACGGGGGCTGTTCTTTCACCCCCCAGGGCTCAGTTTCGATAAGGGCGGATGTTTTCACCACCCTGATGCCTCTCTCTTCCAGCATTCTCACGGCAGCCCGGCAGTTCGCCCTCCTGTCGCCGAGGTTGGACCCTATCCCGATGAATACGCGAGACATGTACAGAATGGTTACCTTATCGTTGCAATAGGTTATCAGGAAAGGCGGGGCGAAGATGCCGAAAAGCCTTGGTGCTGCGAAACCTTTGCCTTCCCATACGGATCATTTCAGCCTCACGGTTGATGAACCAAAGGGTGGAATCCTCAATGTCCCATTTCAAATGATCATGCTCGCTATCAGCAAGGCTTTGAGGCAATTTGTCCCGCCTTTCCATGCAACTAAGAGGTTTACAGGACCTTCCCGATCCGCCCGACGGCCTCGCTGATCCGGCCGACAGGCTGGGTCAGGGCAAACCGGATGTACCCCTCGCCGGGACTGCCGAAGCCGACACCAGGCGTCCCGAGCACGCCCGTATTTTTCAGCAGGTGGGCGACGAAAGACGACGAGTCGAACCCCTCCGGGACCTTCACCCAGCAGTAAAAAGTGGCTTTCGGCCTCCTGACCTTCAGGCCGAGATGCTCGAGGCCTGAGCAGAGCACGTCCCTCCTCTCTTCGTATGTCCTCCTGATGGCGGCAAGAACGGTGTCGTCGGTTTCCATCGCGACAATGGCCGCTTCCTGGATGGCCTGGAAAACACCCGAATCGAGGTTGGTCTTGATCTTTCCCAGTCCTGCGAGGATCTCCCTGTTGCCGACGGCGAACCCGATCCTCCACCCGGTCATGTTATAGGTCTTGGAGAGGGAATGGAATTCTATACCTACATCCCTGGCTCCTTCGATTTCGAGGAAACTCATGGGCCGTTCTTCGTCGAAGTACATCTCCGAGTAGGCAGCGTCATGGCAGATGATGATATTGTGCCTGGCCGCTATTTCTATAGCCTGCCGGTAGAACGATGGGGGGGCGACGGCAGACGTCGGGTTGTTGGGATAGTTCAAAAACATCATCTTCGCCCTTCCCAGGACCGACGCCGGGATTGCGTCGAAGGAAGGAAGGAAATCGTTCTCTTCCGTCAACGGCATGATGTGGGATTCTCCACCCGCAAAGAGCGTTCCAACGGGATAGACAGGGTATCCGGGCGAGGGGACAAGAACGACATCACCGGGATTGACGAAGGCAAGGGGCACGTGCCCGATGCCTTCCTTCGACCCGATGAGAGACAGCACCTCCGTCTTCGCGTCGAGATCCACGCCAAATCTCCTTCGATACCAGGCGCTCACGGCTTCTCTGTATGAGAGCATCCCCTCATAGGAGGGATAGCGGTGATGTTCAGGTTTGTCGACGGCCCTCTTCATGGCCTCAACGATAGGGTCCGGCGTCGGGATGTCGGGATCTCCGATGCTCAGATCGATGAGGTCCATCCCCTGGGCGAGGGCGTCCTGTTTCATCTTATCGATGGACGCGAAGAGATAGGGCGGCAGGTTCCGGACACGGTCCGCCATCTGAATCGTGATCATGCTGCGGCCTCCTTGCTTGCTGGATTACTGCATCAAAAGGCACGGGGCATATGAGCCGTCAACGTCCCCGTTTTCGCATAATTCTGCTGTGCATCAAACGTAAAAAAAACAGCATTCCGGATAAGGGAAAAAAAAGAGGGACGACCCGTCATGAGGCCGTCCCCTTTTTTCCTGTTGCAAGAACTATTTCTTGGCAGGTTCAGCCGGCTTGGCAGCAGGTGCGGGCTCGGCCTTCTTCGGCTCAGCCTTTGCGGGCTCGGCCTTCTTCGGCTCAGCCTTTGCAGGCTCGGCCTTCTTCGGCTCGGCCTTCTTCTCTGCCTTCGCGGCGGACTTCTTTACGCTCTTGGCAACGTTCTTTCCGTCCTTCTCCTCGTACTTGGCGACGACCTTGTCACCAACCTTCACGTCTGCGAGCATCTTCGCGTCTGCGGAGATAACGACGTCACCCTTCTTCCCCTTGATGGTGATGGAGTTAGCTGCTGCGTCGACTGCTGCAACTTCACCGGTCACCTGATGCTTCTTCGCAGGGGCTTTCTTCTCGGCAGGGGCTGCCGCCTTCTTCTCAGCAGGGGCTGCCGCCTTCTTCTCAGCAGGAGCAGGAGCCGGCGCTGCCGCGGGCTTCTCGGCTGCGAATGACACTGCAGTCATTGAGAATGCAAAAAGAATAGCAACGATCAATGCGAAACCTTTCTTCACTCTTGAATCACCTCCTTTCGTTTCTGTATCAATCCCCAATTTTGGCCACATGACTTAAAGCAAGCTCGATGCCAGGACCGGGGCCTGCACATGAATCATAATACAGACAAGAGCATACCGAAGAATGACGGCTGAATTCAAGTTCTCTTTTCGGGAATGACATCCTCTTTTGGGGATACGGACGACAGGCCGAATTTTTCGAGACGGTACCAGAAAGTCTTATAGCTCATGCCGAGGTATCGCGCAGCCTTTGCGGCCACGTTATTCGCCTTGATCATCGCCTTCTTGATCAGCTCTTTCTCGAGTTCCTCGAAATTGATCCCTTCATCGGGGATTTCGAGATCGAGGGCGCTCTTGTCCTGGGACACCCGAAGTTCGCTCCTGATGTCGTGAAGGTTGATGGAATCGCTGTCACAGAGGATGACGGCACGCTCGACGACCGATTCGAGATGCCTGATGTTTCCCGGCCAGTGGTAGCTGACGAGCGCCTTCATCGCACTGTCGCTCACCTCCCTGATCCGCTTGCCGAACTCCTTGTTGTACTTGTCGACGAAATACGTGACAAGGGTCGGGATATCCTCCTTTCTCTCCCGGAGAGGGGGGAGTTCAACGGTAACAACCTTGAACCGGTAGTAGAGGTCCTCGCGGAACCTCCCCTGTTTCACTTCCCGGTCGAGGTCCTTGTTCGTCGCGGCGATGATCCTTACGTCGACCTTGATGGAGTTCTTGCCGCCCAGTCTCCTGACTTCCTTGTCCTGCATCACCCTCAGGATCTTTGTCTGCGTCAGGGGCGGCAGGTCTCCCACTTCATCGAGGAAGAGCGTGCCGGCATCGGTTGATTCGAAGAGACCGAGCTTCCTATGCGTCGCCCCGGTGAACGATCCCGGTTCATACCCGAAGAGTTCGCTCTCGATCAGATTCTCAGGGATGGCGGCGCAGTTGATCGCCGTAAAGGGTCCGGTCCTGCGCGGACTGTTGTAATGAATCGCCCGGGCGATGAGCTCCTTTCCCGTGCCGCTCTCGCCAAGAATGAGAACTGTCGCTGACGTGGGAGTCACCTTGCGGACAACCTCCATCGCTTCCTTCATCTTTCCGGAGTTCCCCACGATCCCTTCGATCTTGAACCTGTCAAAGAGGGCGTCCTGAAGGCGGATATTCTCTTTCAGCAGCTCGATACGCTCCACCGCCTTGCCGATGGTCAGGATGATGGCGTCTTTTTCGAGAGGTTTCGTGACATAGTCGAAGGCGCCCTTCTTCATGGCGTCGACAGCGGAAGAGATCGTCCCGTAGGCGGTCATGATGATCACCGAGGGCTTCACCGCTTCATCGGGGATATGTTCCAGGAGCTGGAGGCCGCTCATGCCTCCCATTTTCAGATCGGTGATGACGACATCGGGCCTCAGGGTCGTGATGAAGTCCAGGCCCTCCTCGGCGGATGAAGCCGTGTGGACCTCGTACCCTTCCTCATCGAGGATGGTCTTCAGGATTTCCCGCTGGCGGCGCTCATCATCGATAACAACGATCACAGCCATTATTCCGGACCCGGTCCCTGGGCCTCGACGGGAAGGACCAGCCTCACTTCGCTCCCGGCGCCTTTGACACTCGAGAATTCCACTCTCCCGTGGTGTTCCTCCATCACTCTCTTCGTCATGGGAAGACCGAGTCCGAGACCGTTCTGTTTCGTCGAAAAGAAGGGCTCGAATATCCTCGGCAGGTTCTCGGGGGACACTCCTTCGCCGCTGTCGGAGATCGTCAGTACGTAATCGGCCCCTTCAATATCCGTTTTCACCTTCAGCACTTTCTCGCGGTCCAGGTCGGCCATGGCATGAAAGGCGTTTGTCACGATGTTGAATATGCATGACTTGAACAGGTCCGGGTCGACCTTCAGCTCCACCGCCGCCAGGTACGCCTTTTCGATCCTGATCCCGTCGGCTTCCGCTTTGGCCCAGACAAGGTCCATAACGTCCTCGAGGAGACTGTCGATACGCACGGTCTGCAGGTTGAGCTTGATCTGTCTGCTGTAATCGAGGAAGTCGTTGACGAGTTTGTTCAGGCGCTGGATCTCCTGCTTTATGCCGCCGATGAGGTTCAGGAATTTCTCCTGATCGCCGGGGTCTTCGGGCCGGTACTTGCCGCCGATGTGGTCGATGCTGAGGTTGATGAAATTGAGGGGGTTTCTGATCTCATGAGCCATATTCCGGGAGAGCTGGCCGAGGCCGGAGAGATGCTCCGCTTCACGGAGCCGCTCTTCGATCTTCCTCGTTTCCTTCAGTTTCTCGACCATATAATTGAACGCCTCCGCCAACTGGCCGATCTCGTCGCGCGCCTTGACGGGTATGTTCTGGTTCAGGTCCCCCGCCGCCACCCGCACGGCCCCGTCGACGACGTCCTGGATCGGACGGGTATAGCGTTTCGACAGCACGAGGGTCATGATGATCCCCAGTCCGAAAACGGCAAGGGTCGCCAGGATCCTGCTGATGGCGTTCTGGCGCAGAACGTCGGAGAAGTCGTCCTTGTTGATCTTGAGGTGGATGTATCCATATTGGGTTCCCCCGGCGATGACGGGCAGGATCATGTTATACGCCATTCCTTCCTCCGACACGGGCTCGCCGAGCTCGGCCCTGATGATCAGTTCCTTCCTTTTGTGCGTGATCGGCTGGCCGACCTTCGAGGGATTGCTGCTGGCGACGATCTCTTCGGAATTGCTGATGATCGATATCTCGTTGACACCCTTCGCATTGAGGTTCTTCAGGTAGTGCTCGAGACGGGCCTCATCGGTGGTACCCGAGGCGGTGATTTCCTCGACACCGATCTGGATCGCCTTTGCGAGCTCCGCCGTCTGACGCTCGATTTCGCGGAAGAGCGTTTTTTCAGACTGCGAATAAAGGACAAGGATCATGGAGATGAGGACGAAACTCAGGAAAAGCATCATGAGGATGAGTTTCATGTTGAGCGAGAAGGTCAGCCGGTTCAACATGGTCTATATTAGCACACTCATCCTGCGGCCGTCAGCGTCGCCGCGGGCTTTTCCTCCTCCCCTTTGCATGGCCTTCTCTTGCATAAAATCACCGGAGATACTTACTATACGGGTTACGGGTTGCGAGTTACGAGTTGCAGGGGCTGAGAGGCTAACCTTAACCGTCATGACAAATTAGCCTTTTCACGGTATCGTTGCATACGCGTTCCGGAAAGGCGGGGTGTATGCGCCGAAAACCTTGCTGCGCCGACACCTGTATCAAAAGGGCAGACGAACTATACACCGGTGGTCTTTGACACAAAGAGTGGATTACTGTAGGAGCCGTTCCCCGAACGGCCCGACATCGATGAAGCTATTTCAGGCCGACGGCTGAAAAAGGTGAACTTTTTGCTGACACACACACTGTCACTGACACTGTATTTCAGAGCGCATTCGCCCCGCCTCTTCACGCAACCGAGAGGTATACCATCGTCTTGACAATACGATGAGCAGGACATAAGAGGTTTTGTATGGCAGATACGATCCTGGAGAGGGCATCCGGGATATACAGACAGATGAGCCATGCCGCCATGCGTGCCGGAAGAGACCCGGCGGAAGTCCGGCTCGTGGCAGTCACGAAAACCATACAGGCCCCTCGTGTTCTGGAGGCCCATCATGCCGGTCTCAGGGTGTTCGGGGAAAACAGGGTGCAGGAGGCACAGGACAAGGTGACATCGGCAGAGCTCGGTCCCCTGAGGAGCACGATCGAGTGGCACCTGATCGGCCATCTTCAGAAAAACAAGGCGAAGCACGCCGTTTCTCTCTTCGACATGATCCATACCGTTGACTCCCTTGAGCTCGCAACCGTGCTCGATCATCACGCCGAAAGGCTCGGCAAGGTGCAGAAGGTCCTCGTCCAGGTGAAGCTCTCCGAAGAGGAGACGAAGCACGGCGTCCCCGTGGAGGGACTCATTCCGCTTCTTGAAGGGATATCGTCCCTGCGGAATCTCCATCCTCTCGGCCTCATGACCATGCCCCCGTATCTGGAGGCCGAGGAGACGAGGCCCTATTTCCGGAAACTCAGGGAGCTGAGGGACGATGCAGAAAAACGGGGATTCCCGCTCCCCGAGCTGTCCATGGGCATGTCTCATGACTTCACCGTCGCCGTCGAGGAAGGAGCGACTCTCGTCCGGATCGGCACAGCCATATTCGGCGAGAGGGCGTGAGGCTATACCCTGCATGGAAAGGCAGGGCGAAGCGCTCTGAAAAACAGTGACAGTGTCAGTGTCACTGCCGATGCCTGCGGGAAGGCAGATATGGTTCAAAGCCTTTCCAATGCGATGATGAGACATTTCGGCAGATATGTGGAAAGGCAGGGCGAAGCGCCTCAAAGCCTCGCTGATAGCGAGAATGATTGTTTATTATTGGATTTTAAAGTTTTCATCCTTTGTATCATCAACAGTCACCCTTGCATGCTCTGCATGGGACGGCAGCGGTGTCGCAGCACCGATGCTTTTCGGCGCGTTCACCCAGCCTTTCCGGAGAGTGTATGAAGCGATATGTACATATCAGGGTGGTCAGTGCCTGTGACTACTGACTACTGTCTATTATCCGCTGTTTCTGTGGCATCTACGTCCCGCTTTTCCGGAGGGCGTGTTCCAGCAGTAGGGTAGACTTATGATAACGAAAGGAGATGGTATGATCGGTTTTATCGGCGGCGGCAACATGGCGGAGGCGCTCATCCGGGGCATGACATCACGCGGTTCCCGCGCGATCATCGTCTCGGAACCCGAAACGGATAAGAGGGAACGCCTCCGGTCGGCATACGGCATCACGGTCACATCGTCGAACAGGGAGGTCGTCGACACCTCGCAGGTGATCATCCTTGCCGTCAAACCCCAGATGCTCCCTGCCGTCCTTGACGAGATCGGCGGCGCCGTCAGGGAGGATCAGACCGTCGTCTCCATAGCGGCCGGAGTGCCCCTCTCGTATCTCTCCTCCAGGGTCAGGACCAGGAAACTCGTGCGGGTCATGCCGAACACGCCCGCCATCGTCCAGGAGGGGATGTCTGTCCTGTCACTCTGCGAGTGTTTTTCGGACAGGGATATTGCCATTGTCCGCGACATATTCATGTCTGTCGGTAAGGTCCTCACGTTGCCCGAGAAATATCAGAACGCCGTCACGGCCCTCTCGGGAAGCGGGCCCGCCTTTATCGCTCTCTTTGTCGAAGCCCTCATCGAAAGCGGCGTCTCCATGGGACTCGATGAAGACGCGGCGCGCGAACTGGCCGTACAGACCACTCTCGGGACGGCAAGACTCCTCGACAACGGGATGCCCCCGGCGCGGCTCCGGGAGATGGTCACCTCGCCGGGGGGAACGACGGCGGCGGGCCTCCGCGTCTTCGGGGAGCTGGGGTTCCGTGAATGTGTGAAGAGCGCCCTCGGCGCTGCACTCAGACGGGCAGAGGAATTGGGAAGGAGGGATTAGGTGTTCATTTTTGCTAATTTCATTATCGCCGTCGCCAGGGTTCTCGACATCGGGCTCGACATATACACGTGGATCGTCATCATCTCGGCTATCATCAGCTGGGTGAGCCCTGATCCTTACAACCCGATCGTCCGCTTTCTGCATGCCGTGACGGAGCCCGTTTTCCGTCCCATCAGGCGAGTGATCGGCCACCGTCTCGGTCCCATCGATATTTCACCTCTCGTCGTCATTCTTGCTATTATATTTGTTCAAAAATTCATCATTCATTCCCTTGTCGAACTAGGGTACAAAATGAAAGGAGGTGGGATCATATGAGGATCACGCCGCTCGACATCCAGCAGAAGCAGTTTCCCGTGAGGCTTTTCCGCGGCTTTGACGTCGAAGAGGTTTACTCGTTCCTTGAACTCGTCAGGGAGGAAATGGAAGAGATCCTCAGGGAAAACGCCACGCTGAAGGAGCAGATCAGCAGGACCGACGAACAGCTCAAAGAATACAGGCAGATGGAGAGTACTCTCCGCGAGACGCTCCTGACGGCGCAGCAGATGGTCGAGGAGTACAAGGGGAATGCAAAGAAGGAAGCCGAGCTCATCATAAGAGAGGCGGAGTTGAACGCCGACACCCTGATCAAGGGCGCCCAGGAGAAGGTCGTGAAAATCCATGAGGATATCGTCGACCTGAAGGGGATCAGGCAGCATTTCAAGGAAGAGCTGAAGAGGCTGATCGAGGGCCACATGAGGATGCTCGAGTTCGACAAGGTGAGAGAAGGGGAAGACTCCGGTGAAGTTTAGCGCCCCGAAGGGGATGCAGGACATCCTGCCCCCGGAGATTGCGATCTGGCAGCACGTCGAGTCGGCGGCCCGCGAGGTCTTCTCCCTCTATGGATATCAGGAGATCCGTCTTCCCGTCGTGGAATCGACGGATCTCTTCACGCGCAGCATCGGCGAGACGACGGATATCGTCGAAAAGGAGATGTACACCTTCCTCGACAGGGCGGGCAGGAGCATCACCCTGCGGCCTGAGGGCACGGCGCCGGCCGTGCGCTGCTATATCGAACATCACCTCCACACCCTCCCCTCTCCCCAGAAGTTTTATTACACCGGACCGATGTTCCGGTACGAACGCCCTCAAAAGGGACGGTTCAGGCAGTTCTACCAGATCGGGGCTGAGGCGTTCGGCGTTGCCGAGGCGTCTCTCGATGCCGAGATGATTACGATGCTGCAGAGCCTGCTCGAACGGATCGGGATCGAGGGGATTTCCTTCGAGATCAACTCGATCGGCTGCGAAGAGTGCAGGCCCGCCTTCAAGCAGGCCCTTCTCGGCCATTTCCGGGACCTGTTGCCCCAGCTCTGCCCCGACTGCCAGCGCCGGTACGGGACCAATCCCCTGAGGATCCTCGACTGCAAGGTCGACAGGTGCGTCGAACTCAGGAAAGGGGCGCCGTCCATCCAGGACCACCTCTGCCCGGACTGCCGATGCCACTTCGACGATGTCCTGAGGCGGTTGAGACTCCTGGGGATCACCCACGTCGTCAATCCCAACCTCGTCAGGGGTCTTGACTACTACACGAGAACGACCTTCGAGGTGACGAGCGAACATCTCGGCGCCCAGAAGGCCGTCTCTGCCGGCGGACGCTACGACGGTCTCGTCGGGGAATTCGGCGGGTCACCCACGCCGGCCATCGGTTTTGCCATGGGCATGGAAAGGATCACGGCGCTGCTGAAGGAGAAAACGTGTATCGACGGACCGGGCCCGGCAGTATTTGTTGCGACCCTCGGGGAGGATGCCGGCATCGAGGGCCTGCGGATCGCCGAAACGCTCAGAAAAGCGGGCCACCGCGTCGAGCCGAACTATGGCGGCGCGTCCCTCAAGAGCCAACTGCGAAAGGCGGACCGTCTCGGCGCCGCCTATGCCCTGATCATCGGAGACGAAGAGCTCAAGGCGGGCATGATCAAATGGAAGCATCTGAAAAAGGGTGAGCAGGGCGAGATCCCTTTCTCGTCCCTGTTGTCCCTCATCGGAGAGGGAATGCGCTGACGAACCATGTTCTGACGGGAAGGCAGATATGGTTCAAAGCCTTTCCAATGCGATGATGAGGACCATTTTGGCAGATGCGCCGAAAGGCGGGGCAAAGCGCCTCAACGCCTCGCTGATAGCGAGCATGATTATTTATTATTGTTTGTTGAAGAGTTCATCCTCTGTATCATCAACAGTTTTGCTTACATACACTCAGCGGGACGGCAGCGGTTTCGCAGCACCGATGCTTTTCGGCGCTTCACCGCGCCATTCGGTCGGGCCTATGGGTGTGCATATCGGGGTGTTCAGCGCCTGTTGCCTTACGGGCTCTTCCTATCAATGGACTACGGAAAAAGGTGATCTGGGGATGAACAAGGTATCTTCGCGGATAGGCTTTTCACCACATCAGCCTTCCCGCCGGAGTGAGTGGCGCCTTTTCCCACCTTTCCCGAACGAGTATGCAACGAGGAGTTAAAATCAAGTTTCCGGGGGCAGTGACGATAACATAGGTAAGCGCGGCCCCGCAGTCCGGATCCCGGTGAATGGGACGAGGTGCGGTCGGGATCATCACGGGGCGGGGACGCCGTTATGACTGAAAGAAACCTGTGGTAGTCTGTCGCAGTGCTGGGAGGGCTCGGGAAGGACACACGATCATCTTCCCCTCATTGAAGGGTATTTCTTGCGTGCATACGACCCCCCGGAGGACTCGCTGCCATAGTCGACAGGGCGGCTCTTCAATCTGACTGAGCCGCCCTCTTTAATTGGCGGTTACATGAGAAGGCGGGACGAAATGCCTCGAAGCCTTATTGATAGCGACGTTGCCTCCGGAAAGGCAGATATGGTTCAAAGCCTTTCCAATGCGATGATGAGGACCATTTTGGCAGATGCGCCGAAAGGCGGGGCAAAGCGCTCTGAAAAAAGTGCCAGTGACAGTGTGAGTGTGAGGAAGAGGCGCGCATTTCAAACATCGCTTTAAACCGGTGTCTTTTGTGATGGTACAGGTGTCGCCGCAGCAAGGTTTTCGGCGCATACACCCCGCCTTTCCGGAGATCATATGCAACGATCAGGTTTATTGATCAACGCCGGGCAGTGACTCCTCCGGCGGCATCTCCTGCACTTCCTGCAATTTCCTCTCGATCGTGCGGCTCTTCCGTGTCGCCGTCTCTATGGAAGAACTCGCTTCCTGGAGCTTCCGGTGCGTCTTGTCGAGGATATCGCCGAACTTGCCGAACTCCGTCTTGACGGCGCCGAGGAGTCGCCATACCTCTCCGGTACGGCGTTCGATGGCCAGCGTCCTGAATCCCATCTGGAGGCTGTTGAGAAATGCGGCGAGTGTCGTTGGTCCCGTCACGGTCACCCGGTACTCCCTCTGAAGCAGTTCACAGATGCCCGGCCTCCGCAGGACCTCGGCGTAGAGCCCCTCGATGGGCAGGAACAGGACCGCGAAATCCGTCGTGAAGGGGGGATCAAGGTACTTGTCCCGGATCTCCCGTGCGCAGGTCTTTATCCTCACCTCAAGGCTCCGGGCGGCGTCCTCTGCACCGGGGACGTCGCCGCGCTCCTGCGCCTCGACGAGCCTTTCATAATCATCGTGGGGAAATTTCGCGTCCACGGGGAGCCGGATGATTTCTCCCGTGTCGTCCCTGCCCGGCAGCCGTATCGCAAATTCCACCCGCTCGGCGCTTCCCCTTTTCGTGGCCACATTGCACTCGAACTGGTCCTTTGTCAGCACTTGCTCAAGGAGGCTTCCGAGCTGCACCTCGCCCCAGATCCCCCTTGTCTTCACGTTTGCGAAAACCCTCTTGAGGTCTCCCACGCTCGATGCCAGGGACTGCATCTCCCCGAGCCCCCTGTGAACGAGATCGAGTCTCTCGCTCACAAGCCTGAAGGACTCGCCGAGTCTGCGTTCAAGTGTCGCATGGAGTTTCTCGTCCACGACTGCCCTCATCTCGTCAAGCTTTTTCGCGTTTTCTTCCCGGACCATGTTCAGCCGTTCGTCAAGGGTATCGCGCATCCGTTCGAGCCTGCGCTGCACATTGTCTGCCAGGGTCTCGATCTGGCTTCTCTGCTGTCCCGATGACTCCGAAAGCCGCGACAGGAGAGAATTGTTGAGTGAGTGGAGAGTGCCGCTCACTTCATCCCTGAGCCTCTGGGCGTTCAGGGTCCCTTCTTCGCGATTCCGGGCGTGCTCCTCCATCATGCGCAGCTCCATCGCCCCGAGCATCCGCTCAACGGATGCGATCCTCCCTTCGAGACTGGACTGTTCCTCCGAGCGGACGTCGACGCATGTTCAGCATCAGCAGGATCAAGACGGCGACGGCAAGAACGAGTCCGCCATATGCGATCAGATCACTCACGGGAGACGCGCCTTCAATTCTTCTTTTTCCGGTCTGACTTCCCCTGGCCTCCCGTCAGGGCTCTGACCTTCTCAGCATAGGCATCCCTGAACTCACCGGGGACGGCGCCGTACAGGAACCGGGCACCGGAAAGGACGTAGGGGACCGCTAGGGAGTTCCGGACCAGTCGGCTGTCCGCAGGCAGCAGCAGAATGACAGGGATAGTCATGACGAGGATGATAAGAAAGCCCTTCAGAAACCCGACGATGCCGCCGGTGAGCCTGTTCAGCCACCCCAGGCCTGACTTCTTTGTAATCCCTGCGATCAGCCACCCGGCAAAGGCTGCGATAATGAGGCAACCCAGGAAGAGGACGATGAAGCAGAGCAGCTTCCGTACCCCGGGATCGTCATGGGGAACGAGATACGCGAACCGCTCATAGTATCCTGAGGCGATGAAAAACCCGGCAACGATGCCGGCGACTGAGGCAAGCTGCCTGACAAGGCCTTTCCACATGCCGTGAACGGCAGCGATGCAGAGGACCGCGGCGATGGATATGTCGAGGGCATTCATGAGTGCTTCCCCCTATTGTATCAGAGATCGCCCCGTTTCGGGACGGATCATGCTGTTTCCATTGACCTTCCCTTCCGCGAAGTGCTATCTTCTATCACAACTTCTGCATTCAGGAGGATGAATACGATGCTCTTTTCCTATGACATGACGGATTATGAAAAGGCGAAGGAGACGTTCACGATCCCCGTCCCTGACCGCTTCAACTTCGGCTTCGACGTCATCGACCGCCACGCCGCGGACAGGACGAAGCTTGCCCTCGCCTGGACGGACCCGCTGGGAAGGGAGATCAGAAAGTTTACCTACTGGGATGTCTCCAGCCACTCCAACAAGATAGCTTATGCCCTTCTCTCTCTCGGCATCGGGAAGGGTGACCGGGTCTTCATCATGCTACCGAGGCTCCCTGAGTGGTACTTCGTCATGGTCGCATGCCACAAGATCGGCGCCGTCGTCATGCCCGCCCCGGTTATGTTGACGCCCTCGGACATTGAATACCGCATCATGAGGGGACAGGCCGCAGCGGTGATCACAAACCTGGCGAACGCCCCGAAGGTGGACGCCGCCTGTGCCGCAACGGCATTCCCCGCTCTGAAACACAAAGTGCTCATCGACGGGGGCGCCGCCGGGTGGACCGATCTCGGGGAGATGACCGCCGATGCCCCCCTCCGCCTGGCGCCGGGGTCGCACGAAACGACGTCCGCGGAGGACCCCTTCATGATCTATTTCACGTCGGGCACCACGAAATACCCCAAAATGGTGCTCCACCGCTGTTCCTATCCCCTCGGCCATCTGCGGACGGCCCTGCTCTGGCACGATATCAAGCCCCATGACCTCATATGGGTCCTCTCCGACACAGGGTGGGCGAAGGCGGCCTGGGGGATGTACGGGCAATGGATTGCAGGGGCCGCCATTTTCGTCCATAATGCCGAAGGCAAGTTCCTGCCCCGCCTGACGATGAAACTGCTGACGTCACAGGGTATAACCATGTTCTGCGCCCCACCGACGGTCTACCGGATGCTGATTCTCGAGGACCTCTCATCCTATGACTTCTCCGGGCTGAGACGATGCACCTCGGCGGGGGAGCCCCTCAATCCCGAGGTTATCTACACATGGCAACGAGCGACGAACCTGACGATCCACCAAGGGTACGGTCAGACGGAGTCTTCGGTCCTCCTGGCCGATTATCCCTGCCAGCATGTGAAGCCGGGGTCCACGGGAAAGCCTGTGCCGGATATGGCGATCGAGGTCCTCGACGACGACCGCAATCCGTTACCGCCGGGAGAGATCGGCCATATCTGCGTCAGGGTGAAGCCGGACAAGCCCGTCGGGATGTTTGACGAGTACCTCGACGATGAGGACGAAAACCGCGTGGCCTTCCGGGGTGATTGGTATTTCACGGGCGACAAGGCGTACAAGGATGCGGACGGATATTTCTACTTCTTCGGCAGGGCCGACGACGTCATCAAGTCATCGGGATACAGGGTGGGTCCCTTCGAAGTCGAGAGCGTGCTCCAGGAACATCCGGCCGTTGCGGAAAGCGCCGTCGTCGGCAGTCCCGATTCGCTGAGAGGAGAGATGATCAAGGCCTTCGTCGTCCTCGCGCCGGGCTATACGGCGACGCAGAAGCTCGCCCAGAGCATCCAGAAATTCGTCAGGCAGAAGACCGCTTCCTACAAATGCCCGCGGGAGATCGAGTTCATCGAGGAGCTCCCCAAGACGATAAGCGGCAAGATCAAGCGGGCCGTGCTCAAGCGGATGGAGCGGGAACGGAAGACCGGGACGGACAAGGACACCTTCAGGCTCTGATCTGCCTTGCCGTTGTAATAACGCCCGACCGAAAGGCGGGACGTATGCGCCGAAAACCTTGGTGCGGCGACACCTGCACCATCACAAGAGACAACGGTTCAAAGCGATGTTTGAAATGCGCGCCTCTTCCTGACACTCACACTGTCACTGACACTTTTTTCAGAGCGCATACGCCCCGCCTTTCCCGGAAGTGTATTGCAGCGATAAGGTTTACAGTACCAGGAACGCCCTGCTGCAACCAAACACGGGACAGGATCAGGGCATATTCCTCATGAACTCCATCCAGATCGGCAGGGCGGCCTTCGCCCCCGTCTCCTTGACGCCGATCGGCCGGTGGTTGTCCCTCCCGACCCAGACGCCCAGGACGAGGCGGTCGTCGAAGCCGACGAACCAGGCATCGGAAAAATCGTTCGTCGTCCCCGTTTTTCCGTAGACGGTCCTCTGGAGTTCTTTGGCTTTCTGTGCCGTCCCCATCTCGACGACGGCCCGCAGGAGCACCCTCATGTCACTGACGACCTCGGGATCGAGGATATCCGAGGAATAGGGCGAGGTTTCCTCAAGGACAATGCCTTCCCTGTTCAGGATCTTTTCGTACGCCATCGGCTCGATCCGCCTTCCCGTGGCGAGGGAGACATAGGCCGATGTGAGCTCCAGGAGGGTGACGTCGGAGGCGCCGAGGGCGACGGGGAGGTAGGGCTCAAGGTTGCTCCTGATCCCGCATTTCTTCGCCGTTTCTATGACATCCCGAATGCCGACGGAATGGGAAAGCCTCACTGTTGCGGTGTTCAGGGAGAGGGCAAGGGCCGTCTTCAGGGAGACGGGGCCGTGGTACTCGTTGTCGTAGTTTCTTGGCGACCACACGCTGTTCGCCTTCGCCCCGGGGAAGGAAATCGGCGAGTCGAGGACCTGTGAGTCCGAGGTCATGCCCTTTTCGAGAGCCGTGACGTAGACGAAGGGTTTGAAAGCCGATCCCGGCTGCCTCAGGGCCATCGTCACCCTGTTGAACTGGGTCTCCCAGAAGTCCGTTCCTCCCACCATCGCCCTGATCTCTCCATTCCTCTGGTCGATGGCGATCAGTGCGGCCTGCACCCCCGGGGACGAGCGCTGTCCTATGGCGGCGATGCCCTGCCGGAGGGCTTCTTCGGCGATCTTCTGCATGGAGTAGTCAATGGTCGAGTAGATACGGAATCCCGAAGTATAGATCCTCTCCCCGTATCGCGCCTCGAGCTGTTGCCTGAGGAATTCGACGAAGTAGGGCGCCTCGTATTTCCGGTAGAAGGGCTTCTGGGGAAGGGGGTCCCTGACCGCCCTGTCGTACTCTTCCTGCGAAATGTCGTCGTTTTCGAGCAGCTTCCTGAGTACAATGTTTCTCCTCGTCCTGGCCTGATCAGGGTTCTTGAAGGGCGAGAATGCCGAGGGCGCCTTCTGGAGGGCGGCAAGAAGGGCCGTCTCGGACAGGGAGATGTCCGCGACGGGCTTGCCGAAATAGGTCTGGGCCGCCGCCTCTATACCATATGCCCTTGTGCCGAAATAGGACTTGTTGAGGTACATGCCGAGAATTTCGTCCTTTGTATACCGCTTCTCGATCTGCGCGGCGATGATCGCCTCCTTGAACTTGCGGGCGAAACTCTTCTCGGGCTTGAGAAACAGCATCTTCGTGAGCTGCTGCGTGATCGTGCTGCCCCCTTCGACAATCCTCTGGGAGAGGATGTCCTTGTAGAGGGCCCGGAGAATGCCGATGACGTCCACGCCGGGATGGGAGTAGAAACGCTGGTCTTCTATGGCGATGAATGCTTTCTTGACCCGCTCCGGGATCTTGTGGTGAGGGACGAAATTCCTGCGCTCCAGGTAAAATTCGGCAAGCACCTTCCCGTCGGAGGAATAGACGAAGGACGATTCCAGGGGTTTGTAATCCTCGAGGCTCCTGATTTCGGGGAGGTCGTTGAGGACCCAGACGATGAAACCGCCGACTGCGCCGACGATCACGGACATGACGATGATGAGGGAGACACGGAGGCTGCGACGAAACGACATGTCTTATTATACCAAAGGGCATCAGGGGAGTCTCATCTCTGCATTCCTGCGTTTCGTTCAGACGCTATCATTGAAATTCAAAAATAATGTGACACGAGGATGGGGCATGATTTCTTCGCATAATAAACCCTTATCACCGCCATGAGATATCAGGAAAGGCGGGGCGAAACGCCTCAAAGCCTTGCTGAAGGCGACGATACGCCTCGTCATCTTCGTGTTTCAGGATTTCACTCTTTGTGTCATCGACCATTAGCGTATAGTTCATCTTTCGTTTTGATACAGGTGTCGCCGCAGCAAGGTTTTCGGCGCATACGCCCCGCCTTTCCCGGGCGCGCATTGCAACGATAAGGTAAACCCGTATCACTGCAATGAGATCTCAGGAAAAACGGGGCGTATGAGCCGAAAAGCATCGGCGCTGCGAAACCTCTGCCTTCCCGTACAGACCATTTCAGGCAGACGTCTGAAGAAAAGTGAACCTTTTACTGACACTGACACTGACACTGTTTTTCGGAGCGTTTTGCACCGTCTTTTCGTGCAAGGCAACCGTGAATTATGCTTCAGAAACCACACCCCATCCTCGTTTTCAAAGTCCGGCTGCAAGATATTTTGGACAAGGATGATATGCTATATTAGTCTATGATTCCCGATCTTTCCGATGTCCCGCAGCGGCCGGGTGTTTACATTTTCAAGGGCCGGGGCGAGAAGGTCCTCTATGTCGGCAAGGCGAAGAACCTGCGGAACCGCCTGAGGAGCTATTTCCAGGAATCAGCGGCCCTCGATCAGAGGAAGCTCGCGATGGTCAGGCAGGTGAGGGACTTCTCGACCGTCGTCACGGACACCGAACTGGAGGCCCTCATCCTCGAGGCGAACCTCATCAAGCAATACAAGCCGCGGTTCAATATCATCCTCAGGGACGACAAGAATTATCCTTACATCTGTCTCACCGTGACCGAGGAATGGCCGAGAATCGAAGTGGTGCGGAGAATCAGGAGAGACGGCAACCTCTACTTCGGTCCCTATGTGCCGGCACAGGGGATGTGGGAGGTCCTCTCGTTCATCAGGAGGAACTTCTTCATCAGGCGGTGCGGCTACAATATGGAAAGGCGGAGGAGACCCTGCGTGCAGCACCAGATGAAGCGCTGCCCCGCGCCCTGCGCAGGGGGCATCGGCAGGGATGAATACCTCAGGATCGTCAGGGACGTGGAGCTCTTCCTGAGGGGGGAAAAGGGCGCCCTCATCGATAGCCTTGAAGAGAAGATGCAGCGCCTCGCAGATGAGCTGAGATTCGAGGAGGCGGCGAAGATACGCGACCGCGTCACCCTCATCCGGAAGGCCTTCGAGTCGCAGAAGATCATCGCGCCGGAGCTGGAGGACCTCGACATCATCGGCAGCGCCCACGACGGGGACCGGAGCGCCCTGCAGATCCTGTTCGTCAGAAACGGCATGCTCATCGGAACGAAGTCCTTCGTGACGGACAACCTCCTGGGAGCGGACGACCCGGAGATCCTGCACAGCTTCATCGAGCTTTTCTACACAAAGGAGATCATCCCGCCCGGCGACATAATCGTGCATGTCCTGCCGGACCTGGCGGACGATCTCAGCGCTTTTCTCTCAAAAAGACGGGGAGAAGGGGTGCGGATCAGGGTCTCGCAGGAAGGAAAGGAGCGGGAACTCCTCGGCATGGCGAATGAGAACGCGGGGCTCGCCCTTGTTGCAAAAAAGCGAAGGGAAGACGAAACCCCGAGGGAGCTGCAGGAGCGGCTCGGCCTCTACAATGTCCCCCTGCGGATCGGAGCCTTCGATGCCTCGACGATCCAGGGGGGCGAGTCCGTCGGGGCCTTTGTGTTCTGGGAAAGGGGGGAATTCAGGAAAGAGCTCTACCGGCGACTGAGGATCAAAACCGTCGAAGGCGTCGACGACTATTCCATGATCGGAGAGATCGTGACGCGGGTGCTCGAAAAGGGCGGCGACGTCGTGCCGGACCTCGTCGTCATCGACGGCGGGAAGGGGCAGCTCGAAATCGCCCGGAAGGCCATGGAGGACCTGGGAGTCAGGAGCGGCCTGATCGCCGTTGCGAAGAAGCCCGACAGGGCGTTCCTGTTGGACGGGACGGTCGTGGAGCTCGGGGACAGGAGCAGGTCGTCGCTCCTGCTTAGAAAAATACGGGACGAGGTCCACCGCTTCGCCATCGGGTTCCACAGAAAGCTGCGGGACAAGCGTCTCATGGAATCGCCCCTGGAGCAGGTGCCGGGGATCGGCAAACAACGAAGGCTGGCGCTCCTGCGCGCCTTCGGCAGCATCGAGCGGATACGGTCCTCCGGGGTGGACGATATCGCCGGGGTGAAAGGATTCAGCAGGCCCCTCGCCGAGAAGCTTCTCGACGCACTAAGAAAAAAGGAGACCATATGAAAATCTACGTTTCGGGATCCCTTGCCTATGACAGGATCATGGACTTCCCGGGAAAGTTCTCGGACCATATTCTCCCGGACAAGATCCACATCCTGAACGTCTGCTTCACCGTCAACGGCATGGTCGAGAAGTTCGGCGGCACGGCGGGCAATATCGCCTATTCCCTGAGCCTCCTCGGCGAGAAAGCCCATATCCTCGCCACGATCGGGAAGGATTATGAGCGGTACTTCGAATGGCTCCGCGAACATAGAATACCAGTGGAAGGGATCAGGGTCATCCCCGAAGAGTTCACCGCCGGTGCGTACATCACGACGGACCGATCGGACAACCAGATAACAGGGTTCAATCCCGGCGCGATGAAATTCCCGTCGGGATGCACTTTCGAAGGCGACGGGCCCGAAGACACGCTCCTCCTGATTGCGCCGGGCAACCTCGGCGACATGGAGGAATACGCGCGGATTTGCAGGAAACGACGCATTCCCTACATCTGCGATCCCGGGCAGTCCCTTACGGCGTGGGAGAAGGGGGCCTTCCGGGAGTGGATTAACGGATCGGAGCTGCTCATCTCGAACGACTATGAGCTTGAACTCATCATGACGATGACGGGAGAGGACAAGAGGGGCCTCCTCGCAATGACGGGCATGATCGTCACCACCCTCGGAGAGAAGGGTTCCCTCATCAGCACGAGGGACGGCGAATTCTCCATTCCAGCAGCCTCTGTGTCCGCCGTCGTCGACCCCACCGGCGCCGGCGACGCATACAGGGCAGGCATTCTCAAGGGGATATCCATGGGAAAGGACATCATCAACTCGGCGAAGATGGGGGCCGTTGCTGCAACCTATGCTGTGGAGCATTACGGGACCCAGGAGCATTCCTACACATACGCCGAGTTCATCACGCGTTACCGTGAAAACTTCGGGGAATGACACTTCGGCAAAGGCGGGATAGAAATGCGTCAACACATCAGTTGTCGTCGTCGATCGGCAGTCGTCAGACGTCATTCGGAACAAGGCCACGAACACCGGGACGGGAAGGCTGATGTGGTGAAAACTACCCTTTGCCGTGTTATTCGATGACAAAAGCCCGTCAGGCACCAGACGCCGAACACCTGAAGATGTCTCTTCATCGCATTGGAAAGGCTTTGAACCATATCGGCCTTCCCGGAGGGCGTATAGAACGCTGAGGTAAGACTGATGATCAACGAAGAAGCGATCACACGATACATCCTGCAGGAATTCCCTGATACAAAAGGGGTGACGATCCGCAAGCTCGGGGCGGGCGTGCAGGGAGCGGGGTTCCTTATCGAAATGCAGGGGCCAGGGGGAACGCAGTCATACGTCGTCAAGGCCCTCATCCCCGAGGGACTCGGCCACGACTATCCCGCCGACCGTGCCTCCGTCTTTCTCCTCGACCTCGACGAGTTCGCCAATCTGCCTGGGCATGTGCGCGCCGTCGACGTCCTCGCCGAGATGGAAGATGGTTCGATAAAATCGATCGGGGGAGGCAGGGAATACTACCTCCTCATGGAGCGGGCCGAAGGAACGGACTACTTCGAGGACCTACGGTCTTTCACGGACAAAAGCTGTCTCGACGAGCAAGACCGCGCGAAGATCCGGGCCATGGTTTCATACCTCGCCGGCATCCATGCCGTAAAAAAGATATCCCGGCAGCTTTACTGGCGGAAGATCCGGGATACCGTCGGCCACGGCGAGTGTCTCATGGGAGTCTTCGACACCTATCCCGACGGGACCCTCAGGTATGAGGAAATGGCGGAGATCGAGAAGCTCTGCATTGACTGGAGGGCAAGGCTCAAGAGGAAAACGGACCGGCTCTGCATGATTCACGGCGATTTCCACCCCGGCAACATCTGGTTCCGCAACGGCGGGGACTTCACGCTCCTCGACCGTTCCCGGGGACCCTGGGGCGATGCCGCCGACGACGTGACGGCCCTCACGATCAATTACATCTTTTTCTCCTTGCGTTATTTCGGTGACGTGCGGGGGCCGTTCATCGAGGGCCTGCGCCTGTTCTTCGACGACTACGTCTCGATGACGGGTGACGAGGAAATCCTTGCGGTCGTCGCCCCCTTCTTCGCCTTCCGGGGCGTCGTCGTTGCCAACCCGGTCTTCTATCCCGACCTGTCACCGGACGTACGCCGGAAGCTCTTCACATTCGTCCGGAAGGTGCTCCTTGCCGACCGGTTCGACGTGGGCCGCGTCAACGAGTATCTCATCCCGTAAATCTTATCATTCTGCAAACAGTGTGAGTGTCAGTGTCGGGAAAAATCCTTAACCTTACCGGTGTCATTCGCCTTCCCGATGGCAATGTTACCTCATCGTTGCAATACACTCCCTGGAAAGGCGGGGCGTATGCGCCACCATAAAGTCATTGAGTCATTAAAACATTCGACGGTCATAACCAGGCCACGAACACTCGGACGGAAAGGCTCTGAACCATATCTGCCTTCCCGCAGGCAGCGGCAGTGACACCGACAGTGACACTGTCACTCACACTGTCACTGTTTTTCAGAGCGCTTCGCCCCGCCTTTTCATGAAACAGAAAGGGAGACGGAATGTTTACCGCTTGCCGCCGAATATGGACCCGAGCACGCCGCGGATGATCTGACGCCCTATCTGGCTCCCGATGGCATGAGCGGCGCTCTTTGCAAGGGCCTTCACGAGCACCCCCGCCTGGCTCGTCACCTCTGAGGCCCGCCCGCTCTCCCGGGGCGTCTCAGCCTGATCCGGCTGCGCCTGCGAGGCCTTCTCCTTCAGTTTCTCATAGGCCGATTCCCTGTCCACCGCCTCTTCGTAATGCCCGAAGAGGACCGAAGACCTGATCACCTCCGACCTCTCCTCTGCCGCCAGAGGCGTGAGGCGGCTCCGGGGCGGGCAGACGAGGGCGCGCTCCACGACGCCCGGGGACCCTTTCCCGTCGAGGAAGGACACAAGGGCCTCGCCGGTGGCAAGTTCCGTGATGGCCGTTTCCACATTGAGCTTCGGGTTCGACCGGAAGGTCTGGGCAGCCGCCTTGACGGCCTTCTGGTCCCTCGGTGTGAAGGCCCTGAGGGCGTGCTGCACTCTGTTGCCGAGCTGCCCGAGTACTTCATCAGGAAGATCGAGGGGATTTTGGGTCACGAAATACACCCCCACGCCCTTCGACCGGATGAGGCGGACCACCTGCTCCACCTTCTCCTTGAGCGCTTTCGACGCGTCGTCGAAGAGGAGATGGGCCTCGTCGAAAAAGAAGACGAGTTTCGGCTTTTCCGGGTCTCCGACCTCGGGAAGCTGTTCGAAAAGCTCTGCGAGCATCCAGAGCAGGAAGGTGTCATAGAGTTTCGGGGCGCTTATGAGTCTGTCTGAGGCGAGGATGTTGATGATCCCCTTGCCGTCTGCACCGGTCTGCATGAGGTCTTCGAGATTCAGGGCCGGCTCGCCGAAGAACTGATTGCCGCCCTGCTCTTCGATCGCCAGGAGATTCCGCTGAATCGCGCCGATGCTGGCAGCGGATATGTTCCCGTAGGACGTCTTGAATTGGGCGGCGTTGTCTCCGACAAACTCGACCATTGTCCTCAGGTCCTTGAGATCGAGGAGAAGGAAGCCGTTGTCGTCGGCGATTTTGAAGATGATCGTCAGGACGCCACTCTGAATATCGTTCAGATTGAGCAGCCTGCCGAGAAGAAGCGGCCCCATCTCCGATATGGTGGTGCGCACGGGGTGTCCCTGCTCCCCGAAAACATCCCAGAACACGACCGGGTATCCCTCGTAGCCGAAGCCCTCGAGGCCGAGTTTCTCCGCCCGTTCCGCCACTTTCGGGTTGTCACCGCCCGGATGGACCATACCTGAAAGGTCACCCTTGACGTCAGCCATAAAGACAGGCACACCGTTCGTGCTGAACTGCTCTGCCATGACACGCAGCGAGACGGTCTTGCCGGTGCCGGTTGCGCCGGCGATAAGCCCGTGACGGTTCGCCATACCGAGGAGCAGAGACATATCATGCTTTCCCTTTGCGATAAGGATCTCTCCGCCGTCCTGTTTCATAGAGCCTCCTTGAAATTATCAGATCCCAGTGACATGATATCATGGTTCCGGTGAAAAGGGAACGCTGCGCCGGCAGTTCACCAAACATCGAAAACATTGCTGTGAGCAGTGCTCCCGTCATTGTGTTTTTGGCCTTGTTCCGACTAAGTCTATTGTCCAATATTTCGTGGCATCATTTCCCCGCCTTTTCATGCAGCTGCAAGATTCACAGGGCACTTTTATCCGGGCCGGTCCTTCGGGTATAATTGCACGTGATCACCTACACCGTCCGCGACAATGACACTCTTTCGGGCCTGCTCCTGCGCCACGGCTACAGCAGGAACAGGATCAGGCAACTCCTTAAATACAAGGCACTCTCGGTCAACGGCGAGGCGGTCCGCCATCCCGAAATGCCCCTTTCGCCGGGCGACAGGATCACCGTCAGGACATCGTCCGCCGGCGTCGCAACCGATGTCATCCGCCGTTCGGGCATCGCAATCCGTTACGAGGACGATGCCATCATGGTCGTCGAAAAACCGGCCGGTCTGCTGACAATGGCGACGGAGTCGGAAAGGCGTAACACGCTCTACTTTCTGCTGAACGAGTACCTGAAGGCGAAAAGCCCGGACAAGGGAGAGCGCGTCTTCATCGTCCACCGTCTCGACCGCGACACATCGGGGCTGCTGATCTTCGCGAAGTCGGAAAATGTCCAGCAACGGCTCCGCAATCAATGGAAATCAGTGGAAAAACGGTACCTCGCCGTCGTCGATGGCGTGCCGGGACGGCGGGAGGGTGTGATCAGCGGCTATGTGAGCGAGATGAGCACCCTCAAGGTTTACGTCGCCGGGGAAACGAGCGGCGCCCGGCTTGCCGTCACGGAGTATCGCGTGCTGAGATGGGGAAGGGACCACGCACTTGTGGAAGTGAAGCTCGTGACGGGGCGGAAACACCAGATCAGAGTGCACCTCGCCTCGATCGACCATCCCGTGGCGGGCGACAGGAGATACGGCTCACGGACGAACCCGATCGGCCGCCTCGCCCTCCATGCCTCGTCGATCACATTCAGGCACCCCGTCACAGGCACGGTTATGGCATTTGGGAGCAGGCTCCCTGCCGCTTTCACTCCCCTCCTCCGGAAGATGGGGGAAGAGGAGAGCGGGAGCGCCTGATCATGCCCCCCGCTTCAGTCGTTTCTGCTCATACATGAGCTTGTCCGCCCGGTCGAGCATCTCGTCGATCGTACAGGGTGAATCGGCCGGGAAGGACGCCACGCCGACGCTCATGGCAACAACCACCCCGTTTCTCCCCTCCCTGTTGATCTGTTCGAGCTTCGACGCCAGGCGGTTCGTGAGGATGCCGGTGTCGACAGCGCTGTTTTTTATCTGAAAAACGGCGAACTCGTCGCCTCCGACGCGGGCGATGATATCGGACGCGCGGAATGATTCCTGTATGGCCCGGGCCGCTTCCGAAATTGCCTGATCGCCCCTCTGGTGGCCTTGGGTGTCATTGATCTCCTTGAGATTGTCGAGGTCCGCCGACAGGATGACCATGTCGGCCTTCATCCGGCGCGCCATCTTCATCTGTTGCTCCGCCAGGGCGTAAAATCCCCGGCGGTTATAGAGGCCCGTCAGATCATCGGTGATCGAAAGGGTTTTGAGTTTCTCCTCCATCTCCTTCCGCTCGGTGATGTCCTGGCCGATGGACTGGATCTCCGTCATCGTTCCCGTCTCGTCGAAGAAGGCCCGGTCACGCCAGTGCTGCCATCGCACAGACCCGTCGTGAGCGCGTACCTCGTGCTCCATGGAAATGACAGGCAATTCGCGGGTCAGCGAGGCGATGCTCTGCAGGATGTATTCGTGGGTCTCCCGGGGCACGAGGGCGAGGAAGCTCGTCCCGATGAGCTCATCGGCGGTCTTGCCGAAAAACTGGGCGTACGCGTCGTTGACGAAGGTGATCGTCGTATCGGGCTTGTACCTGCAGACGAGGTCCGGCAGGTCCTCGACAATCCTCTGGTACCGCTGCTTGGCCTGCTTAAGGGCTTCCTCCGCCTCCTCGATCGTGCGGATGGGTAGATGGCGGAGCACGAGGAAGACGCCGACGCACAGGGGGATCATCACGAGGGCGATGACGGCCGAACGAACGAGGAGGGGGCGCAGGGACCGGGATATCTGGATCATGCCCACGACGACTCCGGAATCATAGAGGGGCCTCGACCGGACGATGACTGGATAGTGCAGTTCCTCGGCGATCTCGACGATGAGACGCTGCTCGGCATTATAAATACGGCGCACCTCGGCATACGCTTCACCCTCAGCGGTACGGTGAAGGAGGAGATCTTTCAGGCTTGCCTGCTCATATTCCCACAACCCCGGGTTTGCGCTGATGATCTGGGTAATGATACCGGCCGTGATCGTCGCCTCCGTCTCGAGACTTCCGGCGGCATAGTTGTAGGAGATGAGGTAATATCCGCAGGGAGGAACGATCAGGACGACGGCAAGGATAAGGGCCGTGAGCCAACTGATGATCCTCGTGATGTTCTTTCTCTCCGGCATGATTACCTCTCCGGCGCTCCCGGAGCGGGCGCGCAGCCCGCTTCCTTCAGGATCTTCCTGCCCTTCGCCGACAGGAGAAAAGCGACGAACGCCCGCTCCTCAGGGGAAGGATCTTTTTTCCTCACAAAATAAAAGGACTTCACGACGGGATAACGCCCCTTTGCAACGGCTTCGACGGTCGGGGCCAGGCTGTTGAAGGCAAGAGGGCTGACGCTCCGCCCTTCCGAGAGTACCTGCGACAATGTCGCAAATCCGACGGCGCCGGACACCCGCTCCAGTTTTTTCAGATTGTCCTGATCGGTCCGTGCCAGATTCATCCCCGGCCGGGAAAGGGCGTTGTCGACGGCGGCCCTCATCTCCGGCGAAATCTTCCTGATGAGCTGCATGTCGGTCTCCGCAGCGGGTCTCATGATGAGGCGCACCTGCTTGCCGTTCGGCCACTTCAGGGTTTTTCCCTGGTAGATGCTCACCAGTTCGTGGGTCTTCAATCCCTTGATCCCGACATCCCTGTTCGAGACGGGCATGAGAGGCGTCCTGGCAAAGAGAACGGCGACAAGTCCCCGTTTCTTCTCATCCCCCCGGAGGGAGCGGGACGTCACCCCGATGTCGATCGCATTCTCCGACACAGCCTGGATCCCGCCCGAGGGGTCCGGGATCGGGAGAACCTTGACTTTGATCGTGCGGTGGTGTTTTTCGAACTCCCGGGAGACGGTTTTCATCATACCCGCGGCGGCGCCGATGCTGCCTATCTTAATGGTTTCATGGGAATAGGCAGGCGCCGTGCACAGGGTGGCAAGCATTGCCAGCGCACCGACGGACCGGTAGAGGAACCTGCGCATGACGGTGGAACACATCGTATATTTTAGCAGAAAATGACCTGCTTTCAGATACTAAGACTTTCCCGTATAATATTCCGGTCCGCCTATGGAACAGGAACATCTGATCGGCGTCATCTCCGACACGCACGGACTCCTGCGCCCCGAGGCCATCGCCGCGATGAAGGGTGTCGAGACGATCCTCCACGCCGGGGATATCGGCTCGCCGGAGATCCTCGAAGGCCTGAGAAAAATCGCCCCCGTCGTGGCGGTAAGAGGGAATATGGACAGCATGATGTGGTCCCGCGATCTCCCCCTGACGGAGACGGTCACGGTCGGCGACGTCATGCTCTATGTGCTCCATGACATCGGCGACCTCGACCTTAATCCGTCCGTATCGGGATTCAGCGCCGTCATTTATGGCCACTCACACCGCCCCGCCATCTTCTCCCGCAACAGCGTCCTCTACCTGAACCCGGGAAGCGCCGGCCCCCGCCGGTTCCGCCTGCCCGTCACCCTGGCACTGCTCAGGGTCAGGGGAAACGGCGTCACCGCCGAAATCATCCCCCTGGGGTGATCTGCAAAGCGACGATCGGCAGCAGATATTTTGACCGCCCCGGAGTGTATGAAAATATATACATCTGCAGGCAAATTTCTGGTTCATCCGACAAGAGCGTCCTTTTACTGATGGAGTACGCTTAAACCGGAATGACCAGATTACTGTCTATGTGGACAGGTTTTACATCACAGGTAAAAAATCATCTCAAATTGTTTATAAACTCAGGAAGTTGCAGTTTGTATGTCATTCCGGCTTCGTTCTTTCAGAAGGATTCCCGACGCCCCCGCATCAAGTGCGGGGTTGCGGGCATAACAGATGAAGGTTACTTTATGGACAGGCTCTAATTATGTATGGACAATGCCTATCTGGCATGCATATTGCTTATAATTGCTGAAGTCGTATTCAGGATATAGTTAGAAAAGGGAGGTACCATGAGAAATAAATCTCATCATCTCTTTCAGATTCTTCTAAAGTGTCTATTGGTGATCATGCTCGCATTCGCCATTCATGCACCAGAGGCCCTCGCAAGGGGCGCTGCGCACATCGTAGCGGAAACCCACATACTGTCAGCGTCGAAAGACAGCATAGCCGAAATCCTTTCGATCCTCGAAGTCAGGATCGGAGACAGACGCCTCATCGAAAAGGTGCACGAGAAACTCAACTCCCTGAGTGACGACGATCTCAGGCTTATCGGTTCCCTCTGCAGCCGGATAGAACGGGAAAGCGGGAGCGCCGGAGCGGAACTCGCGCTTTCCCTCGTCATGGCACTCATCGCGCTTTCCTGACATCTTCTTTCTCCCCGCGGGGCGCTTCGCCCCCGCCTTCACAGCAACAACAAAGAAAAAGAGGTACTCATGCTGAAAAATTTATTTCAGATATTGCATCATGTCGTCATCGTCGTTCTCAGCGCCGGTATAGCACTTTCCTTGCCCTCCGCCGTCGCTTTTCTCGCGAGGAAATTCCTCCTGTACTGGTCCTTTGTCGAGAGCCAGAAGGTCTTTCTCATTTCCGTCGAGATCGCGCTGGCCGTCACCCTGATCCTGTTTTTCAACTACCTGGGAAGGAGCTGGAAGGACAGGCTCATGTCCGGGATAGCGAGAGGGGCCGGGCTCGTCTTTTCATCGTCAGTCCGCGGGCCTTTCACACAGACGAGACAGAAGAAACTGAGAGAGAAGCAAGGCTTCGGCAGGGATGTGATGATCATCGGTTCCACTGGCTACAGGACCCTTGCCGATCCCGCAGGAGACCTGCACCGTGTCCTGCACACCTGCCGCGAGGCGAGGATCATGCTCCTCGACCCGAGCGGAGAGGGAGCGCGCGCCCGGGCCCGGAGCCTGACGGCCATGGAGGAGGGTTTCCAGGAACAGATCCGGAAGAGCATCGGGTTTCTCAAGGGCCTGAAGGCAATCCAGAAAAACATCAGGCTCAAGCTCTACCGGGACGCCCCCCTGTTCAAACTTGCCATACTGGGCGACTACCTCTATGTGCGCCACTATCACCCCGGCCTCGATGTCCGGCAGATGCCGGAGTTCGTCTTCAAGCACGGCAATAATCCCGGAAGCTTTTACAACCCCCTGTACCAGCATTTCCAGACGCGATGGCAGGACCCCTCCATACCGGAATACGACCTCGAAACGGATGAGCTCGTCTACCGTGACATCACGGGCAATGAGCTGGACAGAACGGCATTCCTTCTTCCTGACGATGCGGAGGAGGAATGCCTCGTTCTCAGCTCCGGAAAAGGAGCATGCTGAGGTATGACGGTGAGGCGTGAGATGACGCTCTTTGCTTTGACGGAAGACGGTGTTTTTGTCGGATGCTGCAATTTGGTGCGATTTCCGTCCTTCACGAAACAGTTTGCCCGAACCTGTGATAAAATTAACGGCAGAGGCTGTTTCCGTGATCCTAAGGGCATCACTCTTACCAAACGGCGGTATATACTAATGGTACAGAGAGGCAGTTTGGGGGGGACATGAACGAGAAAGAGCATGCTTCTGCATCGATCCTGAGGGCACAGGCCGATCTGGAGCAGGCGCTGCGCGAGATCGAGAAGATACCGGCTTTCGATCCGGGAGTGGTCGGTTTTTCGGCGCATGCACTCAATAACTATTTGACGATCGCAGGGGCCACCGTTGAATTACTCCTCATATCATTGACAGACAACCCGGATCCCCAGATCCGAAAATGGCTTGAAGGACTGTCCCATGTGACGGAGTTGATGCGTCACACGGTCAGCCAGTTGATAACGTTGTCGGCACCCACGGATGCCGCATTCCGGTTCCTGAAGTGGGATTTGCCTCCGTTGGTGCAGCGGGTATGCAATTATTACCGGCGCATCGCTGACCGCAAGAATATCTCCATTTCCTGTGAGCTCAATGCCGACATTCCTCCGGTATGGACAGATCCCGTGGCCGTGTCGGCTGTCTTGGACAACCTTCTGTCAAACGCCGTGAAGTATTCTTTTCCCGGAAAGAAAATACGGGTTCAGGTGCGACGGGAAGTGACAGGTGTGGCGTGCAGCGTCTGCGATGAAGGACCGGGATTGAGCGAGGAGGACCAGGCGAAGCTGTTTCAGCGGGGTGTCCGGCTCAGCTCCGCACCCACGGGGGACGAATCTTCGAGCGGCTACGGGTTGGCGGTGGCCAAGGAGCTGATCGATAAGCTCGGCGGGGAACTGTGGTGCGAGAGCACATTGGGAGGCGGGGCGTGTTTTTCATTTCGCCTTCCTGCTTATGAGGAAAAAGCGCAGCAGGATATGCAACCGGAGTGAAGCGCACATACGAACGCTCACAGGCTCCGGTTTGAGATCTTTTAACCTTCCAGTTGCATCAAAAGGCGGGACAAAGTGCCTCAAGGCCTTGCTGATAGCGAGCATGATCATTTGAAATTGGACATTCGGGATTCCACCCTTTGTGTCATCAACCGTCAGCCTGACATGATCCGTATGGGAAGGCAAAGGTTTCGCAGCACCAAGGCTTCTCGGCATCTTCGCCCCGCCTTTCCGGATGTCCTATTGCAACGATAAGGTTAAGTCTCTCCCCGCATTCCTCGGAGGAAATCTATGACGCTTTCAGGACCATGACCATCTGGCGGCCCTCCATTTTCGGCTGCGATTCTACTTTGGCGATATCCGCCAGATCCGAAGCAAACCTGTTCAGAACATCCGCCCCGAGGTCCTGACGGCTGAATTCCCGCCCTCTGAAACGCATGGTTACCTTCACCTTATCGCCGTGTTCGATGAATTTCCGCGCATTTCGCACCTTGAACTCATAATCGTTGGTATCGATGGTCGGGCGCATCCTGATTTCCTTGAGTGTGGAGGTCGTTTGCTGCTTTTTGGCCTTCCGCGCTTTCTTGCCCTGATCGAACTTGAACTTCCGGTAGTCCATGATCTTACAGACCGGCGGCTCAGCCTGGGGGCTGATTTCCACGAGGTCCAGATCCCGTTCCGCGGCGATCTTCAATGCCGAATCGATGTCCATGATGCCGATTTGGCCTTCATCGGCGACGACACGGATCTCTTTCGCTTTGCTTAACCTGATCTTCTCATTGACGCGGGTTGTATCGACGACCCGCACGGGCGGTGCTCCTCTTGGATTGGCGATGGTGTGTCCTCCTTTGCGTTGACAGTCTTTGCCGGTCCCATGTAAAAAACCGGTATGTCTTTAGTGTACCATGTTTCTGTAACAGGTTTCTGCAACAAAAAACGTTTTCTTTGAACGGGGCGCTGTTGCCTCTGAATCCATCCTTCTTGTATAATAATCATCTGTTCCTGGGTAGCTCAGCTGGCAGAGCGGGTGGCTGTTAACCACTTGGTCGGGGGTTCGAATCCCTCCCCAGGAGCCAGCATTCAATCCGCTGACTTCAGCGGTCCTTATAAAACGCAAGACCCCGTGGGTTGATCCCTGCGGGGTCTCGTCGTTTCTGCCATACTCACGCCCACCTACGCCACCCTTCACGTCCTTCTTGATTTTGCGTTTCGAAGCCAGCCGCTCGGCCATCGACTGGCTGGAGGGTTTCAATCCCGACGGGACCTGCCTCTACCGCCGCGTCCTGGTCCCCGTCCGGACAAACGACTTCGATCTCCTGGCTTGGCTCTATGTGGGTGAAGGCCTGATCTCGGGCAGGCTTACCCCTCTCGGCAGCTCCAGTTGGCCCCGATAGCCTCCGTTCGGTCAAAACTAGAGAAACTCGGAAAAACAAGTTGACAGGCACGCCACCTTTTGTATAATTTAGGTCAGTTTGTTCCGATTAAGCCGGATGAAAGCCGATGGAGTTCATCCGGCAGCTACCGATCGTCAATCGACAAGGTGAAGGTATTCAGATTTGGGACGTGAAATGAATCGACTGGAGTCAGTGATGAAAGATCGATGGCTTTCTGTGGATGAGATTGCGGCCTATCTCGGCATCAAGCGGGATACGGTCTACAAGTGGATTTCTGAAAAGCAGATGCCTGCGCACCGGATGGGCCGCCTTTGGAAATTCCGCAAAGACGAAGTGGACGAGTGGGTGAAGTCTGGCGGAGCCGGTGTCAACGAGCCCGGTTCAGGAGGAGATCGCTAATGGCGGAGCCGCTCGCCGATAGAATCATACGAAGAATCGGACAGGCTGCCGAGCTGTACCACCGTCTCGTAATGCTGGTGGCCCCGGCTGATGCGGGCAAGACCGCCGCGCTACAGGATGTTCATGAGCGCACGGCGGCTCCGCTGGTCAACGTCAACCTCGAGCTTTCCCGGCGCATGCTCGACCTTACCGAGCGCCAGCGGGCGTTGCAGTTGCCCCGCCTCCTCGCGGAGATCGTGGGCGCATCCGCAGCCGATGTGGTTCTTCTGGACAACGTCGAGGTCCTCTTCGATGTCTCGCTCAAGCAGGACCCACTGCGTCTCCTGCAGGGGCTCTCGCGGAACAAAACGGTGGTCGCGGCCTGGAGCGGCTCCATCGACGGAGAGCACATTGTCTATGCGACGCCGGACCACCCCGAATACAAACGATATCCCTTACGAGATATCCTGGTAGTGAACCCGGAGGCCGTTGCATGAAGACAAGGAACGAAAGCGCAGGAGGGCAGTCGCGATGAAATATGGAGATCTGATCCAATTCGAGCCTATCGAGTCCGTGGTCCAGCTACGGGACGCCGACGAGGCCGCTGCTGCCCGGCAGCTTGTCCAGACCTATGTCATCTCCGAGGAGATGGCCGAGAAGCTGATCAGTCTGGTCGTTCCTCAGCTTCAGTTCGACCAGCCCATGGACAACAAGGGGCTGCTGGTCGTCGGCAACTACGGCACCGGTAAGTCGCACCTCATGTCCGTGATCTCCGCCCTGGCTGAAAACAGCGATCTCGCAACGCATCTGAACGACAAGAGCGTAGCGAGCGCCGCGGGCAAGATCAGCGGTCGCTTCAAGGTGGTCCGAACCGAGATCGGCGCGACCACCATGTCCCTGCGCGACATCCTCGTGGCCGAACTGGAGGAGCACTTGGCCGCAATGGGTGTGTCTTATTCCTTTCCGCCCGCAGACAAGGTGTCCAATAACAAGCGTTCCTTCGAGGAGATGATGACCGCCTTCCACCAAGAGCATCCCGACCACGGTCTGCTCCTGGTGGTGGACGAACTGCTTGACTACCTGCGCACCCGCAAGGATCAGGAACTCATCCTCGATCTCAACTTCCTGCGCGAGATCGGCGAGGTCTGCAAGGACTTACGATTCCGCTTCATCGCCGGCGTCCAAGAAGCCATTTTCGACAGCCCACGCTTTTCCTTCGTCAAGCCCGAGCCTCGCAATCTGGTGGACGGCTTCATCCAGAAGCGGACCCTGTCCGACGACCTGGACCAAGACTTCATCCACGCACTGCAGGAGGTGCTCTCCGGGCTCACCAAGGTCTCGGTCAAGATCGCGGACCTGCGTGATGCCCTGCTCTCGGGCGGCTCACCGGCCACCCCGGCGGAGATGAGAAAGCGGTTCGAGGAATACCTGGACGGGCTTACCAAGGGCAAGGAGCCCGGCAAGGTACGGATCGTTTTGGAGTAGGAACCACGAATGGACACGAATGAACACGAAATAAGCTTTGAAAAGCTGACCGGCGCTATTCAGCAGGCTCATGAAGAGTTGGCGGCGCAAGCCGGTCGGGCGGTTAACCTGAGCCTGACGCTGCGTAACTGGCTAATCGGCTGCTACATCGCTGAGTACGAGTTGCGGGGTTCCGACCGGGCCCAATACGGCGACAATCTCCTCGCTGAACTTGCCAAATGCCTTACAGAACTGAAGGTAAGTAACTGCAACCGTCGTCAGCTGTATCGTTATCTGCGTTTCTATCGCCTTTACCCTGAGATTGTGGGGACACTGTCCGCACAATTGAAAAAGCTGTTGCCTGCTGGAACAAAGGCCCTTGAGAAAGTGGGGACGGCGTCCCCACAATTGCGCACCCCGCCGGATACCATCATCCAACGGTTTTCCTACAGCCATTTGGAATTGCTCGTCGATCTCGATGACGACCTGAAACGGGCATTTTATGAACTCGAGTGCCTCCGGGGCAACTGGTCGGTGCGTGAACTGAAGCGCCAGATCGCCAGCCTTTACTACGAACGATCCGGACTTTCAAAGGACAAGAAAAAACTGACTGAACTGGTGCAAAAAGGAGCCGAAGCTGCCGATCCCAAGCTGGCAATTCGCGACCCCTATGTGTTCGAATTCCTTGGACTGAAGCCAAGGGAAGTGATGAGCGAGTCGCATCTGGAGGATCAGCTCCTTGATAAACTGCAAGATTTCCTCTTGGAGCTGGGGCACGGGTTCTGTTTTGAGGCCCGCCAAAAGCGGATATTGATCGGAGATATGCATAACTTCGTGGACCTTGTCTTTTACCACCGACTACTCAAGTGCCACGTACTGGTGGAGCTAAAACTCGAACGGTTCAGCCACGAAAATATCGGCCAGCTCAATACCTATGTGAGCTGGTACAAAAAAAACATGATGTCGGAGGGGGACAATCCGCCCATAGGCATCCTTCTGTGCACGCAGCGCGACCAAACCCTTGTGGAATATGCGCTGGCCGGCATGGACAACGGCCTTTTCGTTTCCAAATACCAACTCGAACTGCCGAAGAAGGAGGAGATGCAGCGTTTTATCGAGGAACAGGTCCGGGAAACGAGATCATGACGGCATTAACGGGATCATCAATGGCTATTTTCCATGCAGAACTGACCAAGTCACTGTACAAGTCGGGTATACCCATAAACGAACTTGGTCAGTGGACGAGCGACCAAGTTGTTTCATGCGGAGAGATTTTCGTTTTGGAGTAGCAATCATGGGTAAAATCACTGAAATCAGGGACCCTATTCACGGCTTCATTACTTTGAACGAGTGGGAACGAGATATCGTAAATCATCCAGTTTTCCAACGCCTACGACGCATCCGGCAACTTGGTTTCACGGATATGGTTTACCCGGCGGCGATGCATAACCGTTTTGAACATTCTCTTGGAGTGATGCAGGTTGCTACACGTATGTTCGATCATATACGGGTAAGGCGAGGTGACTTTCTAAAATCGGAGTTGGATTTCAATTATGACGGATTAGGGCGTGATAGGGTTTTAGTTCGACTGTCAAGTTTGTTGCATGATTTGGGTCATGCGCCTTTCTCTCATGCAGCCGAAGGCCTTATGGATAAAGACACATCTACGGGAAAAAGTCTGGAGGCATCCATTCCGGCCGAGGACGCGAAGCACAGGGACTGGTTCCACTTTGCCCGCGGATGGGCGGAGACGATCCTGCTGGCGAACGATCAGGCCGAAGCGATTTCCGAACCGACGGATGAACGCATCAAGAACTTGCAGGCACAGGTGGATGCCGGTTTCGCAGCCTGGCTCTTCAAGCGGTATGCCGGGCTGGTTAATCTGCCACCGGTGCCTCCGGTCATGTTGCATCACCTCCCGCGATTTCTTGCCCGCCAAATGGGAGAAGACCGCAACGCCAAGATCGCACTGATCGTGGTGGACGGCCTTGCCTTGGACCAATGGCTGGTAGTCCGCGAAGCACTTGCCTCAAAACAGCCTGGGCTGCGATTCCGGGAGCAGGCGGTCTTTGCCTGGATTCCTTCGCTCACCTCCGTCTCGCGCCAAGCAACCTTCGCCGGCAAGGCTCCCATCTTTTTTCCTAATAGCATCCAGACCACGGACAAGGAACCCTCTCTCTGGGCGCAATTCTGGGCGGATCAGGGCCTTATGCCAAACGATGTCGTCTACATCAAGGGGCTGGGCGATGGCAGTCTGGATACCGTTTCCGAAGCGCTTTCTCATCCCAAGGCAAGGGTCGCCGGGCTGGTCGTGGACAAGGTAGACAAAATCATGCACGGGATGGAAATGGGCACCGCCGGGATGCACAACCAAGTGGGCCAGTGGGCCAAGCAGCCGTATCTCAGCGCCCTCCTTGATCTGCTCCTGGATCATGGGTTCCGGGTCTTCCTGACCTCCGATCACGGCAACATCGAGGCGACAGGTTGCGGTCGTCCGTCTGAAGGAGCTGTGGCGGACCTGCGCGGTGAACGAGTCCGCATCTATCCCGACGCGGCCCTTCGCGGCAAGGTGAAGGAACGTTTTCCCGCCGCGCTGGAATGGGGCCCCGTTGGTCTCCCGGAGGACTACCTCGCCCTGCTGGCCCCTGCTCGGCAGGCGTTTGTCCAAGAAAAACAGCGCACCGTTAGCCACGGCGGCGTTTCAGTAGAGGAACTCATCGTCCCTCTGATCCAAATTGAGAGGAGGGGCGAATGACCAGACGGACCGACCAGATCGGATTCAGTCAGCGGGTGCGCCTGGAATGGCTTGAGCAGACGGCCAACCTGATCCTGGCAGGGAATGACAAGGCTGCGGTCAACGATGCCTTGCAGGAGCTGCTGAAGGACAAGGTGTCCGTCGGCGGCCAGGCCGTGCGCGGCAATCGCGAGAAGATCATCACGATTCTCCTCAAGACGTGGCTGAAGGTTCCGAGCGAACTCGAGTCGTTGCGCGTCGAAGGACTGGAGCTCCTCAAACGTGTTCCTCGACGCGATCATCTGGCTATCCACTGGGGGATGGTCATGGCCGTTTACCCGTTCTGGTCGGGTGTAGCCACCCAGACCGGCCGTCTTCTGAGGCTTCAGGGCTCCGCTGCCGCGGCTCATGTCCAGCGCCGGGTCCGCGAGCAATACGGCGAGCGGGAGACTGTTTCCCGAGCAGCCCGGCGCATACTGCGTTCGTACCTGGATTGGGGCGTGCTTCAGGAGACCGGCACAAAGGGAATTTATACCGCCGGGACGACGCTGGCCGTTGATGATTCCCGACTGATAGCCTGGCTGGCCGAAGCATCCCTTCATGCCCGCGCCAACGGCTCGGCCCCGCGCAAAGACTTGATCGATAGCCCGAGCCTCTTCCCGTTCCGGATCAAGCCAATTCACGCCGAAAGCCTTGTGGCTGCGTCATCCAGGCTCGACATTCTCCGTCACGGGCTGGATGATGACCTGGTCCTACTGAAGAATTCGCCGGGGAGAGGCGGTGGCAAATGACCAAAGGCTTTCACCCCGCATTCACCATCACCAACCGGGTCACCGCCGGGCTGACCCGCATCGAGCGGGCCCGGGGGTTCTTGGAGGCCGCGACTTTATCCGAGGCCTGGGTGAGGGAGATGGGACGTCGAGCGCTGATCCTTGAAGCCCATCACACCACTCACATCGAGGGAACACGTCTGACCTTGGACCAGGCCGAGCAACTCCTGGAAGGCAAGCCGGTCCCCGAGGCCGATCCCGATGATGTGCGGGAACTGCTGAACTACAAGAAAGCCTTTGAGTTCGTTTCCGAGTATCTCGAGGACGGCGGTCCGGTCACGGAGGGGCTCGTTCGGGAAATTCACAAGCGGCTCGTCGAGGGCGTGCGTGGCGGAGCAGCTGCTCCCGGCGAGTATCGGAAAATCCAGAACTACGTGGTCAACTCGACCACCGGCGAGACGGTCTACACTCCGCCCCCGGCGCATGATGTGCCGATCATGATGGCGGATCTGGTGGACTGGCTAAACCAGGAGACGGAGGTTCACCCGGTTCTGGTGAGCGGCATCTCTCAGTTCCAGCTCGTGCATATCCACCCGTTTCTGGATGGCAACGGCCGGACTTCCCGGCTGCTCTCGACCTTGTGCCTCTACCGGGCCGGGTACGACTTCAAGCGGCTGTTTGCGATCAGCGAATACTACGACCGAGACCGGCCGGCATTCTATCGGGCTATCCAGAGCGTCCGCGAGCACCGCATGGACATGACCGGCTGGCTGGAATATTTCGTCGAGGGGCTGACCACGCAGCTTGCCGAAGTCAGGGAGCGCGGAGAGCAGGCCATCCGCCGGGATGTGCTCATCAAAGAGCACAGACTTTCGGAGCGCCAGACCAAAGTCCTCGGCCACATTCTGGAACACGGCAGTCTGACCATCCAGGATTTCGAGCACTACTTTCCCGAGGTCAACCGCCGCTCTCTGCAGCGCGACCTGAAGGCCATGGTGGATATGGGGCTGTTGGTTTCGGAGGGATCGACCAACAAGCTCGTCTACCGGATGAAGGGGACTGGTTGAACTTGCGACAATCTTGCGACACAGCTTGCGACAATCTCACGACTCGGCTTGCGAGACCTCTCTTTGGCAGGGTAAATGAGGAAATGGGATTGTCGGGGCTTCCGGCCTGCCGGGGGCCACACGCTCTTTGATAGCTGATTGAATTGACCTTATCGTTGAGCAATACATGCCGGTAAAGGCGGGGTGTATGCGTCGAATACCTTGCTGCGGCGACACCTGTATCGAAAGGGCAGACGAACTATACGCCAATGGTCGATGACACAAAGAGTGGAATCCTGAAACACAAAGCTAACGAGGGGGCGTATCGTCGCCTTCAGCAAGGATTTGAGGCGCTTCGCCCCGCCTTTTTATACAACTACAGGGGTGACGATAAGCTTTTTTGCCGGGGACGCGAAACAAGATGGGGGAAGGTCATCCCCGCCCCCGTGAGAGTACAATCCTGCCCGGTCTACTTCACCTCGATCTTGATCTCCTTCGGCTTCGCCTCCTCCTTCTTGGGAAGAACGATCTCGAGGATACCGTTGGTGAAGGTCGCCTTCGCCTTTTCACTGTCCACATCGACGGGAAGGGCGACGGTCCTCGCGAAACTGCCGAAGGTCCGCTCGCAGGAATAGTAGTCCTCTTCCTTGACCTCCTCCTCCCTCTTTACTTCTCCCTTCAGGGTCAGGGAATCCTTCGTGATGGTGAGATCGATGTCGTCCTTCGTGACTCCGGGCAGCTCGGCCTTGACGACGATCTCGCTTTTCCGGTCATACACCTCGATGCTCGGTACGACGATGCCGGGTTCCGTCTTGCCGGGCCATCTCCTCCTCCGGCCGGGCGTGAAGACTTCATCGAACAGCCGGTCCATGTCCCTCCTCATCTCTTCCAGTTCCTTCATGGGGCTCCATTTCATGATCGACATGATATCCTCCTTCTGCCGGCCGGGCTGTCACAGTCCCCGACCCCTTCGTATCCTTTTTTCAGGCGGCCAAAGACCGCCCTATGAAACGGTCTCGGCAACATCTATCTTGTTGAAGATCATCTTGTCATCGGCATAATCGATCTCGACGGCATCTCCCTCCCTGATCGAGCCATCCAGAAGCCTCAGGGCGAGAGGGTTGAGAATCTCCTTCTGAATGGCACGCTTCAGGGGACGGGCGCCATATACCGGATCGTATCCGATGCGGGCGATATACGCCGTGGCTGCGTCGGTCAGCGTGAAATCGATCTTCTTGTCCCTCAGGTACCTCTTCATACGCTCCACCTGAATCCGGACGACCGCCCTCAGGAGCTCCTCCGAGAGGGGATTGAAGATGATGATCTCGTCGACCCTGTTCAGAAACTCGGGCCTGAAGAAACCCTTCAGGTCCTCCATGACCTTTTCTTTGAGGTCACCGCCGTCTTCACCGCTCCAGTGGACGGCCTTCCGTTTCGCTGATTTCTCGAGGATCTCCTGGATATGAACGCTGCCGATGTTGGACGTCATGATCACGACGGAATTCCTGAAGTCCACGGTCCTGCCGTGGCCGTCCGTGAGCCGGCCGTCGTCGAGAAGCTGGAGCAGCACGTTGAACACTTCGGGGTGTGCCTTCTCCACTTCGTCGAAGAGGATGACCGCGTAGGGCCTCCTCCTGACGGCCTCGGTGAGCTGCCCGCCTTCTTCGTAGCCCACATAGCCCGGCGGTGCGCCGATGAGGCGGGAGACGGTGTGGCGCTCCTGGTATTCGGACATGTCGATTCTGATCATGGCGCCTTCGTCGTCAAAGAGGAATTCGGCCAGCGCCTTTCCGAGCTCCGTCTTGCCCACACCGGTGGGTCCGAGGAAGATGAAGGAGCCGATCGGCCTGTTCGGGTCCTGGATGCCTGCCCGTGCCCTCCTGATGGCGTTGGAGACGGCGACGATCGCATCGTCCTGCCCGACGACGCGGAGCCTCAGGCGATCATCCATGTGGATGAGCTTCTGCACCTCGCTCTCGATCATGCGCGTCACCGGCACTCCCGTCCATTTCGAAACGACCTCGGCGATGTCCTCCTCGTCGACCTCCTCTTTCAGCATCTGGCGCTTCGTCTGGGTGTCCTTGAGTTTCCTGTTCTCCTCGTCGAGGGACCGCTGCAGGTTAATGAGTGTGCCGTATCTGAGCTCCGCCGCTTTGGTGAGATCGCCGTCCCTCTCGGCAAGCTCCGATTCGTTCTTGGTCTTCTCGATCTGCTCCTTGATGTCCCTGATCCTCTGGATCACCTCTTTCTCGCTCATCCACTGGGTCCTGAGCGCGTCCCTCTTCTCCCCGAGCTCCGCCATCTCCCGCACCAGTTTATCGAGCTTCTCCCGCCCGTCGTCCGAGTCGTCCCTCATGAGGGCCTGCTTTTCGATCTCGAGCTGCCTGATCTTCCTCTCGATCTCGTCGAGCTCCACGGGCATGCTGTCGATCTCCATGCGCAGCCGGGCGGCGGACTCGTCGATGAGGTCAATCGCCTTGTCAGGGAGATATCGGTCGGTGATGTAGCGCTGCGAGAGCATGGCGGCCGCGATGAGTGCGGCGTCTTTGATCTTCACGCCGTGATGCACTTCGTACCGTTCCTTGAGACCTCGCAGGATCGATATGGTGTCCTCGACGGAGGGTTCGCTGACGTTGACGGGCTGGAACCGCCGCTCGAGGGCAGGGTCCTTCTCGATGTGTTTCCGGTATTCGTTCACCGTCGTCGCGCCGATGCACCGGAGGTCGCCCCTGGCAAGTGCCGGCTTCATCATGTTGGACGCGTCGACAGCGCCTTCAGCGGCGCCTGCGCCGACAAGGGTGTGAAGTTCGTCAATAAAAGTGATGATCTTGCCTTCCGACTTCTCGATCTCCTTGAGCACCGCCTTGAGGCGCTCCTCGAATTCTCCCCTGTATTTAGAGCCTGCGACGAGGCTCCCGATGTCGATGCCTATGAGACGTTTGTCCCTCAGCGACTCGGGCACGTCTCCCGCCACGATCCTCTGGGCCAAGCCCTCGACGATGGCGGTCTTTCCGACTCCGGGGTCCCCGATCAGGACGGGGTTGTTCTTCGTCCGCCGCGAAAGGACCTGGACGACTCTCCTGATCTCCTCATCCCTGCCGATCACGGGATCGAGCTTGCCTCTCTTGGCAAGATCGGTAAGGTCTTTCCCGTACCGCTTGAGGGCCTGGAATTTCTCCTCGGGATTGGGGTCCGTCACGCGCTGCGATCCCCTGATGTCGGTTAATACGGTGAGGATGGTATCGGCTGTGACACCCTGCCGTTTGAGGATCTCCGAAGCCGGCCCGTATTCGTTCACGATGGCGATGAGCAGGTGCTCCACGCTGATGAATTCGTCCGTCAGATGGCCCGCCTCTTCGAAGGCCTTCTCGAACACTGCCTTCAGGCGCGGCGAAAGGTATATCTGGCCGAGGGGCGTCGCGCCAGATACCTTGGGAAACTTCTCTATCTCTTTCTCGATCTCCGCCCTGACGGCGTTGATGTCCGCGCCGAGTCTGGAGAGGATCTGGAAGACCGTCCCCTCCTCATCGACGAGCAGCGCCGACAGGAGATGCTCCACGTCGAGCTGCTGGTTGCCCTTCCGCTCGGCGATGCGCTGGGCCTCCTGGAGGGCCTCCTGGCTCTTGACAGTCAATTTATCCAGTCTCATGATATATAGCCTCCTTCATAAAATATATCTCAATGTTGCAGATGGGTAAAACGACGGAACGGGCGTCTGCAACAGCATTTTTTCACTGCAGGGGCCGTTCCCCGAACGGCCCGAAATACCGCCTGAACTCACTCGTAACCAAAGCGGTTTGCAGCAAGACGCTGCGGAACATCATGTTGGACTCCAATAACACGATCTTTACCCCCAGTTGTATGAAAAGGCAGGGCGAAGCGCTCTGAAAAACAGTATCAGTGACAGTGTGAGTGCCAGAAAGAGATTTTGTCAGCCGTCGGCCCGATATAATCTTCATGGGAAGGCAAAGGTTTCGCAGCACCGAGGCTTGTCGGCGCATACGCCCTGCCTTTCCGGAGGTCCGATGGCGAGAGTAAGGTTTATATGTGTCACCGGCGCTACTTTTCCTCGGAATAGAGGGACCGGATCTTTTCCTCGAACTCCCTTCTCACGTCATCTTCGAGAAATCTCATCATCTCCCTCATCTCGTCCTGGAGTGCCTCGATGCGGTTCCTCATCCTCAGAATGATATCAACGCCCGCCTTGTTCACACCCATTTCCTTCGTCAGCTGTATTACGAGGTTCAGCCGCTCGATGTCGTCGTCTGAATAGAGCCGCTGCCTGTTCACCCGGCGGGGTATGATAAATCCCTCTCTTTCATACATCCTCAGGGTCTGCGGATGCACTTCGAGCATCCTTGAAACGACACTGATCATGTACAGAGGTCTGGCTGTATCTTCACGCTTTCTCCCCTTCATTTCGACACCGTCCCTTTTCTCGGGCTCTCCGTATAGAGCGATTCAATGACTTTCAGGGCATCCCTCGCGCTATCCGGAATGTTCTTCGGAACCACGATCTTTATCTCGACGACCTCGTCTCCCCGCTGTTTCGTCCTGGGAGAGACAAACCCCTTCCCGGAAAGTTTGAACCTCTGCCCGCCCTGTGTACCGGGCGGCAGCTTCATGACCGAAACGCCGTCAATTGTCGGCACCTCGATCTTCGTGCCCAGGGCCGCCTCGCCGAAGGTGACGGGAAGCTGCACATGGATGTCATCTCCCTTCCTCCGGAACAGGCGGTGCTGCCGAACGCTTATTTCGATGAGCAGGTCGCCCGGAGGCCCTCCTCCCTCTCCCGCATGGCCCTTGCCTTTCAGGCGGACAACGGAGCCGTTGTCGACGCCGGCCGGAATCTTCACTTTCACCGTATCGGTCATCAGGACCTTTCCCCTGCCCGCGCACTTTCTGCAGGCGGCGGTGATCTTCCTTCCTGTCCCCCTGCATTCGGGGCAGGCCTGGGACATCTTGAAGAATCCCTTTGACGCCTGGCTCTGGCCGGTCCCCTTGCACCGGTCGCAGGTCTGGTATCCCTCGGCGCCGCTCCCTCCACAGGCATCGCAGTTCGACGCCCTCGTCACGGAGATCGGCCTCGTGATGCCGTTGTAGGCATCCTCAAGGGTCATCTCCATGCCCATGAGGATGTCCTCACCCTTTCCATAGTGAGGACCCGCAGCATGGCGTCCTCCGAAGATGTCGCCGAAGATATCGCCGAAATCGAAAGACTCCCTGAAATCGAAGCCGCCTCCCTCAAACCCCTCGAAGGCAGCCGTGCCTCCCTTGTCATACTCCGCGCGCTTCTGTGCATCACCGAGGACCGCATAGGCCTCGTTGAGGTCCTTGAACTTTTCCTCCGCCTTCTTGTCGCCGGGGTTCAGGTCAGGATGATACTTCCGCGCAAGTTTCCTGAAGGCCTTCTTGATGTCATCCTGAGAGGCGTCCTTGTTTACTCCCAGTACGGCGTAGTAATCCTTCACGGTCGTTGCCATAGTTCACCTCACTTATTTCTTATCATAGCAAATGAGTTCAACTATGTCAATAATCATTAGTCGATAAATGAAGATTTCATTCAGAGCGCCTGATGTATCCTTATCGTTGTACTACACGCCCCGCCTTTCTATGCAACTACAATGGTTATCATAGCGACCTGTGCATAGATTTCCGTTGGTTTGTCAAGAAGTCGGTCAAGAATGTTCCTGATTACACTGTGAGAGCCTCAGTAAGACAGACGAGGGAAGCGAAGTCACTGCAGAGATGAATTGAAGAGAGGCGGCGAGCGGATTCGAACCGCTGCATCGAGGTTTTGCAGACCTCTCCCTTAGCCACTTGGGTACGCCGCCGTTCAGGCGAAGAATATAACATATCATTTTACCCGATGGAGTCCCGAAAAATCCACCGCGGGACCCATCAGCCAGTCAGAACACCGGTGTTATAAAGTCACCTTCATTGTCATTCCCGCAGCCCCGTGCATGAAGCGGGGGCCGTCGGGGAATCCTTCTGAAATAAAGATTCCGGACAAGCCGGAATGACGGACAACCTGTACTAAATGAATTACGGACAGAGAGTGCTCTCCCCGATAAGCCCTAGCGTGAAAAAAGCATTCTTTCCCGGATCCCGTTCAATCGGGTAAACTGACAGTAATTCCTACAACTCGTCGGACAATGGAGGATTCATTATGAAGAGATCTTTTTTCTTGATGACTTTTCTGGTTTTGCTCTGCTCTATCGTGATAGGATCACTCGCCCAACAAGAGGCATCGGCGAAAACCATCGATGCCGGCAGCTTTATGATACGGCCGCCGGACGGGAAGGACTGGACCGAAACGATCGACAGGGAATCGGGAAGCGTCCAGTTTCAAAGGGTGATACGAAATCCTGCCGATCCGAAAATGCCCCTGTCATCGGCGTCGATTCAGGTCATCAGGACGGGTGCACCGACGGAACAGTGGGACCTCGGTGAAAATGAGATGGCGGAGTCATATCTCAGGAAAGAGGAAAAAAGTGCGAAGGAGTCCTTCGATGCGCTGACAAAACAGGAGTTGAAGGATTTGAAGAAAGGCACGACGACAATCGGCGGGAAGAAACTCCATTTCATGAGCTATAAGGGTACAGGACCGGAGGTCACCGTAGAGGCCGTCATCTACCTCCATTTCCCCGCAGACTACAAAAAAAACCATGTTTTTTATGTGTTCTTCTTCAGCGACGCTTTCACCAAGGGGCTGCACACGCCGAATCCCAAAGAGATACATCCCGTCATTGCGGGTTTGAAGATAAAGGACCCCGCCTTTCCGATGTCGTCGCTCAGCAAGGAGCTTCTTGAAGCGGTGAACGAGAACAAATCGGAAAAGGCGAAACAGTTACTGGCCCGCGGGGCGAATGCAAACGCGACGAACAGCGACGGCTGGTCCGCCCTGATGGTGGCGGCAAGCAAGGGGCACAGCGGCATCGTCAGTCTCCTCCTGGAGAAGGGGGCCCGTGTCAACGAGAAGAATCCCAAGGGACAGACGCCTGTCATGTTCGCATCCCACTGGGGACACGCCGGGGTGGTCAAACTGCTCATCGACGGCGGCGCCGACGTGAATGCCCCCATGGCCAACGGGTGGACGCCGCTGATCGACGCGGTCCAGATGGAACGGCCGGCTGTCGTGAAATTGCTGATAGAGGCCGGCGCTGACGTGAAGGGAAAGACCAGGGACGGCTGGACAGCCCTGATGGCAGCGGCATACACGAACCAGACGGAAGTCGCCGGGCTGCTCATCGACAAAGACGCCGACGTGAATGCCGCTGATTTCCGGGGCATGACGGCCCTGCGCATCGCGAAATCACGGGGGTACACGGGTATGGTCGAGCTGATCGAAAAGGCAGGCGGAAAAGAATGAACCTTATCGTTGGACACACCTCGGGAAAGGCGGGGCGTATGCGCCGAAAACCGTGACGCGGCGACACCTTAAACGTCACAAAAGATGAGGGTTCAAGCCGATGGTCGATCACACAAAGAGTGGACTCCTGAAAGACGAACCTGACAATGCTCATCGTCGCCTTCACCAAGGCTTTGAGGCGGTTCGCCCCGCCTGAAAGGTGAACATTGACCCCGGATGGCAGAACTGAAAGAACCCGGCGGCCCCGTGCGGATTGTCTGTTCGGTGAAGATTGGCCTATGGATTTGGCCTCATAAATCGTATATAATTTCGGGAATCCATGCTATCAGGAGGCATCCATGCGTAAACCGCTCATAGCGATTCTCATACTCTGTTTTGTTGCCGTTTCCTGCGGGAAAAAAGAGGTCAAGAAAACCGTTTCCGAGGACTCACGCGTTGCCACGGAAGCGATGCAGGTCGTTGAGAAACTGAGGGAAGCTTACACCGCGAAAGACCTTCATGCAATCGAGCGGGTGACGACGAGAGACGGATTCAACCTCATCCGTGGTTCTATCAAGAACTTCGACCGCGTCGATCTTCAGTTCAATCCCGTCCTGGTCGAGATTGAGAGCGGGACGGCGAATGTGAACGTTTCCTGGAAGGGGACCTGGTCCAGAGAGGGCAAGACGACGGAGGAACGGGGAATGACCGTCTTCGTGCTCAAAGTTCGTCCGCTCAGGGTCGATAACATCATGCGGTCGAATCCCTTCTCCTATCCCCAGTAGCGTCGTTGCCGGCAGACCCTGCGCTCCAGGAGCCCCGCCAGGTGCTCGACCGGAGAGCCTCCTTCAGCAGCGCGAGGAAACGGCTGCGTGAAATTTCGCCGGCGCCGAAACGCAGCAGGTGCTCCGTTTTCATCTGGCAGTCGATGAGTTTAAATCCCCGCCCCGACAGCATCTGAACAAGCTCTACGAGGGCGACTTTTGAGGCGTTGCTTTCGATGGTGAACATCGATTCGCCGAAGAAAGCCGCTCCGAGGGACACTCCGTAGATGCCGCCTGCAAGGTCCTGTCCCTTCCATGCTTCGACGGAATGGGCAAATCCCTCACGGTGAAGACGGCGGTACGCATCGATCATTTCATCAGTAATCCAGGTGTCTCCCTTTCCCGCCCTGTGCACTAAGGCACATTTCAGGATTACATCGTCAAAGGCCCGGTCGAAGGTAACCGAAAAAAGTCCTTTCCGCATGCATTGCCTCAGGCTCCGCGATACCCTGAGCATCCCGGGAAAGAGAACGAGGCGGGGATCGGGAGACCACCAGAGGATCGGCGACCTGCCCGAATACCAGGGGAAAATCCCCATCGAATAAGCGAGGAGGAGCCTCTCGGTGCTCAGGTCGCCCCCGACGGCAAGCAATCCGTCATCATCAGCCATCTCGGGAGGGGGAAAGACGATTTTGCGGGTAAGTTGAAAGACGGGCAAGCTGAGGGCTTTATTTGCAGGTGCTGCAGGATCCTGAGCTGCAGGAAGAACAGGACGACGTCTGCTTGCTTACACCGCTCATTCCGAATACGGAAAATTTTTTCCTCACTTCGGCAGATTCACAGCGCGGACACGTGACCTGCTGGTTTCCGAAGACCAGTTTCTCGAAATCCTTTCCGCAGGAGCCGCATGCATATTCATAAATGGGCATTGTTTCACCTCACTCGGAAATTGGGAAATCCAATCAATACGGAACAAACACGGCTTTCGAAACCGACAGTTCATTATATCACAGCTTGCATTAATCAAAAAAATCTTATAAATTATATTGTTGTCCCGACACACAAACTATAAAGCCGTATCCGTCATGCGGGACGGGGTGACGGAAATCCGTCGAACCCGAAAGCGGACGTCATGCAACAGGCGGAGAAACCGAGGAATCCTTTACCGACAGTCGATATAATCATCGCATACCGTGACGGGATCGTTTTGGTAAAGAGGAAGAATCCACCCTTCGGCTGGGCTATTCCCGGCGGATTCGTCGACTACGGCGAGAGCCTCGAGGAAGCGGCCGTCCGGGAAGTGAAGGAAGAGACAGGCCTGGACGTCATGCTCACCCGGCAGTTCCATACCTATTCGGCTCCCGGACGGGACCCCCGGTTTCACACTATTACGACGGTTTATCTCGCAGAGGGTGCCGGCGAAATGACGGCGGGAGACGATGCGGGAGATGCCGGTGTATTCACGAAGGATACACTGCCCGGCGACATGGCTTTTGATCACAGAGACATTCTGAACGACTATTTTCTCGGGAGGTATTAGCCCATGCTGCAGGCGATGAGAAAACATGCAAGGTACTTTTATGTTCTCTTCTTCATCGTTATATTGAGTTTTGTTTTCTGGGGTGTCGGCACTGTTGACAAGCCGACGTCCGTCAGCCTTGCCGAAATCGGCAGCGAAAAGATCACTGCCGAAGAATACTGGCGCACCTACGACAGGATGCGTGAGGTCTACAGGGAGATGTATAAAGGTCAGTTCACCGAGGAAGTGGAAAAGAACCTGAATCTCAAGGAGACCGTCCTGAACGCCCTTGTGGAGGAGAGGGTCCTCCTGCAGTCGGCCCGCGAACTCGGCATGACCGTCACGGACAAGGAACTGCAGGATACGATCACAAGCGACCCGCGGTTTATGAGAGACGGCGCCTTCAGGAAGGACGTCTATTTCAGGACCCTTGAACTGAACAGACTTACGCCGGAAATGTTCGAGAGCTCGATGCGTCAGCAACTGATAATCCTTAAAATTAAGAGGCTCATCTGGTCGTCCGTGGACCTCAGTCAGCAGGATGTTCAGGGAGTTCAGGGGGATGATCCTCAGAAGAGCGCTGCAAGACAGGCGATACTTTCCGAAAAAAGAAACATCGCGGTGAAATCATATGTTGACGGAGTTAAGCAACGGATGAATATCA
>CAVPIW010000005.1:0-562500 GCA_963705105.1 uncultured Nitrospiraceae bacterium | reverse complement strand
AAGACAGGAGAGAGGCAGCAACGCAGAACTTCTGGCTTCTGGCTTCTGACTTCTGTGTTCTAGGTTGGGGGTTGTAGGACCGCATGAGTACCATATATGCTGTATAGCTGAACGGCATGGAAAGGCCGACCGGAGGGGGTGATAGTCCTGTAGGCGGCATGCAGTGTATGGGGAAGCGGGATCCTGAGTACCACGGGGCACGTGGAATCCTGTGGGAATCTGGGGGGACCACCCTCCAAGGCTAAATACGACCTGATGACCGATAGTGGACAAGTACCGTGAGGGAAAGGTGAAAAGAACCCTAGCGAAGGGAGTGAAATAGAACCTGAAACCGTATGCCTACGAGCAATCGGAGCCCCGAGAAATCGGGGTGACGGTGTGCCTTTTGATTAATGAGCCGGCGAGTTACTGGCTGCAGCGAGGTTAAGGGCCTGAGGTCCGGAGCCGGAGGGAAACCGAGTCTGAACAGGGCGAATAGTTGCAGTCAGTAGACCCGAAACCAGGTGATCTACCCATGGTCAGGATGAAGCGAAGGTAAGACTTCGTGGAGGTCCGAACCGGTGTTTGTTGCAAAAAGCTCGGATGAACTGTGGGTAGGGGTGAAAGGCTAATCAAACCTGGTGATAGCTGGTTCTCCCCGAAATGTATTGAGGTACAGCCTCGAGGTAGTTACAGGGGGGTAGGGCACTGGATGGGCTAGGGCCGCATGGGCGGTACCAAACCCAACCAAACCGCGAATACCCTGTGGATGGTCCTCGGGAGTGAGACTGCGAGTGCTAAGATCCGTAGTCGAGAGGGAAACAGCCCAGACCGTCAGCTAAGGTCCCCAAGAGGGTGCTAAGTGGGAAAGGATGTGGTGGTACACAGACAGCCAGGATGTTGGCTTAGAAGCAGCCATCATTGAAAGAAAGCGTAATAGCTCACTGGTCGAGTGGCACTGCGCCGAAAATGTAACGGGGCTTAAGCACCTCACCGAAGCTACGGATTCCGGCGAGAGCCGGAGTGGTAGGGGAGCATTCTGTGGACCTGTGAAGGTGAGTTGTGAGACTTGCTGGAGGGGACAGAAGGGATAATGCCGGCATAAGTAGCGCAAAGGCTGATGAGAAGTCAGCCCGCCGTAAACCTAAGGTTTCCTGGGGAAGGGAAATCCGCCCAGGGTTAGTCGGTCCTAAGGCGAGGCAGGGATGCGTAGCCGATGGACAGCAGGTTAATATTCCTGCACCATAGGGGTGACGTTTGACCGAAGGGGGGACGCAGGAGGATAGTCCGGGCCTGGTGATGGTTCAGGTCCAAGCGTTGAGGCTGGTGAGTAGGCAAATCCGCTCACCGTGAAGGCTGGGGCGTGATGGGGAAGGGCCGTAAGGCTTGAACCCGGGCGATTTCACACTGACGAGAAAAACCTCGTAGGGAGTCATTCTTGTGACCGTACCGCAAACCGACACAGGTAGGTGGGTAGAAGATACCAAGGCGGACGAGAGAACCCTCGCTAAGGAACTCGGCAACATGGCCCCGTAACTTCGGGAGAAGGGGTTCCTAGCAATAGGAGGCACTAAAGAGGCCCAAGCGACTGTTTACCAAAAACACAGGTGCCTGCGAATTTGCAAAAAGAGGTATAGGCACTGACGCCTGCCCGGTGCCGGAAGGTTAATAGGAGAGGTCATTCGCAAGGAGAAGCCTTGAATTGAAGCCCCGGTAAACGGCGGCCGTAACTATAACGGTCCTAAGGTAGCGAAATTCCTTGTCGGGTAAGTTCCGACCTGCACGAATGGCGTAACGATTTGGGCGCTGTCTCGGCGAGGGGCTCGGCGAACTTGAGATACCGGTGAAGACGCCGGTTACCTGCAGCTAGACGGAAAGACCCCGTGCACCTTTACTATAGCTTGGCAGTGAGTTTTGGCAGGGCATGTGTAGGATAGGTGGGAGGCTGGGAAGCATGGACGCTAGTCTGTGTGGAGCCGACCTTGAAATACCACCCTTGTGTTGCTGGGACTCTAACCTGCACCCGTGATCCGGGTGGGGGACACTGTCTGGCGGGTAGTTTGACTGGGGCGGTCGCCTCCCAAAGAGTAACGGAGGCGTCCCAAGGTCTCCTCAGGCTGGACGGAAACCAGCCGTTGAGTGCAAAGGCATAAGGAGGCTTGACTGTGAGGCAAACGAGCCGAGCAGGAACGAAAGTTGGGCTTAGTGATCCGGTGGCACTGAGTGGAAGGGCCATCGCTCAACGGATAAAAGGTACGCCGGGGATAACAGGCTGATCGCGTCCAAGAGTTCACATCGACGACGCGGTTTGGCACCTCGATGTCGACTCATCGCATCCTGGGGCTGAAGTAGGTCCCAAGGGTTGGGCTGTTCGCCCATTAAAGCGGTACGTGAGTTGGGTTCAGAACGTCGTGAGACAGTTCGGTCCCTATCTGCTGTAGGCGTAGGAGACTTGAGGGGGGCTGTCCTTAGTACGAGAGGACCGGGATGGACGGACCTCTGATGTTCCAGTTGTCATGCCAGTGGCAATGCTGGGTAGTCATGTCCGGAGGGGATAACCGCTGAAGGCATCTAAGCGGGAAGCCCACCCCAAGATGAGGTCTCCCGACCCGAAAGGGTCCTGAAGGTTCCTGGTAGACCACCAGGTCGATAGGCTGGAGGTGTAAGCGCAGTAATGTGTTCAGCTTACCAGTACTAATAAACCGTGCGCCTTGACCATTAAACTCTCCCTTCCCCTGATTCGTCAAAAATAATGATTGCTTTTTGCCGATTTCGTCTGATACTATAAGAAGTCGCAATTGAGTTTCCGGTGGCGATGCCGGAGGGGCAACACCCGTTCCCATTTCGAACACGGAAGTTAAGACCTCCAGGGCCGATGATACTATGACCGCGAGGTCATGGGAAAGTAGGTCGCCGCCGGATTTAATAGAAGGAAAGCCCGGTCATCAAAGCCGGGCTTTCCTTTTTTTTCCGCCGAAACAACCCACTGATGGGCGGGAAGACGATCCCTGTCCTGGAAAGCAAGAACAGCACGACGTGACATGTTGTCAGGCAGGAAGTTGTCGGGGGTTCTGAGGGGACCGGGATGCCTGCGGCAAACGGAGTTGCCGCAGGCTACTGACGTTTAGCTCTCGCAGCAGAGGCGTCTCATTTTCTTTTTTCCCGATGGGGAGACGGCAAGGACGACATCGACCTTGTTCCCGCAGTTGCGGCAGATATTAACCTTGCCCTTTGCATCGAGGCGCGCTGCAACATCGGTCTTGGACTTCGCTTTTTCAGCCATGGTAATCCCTCCTTTCCTTAATGTCTGATTATCTGATAGGCAGTAAACATGTCGATCCTTGATTCTGCCCGCTTCCGGCCGGAATACCGGCTGCACCACAAAGACAAAGCGGTTGGTAATCAGGATCAAAAAACTTTTATATATAACACGTAACGGTAACTTATGTCAAGAGTTGAAAATAAGCGTCATCAGCCGATGGTCCTCAGCCTTGCGTGATTTTACTCTATTGTTGCTGAACATCACGCAGATGTGTCTCTGATCCAACCGTCGGCCGCGTTCGTATGCATGAAAATACACTCACTGACACCAAGCGTTAAGCTCTATATGAACCAATAATAATCAATGTGATATCATTCTTTGCCGCCGCAGGCTGTATGTATTTAAAGACACGAGACTCCCCATGGCATGTTCGTTGCTACTATGGACGTGAAAGTGACGTTTAGGGGAGGATAACATGATTAACAGGATGATGCTTCTGCCGCGTATGGAACTCAGAATAGTGAGGAAGAGAAGAAAAAAAGTGGAGTCCGCAGGCCAGGGCGAAACGGTAAAGGATAAAAAGTCCTCATCCCCCGCGGACAGGGCGAAGAAGAAAAACGGAGAGGGAAACTACGAGGGTACACTCGTTTCGCTCTCCGTCTGAAAAGCAGCCTACCACCCCGCATCCTTTCCCGTGGCCGCGTCGCACCGGATGCCGGCCGCGGGACTATGGGGCGTTATCATTTCCCCCGGCATCAATAAGGCTTCCAGTATTCCTCGAATTTACCGCCCTTCGTTATCCAGACGACGAAGGGCGACTTCGATACATCACCCTTCTCATTGAAGCGCAGATTTCCCAGGGGCAGGGAGAATTCCGTCGTGTGGAGCTTGTCGATGACCTTCGCGCTCTCCGCGGTTCCCGCATCCCTGATGGCCGTCAGCAGGGCCGTCACCGCCGAATATGCATAAATGGCATACGGGCCGGGTTCGCCGTATTTTGCAGTGTAGGTCTTGATGAAGCCCTTCGCCGCAGGTATGTTTCTCTGGTCCGGGCCGAAGGTGAAAAAGCTTCCTTCCGCCGCCTTTTCACCGGCGATTTCCACGAATTTCGGGTCGAAAGTACCGTCACAGCTCAGGAAGGAAACGGCCATGTTCAGCTCCTTTGCCTGCTTGACGATGAGCCCTCCCTCGGAATACATCCCGCCGAAGTAGATGAGTTCGGCCTTCTTGTCCTTGATGGCGCTGAGCACGGGTTTGAAGTCCTTGTCACCCTGGGTGATCCCGTTGAAGTAGACGACATCCGTCGTTCCGCCGAGGCTCTTCTTGAATTCCTCCGCTATCCCCTGTCCGTAGGTCGTTTTGTCGTGAAGGATGGCGACTTTCTTTGCTCCCAGTTTCTTGTTCACAAAATCCGCTGCTACCCCTCCCTGCTGATCGTCGCGGCCGCAGACCCTGAAGACGTTCTTGTATCCCCGCTCCGTGAAGAGGGGGTTCGTCGAGGCGTGCGAAATCATGGGGATCCCGGCGCGGTTGTAAATATCCGACGCGGGAATGGAGCAGCTCGAATTATAGTGGCCGATGATGCCGACGACCCCGTCGTTGACCAGCTTGTTCGCCACGGACACGGCCTGCTTGGGATCGGCCTGATCGTCACCGATGATCACCTCGATCTTCTTGCCGAGGACACCGCCTTTCCCGTTCCACTCCTCGACGGCGGTCGTCACCCCCTGCCTCAGATCAGCGCCGAGCTTCGCCTGCGGTCCCGTCATCTGACCGGCGATGCCGATTTTGACGGACGCCTCCTTTTTCTCGCATGCCGACATGATCAGCAGGAGCGACAACATCACAACAGCGCACTTCATGATCCGACTCATCGTCTTCCCTCCTCACGGTCTTTTTTATGAACCTTAAATTATCAGTTGCTCAACAAAAGCGGGGTCTGTTCAAACCCTATCAAAGGCCGATTTGATATAATGGTATATTGTACGGTGCCAAATTTCAAGTGGGGAAGGAAAATAGGGAAACGTGTCGAACGAAGACCTCTCAAAGCTGACAATAGACAAATCGACGGAACGGACAGGGCCGGTGAAGAAGAAACGCCTCTTCATCATCATCATCCCGGTCCTTCTCCTCCTGGTTGCCGGCATTGCGCTCTATAGCAAGGGCGTGTTCAGCCCGGCAGTCGAAATAGAGGTGATGAACGTCACGCAGGTCTATCCCTCTCAGACCTTCACGCTTCTTAACGCGAGCGGCTACGTCGTCGCCCAGCGAAAGGCGGCGGTGGCGTCGAAAATCAACGGCCGCCTCATTGCACTGCATGTCGAGGAGGGGAACAGGATCAGGAAGAACGACGTGATCGCCCGGCTCGAGAACGACGACTTTATCGCCCTCCGGGACCAGGCGGCGGCCAATCTTAACGTCTCGAAGCACAATCTCGAACAGGCCAAGGCTGAACTGAACGACGCCGCACTTTCCTATGAGAGGAACAAGGAGCTGCTGAAGCACGGCTACGTATCCCAGGCGGAGTTCGACACGTCCGAGGCACGCCACAGGCGGGCCGTCGCCGCCGTTGCGGGCGCCGAGGCCGCAATCAAAGCCAGTGCCGCCGCGCTGAAAGGCGCCGACGTCTCCCTCGAATACACCCTGATCCGCGCACCCTTCGATGCCGTCGTCTTGACCAAGAACGCCGATATCGGCGATATCGTCACTCCCCTGGGGGCGGCGGCGGATGCGAAAGCGGCAGTCGTGACGATCGCCGACATGGAATCGCTCCTGGTCCAGGCGGACGTCTCGGAATCCAACCTCGGACTGGTCAAAGCGGGGCAGCCCTGCGAGATCCAGCTCGATGCGCTGCCCGACCTCCGGTTCAGGGGACAAGTCCATATGGTCGTGCCGACGGCCGACCGGAGCAAGGCGACGGTCATGGTGAAAGTCAAGTTCATCGACAAGGACAGTCGTATCCTTCCTGAAATGAGCGCAAAAGTCGCCTTCCTCGAACGGACGGTGACGCCCGGGGAGCAGAAAGCCCGCACAGCGGTCCCTCCGTCTGCCGTCATCGAACGGAACGGGAGGAAGATGGTCTACCTCATCAAGGATAACCGGGCCGTCGAGACGGCCGTGACTCTCGGGGAGAAACTCGGGGATATGGTCGAGGTGCTGAGCGGGATAAAGACAGGGGACCGGATCGCTCTCAAGCCTCTCGACAGGCTGAAAAGCGGCTCCCGGGTCAAGATCGCGGAATAGCCGCCGCCGGCAGCACGCCTCCGGGAAAGCTCCATCAACCTCGTAGATGCATAATAAGGCGGGGCGAAGCGGTCTGAAAGACAGTGCCTTCCGGAGACCCCATTGCAACGATAAGGTAGACATGGAAAAAAAACAACCGATCGTCGAGATACGCCATCTTTTCAAGTCCTACCGGCGGGGAAGCCAGTCAATCCCCGTGCTCCAGGATATAACCTTCGATATTGCCGAGGGCGATTTCCTCGCCCTTATGGGGCCGTCAGGTTCCGGCAAGAGTACGCTCCTGAATCTCATTGCCGGCATCGACAAGGCCGACAGCGGTGTCATCAGGGTGGGAGGAGTCGACATCATGACCCTCTCCGAAACGGAGCTCGCCCGGTGGCGTGCCCTCCATGTCGGATTCATCTTTCAGTTCTACAACCTCATTCCCGTTCTGACGGCATTTGAGAATGTCGAACTGCCCCTGCTCCTTTCGAACCTCTCCAAGGGTGAGCGGCATGAGCACGTCAGGACGGCCCTCCGGGTCGTGAACCTCGCCGACCGCATGGATCACTATCCTTCACAGCTTTCCGGGGGCCAGCAGCAACGAGTCGCCATCGCCAGGGCGGTCGTCACGGACCCGACGATTCTCGTTGCCGACGAGCCGACGGGTGACCTTGACCGCGTCTCGGCGGAAGAGATCATGAACCTCATGAGCCGGCTCAACATCGAGTCGGGGAAAACGGTCATCATGGTGACCCACGACCCGCGGGCCGCAGCCAAGGCCAACACCATGAGACACCTCGACAAGGGAGTCCTCAACGATGTACGTACTGAAGCTCCTCATTAGAAACACCCTCCGTCAGAAGCTCCGCGTCTCCCTCACGGTCCTCGGCATAACCATCGCCATCCTCGCCTTCGGCCTCCTGAGAACCGTGATCGACGCGTGGTACGCCGGCGTCGATGCCTCCTCGGCAAGCCGGCTCGTGACGAGGAACGCCATTTCACTCGTCTTCTCCCTTCCCCTCGCCTACAAAGACAGGATTCGCCAGGTCGCGGGCGTCAAGACCGTCTCCTGGGGCAACTGGTTCGGGGGCATCTATATCGACGAGAAGAATTTCTTCCCCAATTTCGCCGTCGATCCCAGGAGCTATCTCGAGCTTTACCCCGAGTTTGTCGTTCCCGACAACCAGAAAAAGGACTTTATTCGCGACAGGAAATCCTGTGTCGCCGGACGCAAGCTCGTGGAGAAACACAAGTGGAAGATCGGGGATACCATCACGCTGAAGGGCACGATCTTTCCGGGTCAGTGGGAATTCGTCCTCCGGGGCGTGTATAAGGGAAGGGATAAGGGAACCGATGAGACCCAGTTCTTCTTTCACTGGGACTACCTCAACGAGACGATCAAGAAGACAGCACCCCGCAGGGCTGACCAGGTCGGTTTCTACATGATCAGTGTTACAAATCCGAACATAGCCGTCGAAGTCGCCGTGTCCGTCGACCGGATCTTCAAGAACTCCCTTGCCGAAACCCTGACGGAAACGGAAAAGGCCTTTCAACTCAGTTTTGTCGCCATGAGCGAGGCGATCATCGTGGCGATTCAGCTTGTCTCCTTCGTTGTCATCATCATCATTATGGCGGTCGTTGCCAACACTATGGCGATGAACGCCAGGGAAAGGATGAGCGAGTTCGCCGTCTTCAAGACCCTCGGGTTCGGCGGATTCCATATCGCGGGGCTTATCTTCGGCGAATCCCTCCTTGTCACCACGACCGGCTGTGCCATCGGAATCGCGCTCACTTTTCCCGTCGCAAAGGCCTTCGCGGCGGCCATGAGCTCCTTCATTCCCGTGTTCAACGTCGAGATGGAAACGCTCTATCTCGACATCGCCGCATCGGTCGTCATCGGCGTCGTGGCTGCCGTCATCCCCACCTACCGCGCCATGACGATCAGGATCGCCGACGGCCTGAGGAGGATCGGGTGAAGATCCCCTTTTCATACAGCTTTCGCAACCTCTGGACCCGAAAACTCACGACTTTCCTCACCGCTTCGGGCATGGCCCTCGTCGTCTTCGTCTTCGCCGCGGTCCTCATGCTCGCCGCCGGTCTTCGGAAGACCCTTGTCCAGACGGGACTTTCGGAAAATGTCGTCGTGATACGGAAAGCCTCGGCATCGGAGGTCCAGAGCGGTGTCGAACGCCTCCAGGCATCCATCGTCGAGACGCAGCCGGAAGTGGCGATCGGTGAGGATGGTCAGCCCTTTCTCGCAAAAGAGGTCGTCGTCCTTATCAGTCTGCCCAAGCGCGGCAGCGACAAACCGTCGAACGTCGTCATCAGGGGAACGGCAGGGCATTCCCTTGCCCTGCGTCCCCAGGTAAAGATCGTGGAAGGGCGTCTGCCGAAGCCGGGTTCATCGGAGATCATCGCGGGCGAGAGCATTGCAAAGCGCTTCAAGGGCGGCGGCATCGGCGAGACCCTGCGCTTTGGGATGCGCGACTGGACCGTCGTGGGTATCTTCGATGCCGGCAACACGGGATTCAGTTCCGAGATCTGGGGAGACGCCGATCAGCTCATGCAGGCCTTCCGCCGGCCCGTCTACTCGTCGATCCTCTTCCGTCTCCGCGACCCCTCCGAGTTCAGTAAATTCAAGGCCCGCATCGAGAGCGATCCCCGGCTGACAGTCGAAGCGAAACGGGAGAAACGTTACTACGAAGAGCAGTCTGAGATGCTCGCCAGTTTCCTCCGCATCCTCGGTATCTCCCTGACGATCATCTTCTCGCTGGGCGCCATGATCGGCGCCATGATAACCATGTTTTCCGCTGTTGCGAACCGCATCGGGGAGATCGGGACACTCCGGGCCCTCGGGTTCCGGAGCGGAAGCATCCTCATCGCCTTTCTCATAGAATCGCTGCTCCTGGGCTTCCTGGGAGGCTGCACAGGCCTCTTTCTCGCATCCTTTCTCCAGCTCCTCACCATATCCACGGTGAACTTCCAGACCTTCTCGGAGCTCGCCTTCTCGTTCACCCTGAACGCGGAAATCGTCCTCATGTCACTCGCGTTCGCCCTCGTCATGGGCTTCATCGGCGGTGTCCTGCCAGCGTACCGGGCATCGCGAATGAACATCGTCGACGCCCTGCGGTCGATGTGACAGTATGACGATATCATCGCGGCAATCCATGTGGGCGACTGACGGGCACTCGTGTCCAAAACGGCTTGCAGTAAAACCTTGAAAACGAGGATAGCGGTTGATTTCCGAAGTAAACTTTACGGGTACACCTATCCTCGTATCAGATCATTTTGGACGCCGGTGACTGACGGGGGGAAAATTTTCTGCTAAAATACGGTGTCGATCTCCAGATTCAAAGGTTCACGAAGAGTCATTATGGACAAGGGTGATGACACGATGATTAACGAATATGGCCGGATCGCTCCGAAACGGAAAGCGCATGTTCAGCAGAGAGACCTCGCTGATGGTTGCGTGCTCCATGACGAGGAGAAGGGGATGATATACTCGCTCAATGTGACGGCTTCCTTCGTGTGGTCACTTTGCGACGGCAGGCATTCCCTTGCCGCGATTTCGGAATTGCTTGCCGATGCGAGCGGGCGAACTGCTGACAGTGTCTCCGACGACGTTCTGTATGCCGTCGAGACCCTTCGTAATCAGGGTTTACTGTTATTTGACGAGCCGTAATGCCAGTGGCCGCGAAGCAGGAGTTCTTCGAGCTTCATGATTTTCGTTTCTCTCTGTCCTATGACTGCCTAGATTTGAAAGGCATGATCGACCACCTTTTTCCGTCCCTTCGGTCAACACCGGCGAACACGACAGTCGATTTCAATCTTCAGAGGATTGTATACAAAGGAAACAGTACACAAGAAGCTGTATACGAAAGAAACAACAAGACACTGTACCAGGTCCGAAAGGACGGCGCCATATTGTTTGAAAAAGAGAACATCGAGGATCTCTTCAACGCCCTCGAATGGTCCATGACGATGACGATGCTGGAGCATCTGAAACACCTCATTCAGGTGCACGCATCGGGAATCGTATCGGGTGGCAGGGCGATCCTTTTTGCCGGGGCCTCCGGCGCAGGGAAATCGTCTCTCGCTCTCAGTTTTCTCATGCGGGGGTGGAAATGCCTTTCCGATGAGGTTGTTTTTATTGAACCTTCAACGCTGCGGCTTCTCTCTTTCCCGAGACCCTTCCAGGTCGATCGGAAAACGACAGGCCTTTTCCCGGCCTTGAATAAGCCCGGTGTGGTGATGCCCTTCGGCGACACATCCGGAAAGGTAAGGATCGATCCCGCCGTCGTCAGGCCCGATTGGTGGTCGTTCTCAGCAATGCCGTGGTGCCTCGTCTTCCCTGACCACAGTCCGGGGCATGCGACCGAAATGGTACCTATAGGTGAGACACCTGCCCTGTCGCTTCTGACAGCCTTTTCGATCAACCTGGCCGATCTTGGAGCGGAGGGTCTGGACAATCTTTCCCTCCTTGTCCGCCAATACCCGGCCTATATGCTGAAATCCCATGACCTCATTGCCGCAACAGACATAGTCGGCCAATTCGCAGAAACAGCCGGAGGATCATTATCGGTATAGTGGCACAATTTATGCATGTCATAGACTGAGAACCTGCAAGAGTAGATTTAGACAGTGCAGGCTCATAGGAGGCAGGCATGAACGACGGGCAGGAAAAACAGACGTCCCGACGGGAATTTCTAAGAGAAACGATCAGGAAAGTCATTAATGTCGGCCCTTCGGGCTATGGCCCCCTACAGGAATCCACTCATTGTGTCATGTAGAATCGACCATTGGCGTATCAGTTCATCTCTCGTTTTGATACAGGTGTCGCCCCAGCAAGGTTTTCGACGCATTCACCCCAGCCCCGCATTTCCGGGGCACGAAACGATGAGGTGAACGCGCGGGAGACCCTTAGAACCTTGCCGTCAGCGACAGGGCAACGAGCGGCGGCACGTCATATTTCGTCCTGTAGATTTCGTCTCCGTCCTCGTTGTCGACCCTGAGCTTGTTGCTGAATGTTGCCCCGCCGTACAGATCGACCCTGAAGTCCCGGGACAGCGAATAGGACAAACGGGCATAGACAGGGACAGTCTTCGATTCGCCGATGCCGTTCGGTATGGGCCCGTCCTCATCGAGACGGAAACGGTATGACCGGTAGGCCCCGCCGATTCCGAGCTCCCAGTTCCTGTTGAAGGCATAGGCGAGCTCAAGTCCTGCCGGCCCGGCCGGGCTCGTCCTGAAGGGATTGATGAGCCGGAGCTGCTCGTTGATCTGCCAGTTGACGGCGATGTAGGGGAAGAAGGTCGTCTTTTCGATGTTCGAGAAAACGCCTGCCCCGAGGCCGAGAACAAGGCCCGGCCTGAAAGAGTGTGACACTGCGAAGACCGCGCCGTACGTGACAGCGTCTCCCCATTTCGCTCCCGATTCCCCTGACCACTGAACCGAGGGGCTGAGGAAGAGGCGCCAGTTGCTGTCTATGGAATAGAAGATAGGCACGCTGATGCCGAAGCGGTGAACTTCACCCCAGGGCTGAGCAACGGGGAAGTCGGTCAGTCCGGAAAAATCATAGTCATCAAACTCATAGAGAAGACCGAGCCCAAGCCTGAGATTGTTATCGATCCGGCCGACGACCTCGGCGTTCACTGCATAACGGGCAATGCTGAGATCGCCCCCGCCGTCGACATCGGACTCGAACTGGTAACTGCCCAGGGCGGTCAACGAAAACCGCACGTCACCGGTGTCTCCCCCCTCCTGGGCATACAGGGGGGAAGGCTGAACAAGCATGGGCAGAAGCATTATGAAAGCAAGGATCGAGGCTGATCCCGCGATCACCCGGCGGGCGCAGGACCGCGCTGTCGCCGAGATCAGGCAGACGAATGACGTCACAGAATAGTTCATCGTTATCCTCCTGTTCAAAAGAATGGTTCCGCTATTTTACCACGGATATTTCTGATTACCCTAATCGGTTGCATGGAAAGGCGGGGCAAAGCTCCTCAAAGCCTCGCTGATAGCGAGCATGATTGTTTATTATTGGTTTCTCAGGATTTCATCCTTTGTGTCATCAACCGTCGGCCTGAAATGGTCTCTATGGGACGGCAAAGGTGTCGCAGCACCGAGGCTTTTCGAAGCATTCACCTCACCTTTCCGGATGGCGTATGCAACGATAAGGAAGCTTAGCAGAAAGGCTTTTCGCCACATCAGCCTTCCCGTCGGCGCGTTTTTTGTCTGGTTCCTGCCTTTGCCTGCTCTCTAACATTTACTGCTTCATTGCATTCGCCTCACCTTTCCGGGGGTCTAATGCAAGGATAACGTTATTTTGGATACCGGCGAAGTATGATATAATTGTGCAGATGTCTATGAACGGAACAAGACGGCCGCGCAGGCCTCCGGACTGTTCACAGGACCGCAGACATATGGGTTCTATCGCGCTCCGGCTTTTCCTCATCGCACTCTGCGTTTTATGCCTGCTGCACCTGACGACTTCTCCTTCCCCGGCTGAAGACTCGGAATTCAATCTGAACTGGTATTTCTCGACGGCCTTTGGAACAGGTTATTACAAAGTCGACAGCGCTGAAGTGGCCGTTCTCCGCATACCCTTTTCATTCCGCCTTCAGGAGGCCACCGATCAGTATTGGGGAATAAAGCTCCTCTTCCCCGTCACCGTCGGCTTCGGCTCGGTGGGCGACGATGATCCCTTCTATGAACGGGTCGCGTTGATCGCCGTCGCACCCGGGGTGGAGGTGGAGATGCCGCTGTCCCCCTCCTGGATGGTCACTCCCTTTTTCAACATCGGGGCGGGATGGGAAGTCCGGAACGGGGGAACGGCGGCCTTCGGAGTCATCGGCGTCAGGAGCCGCTATCATCTGAACGTCGAGCAGTCCGACATGACGCTCGGCGGATCGCTCATTTTTTCAGGCGCCCGCAATGACAAAGGAAATGCCGATACCCTGTCCTCTTTTGGAATAGGCGTTGAGTGGATCAGCCCCTGGACCATCGATTCGGATCAGTCAATCAGGGTCGGCATGCACGCGATCTATACCTGGTATTTCAACGACCTCGAATTCCTGCTTCCCGGCAATGAGACGGTGTCGCTGAAAGGGGAGACGGAGATTGGCCTGCTGACCGCTCCGAAGAAACCCTGGGATGTCCTCGGTTTCAAGGTAGAGAGACTCGGGGTGGGATTCCTCTTCGGCCCAAACATGACAGGCGTGCGTCTCATAACATCCTTTCCCTTCTGAGGACCTGCGCTCCTCGCATGAATCACAAGCCCTGAGGACAGCCCTGTGACACCCTGTCCCGTCGATGCCATCCTGCCGGAGCTGATACAGACCCTTCGTGCCCGGTCTTCCGTCGTCCTGCAGGCGCCGCCCGGGGCGGGCAAGACGACACGGGTGCCACTCGCCCTGCTCGACCTCATCCCGGCGGGAAAACGGATCGTCATGCTCCAGCCCCGCAGGATCGCGGCCGTTTCTTCGGCCCGGTGGATGGCCCGTCTGTTGGATGAACGGGTGGGACTGACGATCGGGTACACGATCCGATTCGACAGGAAGGTGTCAGCGGGAACGCGCGTCGAAGTCGTCACGGAGGGCATTCTCACGAGGCGCATCCAGTCCGACCCGGCGATGGAGGACGTCGCCATGGTCATCTTCGATGAATTCCATGAGCGCAGCCTCCATGCGGACCTTGCTCTCGCACTCTGCCTCGACGTCCACCGGGGCCTGCGGGAGGATTTGAAGATCCTCGTCATGTCGGCAACTCTCGACAGCGGCCCCATTGCAAAGCTTCTCGCTGAAGCCCCGGTCATCAGGTCGGAGGGAAAGCCCTTCCCCGTCGATGAGTGTTACATCTCGGACAACCGGGACAGGCCGCTCACGGAAAAGGTATGCGGCGCGATCATCAGGGCTTTGCGGGAGCAGCCCGGTGACGTCCTCGTCTTCCTGCCGGGAGCCCGGGAGATCCGCGCCTGCTGCGACGCCCTCGGCCCGGTGGTGAAAGGCGGAGGCGGCGGCATAACGGTCCACCCATTGTACGGGGATCTGCCTTTCGAGGAGCAGGAACGGGCAATCGTACCGCTGGCAACGCGCAAGATCGTCCTCGCCACAAACATTGCGGAGACGAGTCTCACCATCGAAGGCATCAGGACCGTTATTGACAGCGGTCTCACACGGAGACTCCACTTCGATCCTTCAACGGGCATGAATCGTCTCGTTACTATCCCCGTTTCGAGGGCTTCGGCGGAGCAGCGCAAGGGAAGAGCCGGACGGCTCGGGCCGGGCATCTGCTTCCGCCTCTACAGCCCTCACACCTTTCGCTCGATGATCCCCTTTGCCCCGCCGGAGATCCTCGTGTCGGACCTGTCGCCGGTGGCGCTTGAACTGGCCGTCTGGGGAGTCCGGGATCCCTCCAGGCTCTCGTGGCTCGACTGTCCTCCCGCAACGGCCTGGGAGGCTGCTCAACGTCTCCTCATCGATCTCGGCGCCCTGGACGGGAGCGGTCATGTCTCGCCTCTGGGCAAGGCTATGGCCCGTCTGCCCGTGCACCCCCGACTCTCGAAACTGATGCTGAGGGCCCGTGACATGGACAGGCCGCGGCTCGGTGCGGACCTTGCCGCCCTGCTCTCGGAGCGCGATGTCGCCCGCAGAGGATCTTCCTTCGATAAGAGTTTGCGCGGGCATCCCGAAGGCATGACTGAAAGGGTGGAGATGCTGCAGGATTGGCGCCGGGGAGTGCGGCTGCACGGGGCCGATCCCTGGGCCCTCCGGAACGCGGACAGGATTGCGCAGCATCTCGGCAGGCTTGTTCACGGGCCACGGGGAATATCCACGACGGAGGAGCCTGATGAGGATGTCATTTCGACCCTCCTGTTGGCGGCCTACCCCGACAGGATCGCCCAGTTGCGCGGCGAAGGACGGTTCGTTCTCGTCTCGGGCCGCGGTGTCCGCCTGCCTTCGACGGGCGGACCGAGAGAGAGCCCCTATATCGTTGCTGTCTCCGCCGACATCGGCGAGGGCGGTGATGGTGTTGTCCATATAGCCGCGCCCGTTTCCGCCGACAATATCCGTCGTGAATGTGCAGGGCGCATCGGGACGTTGAAACAGGTCAGGGTGGACAAAAAGGAAAAAAGAATCATCGCGACCATTGAGGAGCATCTGGGCGCCGTCACCCTTTCGTCGAAGAACTTCGATCCCGGTGACGACGAGGCGACACCTCTCCTGTGCGATGCAATCCGTTCCGATCCATCGGCGCTGCTGCATTTCACGAGAGAGGCCCGTCAGTTCCAGGGCAGAGTCGCTCTCATGAGGCGGGTCTTCCCGGAGGAGAAATGGCCCGATCTGTCCGATGACCGCCTTGCGTCAGCACCTGAGGAATGGATCCTTTCCAGGCTCACCGGTATCCGCAGCATGAGGGACATTGCATCGATTGAACTCCTCCCGGCACTATGGGAAAAGCTTACCTGGCGGCAACAGCGGCTCCTTGACGAGCGCGCACCCTCGGCGATCGTCGTACCGAGCGGCCACCGCGTGCAGCTCGATTATGCGGCGGGAGACATCCCCGTGCTCGCCGTCAAGCTCCAGGAGATGTTCGGCCTCGGTGACACGCCGACCGTCGCCGGCGGACGGGTCAAGGTGCTTCTCCATCTCCTCTCCCCGGCCCGGAGACCCGTCCAGGTGACGCAGGACCTCAGGGGGTTCTGGAACGGCGGGTACCAGGATGTCAGGAAGGAACTGAAGGGGCGATATCCCAAGCATCCCTGGCCCGACGATCCCTGGAATGCCCCTCCGACGAGACAAACAAAGAGACGCTAACTGTGCATAGAAAGGCGGGGCGAAGGGGTCTGAAAACAGTGTCAGTGTGAGTGTGAGTGACAGTGTCGGAAAAGATGTCCAATTTTCCTGACATCGGCTTGAAACATCGTCTTGTGTGACGATTGAGGTGTCGCCGCATAAAGGTTTTCGGCACATACACCCCGCCTTTCCGGAGGCTTTGTTGCAGGATAAGGTTAACGGACGCTGATGAAAGGGACTACCGTACAGCGACGCGGAAGCGATAGCCGCGGTAGCTGAAGATCACGGCTTCACGGCCGATCTCTTCGACCTTCAGGCCTTCCGTGAGATAGTTCCCCTCCCTCAGCACCCTGTCGTTGATCCTCACAAGGCGTGAGGCGGGTTCATCGGAGAACATAGAAAGCTGAATGGCGATAGACGGCAGTCCCTGGCGCACCGAGGGGGGAAGTTCCCCGATCTGATACAGCCTGTTCCTGTCCGGCGGCGGTTCGGGTGACGGGGCGGCAGGCGCCTCCCGGTCTTTGGAGGGCGGACCGGGTCGTGTCTTTTCCGCTGTCTTTTCCGCGGCCTTCCCGTCGCCCTGTCCTGCGGGCCCGGTCGTGCCGGGACCGGCCTTTCCCTTCGGGACATCGGCAGATTTTGGTACGCTGCCTCTCTTCTGATCGACCTGCGATTCCTTTATGGCTCCCTTGACATCAGGTTGCACGGCGGTCGGGCTGTCCGGCTTTGAAAGATTTGCGGCGGGAGGTCCCGATGGAGCGACGGCAGGCTTGTCGCTCTTCAATGGTCCAAGCCACCACAACAGCGCCCCGGCGTTCAGGAGGAGCGCCGCCGCGAAAATGACAGCCCAGAGCCCGCGGCGGCCCTGCGGCCGTGAGGGCTTTTCGTGGGTCGTCAGCAGGTCCGGCACGGGGCCTCTCCTGCTCTCTCTCTCGGCTTTCTTCAGGGCATCAAGGATGTATGACACTTACTGCCCCCCCTTCCCGCTGATAACCGGCCCGTCCGAGCCATCAGCATTCAGGACGAGTATCGTTCGGAGACCGATGACCCCGTCGGGCTTCAGGCCCCGGGACTTTTGAAAGTTCCTGACCTCACCGGAGAGCTTTTCATCATATTCGCCCGGAGTCCCGCTCCGTATCTTCCGCCCCTGCAGGCGGGTCAGCTTTTCTTCTATCCAGGATACGAAATCGCCTTTGTAGCCGGGACTGATCTTTTCCCGGTACCCGGAGGGCCGCTTCGAGAGGACAGTGTATGCTCCTGTCCACCGCCCCCTGAAATCCTCCAGGGCGAAAGTCTTCGTCTCACCATCCGTGACAATCGTGACGGACTGGCCATCGAAGGCGGTCAGAAGAACGGGCTTCTCTTTTCCCTCCGCTTCTTTCAGTTTCACGACGGCCGGCCTGTTCATGATCCGGAGGTCGTCGGGGCTGCCGGCGTCTTCAATGCAGAGGAGCCCCTGAGTCAGCGCCTGTTCACAGGTACTGCCTCCGTCTTTCCGGAATCCCGCTCCCCAGAGCCGGAAAAGGGCTTCGTACGGACCCTCCTGGACGCGTTCATCTTTTGCTGGGGGTGCAGGGTTGCCGGTCCCGGGAGAAAGGGAGGAAACATCCGTTTTCATGGTCCCCTGATCGGTCGAAACCAGGCCTGTCGAAGGCTGTTTGAGTGCGAAGAAGGACAGGGTGAGCAGCCCGGAGAGGACGACGACAGAAATGAGGATTACTGCCGCCCTCCTGGCTGCGCCCGTCTTCAGGGACGAGGGATCCTTTCCGAATACTTCCGTTACCGCTTTGTTGACCGTCTTGCGGTCGATGCGGTCCTTTCCTTCCACGTAAGCGCCGAGCATCGCCCTGTCGCAGATCACGTTGATGAGGCGGGGAATCCCGCCGCTGCGGCGGAAAACAGCCTTGTACGCGGAATCGGTGAAAATGCCCCTCTGCACCCCCATGACGGAGAGGCGGTGTTTGATATAGAGAGGGACCTCGTCTTCCGTCAGCGGGCCGAGATGATAACGGGCGGTGATTCTCTGTGCAAGCTGCCTCAACTCCGGCCGTTCCAGCATCTCTTTCAGCTCAGGCTGACCGATCATGATGACCTGCAGGAGTTTTTTCTCGTTCGTTTCGAGATTCGTCAGGAGCCGCACCTGCTCCAGGACGTCATAGCTGAGATTCTGAGCTTCCTCGACGATGACGACGGTCCTGCGGCCCCGGGAGTGCGCATCGAGGAGATAGGCGTTGATGCGGTCCACAAAGACTTTGACGCTCTGGTTTCCCCCGGGATACGCGATGCCCAGTTCGTCACAGAACGTCGCCAGGAATTCTTCGACATTGATCCGGGGATTGATGATAAAGGCGACATTGGTATCACCGGGGACCTGTTCCAGGAGGAGCCTGCAGACCGTCGTCTTGCCGGTCCCCACCTCTCCCGTCAGGAGGACGAAGCCCCCGTTGCTGCGCAGACCGTAAAGGAGATGGGCGAGGGCCTCCTGGTGTTGCCCGCTCATATAGAGGAAACGGGGATCGGGGGCGATCGAAAAAGGCGGACCCTTCAGTCCGAAATATTCCTCATACATGGTGCGGCACCCCGGTCAAACCTGTGAATGTATCTGCCGAATCATCATGGGAGATCTTCGGCCATCAGGGGTTTTTCATGCCGATCGAAAACATGGACTCCAGGTCGTGACGCGAGAAGACACGGAATGCGATGAGCGTTTCCGACCGCTGGATGCCTTCGACTTTCAGCATCCGGTTCGTGACGAGCTCAGCCAGGGCATCGTTGTCCCTGACCCTGATGATCGCCGCGAGATCGTATTGCCCGGCCACCGAGAAGACCTCCGTAATGCCGTCGATGTCGGCCAACTGCTGGGCGACGACATTCACCCTGTCCCGATCAGTCGTTAACAGAACGAGTGCGCTTACCATTCCTCCGAACCTCCTTTCGCAAAACCGCCGTGTCTGACGGTATTGTATACCTTATCGCTGCAATAAAACATCCGGAAAGGCGGGGCGAAGATGCCACCAATAACAGTCAACTGTCGGAACAAGCCTATGAACACCCGGGCGGGGAGGCTGATGTGGTGAAGAGCCTTTCCGCCAAGATACCTTAATCATCACCAGACCACCCTGTGCCGTGTCCATCGATGCCGGAAGCCCGTCAGGCAACAGGCGCTGAACACCTGGCGATGTCTCATCATCGCATTGGAAAGGCTTTGACCCATATCTGCCTCCCCGGCGGCAACGTCTCGATCAGCAAGGCTTTGAGGCACTTCGTCCCGTCTTTGCATGCAACTAATAAGGTATACGAAACCATAATCTGCGAAACCTGCGCACCGGTGACGTCCCCTTCGGAAAAAACGGAGAGAGCGGGAAAAAGCGCAGGCCTATCGATTATAGTAAATCAAACGATGATCCTTTGTCAGTTCAGGCGGAACACCCCGCGCAGCGGGACCGGTTACATCCTCGTCGTCATGGCGGCGACGTTCTGGGCGGCCTCGGGCACAGCGGCGAAGTTCCTCTTCGAGAGCGGCCTGTCTCCCTACCAGCTTGTGCAGCTCCGCACTTCCATAGGGGCCGGAGTCCTGACATCCTTCATCCTGTTGAGAAAGCGACATGCCCTGGTTTTCAGCCGGGGCGACGTCCGGCAGTTTCTCCTGCTCGGCGGGATTCTTGCGGCCGCCCAGTTCACCTACCTGTCCGCAATCAGCAAGATACCTGTGGCCGCCGCCATCCTTCTCCAGTACCAGGCGCCTGTGCTCATAGCCCTTTACAGCGTCCTGGCCGGTTATCAGAGGCTCACGCTGCCGCTCTTCTCCGTGCTTTGCGGGGCCGTCACCGGCTGCTTCCTCATGGTCGGGGCATACCGGCTCGACGTCAGCGTCGTGAATGTGGAGGGCGTCATAACGGGTCTCCTTTCCGCCATATCCTTCGCCCTGTATTCGCTGATGAGCGAGCGGCACATGAAGAGCCGCGATCCCTGGCTGGTCCTTTGCCTTGCGCTGGTCGTCGCAGCCTTCATCTGGAACCTGCTGCATCCCCCTTTCGAGTCCTTCTTTCACGGGCGAGAGACCGGACTCTGGCTTCTGATCCTCTATGTCGGGATATTCGGAACGGTTGTGCCCTTCGGACTTTACAACGAGGGCATCGCGAGAATCGGCGCGACAAGGGCAAGCGTCACGGCGACGCTCGAACCGGTCATAGCAGGTGTGCTGTCATTCGTCGTTATCGGCGAGGTCCTCGAACCCGTTCAGATGGCCGGGGCAGGCCTCGTGATCGTCTCCATAGTATTTCTTCAGCGGAGCCGCGAGGAAGAGAGACGCTGATAAGAACGGCAGGGTTTCACGATTGCTGGTCTGCCTTGTAGTTGCATAGAAAGGCGGGGCGACGCGCTCTGAAAAACAGTGTCAGTGTCAGTGTGAGTGTCCGTAAAAGGTTTATTTTGTTCAGCCCTTTGCCTGAAATGATCCGTATGGGAAGCGTCATTCATGTCGGGCCGTTCGGGGAACGGCCCCTACAGGAATCCACTTTTTGTGTCATCGATCATTGGTTTATAGTTCGTCTTTCCTTTCTATACAGGAGTCGCCGCAGCAAGGTTTTCGGCGCATACGCCCCGCCTCTCCCCGGGGGTATATTGCAACGATAAGGTCCATTTGCCATAATGATGTGGCAAGGGGGTGTCATATGGATGATCTTTCAAAGGAATACGTAATATCTTTTTTCGATAAAAACCTCATGCTCCACGGCGACAGGCCCGAGGCGGTGCGGTGGACGTCAAAGGGGCAGCGGGAGCACTATCAGGCGCTGCTCGACATAGGGGACATCAGCGGATCGAAGATCCTCGACTTCGGCTGCGGGAAGGGCGACCTTTACGCCTTTCTTGATGAGCGGGACATCAGCGTCGACTATACCGGATATGATATCAACGAAAAGCTCATCGACCTCGCAAAGAGCAAGTTCCCCGGAGTGGACTTCAGGGTCTTCGACATCGACAGAGACGATCTGACTGAGGACTTCGATTACATCCTCCTCTGCGGGGTCTTCAACCTCAAAGTCGAGGGCGTCGATGACCTGATCAGGAGAGCGCTCGTGCAACTCTTCCGGCGCTGCAGGATCGGGCTCGCTTTCAATGCCCTGTCAGCGCTCAATCCGAAGAAGGACTTCGAGCTCAACTACACGTCACCCGAGGAGTTATTCACCTTTACCGTCAAGAACCTCTCCCCCTTCGTCTCGCTCCGTCACGACCGCATGGCCTACGACTTCACGATGTTCGTGTACAGGGAAAAGAATGCCTTTCAGGTATGATTGCATAACGGGAGAAAACGGTAATATTTCAATAGCAAGTGGCTGAGACTTGCATCCTCAATTCCGCTTTTGTTTTGCATTGTGTTATATTGTGTTACGGAGGTGTGCGCAATGAGCACGACATTAACAATACGCATCGATGAGGAGACTAAGGAGAGACTCGAACGCCTGGCGGAGGCTGTTTCACGTTCAAAAACATACATTGTCACACTTGCCATTCAGGATTACCTCGAACAGAACGAATGGCAGGTGAGGACCATAAGGAAAGCCGTCAACAGGGCTGACAGTCCCGGCGCGAGGTTCGCCTCCCATGAGGATGTTTCGGCATGGCTCGATACATGGGGGGCGGAAAATGAGAAGGAGCCCCCGCAGTGCGGATAAGCTGGCTCGACGACGCCGTCACCGATCTCATTCAGATCAGGAAATATATCGCCTCGGACAAGCCGCAGGCTGCAGCCAAGGTAGCCGTTCTTATCAGGCAAAGCGTTGATGTCCTTGCAGAATATCCGGACTCCGGGCGGCCCGGCAGGATAGAGGGAACACGGGAGCTTGTTTTATCCGCCTTGCCTTATATTATCCCCTACCGCGTGAAGAACGACACTGTCGAGATACTGCGCGTGCTTCATGCCTCGAGGAAATGGCCTCACGAGGTAGAATAACTGCGAAGCGGTCTGAAAACAGTGTCAGTGTCGGAAAAGATGTCCAATTTTCCTGACATCGGCGTATGCCTCGTCTTCTGTCACGATACAGGAGTCGCCGCAGCAAGGTTTTCGGCGCATTCACCCCAGCCCCGCCTTTCCCGGGAGTGTATTGCAACGATAAGGTTCAGGCTGCTGTGACTGATTCCGGCATCGTGAGAGACTTCAGGATATGAAGATCAGGGAGATACAAGCAAAGAGCATACTGTCCAAATCGCAGGTTTATGAGTACGCCTTGAATCCTTATGTGGGCTGCCGGCATGCGTGCGTGTACTGCTATGCCAAGTTTATGAAGCGTTTTACCGGCCACAGGGAACCATGGGGAGAGTTTGTCGATGTCAAGATAAACGCCCCTGAGCTTCTGGCTGCCGAGGTGAGAAGGAAAAGGGTCGGGAGGGTATGGATAAGCGGCGTCTGCGATCCCTATCAACCCCTGGAAAGGAAGTATCTCGTCACGAAGAGGTGTCTTGATATCCTCGTGGAGAACGGCTGGCCCTGCACCATTCAGACCAAGTCCCCTCTCGTTCTCAGGGATATTGAGATTCTCAAGAGATCAAGCGATGCCGAGGTCGGCTTCACCATAACGACCGCCGATGAGAAAATACGGAAGATCTTCGAGCCGGGGGCGCCGCCGTCGATGAAGAGAATCGACTCGCTGGGAAAGCTTCACTCAGAGGGGATCAGGACCTTCGCCATGATCGCGCCTGTCCTTCCGGGCGCCGAGGGGCTCGTACAGGGGCTGAAGGGCAAGGTCGACCATGTCCTCATCGACAGGCTGAATTATCATTACGCAGATTGGGCATATAAGAAATACGGGCTGCAATGGGCTATGGAAGACGAATTCTTTCAGCGGAAGGCAGAGGAATTACGGACCGCATTTGCAAAGGAAGGGATTCCCTGCCAGGTCATATTTTAGGTCGTAGCCTGCTACAACCTGTTTTGCAGATGTGAACGCATCAATACCTGGAGGCAAGATGTCACCTGCAAGTCTCGTCCGGGGCCACTTCAGCAAGAGCGCGGATTCCCGAAGAAGTCCATCGTTACCAAATAGAAGTTGTCTGATTGATACGGGACACTATTTCTTAGGACCAAGAATCCAGGGTTTCGCTGCTTTAGGAGCTTGACGCCCTCCCTGTTATTGGCTATCATGTGGAGGAAGGCTGTCACTATATTAGATATAATGTTAGAGCGAACGCCGTCAGCGAAAGGGGTTAGTGACGAAAGAAGACTACTACTCGGCTGAAGAGGCCGAACTCCGGGCGGCGATAGAGGGTGTATTGGCCTCGTCGAGCGCCAAAAAGCTTGTGATCGCAGGCCCTGGGACTGGGAAGACAACGCTCTTCAAGCGCATGATAGAATTGGCTCCGGGCGGACATGAGGAGCGAGTTGTTTTGACCTTCATCAACAATCTCAGGAACGACCTTGAAGCCGATCTCGGGGACTTCGCTCAGGTCTACACCCTCCATTCCTATGGTCTCGGTCTGCTTCATCGGCACGCGCTACTCAGGGAGCCGCTCTCCGAAGAGTTCACATGTTGCCCCGGACTCGCAAGTCTGATTGCAGACGATTTCGAGCTCATCAGGGGCGTTGGCGCGCCCCTGTTCGTCGGCAAGATGCGCGCCCTGCGACATGACGAGGACACTCAGTGGTATCTTGACCGAGGTGTCTACTACGATGCCGTCGACTTCGATGATACCGTCTTTCGCGCATACCGGGGACTGTCAGCTGGGTATGCTACGGTTGACTCGTTTCAACTGGTTCTCATCGATGAGTACCAAGACTTCAATGCCCTGGAAGCGGATTATAGACGCACTCGCTAGTGATCCTCGAGGCAAGAGATTCTGAAGCTCTATCCTCCTGGTATCGGCGAGTTGCTGTCGTATTGCCGCGTGGCGCTCGGATTAGAGGTTGAGGTGCTCCCTTTCTGCAAGCGTGTCCCAAGGTGGTCGTCGATGCGGTGAACGACATCATTACCAGGGCGAAGCAGCTTGAACGGCTCCCTGGGCGAATTGATAAGCCATACAAGCACTTCCCGCCAGCGAATGGCGTCGAGAGCGCGAAGTACTCCTGATTGAAGAGAATGAGACTTCCGTTCAACGGCGTGATCGAACTACATGGGGCACTCATCGCAGAGGCAATCAGCAGGATTCCGCAGGACGAGATTCGGGAATCGCTGGAAAAGGGCTATCCAACGGCGCTCGTCATCGTAGCGCAGCCCTACCGAGATCAAGTCGTCCAATACCTCGAGGGTGCGGGCATGAGTTGACCCAGCGTGACTCTGAGGGCTCGGCACCCGGGACATAGGTTCGTCTATTCTCAAGGCAAACTCTCGATCCAATCTCGCATGGCAGATCGTGCTCGGAACAGACAAGCCCGCATTCCTCGGCGACGCTTTTCGAGCCACTGCGGACAATTGCATTCCCTTGAAAGATGTCATTCCTGGTGACTACAAAGCTGAGGTCGTATCGCAGGCTGAGGGGTGTGAACCGGACGACCGAGCTGAGCAGATGGCCCTCGAAGCCGATGCAGAGATTCGGCCGACAATCAAGGTGACATCCTTCGAAGGTTCCCAGGGTTTTTCGGCGCAGCATGTGTTCATTGCCGGGCTACATGACGTAGCATTGCCACACGACCCCACCTCAATCAAGGATCTCGAAATCTGCAAGTTCATCGTTGGGTTAACCCGCACGCGCAAGAAATGCACACTCATTCACACGCGCAACTTCGCTGGCAACTGGAAGACCGCATCCTCATTCCTCAGGTGGATAGACCCGGCGCGGCTCACGCACCTGAGAGTTGATGCCGCCTACTGGAAGCGCCTATCTGGGTATGGTGCTAAGAAGTAGAGGTTGCAGACTGAAGGACAATCACAGGAGGCCGTTACCGAGGCATCTGTAACATTGTCCCCTGCCCCACCATCGCCGCCACTTACTGGACAAATCGTAAAATGTCGTTGATGTTTTGTCAATTGCCGTCTAATCACCTTACCTTATCGTTGGAGCGCCGGATAAATCGGCCTGTAGTTGGAATACAAGAGCCTCACTTTATGGTGCAGACAAACACAACGGCCCCGAGTCAGGACTAGGTGCTCGTAAGGGGATAGACGAAGCAATCCGACAAAGCCAAATACACTGGCAGGGTATTGAGCCGCGAAAAGCGTAAGTCCAGGGTGCCGACGCTGTCAACGAAAGCGGAAGGCAATGCGGGCATGAGCGAAAGGGCGAGCACATGTCTGACCCAGCGCGTTCAGAGATCCCTTGCATGTATCGAAATTTCATGGCGAGAACCGGGAGAGCCTGTGTCTTTTCTCCGGGTACGGAGGAACGCACCGGGAAGGAGGAGTCCATAATCCGGTGATGCACGGGGGCAGGCAGTCGGACAGTTCCATAGTGTGCGTGGCAGCGTGGCTGTCAGGTGGGTTCAAGTCCCACTGAGTCTCAGATTAGGGGACTCATATCCGAACCCGGGAGTAATGTCTCGGGGGCTGGGCGAGACCCGGAGGGCAGGGTGTCCACCGCGAGGTGGAATCAGAAGGGCTTGTGGAGAACTACCAGGCCGTAATCGATGGGGGCTGCCCCAGCGATGAACCGGTCGGCCAAAGACGGGACGAGGTTGAGCCTGCACTATGGAGGCGAAGGCGTTCTAATCCAACCGTCGTACCAAGGTGTGTGCGGGCGGCCTGATAGGGAATACAGTCAGGTGACCCACGGAGACCTCGTATCGTCTTGACGAGGGCGCCGTGCAAGGGCCGGTGGTTATGAATAGCCGGGATGGTGGTTGCTATGCATAGCCGTCCTTATCAGACAAGCATAGTGGTCAAGTAAGGCGTTCTATAAGGCAACCCCGAAATCGGCGCTGTAGCGGTGCGAGGAATCGGAAGAGCCTATTGTACTTGAACCGGCGAACAGCAGTAACGTCGGGACTGTCCGGGAAGGGGCAGCTTGCCATCATCCAAACGGTGACGTGCCAGGGGAAGGCGATTCACTCAACTGAGTCTGAAAGATCCAAAGGAAGCAGTGAGTAGGTGATAAAGTTCAGGACATCGTTTACTCAAGAAAGGGTCACGACATCGTTTACTCATTTAGAGTCGATATGCTTCACGATGCCGTGACCGGTATCAACAATTATCGCAGCTGATATTTGTCTTCTTCGATCTGTCATGTCCAGCAAGAGCTGCGCTTTTGATCTGTGACAATTACGACAGGTAGCACAGAGTATTCGTACTGGCTTTGCGGGGGAGTAAGAAACATTTCGCCGAAGATGTTTAGCCGGCAGTTGCCTCGAATGAATCGCACGAAGTGGTAGTATCCCTCTTCCGGCTTATCCAAGGGATGTCTCGGGGTATCGCTCTTGCTTGGGAAGATTAATTTCCTTTCTGTGTCAGCCTATGCTTTCAGAGGAGTTTTCCTCTTCATCTTGCTATAGCGATAGGTGCTGTTGTGCCTATGCTCGAATTCAAGCGATTCTTGGTGAAGCTGCGTCCTTGAGGGAATCATGACCTTGGCGAGAAACTTCTGCTCATAATGATCATTGAACTTCTCGACGATCCCGTTTCTCCAGGCTGCGCGTGGACTGGACCGTCGTGACGCGTAACGAACCCCAAGCGATGAGGCACCCATGCCTCGCGGTGCACCGGACTTCCAAAGAAGGCCCATTCGTTGTCCACTTGAAGATTCTCCGGGATTCCCATCCGCAGCCAAATTGCGTAAACAGCATCCACAACGCTTTGCGCCGCGACCAGAATGTCTCGACTCTTCTCACACCGTTAGTGCGGATCAAGGCTTCCGGGTTACAAGGAGGTTGGCCGGAGAGACTACACATGGGACCAATCAGCATCAGCATAAGGTGCGTCTCTGATTTGGAACTGCGGACGAGAGTTCAGCCGATACTTCTTGCCCTTGGGCTCATATCTCCCGGTCCGTCGATGACTCAATTCGAGACGGCGCAAGATACGACCTCTCGTGCTTAGGGAAGGGAGCGGTTGAATCTCCATGTCAATCATTTCCCATTGGATAGCCTGCTTGCCGCAAAACAGTCCCTTATTGTACAGGCTTAACCGAACCATCTCCACGATCTTTTCAATTTCCGTAGGCGTCCGGGATCGGCTTGTAAGGGGTCGCCGGGACTGGTCTTCAAACCATGTTGGATCATCTGGGATATACCGAGCTATCCATTTGTACAGCCACGGCTTTGTCTTTCTCAATGAAGAGCAGATACTTTGGGACTTTCCCCTTTGAGGTATCGCTGTACTGCCGATACCCGTTGCTTCAGGAGAGTCTTCTTCATGAACACCTCCGCAAAACAGATGTTCATGATTAAATCGGCTGTGGCTACATCATTGTCAAAGAGCGATAGTAAACGATCTCTTGAACCTAAAATAAGTAAACGATGTGTTGAACCTTGTCAAGTAGGGTGTAGGCGAAGGATAGTTCCCTGAGAGAAAGACCTGGAGCCTGCATCAGAGGAAACTGGCGACGATGGAGCAAGTAAGCGCGATCAAGCGGAAGAAGGTACACTTGCTGATTGACAAGGTGTACAAGCCGAGTAATCTGCACCTGGTCTGGAAGAAGGTGAAGGAGAACCACGGCGCGGGGGGCATCGATGCGGTCTCGGCCAGTGAACTTGAGAAGCTTCACGGGGAACTGAGGAGTGACCGGTATGCACCGATGCCTGTACGGAGAGTGCCGATACCAAAACGCGGTAAACCAAAGGAGATGCGACCTCTCGGCATTCCGGCGGTATGGGATCGGTCTGTCAGCAGGCGCTGAAGAGCTGGCTGGAACCCATGTATGAACCTGCATTCAATGACTGCAGTTATGGATATCGGCGGGCAGATCAGCGCACGACGCGTTACGGAAGGTATGGCGCGAGCTGATGGAAGCAAGCTCACGCCTTCGCTCCCTCCATGCTTGTCCTTCGCCTTGCAGAGCTTCTGCAACGCTTCAGCAAGCCTCGGCCAAGCCCTGTTGTTTCTTTTCATGCATATTTGTATGTTCATCTTTTGTCTTTGTTAGTTCTTGCAAATAAAAGGAAATTGCAGTTATATTACAACGCTACTTAGCCCCTTACTCCATACCGTTTCGTCAAGGAGGGTCTATTGTCGGTCAAGAAGCTTGCTTTATACGGAAGTCCTGGTGCTGGTAAAAGTACCACCACCAAATTATTAATTGATCTATGCGCTGATAGGCAGATAATAATGCGGAGGTTGCGACTTGCAGATCCTTTGTATGAATGCCAAAACGCATTATACCAGATCGCGGGAAAACCATTAGCCAGTTTCTATGTCCAGGATGGTGAGTTGTTGAATTTCCTTGGTTCCCACCTCAGAAAAATTAACCCGTCAGTCTTAACTGATCGGTTTGACAAGAAATTGCAGGATACTCTGGCGGAAATGGATGGCCGATCTTCCAACTCTTTAATAGTGTGCGATGACATGCGGCAGCCAGACTATGAGTTCATTTCAGAGTTAAAATTTATCGTGGTGAAGATACAGGCATCGCATGAAACATGTATTGAACGAAGAAGGTCACGTGGCGATATAAGTCTCGAGTCTTCACAACATCCTACAGAACAGGGGCTTGATACAATCAAGCCGGATCATATAATTACAAACAATGGCACTTTAGCTGACCTTAAGACTGAAGTGACATCTTTCCTGCACGAGCTATTCGATGATTTTAACCAGCCGTGAGATTCAAGAACAGGTCAGTTCCGGCAATATAACTATTGATCCATATGATCGTAGCCTGACAAATCCAAACAGTTACAATTACCGCTTAGGTCCGCAGCTTGGCATCCCTCGGAGCGAATTGTCTGATCCACGCATTGAGGGCCACTGGGAGACAATGGATATCCCCACCGATGGTATCTTGCTGCATCCGGTGCGTCTTTATCTGGGTCATACTTATGAGAAAATAGGCAGTCCAGTTTTTGTCGCTTCTTTAATTGGCCGCTCATCGTTGGGCGCCTTGGACTTTTTTTGCAGCTATCAAGCGACTTGGGGCAACTCGGCCTCGTTCATAATTGGACGCTTGAGCTCAAAGTTGTTCAACCACTCCGCATTTATCCTCTTATGAGAATAGGGCAAGTAAGCTTTTGGCGGCCCGAGGGCAACGCTGAGACTTACTCAGGTCGTTACCGAGACACATGCTTGCCAACGCCTAGTCGCTTTGTCATTGACTACCACTCTATCCAGCATAAGAAGAGAGACAAGCAATGATTCTTACGGGACAGCAAATAGCCAAAGAGCATGGCTCGAGCCGAATAGACATTCGTCCCTTCACTCCGGACCAGATCAGCCCAAACAGCTATGATTTTCGCCTTGGCCCTATTATCAAGCGTTATAAGAATTACATTCTTGATTGTAAGAAAGACAATCCTACCATTGAAGTTCCTTTTTCAGAAAGTGGCCTTGTGCTGGAGCCAGGCTGGATTTATTTGGGGCATACTATGGAAATCATGGGCAGTGACCACTATGTTCCGATAATTAGAGGGCGTTCTTCCACTGCAAGGCTTGGGCTTTTTATCCACGTGACGGCAGATATTATCGATATTGGATCGCACAATCAATGGACTCTCCAGCTTCATGCGGTGCAGCCGGTGCGGATTTACCCCGACATGCGAATAGGGCAAGTTACATTCTGGAGACCCGAAGGTGATATTGAGTTGTATTCTGGGAAGTATCAGGGCTCGATGGGGCCGTGGGGGTCTCAGATACATCGTGACTTTCGTAAAGAGAGTAAAAGCAAGGAGGCTTAAATGATTCTTCCAGGTGATATTATCAAAGAGTTCGTTGACCAAGGGCTAATATCTGTCCTTCCTAAATTCGATGAAAAACAACTCAGGCCATTTGGCCTGCGTGTGCATTTAAGCAGTCGCTTGCTTGTTCCGGAAGGAGGCCAGATTGTCGACCTGAGCAGTTCAGAACCTTCTGAGCCGCGTCACGTTCCTCACATGCTCGATCATGGACCTATTAAGCTCAAACCTGGCGATTTTGTTCTTGGCTCGACAATTGAGGCATTCAAGATAAGCCCGACGCTTATGTGTAAGTTAGATGGTCGCAGCACTCTCGCACGGCTCGGTCTTATGGTGCATTGCACCTCTTCAATCATTGACGGTAACCACCTTGAGCATCGCACAATCGTCGTCGAAATAAAAAACTTGGGTTCTTTCGATATCTTACTTCCATTTGGCATTGGAATTGGAATGGTAACCTTCGAAAGAGTCGTAGGTGAGGCTTCATTGCGTCTTGAACAAGAGCAATATGAAGGTCAAACCGATGTGCTCCCAGCTAATCTTCAGTTTAGAGCACCACGCTATTCGGGGCTGGCGGACGATGACAATTTTTGAGAAACGGACTCAGAATTTTCTTATAGACAGGGATATCATCATTCTTGCTGATAGCGGTAAGCTTTTCTTGGATGGTACGTTTGCACCACAGCAGTTCAGCCGGTGTGCATATGATCTTCGCGCTGGCAATAGATTGACATCTCGGAACCGCAGCATAACGATTGATATAGCTTCTGAAGGGTACGTCGTTCAACCAGGGGAGGTTGTAACAATTGTATCAAAAGAGATTATTGACCTATCAGATCCTTTTCTAGTTCGGATCATAGGCAATAGCCATACTCAGCTTTCTCACGGGGTTTTTCATCCTATTTCCACAGTGATCCAGGATTCGGTGGACCGCTTACTATCACACAACTGAATCAAGGTAATACGCCGTATAGAATTCGGGAGAGCGATAGAATCGCGAAACTCTTACTTTCCCCTGTTGCGCCTAATCCGGACCGAATTTATGGCGCTAACTATAGGCCGCGTGTCCTTGAAGGATCATTGGAACATTCTTTATATTCTGAGCGCCATAAGTTAGGCTCTATATCAGCAGAAGATACTAAAGAATTTCTTGGTGGACCTGTTGGCGAGCTCGCTGGCCGTGTTTATAATCTTGAAAAGTACGCAGAGTTACATCAAACACAACAAAGCTTGAAGCGCTACAAGATTGTTAATAGTGGCATATGGCTCGTACTGGCTGGCATTATTTCTGGCGCTATTGGAGGAATAATAGCCAATAAATGGGAGTCGATTTTGAGTTTCGTAAAATCGTTACTTAATTTAACGGGGAAACCGGGACCGTAAGCTATATATGGGGTCGGTTGTCAATAGTGGACACCAAACCTCTCATGCTGCCCGAACATGCATGTGGTATGCTCTTTCAAAAGCAGCAGGTGAAAGATACCCAAGTCTTGCCTGCCGCCGTTGCCGATTGTGAACTATCTCAATATACTCGGTGATTTCACCCGTCGCCTCATGCCTCTCAGATGGCGCCTGTGATGCACAGCTCACTCTTCAACATCCCCCAGAAGCTCTCCATCGGAGCGTTATCAAAGCAGTTTCCCGTACCGCTCATTGAAGCATTCATCTTCAAGTGGTTCAGCAACTTCCCGAAGTCATACGCACAATACTCACTTCCCCGGTCAGAGTGGTGTATCAGCCCGTCAGCTGGACGTTTCGCCCGCACCGCTCGTACCAGCGATTCCCTGACAAGGTTCTGTGTTATCCTCTGCCCCATGGCATACCCCACAATCTCTCCTGTAAAAAGGTCCTTATGCGCTGCAAGATACAGCCACCCTTCCTCCGTCGGGATATATTAACCGTCTCATAATAGTATGTACTTTTGTGAATAATTTGGTATACTATTATGCATGAAAACGAACGATGCTCGGCGACTTGATCACAAGACACTGACGGAACTGAGGAAGCGTGCAGTACAGAGCGTGCAAGATGGTCAAAACCCTGAGGTTGTGGCAAAAGCCCTTGGCATTGGCAGGGCAGCAATGTACGGGTGGCTTGCGCGATACCGCCAGGGGGGCTGGGGCTCTCTGGATGCCAGCAAGCGAGGCGGTCGCCCGCCTAAATTGGATGCGATTGCGCTGCACTGGATTTATCAGACCGTGACCTTGAAGAATCCTTTGCAGTTGAAGTTTACCTATGCTCTGTGGACGGCCAAGATGATTGGGCAACTGATTTATGAGCGCTTTAAGGTCAAGTTGAGCAAGGCGTCCGTGTGTCGGTTGCTGTCGCAGTTGGGCTTGACCCCGCAGCGACCTGTCTGGCGTGCATATCAGCAAAAACCCGAAGAAGTGCAACGATGGCTTCAAGAGGAGTATCCCCGCATTCGGCGTATGGCGCGCCGTCTGAAGGCACAGATATTCTTTGGCGATGAGGCGGGAGTGCGTTCGGATCATCATGCGGGAACGACATGGTCTGCCAAGGGGAAGACCCCTGTGGTCAGCACGACCGGTGCGCGCTTCAGCTTGAACATTCTGTCTGCTGTCAGCGCACAAGGAGAGTTCCGTTTTATGACCGTCAAAGGTCGCGTGGGCGCTTCTGTGTTTATCGAATTCATCAAGCGGCTGCTTCATGGCACCGAACGTATGATCTTCCTGATTGTCGACGGTCATCCGATACACAAGGCGAATCTTGTCACCAGATTTATTGAAACGGAACCCATCAAGAAGAGATTTCGTCTGTTCTTCTTCCCCTCATACTCTCCTGAGCTGAATCCTGATGAGCGTGTCTGGAATGATCTGAAAAACAACTCGATCGGCAGACAAGCTCTGATAACCCTTGAACAAATGCGTGGGGCAGTCATAAGTCACTTGCGCTTTATTCAAAAAACACCAGATCGCGTCCGTTCATATTTCAAGAACGAGACGACAAAGTATGCAGCATGACTCCATTCTATTATGAGACGGTTAATACGTGATGTCGCTGACCCACACGCGGCCCGGCGCCGTCGCCTGAATTTCCTGCTGTAGCAGATTGTCCGCCCAGGAAGTGTATGCCGCGGTCCGTTGTCACCTTGAACGCCTCTTCTGTTTGCAGAGTTCAACGAGTTGTTCCTTGCGGTCTCTTATGCAGGCACAGGCGTCTTTCACCCCGTTGACGGCAAGATGCTCCATCAGCGGTCCCGGCCGTACGTCCCCCGTGTGCGCTCATGTGCCGCCTGGATTTCAACCTCCAGCCGCGGATTTTCCTTGCAGATTGCGCAGGGCGAAAAACCCGGCAAGTATCCGCTGGAGTCTCAAAGCCTCCTGGAGGGGAAAGGATTCTGGGTATTCCTCCATCGAGGACCAGGCTGCGTCTCCCTCGCAAAGTACGCGGCGGCTTTTTTTAACAAATCTCGCTCCATCCTCGTCTCTATAAGCTCTCTCTTGACTCGTGCCAGTTCCATCACTATCTCGGTGAGCCGCCGATAGTTCTTGCCGATTTCCTTGAGATTGCCAGCCTTATATGCCTTGACCCAGTTGCTCAACTCGACGGCGTCTACGATGAGCAGACGTGCTACCACCGGCAATGACATGCCTGCTTCCATAATCATTTTCACTGCTTCCTCTCGAAATTCCTTCGTGTACCGTCCCTGTGGAATACCTTTCATCCTGACACCTCCGTCTTTCTCTAGTTTACCGACTTTGGTGTCCACTTCTTCCATCCTACCTTAGACTGAGGAATATTCGTACAAACATATACAATGATTCGAACAAGGGAACAAGTGCTTTGAGCAGACGTGGAAGATAGCGACTTGGGTGCATAGTTAAGCAGGTTGTGAGTTGGATAACCTGACGGGTTGATTGACGTTCACCGGCTTTTAGGTTTGTCTCCGGCTCAATAAACTGTATTCTATGTTCCAGCGCCAAAGTCTTAGCCCCTTCCGTAAATTCAGAAGAAGTTATTATCACTCCCTTTGAGCCTGCCGGAAACGTCTCTAGTGTCCCTAACATCTCCCGGATAACGTTGGGCCAATCTTCTGCGTGAGCCAGAATTTGCACTGAACCAAGAGGTGCTCATCTTCTTTGCTGGCCTGGATGTCCACACCGCCGTCCCCATTTCTGCCACCTGCCAGATGCTCCACTTCATAGCCGTTCGCAATTAGCCACTTCGTGTATGGCTCACGGCAAGGCGGACGGGGACGAAGTTGTCGGTCCGGTAAAGCCTGACCCGAAACTGTTGATGAAAGACCATAACATGGCTCTTGAGCCTTGTCCCCCTTGCGGTGCGGCCTGACGAAGGTAAACCCCTCTGGAACAATAATGCCGAAGCGTCGTGCAAGCATTATTTGCTGCTCGTTTGCCTGCACTGCCCGTCTCAGATGTCCTGTGACAAAATGCGCAGCCCTAGCGACTACATGCAACTGCTCCTCACCACTGGTCACCTCCCCGACATATCTTATACGTGGCAAATAGATAACCGTCTTTTTGCCCCAATCAGCCCTCAGTCGCGGGGATTTGCGGATCGGTCTCCCCCTCCCAAAGACACGCTCTCGCTGTTCAACCACCCAGAAATCGCGGATAATCGCGCTTAAAAGAATCTTGAACCCGAGGGTGAACCGTTCATCCTCGAGAGCCATTCGCTCCCTAACGCGTCCACACAAGTCTTCGGCATCCATGACCGTAGCAATCGACTCATTCTGCCTCATGTCTTGCACCGACTGTTTCAGCAGCCCCTTCTCCTTCAAGATGACATGGATTACTCTAGCGAGTGCTTCCGGGTTAGAGTCGTCATTGCGTAAAAAGGAGAAGTTTTGGGCATAAGGATCTACCCAGATGTTGAAATAATGCCCACTGTCATCGACAAGAACACAGCATCGGTCATTATTGCGTTCAAGGTGTGTGACAGCCTTGAACGGCCCAATATCCATCTGAACATACGCGCCGTGAGGGATGGTCCATTGCTTGAAGGATACGGCCTCCATGAGGAGAGACTTTACGAACTCTTTGCCCTTGTCAACATCGTCTTTGTAGAGCGGGACGCGGTCCTTTACAACATCTAAATCAACGGGACAGCTGCCTGCCCCAAGAAGTCGCCCATGATACATCGGCAGCGCAAGAGAGGTCCTATGCCAGAAGTATTCGGTGTAGCCAACGGGAAGAGATTCCACGAGGGAGAGAGTCTCACGGGAGCCGTCCAGTTCAATGGATACGAGACTCTTTCCACAATCCGTTCCTCGAGGAAGGTAAGATCAAAAAGTGTGTAAATGAGTAAGAAGGCGGTGTATCCTTAATCAGGTGACTTGGGATCAACACAGAGAAAGGAGACACCACCATGGACAAGAGTATCACCGAGGCAGTTGAGCCGTCAAGAGCGACATACGAGGCATTGGAAAGCATAGTTCGGCTGAAAGTACAGGAGTACATTCAGGACATACTGGAAGAAGAAGTCGAGATATTTTTGGGGAGGAAGAAATCCGAGAGGATCAAGAAGGTGGATGGCAAGCGGGGGTATTGGAACGGACACGGGAAGCGGAAGAAGTTCACGCTGATGAACGGGACGATCACGGTCCGACGGCCCCGTGTGCGGGGAGCGGAGGAGCGATTTGAGAGCAAGGTCCTGCCGTTATTCATACGTCGGTCAAAAGAAGTGGGGCAGTTACTGCCGGAATTGTATCTCCACGGACTGGCGCAGGGGGATTTTGATTTAGCGCTTCGGGGGTTATTGGGAGAAGGGGCGCCGCTGTCGTCCTCGTCGATCCAGCGGCTGAAGGGCAAATGGCAGTGCGGATACGACGAGTGGATTGCTCGGGATCTTTCCGGGCTTGAGGTCGTCTATCAGTGGGCGGACGGGATATACGTGAAGGCCGGGTTGGAGAAAGACAAAGCAGCATTGCTGGTGATCATCGGGGCGTTGGTTACGGGGGAAAAGATCCTGCTGGCCTGCGAGAGCGGGTATCGGGAGAGCAAGGAATCCTGGGCAGGGGTCCTGAGGGATCTGACCGCTCGGGGACTGAAGCTGGGCACATTGACGGTTGCCGATGGTCATTTGGGGATATGGTCAGCGTTGGGAGAGCTTCATCCCGAGGGCAAGGTGCAGAGGTGTTGGAACCATAAGATAACCAACGTGAAGGGTGGGTGGAAGAGAATTGTTCCCGTGGCAGGCGGGTATCTCACAAAAACCACTATGCAGAGACGCGGCAGAATATGAGAGGCTCAGGGACACTTTCTCCGCCGGTTCGGAGGGATTTCCCGAGGCGATGGAGCTGCATGATTTGGAGCCCAAGATACTCTATTATTGCCGATAGCACTGGTCCTTCTGGACGTCCAATGTGGTGGATCACGGTTGAGTTCGCTTACGCTAGGCCGGATGCTAATCGATTGAGTCCAAGTGCGGCGGCGTCGTCTGGAGTACTGGGTTCGCTGAACGAGATACCGCAGGCTGAAGGGATATTGGTTACTGAGGGATGTCTACGAGGGGAAACACTTCACTGACGGCATTGCCGTTGGGCAGGAAGGGGCTGCCGAAAGGGTCGCCGCCTGATGGCTTTTTACACACCTATTGACATGACCTCCCTCGAGGGGAAAGCCACGCACAATTTAAGAGCCAACGCATTACCGTCATCGAAAAAGGCGCATCCGCAAGCTCCGCATCTACAAGGCCTACGAATGCCACCGGGCTCTCCATTTCCTTCCAAAAGAGCCTGACGAATTCATGATAGATACTTGCTAAGGGATTATCATTATCAAATAAGTGGGCAAACTGAGTCTGCCTTACTGCCTCACTTTCTTTCTCTATTTCTGCCTGGAATTCCAGGGTTTCTAAGTTATTAAAGAATGTCTCAAACCAACCGTTCAAACGGTTAGACCACTCTTTCTCCAACTCGCCAGCCGGATTCGTTTTTGCGAGCCTAGCAACTAGGTATCTGTACACATATGCCTTTGCTCCCTGCAATTCATGAATATGCTTTGTCACACGATCTGAAGGGATGTTACTCCAGTATTTATCTTCGAGCTTTGCGATATCGATATCAAAAGCATCGAGGCATTTCTCTTTGTTGATGAGCGCAACTCGAATAGGATGGGAGAACATAAGATCTGCGGCGGGAGTACCTATAGGGAAGAAAGCGATCCGACGAATTGTATGGCCATCGAGTGTTTTCCACCACGTAGTCAGTGTGTAACAAGGCCACAGATAGTTCGACCAATACCACACCAAACTCGTATGTCTCCGTGGGATAAAATTGGCTGGGGCCTCGGTAATGACGGTTACATGATCGCCGACATGAATGACTGCCTCATCATCGTATTGCCGTTCTGATAACTTGTCAAGGTACTTTCCATAGAGAGTCCGACCATGGACAAACTCAGTTTGCAGGTCTGTGGTTACCCGACGCAACATTGTTGTCAGCTCGATGGGACTATCTTCCGCTGGTGGACCTGTGATAGCCATTCAGCAAATTATACACGGTTTCATACCAGTTATGTTATAGGAGTATCTTTGATTTCATTGGATAGCTTAACCAGCAGCCATCGTCAAGAGAAGCGGTCGTACGAAGAAGATGAGACTTGTCTGTTCCAAGTCCTATCTCTTACACCTTAGTCTATTTTTAAAGTCTTTGTCCTGAAGCCTTACACCACCTCTTGTAGTGGCCAGAACTTTGAGGGTTTCTGATTGAAACTAGGACTTTGCGTGGATGTTCTTCCAGGGCGGACTTCTGCGAGGATTATTCCCTTGACCGTCTGAAATTCCGTCTACGATGTTATGGTGATTGCCACGGGAGCTTGAAACGTGAAGATTACGTATGCCCTTGAGGGTGTCTGAAATCGGCCGGTTCTACCGGTTCTTCCGGTTATACCCGAATCTCTCTTCGAAGTTGGGGGCGATGAGGTTGTCGACGGGGGCGTGATCGTCGGTAATGACGATGGAGTGACGTTTCTTCAGGAATTCATCGACGAGTTTTTCGGGCACGACGGCCGACGCGGCCTGTCCGCCGAAGGCGTTTTTCACGTAGGCGTCAAAGTCCTTAATGTTGAGATGCCCGTTTGAGGCGAGGACGATGAAGGTGCTGATGCCGATCTTCTCGAACTGGGGACTCACCGAGAGGATGTGGACGTTTTCATCGCCGAAGACCTCCCGCAGGGTCCTGATGTAGGAGGGCAGGAAGGAGCCCCTCTGGAAATTGTCGATGATGTTCGTCAGCAGAATCGCTCCGGGGTTCATGATGCCCTTCATTAACCGGGCGAATTCCTTTGTCGTGAGATGATAGGGGATTGACAGGTCGTTGTAGGCGTCTGCAAAAAGCAAATCGTATTTCTCCCTGCAGTTCATGACGAACCACCGTCCGTCGGTGTTGAAAGTCCTGATCCTTGTATCCTTCGGCAGGCCCAGGTGGCTGTATACGATCTTCGTCACTTCGGGATCAATTTCGACGACGTCTATCTGCGAGTTCGGATAATAAATCTCCATGTACCGCGGAAACGTATATCCGCCGCCGCCGATGGTGAGGCTCTTGAAGGCCCCGTCACGGGCGTATCTCCACTTGAGGACCTCGGCGTATATCTTCTCATACCTGTACTCGATGTGCAGGGGGTCCCGGAGATTCACGAAGGAGTGGATGAGGTTGTCGAGGATGAGGGCTTCGAACCGTGTCTCCTTGTCCGAGCCGACGGTTTTGTTCACCTTGATCGTGTAGTAATCGCTTTCCTTGTAATGATAGGTGTTCGCCGCCAGGTCGGGCTTGAAGGCGATGTCATAGGTCCCCCAGAGGAGGACGAGGGGAAGAGCGAGGAAGGCTATGGCCGGTTTTGTTGATTTGAAGAGCGCACCGAGAACGACGGCAGTGATGATGAGGATGACGCCCATGAGCAGGATGATGTTCCTCGTGCCCATCCAGGAGATGAGAAAGAACCCGGCCATGAAGGTGCCGATGATCGATCCGAGGGTGGAAAAGGCGTAGATCTTGCCGACGACATGGCCGACCTTTTCGAGGTCCTGGATGGCAAGCCTGACGACGACGGGCGAGATCGTCCCGAGGATGCAGCTCGGGATGAAAAAGATGAGCGTCGTGATCAGGAGGATCCGCCACATCAGGGGCATATTGAATGAAAGGGGACCGAAGAGGTTCGTCAGGGGAGCGATGGAGAGGGCCGCGAATCCCGAAATGAGGAGCAGGAGTCCCAGGGTCTTCCGCCGGGGAAAGCGGTCGGCAATGCGCCCGCCCACATAGGCGCCGATGCTGATGCCGGCAAGAACGACGCCGATGATGCTCGTCCATGTGTACAGCGAAACGCCCACATAGGGGGCCAGGATGCGGCCGGCGACGATTTCGATGACGAGGGTGCAGAAACTGGCGATGAACGTGACCGCGTAGGCCGTGACGAGATTCATATGTGGCCCCCTTTCCCGGAGGCGCAGCGATGTCTGTATTCCATGATCATGTCCGGCGTCATTGTGCGTATTCCCGATGAATGTCTACGATTTCTTGCTCGTCTTGGCGAAGAAGGGCGTTATCTTGCGCTGCACCCCATCGCTGCCGCAACGGGGGCATTTCAATTTGGGCTTTGCCTCATACTCCTTGATCGTCAGGAAAGCGGTGAAATCGTGTTTGCAGTCGTTGCAGTAATACTCATATGCAGGCATGGGTCATACCTCCTTTATCCCTTCGTCTTTTCGGCCGACACGAGTTTCTTTGCCAGGTCCTCCGCCTGCCTCATGATGTCGTCACGGTGCTCCACGTCATCAAGCTTCGAAACGCCGCAGGCACGGATGAGGAAGGATTCCGAAAACCCGAACCATTTCAGAAACCTCTCATACTTGGAAAAGACATCGGCAAAGAGGGCCTCATCGGGCTGTCCCTGGGTGATGACGAACAGGAGCTTCTTGCCGGCAGGAAGGCGGCTCGGATTCGGGTTGGTGATGAAATCGGGCACGAGAAAGGAAAAGGTCCTGTCGATGAAACATTTGAGCTGTCCCGAGATGTCCCCGAAATAGATCGGTGTCGTCAACACGATGACGTCGGCCTCCCTCATCGCGTCGAGCACCTGTGTGAGATCGTCGTCGAGCATGCACCGGTCGAGTTTCTTTTTACAGGCGTAACAGGCCTGGCAGCCCCGGTATATGAGGGTGTTCAGGGCGAATGTCTGCGTTTTCGCCCCCAGCAATTCGGCGCTTCGCAGGAAATGCTGCGCGATCCTGGCACTGTTTCCCTTGAGCCTGGGGCTCCCGAGCACGCAAAGGACGTTCATGGTTCCTCCTGTCCGCATAAAAGCAGCCGGATTCGTCCCGGCAAGGCTACAGGGTATCAGGACAAAATGTCCTTTGTCAACTGATGGAGGCGGTTCGACCGATGCAGGACATGAACTCCCGGGCCGTCTCCCTGATGTCGCCGAAGAGGAGGCCCGACGAGACGGCGATCCCTGCGCAGCCTGCCCTGAAGACGGCTTCCACATGGGAGACCTTGATGCCGCCGATGGCGATGACGGGGATACGCAATTGAGTGCAGACGGACTCCAGTGCGTGGACGCCCTTCGGTTCGCCGGCATCCTTCGTCGTCGTCGGGAAGAGGGGGCCGAAGCCGACGTAATCAGCCCCGCCCGCTTCAGCCTCGATAGCCTCGGAGAGCCTGTGGGTGGATATGCCGACAATTCCTGTCCCCATGATCTTCCTCGCCTCCCGGAGGGGCAGGTCGTCCTGTCCCAGGTGCACACCGTCGGCGTCGACGGCAAGGGCGATGTCGGCGAAGTCGTTTACGACGAGGCAGGCGCCGTAGCTCGCCGTCAGTTTTCGCATCTCTTCGGCCTCGACGTACATGGCCCTGCGCTCTTTGTTCTTCTGGCGGTACTGTACCCATGAGACGCCGCCGTCGAGCACCTTCCTGACCGTGTCCATGAGGTCGGCGGTCGAAGCCGTCTCGGCCGTCAGGAAACAGAGGGGGCTGAGTCTACTCGGTCTCAACAGGTGCGGTGTCTGGCGGAGGGAGCGACTTGTCCGGCGCGATGACGCGATCGAGAAACTCGGTATTGTAGGTGCCTTTGATGAACTCGGGATGGCAGAAGACCTTCTGGTGGAAGGGAATGGTGGTCTTGATGCCTTCAATCCTGAACTCGCTGAGGGCCCTCTTCATCCGTGCAATCGCCTCTTCCCTGTTTCTCCCGCGGACAATGAGCTTGGCGATGAGAGAATCGTATTGGGATGGCACGTACCACCCCTGATAGGCCGCCGTGTCGAGCCTCGTGCCCGGGCCGCCGGGACTGAGGAAGAGGGTGATTCTGCCGGGCGAGGGGATAAAGGTTTCGGGGTCTTCGGCATTGATCCTGCACTCGATGGAGTGGCCGCTCACCTTGATCTGGCCCTGGCGGTACGAGAGAGGCAGTCCTGCCGCGATCTTGATCTGCTCCTTCACGATGTCCACACCCGTCAGTTCCTCCGTGATGGGGTGTTCGACCTGCACCCTCGTGTTGACCTCCATGAAGTAGATGTTCTGCTCGCTGTCGACGATGAATTCGACGGTGCCTGCACTCTTGTATTTCAGCGCCTTGGCGGCCTTGATGGCGTACTCGCCGATCTTCTTCCTGAACTTCTCGCTGGCGACGGGAGACGGCGCTTCCTCGACGAGTTTCTGATGCCTCCTCTGGATCGAGCAGTCCCGCTCGCCGAGGTGAATGATGTTGCCCTTTCCGTCCGATATGATCTGGACCTCGATGTGGCGGATCGAGGGGAGGTATTTTTCCACATAGAGCTCGCCGTTGCCGAAGGCGGCGAGGGCCTCCCGCTGGGCGATATGGAAGGCCTGAGAGAGCTCCTGCTCGTCCCTGATTATTCTCATCCCCCTGCCGCCGCCCCCTGCCGATGCCTTCAGGACGACGGGCATCCCGATCCTCCGGGTTGTCTTCAGGACGGCATCCTCCGACTGCATGGGCCCTTCGCTGCCGGGCACCACGGGAATACCCCTCCTCTTCATGATCTGGCGGGCCTTCGCCTTGTCGCCGCCGAGGCGGATGCTCTCCGGCGAGGGGCCGATAAAGACGATGCCAGAGGTTGCGCAGGCCTCGGCAAAATGGGCGTTCTCCGACAGGAACCCGTAGCCCGGATGGATCGCCCCTGAATCGGTGATCTCGGCGGCGCTCAGGATTGCCGGTATGTGAAGGTAGCTCTGGGCGGGGCTCGCAGGGCCGATGCAGATGGACTCGTCGGCAAGCTGGACATGGAGCGAGTCGCGCTCGATGTCGGAATAGACGGCGACGGTCCTGATACCGAGCTCCCTGCAGGCCCTGATGATCCGCAGGGCTATTTCACCGCGGTTTGCGACAAGGATCTTCTTGAAGAGTTTCATTGCAGGTTATTCCAGGGGCTCCAGTATGAAGAGGGGTTCCCCGTACTCTACGGCGTGGCCGTTTTCAACGAGGATCCTCTCCACCACGCCGTCCGTTTCGCTCTCGATCTCGTTCATAAGCTTCATCGCTTCGATGACGCAGAGGACCTGCCCCTTTTTGACCCTCGAGCCGATCTCGACAAAAGGCTCGGCATCGGGTGCCGGCGCACGGTAAAAAGTGCCGACGATCGGCGATGTGATGGTGACGAATTTCCCTTCCGGTTTGATCTCCCCCTCCGGAAGGCCCATTTTCTCAAAGAAGCCCGGTCTTTCAACGCCGAGATGGCTGAAGAGTCTCTCGCGGCGGACCTTGATCTTGACACCCTCTTTTTCCATCTGGAACTCCGAGATGTCCGTGTCCTTCAGGAGGGCGAAGAGTTCCTTCAATTCGTTCAGTTCCATGACGGCCTCCGTTTCCCGCCGCATCCGCGTCTCCCCGTTGCGGTGCAAAGCTCCTGATGACTTGCTCCCAAGGCGGGGCGCATCATCGGTTATTTCACCTTCTCTATGTATTCAGATGTCCTTGTGTCGATCTTCAGCACGTCGCCTATGGAAATGTGAAAGGGGACCTTGACGACTGCACCGGTTTCGAGTTTCGCCGGCTTGTTTCCCCCTGACGCCGTATCCCCTTTATGGGCCGGCTCCGTCTCCGCCACGGCCAGTTCGACAAACATGGGCGGCTCAACGGTCATGGGCTGACCCTTGTAATAGAGTATGCGAACGTTCATGTTCTCTTTAATGAATTTTTTGGCGTCGCCGAGCTGCTCTGCGGAGAGGGGGATCTGCTCGTACGATTCCGTGTCCATAAAATAATGCAGGTCGTCCTGGGCATAGAGATACTGCATCTCCTTTTCCTCGAGACCGGGCGATTCGAATTTTTCGCCTGCCGAGAAGGTCTCTTCGAGGACCCTGCCGGTCTTCAGGCTCTTGATCCGCGTCCTCACGATAGGGGCCCGCTGCTGCATCTTCACATGCTGGAACTCTATGACCTCGTATGGTTCGCCCTTGAACTCAATCTTCGTTCCCCTCCTGAAATCACCTGTCGTAATCACTGAACACCTCCTGAAAACGTCCTTTCTCTACCTTATCATTGCATACACCCTCGGGAAAGGCGGCGCTTCGCCCCGCCTTTTCATGCAACGACAGGGTCCATGCTGTATCCCGTCAGCGGGTTATGACCGCACTATTTCGAGCGCCCTGCCGAGGCCCGTCAGGGTCTGGGCAGCCCCGCCCCTGACAAGCACCATGTCCTCGATCCTGACACCACCCCGTCCCGGTATGTAGATGCCCGGTTCGATCGTGAAGACCATCCCCTCGGACACAGTCCCGGCCGAGACGGGCGAAATGCGGGGTCCCTCATGGACGTCGAGACCGACACCGTGCCCCGTACCGTGGCCGAAAAACTCGCCGAAGCCCTTCGCCCTGATGTACTCCCTTGCTTCCCTGTCGATGTCGCGCGACTTCGCTCCGGCGCGGACCGATCTGACAGCCCTTTCCCTGGCCGTATTGACGATCTCATAGATCTTCCGGGAAAAGGACAAATCACCCCCATCCATGAGGAGCGTTCTGGTCATGTCCGAGAAGTACCCATCGGACTCGCCGCCCCAGTCAATTATAACAAAATCCCCGGCCTCTATCTTTTTGTCCGTCGGTCTCGCGTGAGGCATGGACGAGTTTTTTCCCGAAGCAACGATCACTTCAAAGGGGATGGTTCCGCATCCCGCCCGTCGCAACCTGTCTTCCAGTCGCAGGGCTATTTCCCTTTCCGTCACCCCGACCCTGATCTTCGGCTTGATCTGCAGGAAGGCCGATTCGGCGCGCCTCACGGCTGTCCGTATCTGTGCGATCTCGTCGTCGTCTTTGACCTTCCTCATCGCTTCCACAAGATCGCGCCGGGCAAACAGGGAGACGGGCAATCCCCTCAGGCGTTCCGCGAACCCGTAATCGACGGTCGATTCGAAGCCCATACTCTTCACGCCGAGCGTTTCGACGAGGCGGCGTATCGACTGGACCCTTTTCCCCTTTTCAATGCCGATTTCCCATTCGCTGACTTCCTGCTCCGCCTGCTCCCGGTACCTGAAATCGGTGAAGAAAAAACCCCTGTCACGGGTCACGAAGACAAAGGCGGAGGAACCGCGAAAACCGGTGAGGTACCCCACGTTTCTGATGTGCGTGACGAGAAATGCGTCGAGCTTTTTTGCCCTGAGAGCCCTCTGGACACGCTCTTTTCTGCTCATCGACTGACCCTATCGTTGCAGTACCCCTCAGGAAAGTCAGGGTGTATGCGCCGAAAACCCTGGTGCGGCGATGCCGTTGCAGTTACAAAAGGCAGTGTTTTAACCCAGGGGTCGATGACACAACAAGGTCGATTCATCGGCAGTGCGGCCGATCAGGCCGGTCCGGACGCGCCGGGGTGCTGCCGCGACGAGGCCCTGCCGGTAAAGCGGTGCCTGAGGGCTTCCGAAAAACGCCTGAGGTCATTGACGACACGCTCCTTTTCCCCTGGCGTCGCCGGTGTGCTGACATATTTCCGCGCTTGTTCATCGAACGGATCAAGGGCGAGCACGTTCCTGAAGGCATCGGCGGCCTCCCTGTCGCTACCCAGTTTCATGTGGGACAGGCCGAGTCCTCTCCAGGCCGCGATGTTCCCGGGGTCCCTTTCGACGATCTCCCTGTACACGGCCTTCGCCTCCCCGATCATGGCATTGGACAGGTACATCCCGGCAAGGGACAGGCGGGCATTCACCATGTCGGGCCTCCTGCCGGCGCCGCTCAGGAGGGTTTCCATCGCCGCGGACATGTCGCCGCGATTCCGGTATTCCCCCGCGAGAGAAAGGAAGACGGGTGAGTCAGGCTTCTCGCTGAGCCGCGCCTTCAGCTTTTCGATATACTCATTCCTGTCCATGGCCCTTCAGTTCCCGCACCCTGTCCAGAATCGCGCCGGCCGTCCGCTCCTTCGACATCAGGGGGAGACGTTTTTCCCCGCCTGCGTCGATCAGCACGACCTCGTTCGTATCGACGTCGAAACCCGACCCGGGCTTCAGGACGTTATTGAAGACGATCAGGTCGGCATGCTTGCGCCCGAGTTTCTTCCTCGCCCGGCCGGTCTTCTCTCCTGTCTCTGCGGCAAATCCGACTGTGAACGGCCTGCCTTCGGTCCTGCCGACGGACTCGAGAATATCATCGGTTTTCGTCAGGTTCAGGGTCATCGCATCGGTTTTTTCGAGCTTCGCCATCGCTGTGACCACCGGCGTGTAGTCCGCCACCGCCGCCGCCATGATGACTGTCGTCGCCTCGCCCAGATGCTCCATGACGGCGCCGAACATCTCCTTCGCCGTTTCGACCCTCACGAGACGGACATCCGGGGGGGGCTCGGCAATGGACGGCCCGCTGATGAGGATCACCTCTGCGCCCCTTCTCCGGGCCACCTTTGCCAACGCAAACCCCATTTTCCCTGAGGACCTGTTCGACAGGAACCGAATGGGGTCGACATACTCACGGGTCGGACCGGCGGTGATGAGGACGCGCTCGCCCGATAAATCCTGATGCGTCAGTGCCCGGCGGACGGCCTCGACGATCTTTTCCGTTTCTGCCATTCTTCCGATGCCTTCTTCTCCGCAGGCGAGACTTCCCCTTTCAGGGCCGACGGTCTTCACACCCGCGGACAGGAGCCGGCGCAGGTTTTCCTGAAAAACGGGGCTTTCATACATCCTCCAGTTCATGGCCGGCGCGACAACGACGGGACCACGGAAGGCGAGCATGGCGGTGCTGAGAAGGTCGTCACCCAAGCCCCCGGCAAATTTGCCGATCGTGTTCGCCGTGGCCGGCGCGACGAGAAAGAGATCGGCCGAGGAGGGCAGGCGGATGTGCGACAGGGGGTGCTCCCACATGTCGCTGTGGACAGGAAATTCAGAAGCGAGCTCGAGCGAAAGAGGTGTTATAAAACGTTTCGAGGCCTCTGTCATGATAACGGTAACAGAGGCCCCCTCTTCCTTCAAGCCCTTGACGATGTCGATCGCCTTGTAGGCGGCTACACTCCCCGTCACCCCGAGGAGAATAGTCTTATGGTCAAGCACTATTCCTCACTCTCTTCCCTGTCTTCTCCCTCGATGAAGAGTTCTTCAAGCGCCTTTTCCGTCGCCTCTTTCTCATGGAGATAGACCTTGAGGTCTTTCTCGAGGTCCGAAAGGTCCTCCATGGGCCTTCTCTTGTCTTCGATCATTTTCTTGAAATCCATTTTCTCTGCCTGCTCGCGGGCGACGGCCGCTTCATCGCCGGTTATGAATTCGATGGCGTTCGAAATGGTTTCGAGAAGGGCCGTCGTCGTCACTTTGCCGGTCTTCAACTGCAGTTTCGGTTCGGCGCCGAGAGAGAGCTCCCGCGCCCTCTGTGCGGCAATGACAACAAGCCTGTATTTGCTTTCGATCTTCTCCTTATCATGCTCAATCGGCAGCGTAATGATGTCCATGCCTAATCCTCCCGGAAAAATGTCTCTTCCACCCAGTTGTGATCAATCCTTTCCTGCCGCGCCTTTTCGGCGAGAATGACCGATTGGAGAGTCTTCACTGCGTGATCAAGAATGTCATTTACTATAACATAATCATAGAAGCGGTAGTGCCTGATCTCCTCCCTCGCCTTGTCGAGTCTTCTCCGTATGACCGACTCGGAATCGCTCATCCGCATGAAGAGCCGGCTCCTGAGCGTTTCCATCGAAGGCGGGAGGACGAAAATGAGGGTACTTCTGCCGTAGTTCTGCCGGATCTGGCGGGCCCCCTGCACGTCGATATCGAGGATGACGTCCCTGCCGGATGAGGTGATCCGGTCGATGCCGCTCCGGGGGGTGCCGTAGAAGTTCCCGTGCACCTCGGCCCACTCGAGGAACTCACCGGCCGATATCATATGACGGAATGCCGCGCTGTCGGTGAAGACGTAATCGGCGCCGTCCTTCTCTCCCGGCCTGGGATTTCTCGTCGTGTGCGACACGGACAACCCGATTTCCGGATGAAGCTCGCAAATCCTCCTGCAGAGCGTCGTTTTCCCGGCGCCGGAGGGCGCGGAGACGACGAATAGCGTTCCCCTGGTCTCAGGCGCCGCCACGGAGATCCCCCACTTCCGGTCCGGCTATCCTCTGAACGAGGGTCTCCACCTGCAGTGCCGAGAGGATGATGTGATCGCTGTCGGTGATGAGGATGGATCGCGTCTTCCTGCCCTCTGTTGCGTCGACGACTTTTCCCCTGTCCCGGGCTTCTTCCCTCATCTTCCTTACCGGGGCGGACCCGGGGTTGACGACGGCGACGATCCTTGAAACGGCGACGACATTGCCGAATCCGATGTTGACGAGGAGGTTGTTTACGGTCATGAGTCCTGTCCGATCAAACCCGTCACTGGATGTTCTGGGCCTGCTCCCTGAGCTTTTCAATCTCCGTCTTAAGCTCCGTCGTGGCACTGATCATCCTGAAATCATCGACCTTGGCGGCGATGGTGTTCGTCTCCCTGTTCATTTCCTGGAGGAGGAAGTCGAACTTTCGCCCGACGCCGCCGCCGGAGGTCAGGAGGTGTCTGCTCTGCTCTATATGGCTCGCGAACCGGGCGATCTCCTCCGAAACGTCACTCTTCTGGACCATGAGGACCACCTCCTGGACAAGCCTCGTCTCATCGATGCCGTGGTTTTCCATCAGTTCGGCAATCCTCCGGAGAAGTGTTTCCCGATGGCGGGGGCCGAGGTCCTTTGCAAATTCCTTGACCTCACCATGGATATGTTCGAGGCGGTCGATGCTCTTTTCCATCTCCCGCCTCAGATGCGCCCCCTCTTTCCTCCTCATCTCCTCGACCTGGACAAGGGTCTCCTTGAGCACGTTCAGGAGGGTATCCCTGCAGTACGCAGCCTCTTCGGACAACAGGAGTTCCTTGAAGGCGACGATGAAATCCATGGAGAGATGGCCCGGTATGTTCAACTCCTTCTGGAGTGCCGAAATGGCGCCGTATATCTCCCGGGCCATGTCCCGGTTGATCCTGACACGGACCTGCTGCGTCTGCGTCAGAGTGACGACGACATCGAACTTGCCCCTCGTGAACTTCTCCTTAATCATGTTCCGTATCGGGATTTCGTGCTCCAGCAGGACGGACGGCATTTTCACCGAAATGTCGAGATACCTGTGGTTGAGGGACCGCACCTCGACTTTGAAACAATCACGCTCTGCAGCGCCATACCCAGTCATGCTCTGAAGCATGGATTCACCCCTGCCAGTTTCACCCTTTTATACCTCGATGTTTCTCCCCTCAGGATTATTACGTCGCTCTTGCGTATGCCGAAATGGTCCGAGAGCACCTCGATGAGCTGCTCATTGGCCGCTCCCCCGACGGGCGGCGCCGTGAGCCTGACCTTGAGGTGGCCTCCGGTCACACCGGCTATCTCCTTTTTCGACGACCTCGGGTCGACCTTGACATCGATGACGATGCCGTCTTTCACCCTCACATAGGGAAAGTCCATATCCATCCCGCTGTCTTTCACCGGTCGCCCGGGGACGTCGTCCTCCCGGCTGCGGCGAATTTATAGTATACTTCAGCGCAAATGACGCTTACAACAGCGAGGACGACGCCCGCGATGACATCGATGACATAATGGTACCTGCAGTAGACGGTGGCGACGACCAGGAGCAGGACAGGCACGAGCAGCATACGGAAGACTGTCCTCGCGTAGCGGTATGACAGGTACAGCACGACGAGGGCGATCGCCGTGTGCCCGCTCGGAAAGGCGTCGCGCTTCACTCCCTCCAGAAGGTTGAGGATGTTCTGGATCGTTTCTGAGAAAAGGAATCCTCCCAATTCCTGCTCGTGCAGGTGGTTCATCGCGTACCGAGGGCCTAAGGCGGGAAAGAGCAGATAGCCCGCGTAGGAAAGATAGAAGCAGAGGAGAACCGTGAACAGGGTCCGCTCGAGGGCCTGCCGCTCGCCCTTGCGCTTCAGCATCACTCCGAGGGTGACAGGCAGGAAATAATAGGTGGAATAGGCGATCTGGAGAATGTCCGTCAGGACGGGATGGACGAACCTTTCCAGGTAGACCGTCGGGTAGAGGCCGAACAGGAGGTAGTCGATCTGTATGAGCAGGTAATCGATGTCACGGGGATTGACGGCATGGACGATGAGGCCGAGGCTGTCGAAGAGGATGACGACGGCGATGACCGGGAAAATGATGTCCCTCGTGTAGGAGAGGAAGGAATTGAGCGGACTGATGTGCACGATAATGACCTGAAAGACGATGAGTGAAAGGTAGATCAGGAGAAGGGGTCCTGACGCGGGGATTTCAGGGAAGTAGGCCGCCGTCAGGACGATGAGAAAAGCGCAAAAGACGAGGGTAATCGCATCGGAAGCCCTGTATGAGGGTTTGCCATGCCTCTGCACGAAAGGGAACACTCACAATTTGCCCAGTGCCCGCCTGAGCGCTTTTTCTCTCCTGGACGTTCTGTGAGGATTCCCCCGGGGGCGGCTGCCGGCGTAATCAGGTTCATCGGGGTCACGCGTTTCCTCTGCGGATCCTCCTCCGTCCTGTCCGGACTGACGGTCCCGCCCATGGTCCTTCAGTATTTCGGAGAAGAGGTCCGAGGGAACGGGGATCGAGCCTGCCGACCAAGCGAAGTGTTCGATGTCCCTGTCGGAGGTGATGACAATACGCTCCCTGCTCTTGTCGGCGATGATCCTCTTGATGACATCATCGGCCCTGTCGCCATGGCGCGTGAAGATGACCTTCACCCCCCCGCGGACCGTTGCGGTCTCACGGAGCGATCCCCTGTTGTAAGCGTCAAAAACGACGGTGATGTCGTGACCCGTTGCCTTCCTGTACGCTATGAGGCGGCTGACGAAGACCTCGCGGACCTTTTCCGCGTCGCGGTGGTCGGTGCCGATGACATTGTAGCCATCTATGATGACGGTGGACATTGCACAGCTCCCGGGTCCTCCCCGAGTATGGCGAGGACCATCTCCGCCGTCGTCTTTCTGTATGGTCCCGCGAAGGAGAGCGATTTTCTCACCTCCTCCTCCAGTTTGGCCAATTCCCTGTAAAAGATCGTCCTGTTGAACAGGAAATATGTTGTATTCAGAGGCATCTTCTCAGCCTGGAAGCGGTGACAGCCCGTTCCGTATTCGATGGACATATCGGGCTTGTGCAGCTCGAAGGGAACGCCGTGAATCCTGCAGATCATCGGACGATGCTCGTACAGGACACACAGTCCGTTCTCGTTCAACGGGCACATGACCCTCGCGTCTTCCGGCGAGGCGAGGTGCTTCGCCGCAACCGCGGCAGCCCTGGTCCTCAATGCACCCTTCCTGCTTTCATCCAAGCGTTCGATCCCCTCACGGAGATAATATTCCTCCGCAATGGTATGGTGTTGGAATTTGGTGACGCAGCAGTTGTCATCGCATCCGGCACAGCTGAAATCATAGTGCTTCATCGCCATATCATAAAAACTGTCGATGGCACGAAAAATGTCCCTCAATCTGTTCAGATACTGTTCCATTTGTTTACCTTTCTGTTGCATGAAAAGGCGGGGCGAAGCGCCTCAAAGCCTTGCTGAAGGCGACGATACGCATCGTCAGCTTCGTGTTTCAGGATTTCACTCTTTGTGTCATCGACCATTGGCGTATAGTTCATCTTTGGTTTTGATACAGGTGTCTCCGCAGCAAAGTTTTCGGCGCATACACCCGCCTTTCCCGGGAGTGTATTGCAACGATAATGTTTATATTTCCCATTCTATACGCGGTTGCAGGGGCGACGCTCTATGATCGCCCATGTCCTCTCGTCGATTTCGTCCAGGTACTCCGAGATCTGGAAGATCCTGCTGCACAACGTGCAGCGAAACACGACCGATTTTCAACCGGCCACGAGTCTCAGCTCTCCGGAGCATTCCTTGCAGGTCATGTTCATGGTGCGGCCATTGATCAAAATTACCCTTTACTATACCATACCCGTATGGAGCTGTTATATCTGCTCGATGATGACCCGACGGGCCGCCGCCGTGACCGCTTCGACAGGGCGGTCAGGGAGCTTGATGAATTTTTCTCCGTGCAGTCCGAAAAGCTCCGCGGCGTCAAGAGGCTGGCCCGTAATTTTGCTGAATCAATCACCGCAATGGAACCATATGTCGATCAGCTCACGTCCGCCGTTTGCCCCCTTTGCCTGCGTGTCTGCTGTATCAACAGGCACTCCTATCACGACTACAGGGACATGATTTTCGTCGCAGCCCGGGGGCTCAAACCGCCTCTCTATAACAGTGGATTGCCCGACACGGATCCCTGCCACTTCCTCTCGACGACAGGATGCCGGATGAAACGGACAGACCGTCCTTTCCGCTGCACCTGGTATTTCTGCGACGCACTGCTCCGTCACATGGCCGAAGGCCCGGCAAGACCCTACAGGGAATTTGTCGCACAGATGCAGATAGCCATCGACCTGCGCAGGTCGATGGTCGGGGAGTTCCTCCTCATCCTGTCCGCCGGCCCCTTCTGATACTGCGGCATTTGTCAGCTCCCGGTCACCACCCTTTTCCGTGTCGACCGGTGTCAAAAGCATGGCAGACTGCAGGCACCCGACACCTTGATTGATGAATTATCATCGCATTGGAAAGGCTTTGAACCATAGCATCTTTCTCATTAAAGGCTGACAACCCGTGATCGCAATGAAATCAGGTTAAGTTCGCCGCCGATCATCCGATAATGAAGCATATGGTGTACGGAGGCGCGACAGACTGCCCATTTAAGGCCGCTCGGAATTTAATCACTGAATTTCAAGAAGATACATTGCATTCCCGGAGTCTCCGTGCACCAAAAAACACACCGGGATCCGGGATCGACAGAGGATTTTCATGGTACGAAATCTGACGACAGTACTGACTGAAATTCACAAGCACGGGAAAACCGGTCTCCTCTCCGTCGCCATCGGAGGGAGTCCGAACCTGCTCAAACTTTTTTTCAGGGGCGGAGAGATCTATCACATCGTCTGCGGAAATATTCGGGGGAAAGACTGTCTGGACATCTTCTCGTCGATGGAACTCAGGGATTGCTCCTTCATTCCCGGGACCGAACTCGACAGGGCATCGACAGACCTTCCTTCCACGTCGGACATCATCAGAATGATCATGACGTCGCGCAAGACCGTTCTGTTCAAAGGTTTCAGCGGAACGGACCAGGAGGCGGGGCAGGCACGCCCGGCCGACGGCATCGAGCCGTTACGGAGGGCGATCATGACGGCATTCGTGAGGCAGGTCGGACCGGCAGGAGAAAAGATATTCGGCAGGATCGTGAAAGAGAACTGGGATTCGTCAGCATCAATGCAGAGAAAAGACTTCATTCATCTCATCGATCTCCTGAAAAAAGAAATCGATGATCCTGCAGACAGGCGTCATTTCTCCGAGGAAGCCCATGCGATCATAACCCAGCGGGAAAAGGTGGCCAGATGAACCTCGGCCTGACGGCAAAAACGATCCTGCCGGTTCTCGCAATCCTCGTCTTCGTCATGAGCTTTATCGCCATATTCAATTATAAATCGCACATTGCGATTGTGAATGACATGGCGAAAGAGTCTCTCGACAACGCCCTCGACCTCGGTCAGAGGAGGATGGGAAGCCAGATAAGGAGCGATCAGCAGCTTCCCCTGCTCGTGTCAAGTCTCGATGAGATCCGGAAGATCTATGAGGTCGAAGGAGGCATTCTCGTCTCAAAAAACGCTGCCACCGCAAAAAACGGCAACGGCAGGAGGCATGCTGAGCCGGTCACTGAATATGCGCCCTATTTTTCAACACTTCCGAACCTCTCGGACAGCATCCTCAAGCCTGATGTCTTCGGCAAGACGAGTGCCGCTTCAGACAGGATCCACATAGACGAAAGCGTCTTCAGCGGCAGGGCATATGCGCTGGCCATGGCCCGGCTCAAGGACTACAGCGGCAGGGAAATCGGCATCCTTTACGTCATGAAGGACAGGTCTGCGGCCCTTAAGAGGATCCAAAAAACGCTGGCGATCAATGTCACGATCTGTGTGGCTATTCTGATTTTCATATCAGCGGCCATCAGTTTCATCCTGAAAATAACCGTGGTCAAGCCGGTGACGGCCCTTGCAACCACTGTGAACGCCATATCCATGGGAAACCTGACGCAGAAAGTCGAGGTTACGACGAAAGATGAACTCGCCGGTCTGGCGAAGTCGATAGACAGGATGAGGGTCAGCATGAAGAGGCTTTTGGAGTAGTTCCGTGAAGGCTGAAAAATCAAACAAATGCTCATCAGAGGTGAGGTGAATGCTTATGGAAAAGGGAAAAGTAGTTGTCATAGATGACAGCCCCATTGTGAGAAAACTGGCGGAACTTGCGCTCGAAGAGGAAGGGTACAAGGTCTACACGGCCAGTGACGGCGAAGAGGGCCTCAAGGTGGCCGAGGATATCTCCCCGGCGCTCATCCTCGTCGACTTCATCATGCCCCGAATGAGCGGCTACGAGTTCTGCAAATCCGCCCGGGAGAGCAACCGGCTCAAGGATGTCCCCATCATTCTGATTACAGGAAAGGGCGAGGACGTGGGCAAGAAGTTCATCGAGAAATTCGGCATTGCCGATTATTTCATCAAGCCCTTCAAGTCAGAGACGCTCACGGAAAAAGTGAACGCCATGATCCTGACTAGCAGAGACCATCATGATATGACATCTGCCGTCGATCATGTCGTCGACGGGTACGATGTTGATTCAGCCTTTCCTAGTGCTGCTGACGGAGATTCTCAGTTCCACACTGACACCACGCACTATCAAACCGATACGTCTCTCATGGACAGGGATGTCTCGCTCGTCATTGACAGGCGGGAGGGTCCCTCATCAGACCTTTCGGTCACGGGGGACACGGACCTCCCCTTCGTCTTTGGCAGGCAGGAATTCTCCCTGGCCGATGTCCCGGTGGTCCCGGAAGAAGTCCACGCGATGGAGGACGACATCTCCCTCAACGGGGAGGACGAAGCCGGCCTGCCGGACCAGCCTTTCATCACGGGGGACACGGACCTCCCCTTCGTCTTTGACAGGCAGGAATTCTCCCTGGCCGATGCCCCGGTGGTCCCGGAAGAAGTCCACGCGATGGAGGACGACATCTCCCTCAACGGGGAGGACGAAGCCGGCCTGCCGGACCAGCCTTTCATCACGGGGGACACGGACCTCCCCTTCGTCTTTGACAGGCAGGAATTCTCCCTGGCCGATGCCCCGGTGGTCCCGGAAGAGAGATCCGATATGGAAGACAGTATCTCCTTCGTCGGTGAAGACGAGGTCGTGCCGGAGCAGCCTTCCGTCGCGGAGGACGCGGACCTTCCCTTCCTTTTCAAGAGAGAGGATTTCTCCCTCCACGACATCTCCTCCGGCGATGAAGAGATGTCGTTATCCGCAGTTTCATCATCCGAAGAAAACCTTTCCTTCGTTGGTGAAGACGAGGCCCCCCCGTCGCCTGAACAGCGCGATGAATATGCAATTTCTGATGTCCAAGGTCCCGACAGCCAGCCCATATGGGAGAGTGAAAACAGGGAGATCACGCCCGGGCATGTCAGCCCGGCGGGTGATCTTCAGGTGGACAATCTTGCCGGTGTGCCGGTTCAATCGGCAGCCGAAGAGGCTCAGGCGGTCCATGGCCCGAGTGATGGTCAATCTCACGCTGCCCTGCAGCAGCCCGACGATCTGGAGAAGATGATGGACCGGGTTGTCTCACGCTATTTTGCGGAGGACCTGCCGTTCCTCATTCAGAAAAGTGTGCACGACACCCTCAAGCACACAGGCATGGCGAGGAGCGCAGCCCTGACTCTTTCGGGGGAACTGTCTGCAGTCCACCTCCTCGATGTCATTCAGATCATTACAGCAAACCGGCTGACAGGAAAACTCTCCGTTTTCTCGCCTTTCCTGAGTTCAGAGGTTTATTTCGACGGAGGTGCTCTCATTTGTGCGACGACGAGCAGGCATGAGAGGCATTTTCTGTCCCTGGGACAGTCCCGCGAGTCGCGTCACAGGCGCTCTGAGTCAATGGAAGTGTCTCCCGGTGGAAATATGACCTCAGAGACATGCCGTTCAGGGGACTCCGGCGATGCATCGGACGAGAGAATGAGCACCCTCCTCAGAGAGAGGATTGTGGATACGTTCTGCTCGCTCCTTGAGCTCCGCCAGGGTACCTTTTTCATCGAGACATTGATTCTTCCGGACAGCCTGCTCATGGTGCCCCTTAGGCTGAATGTGCTTCCCATCCTGGTCGAAGCTGCGCACAAGGCCTGCAGCGCCGAAGGGGCAAAGGGCATTCAGGACAGCAATGCCGGGGTCTTCACCGCCTATAGAGACCCGGGATCCTGGGGTCTCTCCGAGGAAGAACTCGACGTCCTCCAGGGCATTAACGGAGGAACGAAGATCGGCGACCTGATGATGAGCGGCGAAATGGTCAACGGGAGTATAGGGGATATTTTGGATGTCCTGATGAAGGTTGGTCTTGTCAGGGCATCATAGGGAGATCTTCAGATGCCGAAAATTCTCATTGCTGACGACAGTCCCACAGAGATTAAATTCATAGAATCCGTGCTTGCCGTGACGGGCAACTATCTCTCTGTTGCCAGGGACGGTGAGGAAGCTGAGAAAATGCTGAGGAACGAGACTTTCGACCTCGTCATCCTCGATGTCGTGATGCCGAAAAAGAACGGTTATCAGCTCTGCAGGGAGATCAAGAAGGATAATGTCCTGAAAAGCATCCCCGTGATCATCGTCACATCGAAGGATCAGGAGAGTGACAGGCTGTGGGGCCAGAGGCAGGGCGCCGACATGTATCTCACAAAACCATGCGAGCCGATAGATCTACTACGGGCGGTGAAAAAATGTTTAACGCGATGAGAGAGGAAGAACCAAACCCCATGTCGAATGAAAGAACATTCTGTGTGTTCAAAGTGAGCGAAAAGGAGTTCCTCCTGCCGACGGAAGCGGTCAGGGAAGTCATCGATATCGCGAGGATATTCCCCATACCCGGCGCTCCGGAATATGTGTACGGAGCCTTGCCGTCACGGGGCAGGATCATTCCCGCGATAGATCTCTCGAAGATCTTTCCGATCGAGAAACCTTCATACAACAATGCCAAGCTCCTCATCATCGACACCGAGAACGAACACATCGGGTTCCTCTCCGAGATCACCCCTTTCTTCGTCACCTATGACCCGGATATCATGGTGGAGGACCTGATCGACGTAAAGAGTTTTTTTGAGACCTATCGGGTGAAGAGAACACGTAATGGCAAACATTGAAGCTGAGCTTCTGGAGTGTTTCCTTCTCGAAGCCGAAAACTACATGACAACTCTCCAGGGCGGCATATCCTCCCTGGAGACGGATCCACAGAGAGGGCCCCTGATCGAGGAGTTGTTCAGGGCCGCTCACACCCTGAAGGGAGGAGCGGCATTGGTGAAACTCGGATCGATCAGCAAGATCGCCCATTCGATGGAGGACATCCTTGAAGACATAAAAGACGGGAAGATCGACGTGCAGACGGAAATCACCGATCTTCTCCTGTATATGCTTGAGTCGGTCTCATCCCTCATACAGGACGTGTCGTCGGGAAAAACGGAGCAGCCCGGCATCGAAGAGGCGGTATTAAAAAGAAAAGAAGACGTATTCGCCAGGGTGAAACCGGGGAACGGCCATTCACAGTGCCCATCCGGCGATTCCCGCCAGCCCGCGCAACCGGAAGTTCCCGTGGCGACTGAGAGAAGGGGCTCCATCGGCAGGAGAAGGGATGACGTCGAGCTGTTCACCGGCAACTTTGTCAAGGTCGAAGTCCGGAAAATCGAGGAGATGCTCAACCTCATCAGTGAAATCACGATCAAGAAGAACTACCTTCTGCAAAGGACCAAGGAAGCGGGCAACATTTCGAACGAGATACTGTTTGCGGGCAAACGGCTCTTCGGCGAAGTCAACGACTTTGCAGACAGGCACGAATATTCAGCCGTCACAAGAACAGACAGATACGTAGATCCTCTTTTTTCGGAATTCGGTGAACTTGAATTCGACCGGTATGACGAGCAAAACCTCTTCTCCAGAAAACTCCAGGAGATGACTGAAGACCTGTCAGAAGCCGTCAAGGAGCTTTCCCAGCTTCTCGAGTCCTTTCAGGAAGACATGAAAAACATGGACGGCATGATACGCCTGCTGAGGTCGGACATCACCGATTCACGTATGATGGAAATCGGCAGGTTCTTCCAGCGATTTGTGCGGCCTGTCAGGAGCATGGGAAAGGAATACGGGAAGAACGTCGAACTGATTGTGTCAAACGGCGAAACCAAGATTGACAGGGTGATCTTTGAACGGATCTTCGATCCCTTTCTCCACATCATCAGGAACGCCATATGTCATGGCATCGAGACGCCCGAGGAACGCGTTCAGAACGGGAAGAAGGCGGAGGGACAGATCGTCATGTCAGCTAGGCGTGAGGGCAGCAGCATCATGATCGAAATCAGTGACGACGGAAGGGGGATCGACACGGGCAGGCTGCTGCTGGAGGGCGTCAAGCGCGGGATTTTCAAGCCCGGAGCGCATCCCTCCCATGAGGAGATTCTCTCCCTGATCTTTCTTCCCGGGGTAACGACGTCGGAAAAAATCGACATGAATGCAGGCCGCGGCGTCGGCATGAATGCCGTCAGAAGGCATCTTGCGGATTTGAGCGGAACCATCGAGGTGGAAACACAGATCAATCGTGGAACGACCTTCCGGCTCAGGATTCCGACCACCCTCGCCATAACGAATGTCCTCGTATTTCACTGCGGACCGGTCGAGTTCGTGATCCCTGCAAATCTCATCGAGGAAGTGATGCTGCTTGATGAAGTCTGCGATTATGATCCCCACGACTCGACGATCAACTACAGGGGAAAAACCATTTCGGTGAAGAGTTTCTCCGATCTCTTCAACCTGCCCCATTATAATGAACGGGTACGCTACGTCCTCATATGCAGCATATCGAACAGGAAGTCCGGCCTGATCGTCGACGACATCTTCGGGCAGGAAGAGGCGATCATCAAACCGGTGAACCGTTTTCTCGACGGGCTGACACTGTACTCAGGAGTCACCATCTCGGGAGACGGAAAGATGCGGCTTGTCGTCAACCCGATCCGGGTCTTTGAAGAAGACATCGACCACATGCCGCTCGACCCGACAGGTGTCCATGACTTCAGGGGAAGACGCGTGCTCGTCGTCGATGACTCCCTCAGTGTAAGAAAATATGTAAGCTCCTTTCTCATCGAGAGAGATTGCGACGTTTTCAACGCGTCCAACGGGATCGAGGCCCTGGGCCTCCTCGAAGAGAAGCCCGTCGACCTGATCATTACGGACCTCGAGATGCCGCTTATGCACGGCTATGAGCTCATCGCCAAGCTCAAGGCGTCAGACCACCTGAGGGACATACCCGTGGTCGTCCTTACGTCACGGAGCACCGGGAAACACAGGGAGAAGGCGCTTGAAATCGGGGCGTCCGACTATATCATGAAGCCCGTCGATGAAAACTCCCTCTTTTCGACGCTTATCAGGTACCTCCTTTTCCCTGTCTGATCAGTATCCGTAGCCGCCGGTCGTGATCCTCCTGAGCCTGCCGTTCTCGAATCTCAGGTACCTGATGAACTGAGTCGGACCGAGGTTATATTCCCATTCCTCCACCCTGACGTATTCCTTCACCAGAAAAGGCTCCCTGTAAAATTCAGGAGTATCAGGGTCGCCCGGAATATTTTTATAGAAATCCCTGCTGACGCGAGTCTCTTCCCATGTCTCGACATGATCGGGCTGGCCGCACTTGTAGATGACTTCAGAGGCCGTGTCTCCCGGCGAAACGATTCGCGTGCCGCACCGGAAAGATGAAGCCATGCCGACGCCGATTCCCCCGAAGAACGTCGCCCAGATGAGCAATGCGAGTGAGATGAGATGCGCGTATGTCATGGTGATGGGATGTCCCGCATATCAGTTTACCTTGTGGTTGCATAGAAAGGCGTGGCGAAGCGCCTCAAAGCCTTGCTGAAGGCGACGATACGCCTCGTCAGGTCTGTCTTTCAGGCTTCCACGCTTTGTGTGGTCGACCATTGGTTTGAAAGGTTGTCTTCTGGGAGTTATGGTGTCGCCGCAGCAAGGTTTTCGGCGCATACGCCCCGCCTTTTCCGGAAGTGTATTGCAACGATTAGGTTTAATCAGGCAGGAAAGACGGCTTTTTTCTTTAATCCTACCTGCCTGACGGGGTTTTGTCAATGCGGGCAAAAGAGGTGCTGAGGGAAGTCACCGGGGCGGGTCCGCTTGCCCGGACCTGCCCCGGCAGGGTGATGAAGGAGGGGGGAAGTTTAGAATTTAAACCTGCCCGTTGACGTCAGGAGTCGCTGGGAACTTTCGGACAGGGATTTTGATATATCCGTCAGGTCGTGGACGGCCTTCATGACTTGCTCGGATACCTGGTTAACCTCGTTCATGGATGTCACGACCTTCGACGTCAGGCCGCGCTGCCCCTCGGCGGCGTCGTTGATTTCCGACATGATCGACCCGACGTTCTTGATGATGCCGGCGATTTCTTCAAAGACCGATCCCGTCTCCGTCGCCATGTTCGTCTCCATCTCGACGTAGCTTGTCTCGTCCTCAAGATGCTTGGTCACACTTCCAGCCTCAGACTGAATCGAATTGATGATCTCGCCGATTTGTTTCGTCGACTTCGCCGACCTTTCGGCGAGTCCCCGGATCTCCTCTGCTATGATGACAAACCCCTTGCTCTGTTCTCCGGCCCGCGCCGCCTCGATGGAGGCATTCAGAGCGAGGAGGTTCGTCTTGTCGGCTATATCCGATATGAGTTTCGATATCGTCCCGATTTCCATCAGCTTTTCGGACAACAGCTTCATTCTCTTGTTGATGGCCTTGACGGTCGCCCGGATAAGATGCATTCCGTCGATGGAATCCGAGACTATTTTCGTGCCCCTTTCGATGGCCTGGATGCCGTTGCCGGATATGGTCTGGCCCGTTTTCGTCCTGTCGGTAATTGCCAGTGCGGACACGGCGGATTCATTGACGGCACTCGAGGCGCTTTCGATCTGTCCCATCTGCATCGACGCTCCGCCTTCGAGCTGCTGGATGATATAGGACAGGGCGAGACTCCTGCTGTTTGCGTCATCGGCCGAGTGTTTCACTTCTTTCAGAAGGTCGGCGAGCCCCTCGACCATGAGATTAAACGCGTCGGCAAGGGAGCCGAAGACATCGGATGTGACCGCGGCCTTCTGTGTCAGGTCACCCTCGGAAGCTGCGCTCAGGATGCTCAGGAACCTGATGATGTTCTTCTGCGTCCTCTCCCTCTCCTCCTCGGTCTGGATAACGGTCAGCAGCTTGTCCATCGTATCGTTGAACGTCTTCGCAATGTCGCTGAACTCGTCGTTTGTCGTGAGCTGGATGCGTTCGTGGTAGTTCCCCTTCTGGATATCGTTGATGATCCCCTCGATCGAATTGATTGGCTTAATCACGCTGTGTCGGAACCACATGATATTCGCGGTGGAAAAGAGAAAAAGGGCGACGACGGAGATGAGTATGATCGGGGAAAAAGACTTCGCCAGCGTGATGATGTCAAGATCGGGGTTTGTGACGATCAGGGCCCCGGTCACAAGAATGACCGTTGCGAGAATCGACAGGTTGAAGACAAGGAAAAAGCGCAGGTAGAGGCTTTTTCTCGAATTTCCGAAGACCGTCAGTTTTGAGAGCATCTCAGATCACCTTCTGTTTTTTAGTTTTATTTCGGTGTATTCCGCAGAATCTTTAGCGTTCATCCGCCGGCGGAGATCGGGGCGTTCAGTCTTCAAAGGTCACCCTGAGCACTTCATCGACAGAGGTGACACCTTCGATGATTTTCCTGATGCCGCTCTGCCGGAGCGTCATCATGCCCAGTCTCACGGCCTCCCTCTTGATTTCCACGGCAGAGGCGCCCTGGAGGATCAGTTCCTTGATCTCATCCTTCACCGGCATTATTTCATAGAGCGCCATCCTTCCCCTGAATCCCGTATTGTTGCAGGCCGGACAACCCTTCGAGGAGAAACATTTCACCTGTTTGATCTGATCCGCAGAAAAACCGATCTTCAGCAGCGCCGACTCCGAAAACTGTTGTTCATGTTTGCAGTGCTGGCAGATCTTCCTGACAAGTCTCTGTGCAACGATGAGAATGACCGAGGCGGAGACAAGAAAGGGTTCCACTCCCATGTTGATGAGTCTCGTCATCGTACTCGGTGCGTCGTTCGTATGGAGCGTGCTCAGGACGAGATGGCCTGTCAGGGCGGCTTTCACGGCGATCTCAGCGGTTTCGAAGTCCCTGATCTCGCCGACCATGATGATGTCGGGGTCCTGTCTCAGGAAGGACCGGAGGGCCGATGCGAAGGTGAGCCCGATTTCCTCCCGGATCTGCACCTGGTTTATGCCCATAAAGTTGTATTCCACGGGGTCCTCGGCAGTCATGATGTTAACTCCCGGATCGTTCAGGTGGGCAAGTGCCGAGTAGAGGGTCGTTGTTTTGCCGCTTCCGGTAGGACCCGTCACGAGAATCATGCCGTACGGTTTCTCGATGGCTTCCATGAAATCATCGAGAGGTTGTTTCTCGAATCCCAGCTTTGCCAGATCCAGCTGCAGGTTCGATTTGTCGAGGAGTCTCATGACGACCTTCTCGCCGAAGAGCGTCGGAAGGGTGGACACACGGAGGTCGATCTGTCGTTTGTTGCCGAGTTTGAGCTTGATCCGCCCGTCCTGGGGCAGTCTGCGCTCTGATATGTCCAGATGGGACATGATCTTGATCCTCGAAATCACGGCGCTCTTTATCTTGACAGGGAGTTTGATGAAAGGCTGGAGCACGCCGTCGATGCGATACCGGACCAGAAGGACATCCTCGTAGGGTTCTATATGGATATCGCTAGCCCGGGATTGGATGGCATTCAGGAGAACATTGTTGACCAGCTTGATAAGGGGCGCATCGATCTCCTTAATGCCCTCGTCATCCCTGTCCTCCACCGTCGTCACATCGTCGAGGGCCATGCCGATGACCTTATTGAGATCATCGGTCTCCATGACGTCTTTGCCGTCGCCCCTTTTCTGCTTGAGCGACTCGTCATTCACATCCTTTTCAGGATGCAGTCTTTCCAGTGTGCCCAGGATCGCGGACTCGGCCGCCACATAGACGGAGAGTTTCTTGCCTGACAGGAATTTGACGTCGTCGAGGGCGAAACTGTTCGACGGGTCGGCAATGGCGACCTTCAGGGAATCGCCGTTCCAGGCAAAGGGGATCAGGAGGTAACGTTTCGATTTTTCATAAGGAATGATCTTGAGCAGAGAGGCATCAATCTGAATTTCACCAAGATTGACGGGGGGTACGTCGTACTGCTTGCTCAGAACCGTTATCAGGCTCTCCTCATTGATGTATCCCAGCTTCAGGAGGACGGAGCTTAGCCTCCTGCCCTCCTGTTTCTGGACGCGTAGAGCCTCGAGCAGTTGCTCCTCCGTGATCAGCTTGGTCTTGAGAAGCAGGTGTCCCAGCGATGATATACCGACAATACCCATACGCGCTTGAACCGAAGAGGGATGTCCGGGCGAACGGGGATCCGATACTGACGGATCCGTACAGCGTGCCCTGATTCGTCAGGGCCGGAATCACTGCTCTTCTGTATAATCCTCCTGTCTTTCGTTTTTATCTGACCATGCAGCCGTTGCAGCCTGACCGGGCATCCGACAGAAAAAAGGCGGGCGCCAATGCCGACTACACCAGCAGTCCCAGTATGACGAGAATGTACCCCGCGCTTCTCACGGCGACGAGGGCGGTCTTGATGTGGTCCCAGCCCATGAGCAGGGAAAAATGGGAAACGCCATACATGAGAAAACCGAGGCCGATGAAGATAAAGGCCCTTACACCCGACTGGCGGTACCTCCTCAGCCCCAGCAAAAGGATGACGAGGCAGAACGCCAGGTTCACAATGGTCATCAGCTCCAATTTCATGACTACCTCCTTTCTCCATGGAAAACGAGATTTACACGGTCTCCGTTGTCGATCCCGATCACCTCGAGATCGGACTTCGTTATAAATATCTCGGGCTTTTGTTCCGAGACCCATCGTATCTGCATCTCTCCCAGCCTCTTCAATCCCCTGAATATGCATACCTTGTTGCTGGCCATGTTAGCCTTATAGTGAAGGTTCGACAGCCTGGCACAGCCTCGTTTTGCTCCGAGACTGGAATCCCGCCTCACCTCCGTATTTTTGACCTGCTCCGTACCGTCTCCGAAAAAGAGCGCACAGATGACGAGCATCCTGATCGAGTCATCATCGATGCTTCTGGCGTTCATGTCTATCCATCCGGGCACTTTGGCTTTGTCAGATGGCAGGTTCGGTGAATGCAGGGTTATGCCGTAGTCATCTTCCAGCTTCCTGAGCCTTCTCTGGATGACGCCGCAGTCATAGGAAAAGCCGGGGAAAACCCTTTCTATTTCCTGAACGAAAGTCCGGCAGGCATCGGCGCCTTCGCCTTCCTCCGAACGGGCCAGGCATGTCAGAAGTGACACAAGTTTGGCGGGTTTCAGCGCATCGGGATCGCCCGGCTTAAAGACGTAACGTGCAGCCTCCGGCAGGGTGCGGGAGATGACGGAGGGATCGACACCGTTCGGATCCACATCCGCCTTGACCATGTTTGCCTCCCGAATGGTCCCCTTCCTGATCGTCTCATAGATGTCATCAGGGGAGAGGGCCCTCGACTTGCACTGGATGATGATCCTGCCGTAAATCTGGGCCTCGATGAGGCAATCACGAGGCGTAACGAGAAACAGCACCCCGTCGTCGTGCCGGGCGTTATTTATCACCGAATAGATCTTTTCCATTCTTCTCGCATTGTGCCGTAATCCGGGAGACCTCTTTCCCCGGCGAGGAGCATGCGGGTCCGCACGCAAGGCGCCCGCGGAAACCTCACTATTGTTATCGAAGAATAGAGGAGCAAACTTTATAAATTGAGGGGGCCGTGATCAACGTCACCCTGCATTTCGGCCACGTATAATGCGGCGGAAGAGATGCCATATGCGCTACAATACAACTGTACGTGGCGGAATCGTCGTATTTCTGAGCTTCACGACTCCGATACGAAAGGAGATGCGATGCTGAATATGCTGAGGGGATTCCCCGCAATGACTGTCTTTTTGTTTTGCCTGATCATCCTTGCCGGATGTTCAAAAGGAGAGGAGACTATCAGGATCGGCGTGGCGGGACCTATGACGGGCCCTGACGCAAAGATGGGCGCCGATATGAGGAACGGCGTCTCCCTCGCCGCCGAGGAATGGAACGGCAGAGGCGGATTGTTCGGCAAGAAAATCGTCGTTGTCGCCGATGACGATCAGTCAGACCCGAAACAGGCCGTGGCGGTGGCCAATAAACTGGTCAACGAGGGCGTCACCGGTGTCATCGGTCACTTCAACTCGAGCTGCTCTATACCGGCCTCGGACGTCTACAATCGCGCCGGCATCCCCATGATCACTCCCGCTTCCACGAACCCGCTCCTCACCGGTCGCGGCTATAAAGGGATATTCAGGGTCTGCGGCACCGACGACCAGCAGGGGAGAGTGGCCGCCGACTTCGTCAGGACACGGCTCAGGGCGAAGCGGGTCGCAGTCATTCACGACAAGACGACATACGGCCAGGGGCTGGCCGATTTCTTTCGCTCCCACATCGGCGGATATGCAGAGATCGTTTACTACGGCGGCATCACCCGCGGCGATAAGGATTTCAAGACCGTCCTGACCTCGGTGAAACAGGCCAGTCCGGACCTCCTGTATTTCGGCGGCATCTATGCGGATGCAGGTCTTATCGTCAAACAGGCCAGGGAGATTTCTTTCACCACCCCCCTGATGAGCGGAGACGGCGTCATCGACACAAAATTCGTGGAGATTGCAGGCGAGAAGGCCGCTGAAGGCACCTTTCTCACCTTCGGCCCGTCGCCCCGGGAAAACGGACAAGCCGGTGATGTCATAAAGAAATACAGGGAAAAGTTCGGGGAACCGGGCCCCTACTCGCTCTATGCCTACGATGCCGCGCAGGTGCTCCTCACCGCCCTTAAGGCGGCGTCCGTGCCTGATGGAAGGGCAGTTGCCGACAAGATCCACTCCATGGAATTCCCCGGCTCCCACGGCATAATCAGGTTTGCCTCCAACGGGGATGTGGCGCATGCCCCCTATGTGGTGTGGATCACAAGGTCGGGGAAGTTCGAGGAGCACTGGAAGCCCTGAGGGTCAGTCGCCTGATTGACAGGGCCGGCTTGTCAGCCGTATAATGTTGTTTTTACATTTTCCCGGGAGGTTTTGTCATGGGCACATATACAACGTATAATCCCCACAAGCGGAGGAGGAAAAAGAACCACGGTTTTCTGTGCCGCATGAGCAGCAGCGGCGGCAGGAGGGTTCTGAAAAACAGGCGGGCGAAAGGCAGGAAGCGTCTGTCCGCGTGATTCTCCGCCGCATATAACCTGTGAAGACACTACTTATCGTTCTCATCAGGATCTATCGCTACTTCCTGTCCCCGCTGCTCGGTTCACACTGCAGGTTCATACCATCCTGTTCACTGTACAGCATCGAGGCGATCAGCACGCACGGGGCACTGAGAGGGCTTTCCCTTTCAGTGAAGAGAATAGCAAAGTGTCATCCGTTCCATCCAGGCGGGGTCGATCCCGTTCCATGAAAGCGAGGAGATGAAAAGTGGATAAGCGGATGCTGACGGCCATTGTGCTGTCTCTTATCGTCCTGATTTCCTACCAGTTTTTTTTCATGCCGACGCCTCAGACGCCGCAGCAGGAGAGCCCCCCGTCGTCGCCGCAGCCTGACGGCAAGGCGAAGGACAGCGGGGGAGATCCTGCAAAGGCGCCCGCAGAGGTCCGGAAACCGGTCGCCGTGACGGCGGACACGAAGGGCGAGGAAAAAGAAATCCGCATAGACAGCGATCTCTATACGGCCGTTCTGAGCAGCCGGGGCGGTGCGCTGAAGAGCGTCGAACTGAAACAGTACAAGGACCAGAAGGGAAATCCTACCGTTTTGAAGGCCGACAATGCGCTGCCTCCCTATGCCCTCGGGCTGGACGAAACATTCCAGTTTGCGGGAGCCCTCTTCGCCGTCCGGGGAAGCGACGCAAAACTTACGGCAGCCGCTCAGGCCCATTCTGTCACCTTTGAATACTCCGGCGGAGGGATCTCCGTACGCAGAACATATACCTTCCATTATGGAAGGTACGGCATCGACCTCAAGGACGAGGTGACGGGACCGCCGTCCTACTGGATTACACTCGGAAAGGATTTCGGCATCCATGAGAAGGACGATTCCGTGCACTTCGGCCCCGTTCTGCTGAAAGACGCGGACAGAAAGGAATTCACCGTCAAGGACCTGAAGGAGCCGAAGTACTTCAAAGAAGGCCTCAAGTGGATCGCCCAGGAAGACAAGTACTTCTTTGCCTCCCTCGTCCCGAAGACGAAGATCGAGGAGGCACGGGTATGGAACAGGGACGGCCATGCGCTCGCGGCGGTCAGGGCGGCTGCGGGGAGCAACGACTATTTCCTGTACGTGGGACCGAAAGAGCATGACCGGCTTCAGCAGGCGGGGTTCGGCCTCGAGCACATCATCGATTTCGGTTTCTTCTCGATCCTCGCGATCCCCCTGTTCTGGGTCCTGAAACAGTTCTATTACACCTTCCACAATTACGGCATCGCGATTACCGTGCTCACCGTTCTGGTCAGGATCCCCTTCATTCCCCTCGTCAACATGGGGCAGAAGTCCATGAAGAAGATGCAGGACATGCAGCCCAAAATGACCGAGGTGAGAGAGAAGTACAAGAACGACCCCCAGAAGATGCAGAAGGAGCTCATGGAGCTTTACAAGAAGTACAAGGTGAACCCCGTGAGCGGCTGCCTGCCCATGATCGTCCAGATCCCCGTCTTCTTCGCCCTCTATACGATCCTCTCCATCGCCATCGAGCTCAGGGGCGCTCCTTTCGTGGGCTGGATCCAGGACCTTTCGTCCAAGGACCCCTATTACGTCCTGCCGATCATCATGGGCGTCACCATGGTCATCCAGCAGAAGATGACGCCCTCCACCATGGACCCCGTGCAGCAGAAGATCATGCTCGTCATGCCCATTGTCTTCACCTTTCTTTTCATCAGCTTCCCCTCCGGGCTCGTCCTCTATTGGCTGATCAACAACATACTCGGCATCGGCCAGCAGTATTACATCAACAAAAAGATTGCGAGGGAATCAGCCGCAGCATTGTCCTGACGGCGGCTCCCCGGGCGACGACAGCCCTGACCGTGCATGCATTTCCCCGATGACACCATAGCAGCGATATCGACTCCCCAGGGCGAGGGAGGCATAGGGATCGTGCGCATTAGCGGTCCACGGGCCATAGAGATCGCCGACCGCCTCTTCTCCTCGCCGGGGAGCGTATCCCTCCATCGTGCCGCATCCCGCCGAATCCTCTACGGTTTCATCCGTGACCCCGGAACGGGGGACCCTGTCGACGAGGTGCTCGTCTCCGTCATGAGGGCGCCGCAGACCTATACACGTGAGGACATAACGGAGATCAACTGCCATGGCGGTATGGTTGCGCTCCGGCGTACGCTCGCTCTCGTCCTCAACGAGGGGGCCCGTCTGGCCGAGCCGGGAGAATTTACGAAAAGGGCCTTCCTGAACGGCAGGATCGACCTCGCACAGGCCGAAGCCGTCATCGACGTGATACGGGCGAAAACGGAACGTTCCAGGCAGATCGCCCTCAGTCAGCTCGGGGGTATGCTCTCCCGTGAGATAACGGCGTTGAGGGACCGGCTCGCTGACCTTTGCGCCCATGTCGAGGCATGCATCGACTTTCCCGAGGAGGACCTGGAGGAAATGACCAAAAGCGGCATGGTCACGACCCTCGATGACATCTCGTTAGTCCTGACCCGACTTTCCAAAGGGCATGACGAGGGACGCTATTTCAGGGAGGGCGTCTCGACGGCCATCGTCGGGAAGCCGAATGTCGGGAAGTCATCACTTCTGAATGTGCTCCTGCAGAGGGACCGCGCGATCGTCACGGAACAACCGGGGACAACGAGGGACGTCATCGAGGAGTACCTGAACGTGCAGGGCCTCCCCCTCCGGATCATGGACACGGCAGGGATACGGGAGACCCATGACCTTGCCGAAAGCGAGGGCGTCAGGAGGAGCCTGAAGGCGATCGAAGGGGCGGACCTTGTCCTTGCTGTCATCGACGCGGGCAGACCGATCGACGATGCAGATATGGAGCTGGTCGGCAGGGTGAACGGAAAGAGAACGATCCTCGTCGTCAATAAAACCGATATTGAAAGCGCTGACTTCAATCTCAACGCCATCGGCCGTTTCGCCGGCGGGACCATCCCTTTGCCGGTCGTCAGGGTTTCGGCCCTGACGGGATCGGGCATCGAAACGCTCAGGGACGCAATCTGCGAACGGTGCCTTTCGGACAAAGGGCTCCCTGACCCGGAAAGCGCCCTTGTAACGAACCTCCGCCACAAGGAGTCTATCGACGGGGCACTCCGGTCCCTGGAAGATGCCCGCGCCTCCATCACCGGCAACGAGCCTCTGGAGGTGACGGCACTGCTCATCCGTGAGGCCCTCGATCATCTCGGGGAGATTGTGGGCGCCGTGACGACCGAGGACATCCTCAGCCGCATCTTCAGCGATTTCTGTATCGGCAAGTAGACTCCGTCAAATGATTTGCATAAGAACTGAAGGGTTGTGATAACCCATGTCTCAATCCCCTGTCGGTCCAGTCTTTGGGAAACCATCTTCATATTTTTCATCGCGTTCAAACGGGAAGGTGAAAGAATTCTTGTTTTCTATTATAATTCGTGTTAATTGTTGATCCGACAAGAAGAGAGAAGTCCCTGATAATATGATATATCTTAACTTGGGGTCTCTTTTCGCCACCTGACGCCAGGTGTCTCGATGTCGTCGGCGGTCAGCGCAAAGGATCCATAAGGACGATGTTCGGTATACAGTGTACGCAGGAGCATCGGAATAATTCCGAGCAGAATATAGTTAAAGACATGATACGAAATACATTTACATTCATTCCTGGGATCGGACCCAAGACAGAAGCGACGTATTGGGGGAAGGGTATTTTTACATGGGATGATTTCGAAAGAGGACTCAGCGTCAACGGAACCGGAAAGACCAAAAAGAAAATTTTATTAGACTATATTCAAAAGGCAAAGGCGGCACTGAATGATAAAGATATTCTTTTTTTTCGTGACCATTTACCTGTTAAAAATTACTGGCGTCTTTATAAGGAGTTCTTTGACAGAGCAGTTTTTCTCGATATCGAAACGACTGGCCTATCCCTATATTACGATGTGATCACGCTGATTGGGACGTTTGACGGAGAGGGAATTAGGCTGTTTGTTAAAGACAACGATTTAGATCAAATAAGACAATATCTCACGAAATTTGAGATCATCATAACGTTCAACGGCACGCTGTTCGATATCCCCTTCTTAAGAAAAGAATTCCCTGATATCAGAATCCCGCCTATACATATCGATTTGCGATACTTATTGAAAAGTCTTGGCATCGGAGGACCGCTGAAAGTCATTGAAAAAAAGCTTGGGATAACGAGGGATGCGGACACCGAGAAAATCAATGGACGAGAGGCGGCTGTTCTATGGAACAGATTTGTCAAAGATGATGACCAAGCGTTGACTAATTTGGTCCGTTACAACGTCTATGACACGACAGATCTGAAGAAACTGATGGATTATTGCTATGAATCGAAGATCAAAATAGACGTCTGTAAAAAGATTGGCAAGGATCGCAGACAGCAGGCCCTTTTCATCAATGATATGAGTGGCGCGTTCGATACCACCCCTCCGTCATCAGAGTTCGTTCTTCCGGACATCAGCCTTAGAAAGTCGAAAAAGACACTGGAAATCCACGGGGGAGGGAAAACGTTGCTAAGGGTTATTCGGGAGCGCATAAAGAAGCCTGACTTAAAATTGAACGTGCTTATCAAGGATGTAAAGGGAAATGACTTCAAGCCTCTTGCTGTTGGCATTGACTTAACAGGCTCGGAAACAAGACCATCCGGATTCTGTATTCTGGACGGATATAAAGCACATATGAGGCTGATAAAGACAGACGAAGAACTTATCGAGGAGACTTTAAAAGTTAATCCAGCGGTTGTCTCAATTGATTCTCCTCTGAGTCTTCCGTCGGGCCGGGATTGTGCGAGTGACACCTGCCAATGCAGGCAGTATGGAATAATGAGAGAATGCGAACGAATACTTAAACGCCGGGGCATCAACGTTTATCCTTGTCTGATTCCGAGCATGCAAAGACTTACTCTCCGCGGCATGCGGCTGGCTAAGGCACTGGAAGACAAAGGAGTGCTTGTTATTGAGAGCTACCCCGGAGCGGCACAGGATATTTTAGGATTTCCAAGGAAGAGAATTGACCTCAAAGCATTGGAAGTCGACCTGATGAGCATGGGGATAAAGCCCGTGTCTGACAAAGAAGTGATCTCTCATGACGAACTTGATGCGTTGACATCCGCATTAGTGGGCTACTTTTATCTGGCAGGGAGGTATGAGGCAATCGGCATCCCAGAAGAGAAATATTTGATCATTCCAGATCTGGAAAGGAAATGATATGCCGGTAACTGTAGTCGTCGGCGGGCAGTTTGGGGGCGAGGGGAAGGGGAAGGTTGCACATTTCTTAGCGCAAGAAATGGATGCACGTGTCACCATTCGAGTCGGCGGCACCAATTCAGGTCATACAGTTATTGATCCGCGCTCGAATCAGCCTCTCATTCTGCGCCAGTTGCCAACGGCAGCTATCTTGCCAAGCGTTTTCTGCGTGTTGGGTGCGCCTTCGCCAAGTACCGCAAAGGTACGCCCTTCGAGCCTGACGAACCGAACCCGGCGCTATGCATAAAGTTACATGCGGAGGTTCTGGCAGTTGGCGTGTTCAGGCAGGATGACGCCCGTGACTTTGTAAGGCTCGCAGCCACGGGAACAGACGCCCAGGTGCAGTTCGCAGTGAACGGCTTGCGGGTACGGTTCCAAGAGAGACTCAGATCGCTTGAAGACCGGAAAGCTTTTGTTTACCTGCTGGATAGGCTCGTGAAGAGTTTTTACTTCCTGACCTGCTTCTTCACCTACTCTGAAGAGATCAAGGAGTTCGTGACGTTCGCGGAATATGTGGGCCCGCAGTTGATCAAGCTGGGCAGTGTCTCAGAATTGATGAGGCAGATACGCCAGACTGAGGTGGTAAAGGCGGCCGTGAAGTTTCAGGGTGAGGTGAGGGGCACTGGCGGAGAGGTCAAGCTCAGGCCCGGGGGTGGCAAGAAGGGGAGCGGGCCACCTCCCAAGAAAGTCTCAATACTGGACATGATAGGCGAGATTCGAGCCAAATACTCCATTAGCGACGAAGAGGCCCTTTACATCAAGCAAGTTACAGAGCAGAAGGTGGCTGATCCTGAGATACGCAGTACCGTTCAGGCACATCGTCAAGACGTAATCTATCTGGAGAGCGCCTATCGGAACCAGGTGAACGGGGAGATACAGGTCTCCTACAACGACCTTGGCCGATACGAGGAGTTGGCTGACCCAAAGTACACCGACTCAGGTGGGATCTTTGACATAATGGCCGTGACAGTCATTCAAACGCATCTATCTGCCGCGGCATAACACTATGACGAAAAGGATTAACGATATCCCCGAGCAGGACCGCCCACGTGAAAAACTGATTCGCAAAGGTGCCGCTTCGTTGAGCGACCAGGAACTCTTGGCAGTGCTGCTGGGCAAGGGCACGGCAGGAACGGATGTGATGACGTTGGCAGGCAAAGTGGCGAAAGTCATCGATGAGAAGGGGTTGACCGTACAGGTCGAAGATCTCATCAAATTTGATGGCGTTGGTTCCGCTAAAGCAGGGTTGATTCTTGCCGCGTTAGAGTTCGCTCGTCGGTGGATCAAACCGGAAGGCGCGAAGATCGAGACGCCAGCGGATCTGCTCCCGCACGTCCGACACTTCGCGGATCGAAAACAGGAACACTTCTTGTGCGCCAGTATCAACGGAGCTAATGAGATTCTGAATATCAGGGTCGTGTCCATAGGCTTGATCGACCGGACGCCCGTTCATCCACGAGAAGTTTTCGCAGATGCATTGTCGGACCGCGCTTCAGCGATCATCGTCGCGCACAATCATCCATCCGGCGGTCTTGAACCTTCTGCATCAGACGTTGAGGTGACGAAGCAGCTCAAATCAGCGGGCGAGATCATGGGGATTGCCCTTTTGGATCACATTATTTTTAACCGCAGTGGGTATTTCAGTTTTCTTGAAGCGGGGCGATTATGAGCGACTGCGAGGCCAGCCGCTGCCGGGGTGCCTTCATTGACAGGATACTACAGTTTGCATAACCGATAAATTATGGAAGTCTGTGGCTGTTGAGGAATGCTGGAGGGGTATTCAATGAAACTGTTCACCATAGAAGAAATCATTCCCTTGTTGCAGCGGCTAAACGAAAAGCAGGCAGATGAGCTTGAAGGCCAGCACTTGGACTTCAAAGAATGGAACTACAAGAGTCTGAGAGACTCGATTGATGAAGTTGTCGAGATGTCTGTCTGCATGGCGAATGGAGGCGGCGGCTCGGTTGTTTTCGGCGTCAGGGATAGGGTCGTCGGCATCGAAAACGCAGTCTTGGGGGTGCCGGCCGAAGTGGATATTTTCAAGCTTCAATCGACAGTATACGACAGTACCGACCCGCATTTGACGCCAAGCTTTGAATCATTTGAGTATCACGGCAACAGGCTGTTGTTGATGCATGTTCTGCCTATATTTCCCTATGCCACTACCACAAGCGGAAAGGGACTGAAGAGAATAGGGAAGGACTGCAAGGCATTAACAGGGAGCATGAGGTTGGAGGCAGAAATCCTCTCAGGCAAGTTCGATTTCTCGGCACATAAGGTTAGAGGAATGTGGCGCGATCTCATCAGTCCTGCTGCATTAGAAACGCTTCGATCTGAACTGAAGAAGCAGCATCTGCCCGAGGATATTCTGAGGCTGAATGACGAGGAACTTCTGAAGAACTTGGACTGTATAGAAGGCAATCACCTCAGCCATGCGGGATTGCTTCTTGTAGGATCAAAGGAGTCCATACATGAGCACATTCCTCATTATGAATGGTCTTTCAGGCGCATGAAGTCCGATACGGAGTTGATCCTGCCCGAGGACGGACATAACAGCATTCTGATCGCCGTCTCCAGATTGATGGAGCTGATCAATATAGGCAATACGGTGCAGACCGTTAAAGACGGTCTCTTTCATTATGAATATCCGGTATTCCCCGTGGAAGCTTTAAGAGAGGCGCTGATGAATGCCTTTTCTCATCGGGATTTTTCAAGACCCGGTCCTATCTTGGTCAAGCAGTACAGGGACAGACTGGAAATCAGCAATCCCGGCAAGTTTATCGGGGGTGTTACGGCCAGGAACATTCTTCATCACGATCCGGTTGCCCGCAATAAGAGACTCGTAGAAGTCCTTCAAAAGACACGGCTTGTAAACAGATCCAATATGGGAGTTCCAAGGATATTCAGGAATCTCTTAATGGAAGGCAAAGAACCGCCGGAATATTATGAAGACCATAATACGATAAGAATGATTTTGCCGGCCAGTGAACTCACTAAAGGTTATCGTCATATGATCGGCTATTTGAGTGATAAGGGGTATGACCTCAGCGCCGATCACCTGCTTATTATTCACTATCTCATGCGACATAGAAGAATTACTTTGCAGGAGGCTCAGGAAATTTGCTATCAGCGACCTGAAAGAGTCATGGACGAGATCATGACCGAGCTTGAAAGAATGGAGACAATTAAGTCTATCGGCAAGGGGCGTGGGCGTTTCTTTGAGCTCACTATGGCCGCTCATAAAATGCTTGTCGATGGCATATCTTATGACAGGGACAGAACGCTTGATGCCGAGGCGATCAAAGTGAGAGTTTTGAGCATTTTGAAAGACCGGCCTCTGAGCAATAAGGAGATCAGTCAAATAGGAGATCTAACGAGAAATCAGGTCTTCAAATTGATGTCGGAACTCAGACGAGAAGGTGATGTCAGATGTCAGGGTCATGGAAAAGGCGCGCAATGGCACCTCGTCCCGAAAAGATGAATTGCGTCCTATTTGCGTCTGAAACAATTAAAGCAGCAATTGGGCATTGAATTGCGTCTTATTTGCGTCTGAAGCAAACTTGTATACAATTGAGATGGTCGACTAAATCGATCACGGGAGGCCGGTATCAGACCAAAATACCGCGAGGTTGACCCATGAAACGATCAGGAGCGGGGCAATCGGGGATCGGGTCGGCAGCAAATGAAGAGGGGGAGCAACGCTCCCCCTCTTGTCTCTTATTTCGGCTGTGGTTTCGGCGGTTCAGGCTTTGCCGGCTCAGGTTTCGGGGCCGCCGGCTTCTGCGGTTCCGGTTTCGGCATTTCCGGTTTCGCCGCTTCCGGCTTCAGGGGTTCGGCGCTCATCTTTGCGACGGCTTCCTTGTTGATGTCGATCTTATAGGTCTTCTTGAGCCCCTCCAGGTATTTCTCGAAGGTCTGTTTCTGCTTTTCCGCCGTGAGGCGCTGGTTGATCATGTTCTTGACCTTGTCGAATTCCATGGCGGTGCCCTTCACATCGGTCACCTTGATGATGTGGATGCCGTCCTTCAGGGGGATGGGCCTGCTCACCTCGCCCTTTCTCAGCCGGAAGGCGACCTCTTCGAGCTCACGGTTCAGTTCACCGCGCTTGAACACACCCATATCACCGCCTGCCTTGGCGGATACCTTGTCCATCGAGGTCGCCGCAGCAACCTTTGCGAAGTCTTCACCCTGTCTCAGCCGGTCGAAGACTTTCTTCGCTTCGTCTTCCGTCTTCACGAGAATGTGGCTGATGCGCACCTGGTTTCCCAGGACGAACTCGTCTTTGTGCTTGTCGTAGTATTCCCGCACATCCTGCTCGGTCACCTTGAGGGAGGCGCCGATCTCCTTTTCGAGCAACTGGCTGATGAGCTGGATCTTTTTGAACTCCTCCATTTTCCGCTCGAAATTCTTGTCCTTGTCGAACCCCTTCTTCTTCGCCTCCAGGTACAGAAGCTCCTTATTGACGAGCTCATTGACAAACCGCGACGTCCCCTCGGGACCCTTGAAAAAATCCTTCGCCACGTCGGGGAGGTTCGACATCTCAGTCTTGACGTCCTCGGCGGTGATCGTCTTATTGTCTATTTTTGCAACATAAGTCCCTGTTTTTTGGTCGCCCGTTTTTGAGCACGCGATCATCATGACCACGATGAATCCCAGTAGAACCAGCCGTTTCATGCAATCTCCTTATGAGGTAAAATTTTTCAACTCTAACATATTCTTCCGGCAAAAGTAAAAAGACCTGAGCGCTGCGAAAGACTGGTTTTCCCTGTAAAGAACGGCAAAACGACTTTTCTGCCACAGAGGACACAGAGGTCGCAGAGAGGGACTAAGAAAATCCCGGCTAAATCGCACAGGAATCGAGAAACAGCAATTTGCAAATCATTCGTGGTTTTCTTTGCGAGCTTTGCGGCTTTGCGTGGGGTGCGCTTCCCGTGATGTCAGATGTTGAGGCCGTGATCGAGGGCTTTCAGCGGCATCCCTATCCGCAGGGCGGGTTGCACCAGCTCGGCGCCCTTCGGGCTGAAGGGGACATAGAGCAGCGAGTATGCTCTAATTTTGATGGATACGTCGTTCAGGCAGCGGGAAAGCCATCCCCTGCGGTGGGACAGGGAGGCAAGGAGAATGCGAATGGATTCGATCGCCTCTTCGACGGGGAGGGTCACGGCATGAACCCTTTTCTCCTCCAGTACCTCCCTGCCGTCCTCAGCGACCTGAAGGAGCGTCATCTGGCGCGCCAGCCTCAGGAAAAGGCCCGGCCTGAGTTTGAAAGCCGGGATCCAGAAGGAAAGTGTGTCGTCCTCCCTTTCTCTCCCGTGCTGTCGGGGCAGGTTCATCAACCGCATCAGGTCGTCGTAAGTTTTCAGCTCGATTCCCGTGAGATCGGCACTGATGCTCCAGAAGGGGACGAGGATCGCCTCTTCATCACTCCGAAGAACAGTACCGTAGCCGATGCGCCGGTATCCTCCGCCGGCGGCGCTCCAGGCGCCGGAGCACTTCATACAGACCTGGACGAGGCTCCTCCTGTCCCCGTTGAGGTCCCAGCCGCAGTCAGGGCAGAGTGCAGGCAGAAAGCTTGTTTTCCATTTCTCTCCGTCCCCATGAGGCAGGACATTGTCGAGTATCCCCGCAGGAGCCGGGGCAACGGGTTCCTTCAGGACGGCGTCACAGAGGTTGCCCTTCGAGATATACACAGGCGAGTAAATCATGCTGACCGATTCGCCGATCATGGCAACGAGTCGCTCATGTTCCGTCCCCGCCGGCTGGTCACCCTCAAGGGGAATTCGCGCCTCCGGAAAACTCTTGTACACATTCTTGAGCGCCTCCTGCAACGGGATGTCGGCGCTCAGCATGCCTCCCAGCCAGTCAGGAGGAAGGAATCGCAGCGGCAATGCCTGCGGCCTGATCCCGAGGGAGCGCGGCAAAGGCATGGTTCGCGTCCCCAGGGCTGTCGAGTCGAGCACCTGGTCGCGCAGGCCCGTGTCGTCACGGGTGAACATCATGCCCCTGAAGCGCCAGTAGGGAACCAGGATGGTCTCCTGCGGGGCGAGGTCCGGCGCCGGGAGAACGTAGCGGAAAAATTCCCCTGTCGTGACGAAAAGCCTGACCCTGCAAAAGGCGCAGGAGAGCACCTTGTCCGATTCTTCCATCGTCACGGGAGCCCCGCACTGAGGACAGCGGTGCTCGATGGTCCACTGCCCGTCAGGCGAGCTTTTCACCGCACTGGTTGCAGAAAACGGAGCCGGGAAGGTTCTCCGATCCGCATTGACCGCATTTCCTCGGCTGCTGCGGCTCATCGGTCTTTCGTCCGCACCGGGGGCAGAATTTAGAGCCTGGCGGCAGGTTTTTCCCGCATGATGAGCATTGGTCGATGATCAGGAGCTGGTGTCCGCAGTGGGGGCAGAACCGCGCCTCCTTCGGGACCGGGTGATCACAATCGGTGCAGCGGTATTTCCCGCGCAGAGACGCCGCGCCTGTTTCCCCCGTGAAGGACGAGAACATGGCCGGCGCCATGAAACCGAGGCCCAGGCCCATGCCGGCGCCCGCCTCTCCCTGCGGCTCCGCCGCCTTTTCGAAGGCCATGGCAGCCTTCATCTTCATGAGGCCGCCGAGGTCGTCGAAGAGACCAAGCCTGCTCTTGTCGTCGATTGCCTTCTGGACCTCCGCAGGCGGCGTGATGGAATTGATGAAGAGCTGTGTCAGCGTGATGCCGAAATGGCTGAAGTCGTCCTGAAGCCTTTTCTGTAATCCCTCCGCGAAGGACTCGTACCGTCCCGGCAGGCTGAGGAGCGAATCGAAGTTTTCTCCCAGGTAATCATTAAGACGGGAGACGATGACCTTGTTCAGGTACTCGCCGATCTCCTCCGTCGTGTATATGCCCTGGGTGCCGACGAGGGAATTGACGAACAACACCGGCTGTGTCACCCGCACGTTGAAGACGCCGAAGGCCCTGAGACGGATGAGCCCCAGTTCGGAGTCCTTGAAGGCGACGGGGTCCCGGGTGCCCCAGGTCAGGTTTGGGAAGACCTTCATGTTGATGAAGTAGACCTCGGCCCTGAGGGGACTTGTGAACCCCCAGGGAAAGCTGATGACCTTCGTAAGGATGGGCAGGTTGTTCGTCTTGAGTGTGAACCTGCCCGCACCGAAGGCGTCAAAGGCCTTCCCGTTATAGAAAAAGACGGCGGCCTGGCTCTCGCGAACGATGAGTTGGGCGCCGTACTTGATTTCGCCGGACCCCTTTTCCGGTATGCGGTGAACCATCTCCTTGCCGGTTTTGTCGAACCACTCAATGACTTCAAGAAAAACAGCGTTATCTGTGCCCATATCTCTTTCTCCCTGTACCATTTTTAGACGAGAGTGAACCTGCATGAAAATACACAATTATTATCGTCGAATACGCACACTTGATTAAGACGGCCATTCAGCCACAGAGGACACAGAGATCACTGAGAACGACTGAAAATAATCACAACGAAGAACGCTAATAGACCCAATAGTTGCATGAAAAGGCGGGGCGAAACGCCTCAAGGCCTTGCTGATAAAGACATTGATCATTTCAGGTTCATTTCATCCTTTCCCGCTTTGCGACTTTGCGTGAGGGTGCTGTTTTTACGAGACAGATCGGGAACTGTCTCAGAACCCGTGCGTGTGTCGGTGTATAATGAGGAAAAGAGCAGCGGAGGTTCTCATGACTCGCGGGACAGGACATCGGAGCAACTGCCGGGGACACGTGATCTCTCTTTTCGCGGCGATCCTGCTCGTCCTTTTTGCAGTCCAGGCGGTTGCACAGGACCTTTACCTCCCGAAGCGGCTGTCCATGGTCGAGCGGGACATCAAGGGAAGGGGTATTAGGGACGTTCGTGTGCTCGACACGATGAGGAAGGTGCCCAGGCACCTCTTCGTCGGCGAGGATGTGAGGGATAAAGCCTATGCCGATCATCCCCTGCCGATCGGGGAGGGACAGACCATCTCCCAGCCTTACATCGTCGCCCTCATGACGGAGACCCTGAAGTTGAAGCCTTCCGACAGGGTGCTCGAAATCGGGACGGGCTCGGGATATCAGGCCGCCGTGCTGGCGGAAATCGTGCAGGACGTCAGCACGATCGAGATACGGAAGTCCCTCGCAGCGGTTGCGGACAAGAGACTGAGAGACCTCGGGTACAGGAATGTCAGGGTGCGGCACGGCGACGGCTACGAGGGGTGGCCTGAAAACTCCCCCTTTGATGCGATCATCATAACGGCCGCGGCAAACCATATCCCGCCGCCGCTCATCAAACAGTTGAAAGAAGGCGGCAGGCTGATCATTCCCCTCGGCAGCACCGTTTTCTACCAGATGCTGACGCTGGGGATCAAGAAAAAGGGAGAGATCGAACTGGAACAGATCGCTCCGGTGGCCTTCGTGCCGATGATCGGCGAGGCCCAGAAACGTTGATTTCTCAGTGTCAATTCTCACCGGTTATGTGCTACTCCTCCGGGAAGGCAGATATGGTTCAAGGCCTTTCCAATGCGATGATGAGGACCATTTTGGCAAATGCACCGAAAGGCGGGGCGTATGCGCCGAAAACCTTGCTGCGGCGACACCTGTATCAAAAGGAAAGACGAACTATAAGCCAATGGTCGATGACACAAAGAGTGGAATCCTGAAACACGAAGATGACAATGCGTATCGTCGCCTTCAGCAAGGCTTTGAGGCGCTTCGCCCCGCCTTTCCGGAAAGCGTATGCAACGATAAGGTTTATTCTTGGTTGTGAAGATTTCATCCTCGCCTCCCCGTCGGCCTCTTCGGCGTCCGGCTCAGACTGTCGACTGCTGACTATCGACTGATTTCAGCGTATGACTTTCTCCGGAAAAGCAGCAGCAGGCAGAAGGCGCAGAGATAGCATACAGCGCCTGCCCACAGGACGAGAGTGAACCCGGCCGCCATGGCGAGCATGATCGTCAGCAGCGGGGCGAGGACTGAGACGCAGCCATTGATCGCCCAGGCCCAGGGAAGGTCCTGCTCCCGGGCGGCGCCGAGAATTTTTATCCCGAGGGGGAAAGGAATGCCCATAAAAAAACCGAGCGGCAGGAACATGATAAAGGTCAGGGGTATTTTCACGGACAGAGAAATTGACCCTGTTGCATCGGTGATGTGCGGCAACAGGACACCATAGGCGGCAGCGAGAATCGCGGTCACGATAACGGAGGACGGCCTGCCGAGGGCCGGCACACGGTGGCTCATGACGCTCCCGGCGCCAGATCCGATGAGCACCGCCGAAAGCACGACCGCAACGGCATAGGGCGGGTAGTCGAGAGGGAGGATCGTCTTCTGGATGAGGGGGATCTCAACGAACATGAACCCCGTGCCGAGAAAGGCGAAGTACAGCAGGAACCACGATCCGGGGCGGGGAGTTGCCGGCGTCGCTTTTCTGCGGAGCAGCGGCAGAAGGATGATCACGATACTGATGACGAGCACCTGCAGGAAAAGGGCCGGCAGGATGTATCCCTCCTCTATGAAGTAATTCCACTTTTCACCCATCAGGGCGTATATCCTGCCCATGTTTTTGATCCTCAGATAGTGGTGAAAAAAGGGCCTGTCATCATGGACCGGGCTGATGTCGAACAGATACTGCTCCGTGAAGACTGACCTCGTCCCCGCGCCGAGAAGGTCCCTGAACACGCGGTAGTATTCGTTTCCCGCCGACCGCACGTACCTGTTCGTTTCCTCCTCCCCGATGCCATGATAGTGAACGATGTCGAAGCGACGGTCCGCGCAGAATCGGCGTATCCTTGAGATATCCTCATCGCTGAAAGGTGTCCGCTTGGCGAGGATGCTGATGGTCCCCCAGCTCCTGATGACGGCGATGTGCCGGGAGGGGTCCCCGATGCCGAGCCCCTCCATGGACTCGATCAGGGAGCTGACGAGTCTCAGTTCAATCCGCGGGGGAGGGATGAGATAGAGGCTGATGCCCAGTATGCCGTCCCTCTTCAGGTGAAGGAGATACTCCCTGAAGGCCTCGACGGTGAACCGGTAATCCTCGGCGATGCCGAAGGTGCCGCCGGGGTTCGCACCCATGAGTGATATATCGACAATATCGAAGGTGTCGCTCCTTCCGCGCAGCCAGGACCTCCCGAGACCTGACCACGTGCGGTCTCCGTAGATGTCACCGGAGTATTCGCTGAGGTCACCCTGAATGATGCCGACGATGAGGGGGTCCGTCTCGACTTTGTCTATGCGCCGGCACCCGTAAAGAACGGCCACCAGGGCCTGGAGGCCCCCTTTCGGGTCGATGACGAGCACATCGTCCCCCTTGCCGAGCTCGTAGGGGAGGGCTGACGGCAGGCGCCTGAGGAACGCCAGGGACGTTCCGCCCCGTGCATCTGTGACGGCGTTCACGTCACCCCCGTCAACGGCAAGGCCGGTTTGCCCGGGCAGTTCGTCGAGATGCCGGAGGCTCAGCCCCGGAGCAAAGCGGACAGAGGGACTCCTGAATATATCGACACGCGAGAAGGGACTGTGGTATGTCTTCAGGTGCTCGGCGCCGGGGAATCGCAGGGCGGCCTGGAGCCCCTTGTACGGAGAAATCCGGGGGGCGATGAAGTCCGGGCCGGTGAAGAGGATGAATACCGCCGCACAGGCGCAGATTGAAGCCGCAATTCTTGTGCCCTTCGACGAGACAATGATGGCTGCCAGAAAGCCGGCAAGCGAGAGCAGGAACACCGCCCGCTCAGGTGCAAGCACGTTGAGCAGCACAAGGATCACCACGGAGCCGAGACCGGCGCCGGTCAGGTCGGCGCCGTAGATGAGGCCCGATTTGGCGCTCAGTGACGAGAGAGCCGTCGCGATCATGAGACCGAAGAAAAAGAAAGGAAAGGACAGAACGATATAGTACAAGCCGATGGAGAGGATCTGCGTCTTCGACCAGGCAAGGGCGACGGGGTCAAAGGGGATCAGGTTGGAGACGACGTAGCTGAGCGCCACAGACAGGCCGAAGAGCAGGCTGTACAAGCCAAGCCTGCCGAGGTCCTTCACTCCAGGAAAGAGAGACAGCACGGTGCCGCTTGCCCCGATGCCGAGCATGGCGATACTGATGATCATGTAGGCGAAGTGATACCAGAGGGTAACGGAAAAGACCCTCATGAGGTTCACCTCGAAGGCGAGGCTCGCTGCCGAGCAGAGGCCGATGGCAAGAAGGAGTCTGAAGTGCATATGAAATTATACTCCCGCAGGAATTCCTGTTGACAGCCGGCTTGATTCGTGGTATGTAAAAGGTATTAGGCACGTCATGAGCAGAACATGACAGGTCGTCATTGCCGCAACCCCGCACTTATTATTATTAAATAATGCGGGGGCGTTGGGAATCCTTCCGAACAAAGAAAGATTCCGGACAAGCAGGAATGACGGTTCGGGAGCATCTCCTCGCCGGGATGGGATGCATTGTCCGTCGGGCGTCACCGTGTGCGGAGATTCCCGGACGGCGTATTCGTCAATCAGGACCAACGTAAGGAGGATTAAAATGAAAGCAGCAAGTCTTTTTTCGGGTCTCCTTTTCGTCCTCTGTATCGTGCTCGGTGCCTCAATTGCCTTTGCCGAGCCGGTGTATACCGTCGCCTGGGAGGTTTCGGGCCTTCTCGATGACGCGGGCCGGGAAATACGAAACCTATCCTTCGACATCGACTTCGGCAAGGAATTCTTTCATGTCTCCGGCATCTCCCTGATCGTCGGCCGTACGACTGTCGACAGTCCGCCGGTCCACGGCTCGGGATACGTCGCACCGGCGGGAATCGTGATCGATCTTCACATCAGGCAGCACCTTTTGATCATCCTGTTTGACATTGAGGCGGGGGTGGGAGACATTTTTCTCTATGGCTCCGACAATACGCTCATCGACAGCGGGACAGTGCAGATCACATCTGTCAGATAGCGGCAAACGTTCCCCATTGTGTATGATTAATAGGGATGGCTAAAAAGTATTCTTCATATGTCATTCCCGCAACCCCCACGCTCGATGAGGGTTGTCGGGAATCCTTCTGAAAGAGCGATTCCGGGCAAGCCGGAATGACAAAAGGACTGAATTTCATGTTTTTACGGACAGACAGTAAACCTTATGGTTGCATGCGCTTTCCGGAAAGGCGGGGTTGGGGTGAATGCGCCGAAAACCTTGATGCGGCGACTCCTGTATCGAAACGAGAGATGAATTATACGCCAAAGGTACACAGGCCAGGGTGCTCCGGAAAGACCGGGTCGGGAGGCTTTCTGAATCCCATCAAATCGGAGGGAAAGGGACGATATCGTGCTGCGTGAGAGACTGAAAAAGACGGGAATGGGAAGGGCCGCGCTCCCCATGACTCTCATCGCGGGCCTGCTTCTCCTCTCCCTCCAGGTGCTCCTGACCGCATCATGGTCCGGAGGCGCTGCGGATGATGCATCACCCCAATCCCCGGACCACCCCACCCCGGCCACGGCACAGGGGCGCTCCATGGTGGACCAGGAGCTGTCAAAGGGAATGTTCCTCGTCGCTGACAGGAAACTCAGGGACCCCAGATTCGCCGAGGCGGTCATTCTGCTTGTCGATTACAACAGCCGGGGCGCGATGGGCCTTATCATCAACCGTCCCACGGAGACGAAGCTCGCCGAAGTGTTCCCCGATATCAAGGGACTGCGAAAGAAGAAAGACGTCATCCATATCGGGGGTCCCGTCTCGATGAGCAACATGGTCCTCCTTTTCAGATCAGCGGGCCCGCAGGAGGACGCCCGGAAGGTGTTCGGTCAGGTCCATGTGAGCTCGAGCATCACCCAACTCGAACGACTGGCCGACGCCGCGGGAAAGCCCGTGACTTTCAGGGTCTATGCAGGATACTCCGGATGGGGCGCCGGGCAGCTCGAACGGGAGATCGCACGGGGAGACTGGTATGTCATGGCCGCTGATGAACGGGCCATCTTCGACAAGGCGCCTTCAGAGGTCTGGCCCGATCTCTTCCGCCGGGGAACGACCATCCAGGTACGGAACCAGACGACTCCCCTGATCGTCACGCGGTCCTGAGGAACAGCCGTCTGACAGGATGAGCAGGGTCGTTGTCGGCATGAGCGGTGGTGTCGATTCATCCGTCACCGCCTGGCTCCTCAAGTCGCAGGGGTATGATGTCGAAGGTGTGAGCTTCATCCTCTATGAGGCGCGCCTGCGGCAGGCCTTTGCCCACGCTTCCTGCTGTTCGATCAGTTCCGTCCGCGATGCCGAAGGCACCGCCCGTGTCCTCGGCATCAGACACACCACCGTGGACCTGAGGGAAGCCTTCATGGAGCTGGTCATCGAACCATTCATGGAGTCGTACAAGAAGGGACAGACACCGAATCCCTGTATCCTCTGCAACAGCCACATCAAGTTTCCCTATCTCCTCAAAATAGCCCGCGACACCGGCGCCGATGCAATCGCAACGGGACATTACGCGAGGATCCACGACGGGCAGCTTCTGAAAGGAATTGATCCGGCAAAGGACCAGTCCTACGTCCTCTATGTCCTCAGTCGTTATGTGCTGGAATGCCTCGTCCTTCCCCTCGGCAACAGGAAAAAGGAGGAGGTGCGCCGCATCGCCGCGGACCTCGGTCTTCCTGCCGCGCAGAGACCAGAGAGCCAGGAGATCTGCTTTATCGAAGAGAGGAGTTATGTCGGGCTCCTCGATGCCGTCACCCCTCATGCGGAGGGTCCTATCATCGACCTAGGGACGGGAAAGGAGATCGGCCGGCACCGGGGGATACATCGCTACACCCTGGGCCAGCGGAAAAGACTCGTCGCAACGGGAAAACCCGTGTACGTCGTCAGGATAGACCCGCCGCAGAATGCCGTGTATGTCGGGCCCAGGGAATCGGTGATGGTGCGTGACTTCGCCGTGACGGACCTTAACTGGATAGGCACCCCTCCTTTTGAGCCTGAATGCGGGACAAACCGGTCCTTCCGGGCGACAGTGAAGGTGAGGTCGACTATGAAGGACGAGCCCGCCACAATCTCACTTGTCGATGACAGGGGCATCAGGGTGAGCTTCGACCTCCCCCAGTGGGCGCCCGCACCCGGTCAGAGCGCCGTCCTGTATGACGGCGACGCTGTGATCGGCGGCGGGGTCATCACGGCGGATCACGAGTAACCGCGCGAAAAGGCGGGACAAAGCGCTCTGAAGAACAGTGACAGTGTGAGTGTCAGTGTCGGTGTCGGTGTCACTACCGCTGTCTCCGGGAAGGCTGATATGGTTCAAAGCCTTTCCAAGGCGATGATGAGACATCTCAAGGTGTTCAGCGCCTGTTGCCTGACGAGCACCTGGCATCGATAGACACGGCAAAGGGTGGTCCGGTGACGAATACGGTATCTTAGCGGAAAGGCTTTTCACCACATCAGCCTTCCCGTTATGCCTTTGTCGCTGGTTCCTGTTTACTGCCTGCTTTCTATTGTCTGCTGTTTCGAGGCGTCATCGCCCCGCCTCTTCATGCGACAGGGTGAAGTAACATTATCACTGAATGGAGATCTCCGCTGTCCAGATGGCGTAGGTGTCGGTCCTGCCAGACGGCGCGACGGCGACGTAAAAGGTGTAGGTACCCTTCGGAAGAATCGACAGGGGCACCTCGCCGAAGGGCATCTCGTCGACGACATCGAGGAGGTTTCTCTTCCACCGGACGAGCCCCGCTGAGACGCGGCTTAAGGTCCCCTGCGCGGACAGCAGATAGACTTCAGTCGGGTCAACCGACGGCGCGTAGATGCCGAGATACACGTCGACGGCGCTGCTGAACTGCGCCAGGGCGATGCGGAGACCGAGCGTGGCCCCTCCGGACATGAAGGAGCCGAACCCGATCGGCTCTGACGTTGCCGGGTCAGTGCTCATGACCGGCAGGGCCCGTGGCTGAAGAGTGAAGACCTGCTGAGCCGACGGCAGCGGTGCGACGAAGCGCAGGCGTGACACCGTCCCGTTCGTCCAGTCGCTCACATACAGCTCGCCATCCTGATCTTCACCGAATGTCGTAATGCCGAAGGCCGTGTCAAGGAGAAGGGTGTCCTGCCATAGGCCGCCGCTGTTCTTGAGGCCCCGGATACGGCCGGTGCAGAAATCACCGTGCAGGTAAATCCCCTCGGGTCCCCTCAGCCGGCCCCGATAGACGAAGCCGCCGGTGACCGAGCAGCCCTCGGCGTGGCTGTATTCGAAGACGGGGAGGGTAAGGCTGCCGTCGTTGCATCCTGCCGGCGGATTGAAGCAGTGGGCTCCCTCCATGAGACGCCATCCGTAATTCTCGCCTCCCCCGGAGGCGGACGGCCGGAAATTGATCTCCTCGAAGGCGTTCTGTCCGACGTCGCCGATAAAGAGGTCCCCTGTGAGCCTGTCAAAGGAAAACCGCCAGGGATTCCTGAGGCCGAGGGCCCAGATCTCGCTCCTCGCTCCCCCGATGAGGGGGTTGGTGACCGGAATCGCGTAAGGGACGGCGCCGGCCTCCACGTCGAGCCTGAGCAGCTTGCCGAGGAGCCTCTGGTTGCCGGGCAGGGGTGTGAGATTCTGCGCGAAGTTGTTAGGGTCTCCCCCGGAGCCGCCGTCTCCCATGCCGACATAGAGAAAACCATCGGGACCGAAGGCAAGCTGACCTCCGTTATGGTTTGCGAAGGGCTGCGTCACCCTGAGGATCACCTCTTCCGAGGAAGGGTCGGCCCTGTCCGGGTCGGCAGTCAATCTGTACCGGGCCACGACGGTGTTGCCGGACAGGTCGGTGTAGTTCACGTAGAACCGGCCGGTGGTGGCGAAAGAGGGAGGAAAGGCCACGCTCAGGAGCCCGCGCTCGCCGCAGCAGCTCACACGGTTGCGGATGTCGAGGAAAGGCTCGGGCAGCAGGGCCCCGTTCCTGACGATCCTTATGCGCCCCAACTGCTCGACCAGGAAGAGCCTGGCCGATCCGTCACCGCTATGGGTGATGTGGACGGGCTGAGCGAGGCCGGAAACGAAGGGCGCCGTCACGAGCTGAGGGAAACCGACGGTCTGCGCCGATACGACAATGGGGACAAAAAGCATGAACAACATTAGTGAACACAGGATTGTGGTCTTATAAATGTTCAACGCCATGAAACACCTCCCGTTTTCTTTCCGGTTCAACGTCTATATTTTACTCTATCCCATCGGCAGGCGCCTGTCAATCCTGCTGACTTACCCTTTCCCTTTGTGGTATTTTAAAGTTTCATATGAACGGGAAAGTCGTCTCCATTAACATCAGCGAAAAGAAAGGCGTCCGGAAAAAACCCGTCGGGGAGGCATTCATCGATGCGAACTTCGGCATCGTCGGCGATGCCCATGCCTCGTCGGAGTGGCACCGGCAGGTGAGCCTTCTGGCTATCGAAAGCGTCCGAAAGATGCAGGCCCTCGGGCTCGACGTCAAACCCGGGGACTTTGCAGAAAACATAACGACGGAAGGACTGGACCTGCCTTCCCTTCCGATCGGCACAGCCGTTGCCATCGGCGGTGAAGTCCTTGGAGAGGTCAGCCAGATCGGCAAGGAATGTCATACCCGCTGCGCCATCTATCACCAGGCCGGTGATTGCGTGATGCCGAAGGAAGGCATATTCATCCGCATCGCCAGGGGAGGCAGAGTCAGAGTGGGCGACGACGTGCGCGTGCTGACCGGTGACGCCCCGTGATGACCGTTGCCGTTCTCACGCTGAGCGACAAGGGGGCGAGGGGTGAACGCGAGGATCTCAGCGGTCGGACCATCGCCGAGATGCTGAAGGGGCTCGGGGAGGTGACATATTATGACATTCTTCCCGATGAGCGGGACCTGATCCGGCAGAAGCTTCTCGACTATGCGGGGAAGGTCGACCTCATCCTGACGACGGGCGGCACGGGCCTCGCGCCCCGCGACGTTACGCCCGAGGCGACGCTGGACGTCATCGAACGGCAGGTGCCGGGCATCGCCGAGGCCATGCGGTCGGAAGGCCTCCGGAAGACGCCGCGGGCAATGCTCTCCCGGGCCGTTGCGGGCGTCCGGGGACGGACCCTCATCGTCAACCTGCCGGGAAGCCCGAAGGCCGTCAGGGAAAACCTGGGCGTCATTCTCGACGTCATTCCCCACGCCGTCGAAAAGATACAGGGCAGCCCGGATGAGTGCGCACGATGAAGGGGGACGTCTCATTCCCCCTCGCTTTCCTGGCCGGTCTCTTGTCATTTTTCTCCCCCTGCGTACTTCCTCTTGTGCCGGCCTACGTCTCTTTCATCACCGGCCTGTCGCTGGACGAACTGAAATCCTCCCCCCGCCTCTCGAAAACGATGGGGAGCACGGCCGCCTTTATCATGGGCTTCTCGACGATCTTCATCTCTCTCGGGGCGTCGTCGTCGTACCTGGGCGGTTTCCTGCTCGACTACCAGGACTACCTGCGGATCGGCGGCGGTATTCTCACGATCATATTCGGACTCTTCGTCGCCGGCGCGGTGAAGCTCGATTTCCTCATGCGCGACAGGAGATTCCATATCCATAAGGGTCCCGCGGGATATGCAGGCGCCTTCCTGATCGGGATGAGCTTCGCGGCAGGATGGACACCCTGCATCGGCCCGATCCTCGGGACGATCCTCATCTACGCCGGTTCCCAGGGGTCGGCGACATACGGTCTCAAGCTCCTGTCCGTCTATTCCCTCGGCCTCGCCGTGCCTTTCGTCCTCGCGACATTGGCGATCAACGTGTTCCTGAACAACGCGCGCACCATTCACAGGTTCATGCGCGTCATCATGGTCGTGAGCGGCCTTGTGCTCATCATCTTCGGCATCATGCTCCTGACAAACAGCATGGGCAGGCTGTCGGGCCTGTTTCCCGATTTCGGCATAAAACTGTGAGGTGCGATGAAGGAAAAATATGAATTTCCCGCGATAGAGGCGAAATGGCAGAAGGTCTGGGCCGAGAGCGATCTCCACCGGACCGACGAGGACCCGGAAAAGACAAAGTATTACTGCCTCGAGATGTTCCCGTACCCCTCCGGAAAAATCCACATGGGCCACGTGCGCAACTACGCCATCGGCGACGTGATCGCCCGGTACAAGAGGATGTGCGGCTTCAGCGTCCTCCATCCCATGGGATGGGACGCCTTCGGCCTGCCCGCGGAAAACGCCGCCATCAAGCACGGGGTGCACCCGGCGCGGTGGACCTATGAGAATATCGCGTCCATGAAGGTGCAGCTCGACAGGATGGGCCTGAGCTATGACTGGGACCGGGAGGTGACGACCTGCAGCCCCGCGTACTACCGCTGGAACCAGTGGTTTTTCCTGAAGCTCTATGAGCGGGGCCTGGCGTACAGGAAGTCGTCGAGCGTGAACTGGTGCCCCTCCTGCGCCACCGTCCTTGCCAACGAACAGGTCATCGACGAAAAGTGCTGGCGCTGCGACAACGTCGTCGTTCAGAAAGAGCTGGAGCAGTGGTTTTTCAGGATCACCCAGTACGCAGACGAACTCCTCGACGGGTGCGACGAGCTCACGGGATGGCCCGAGCGGGTCGTGACGATGCAGAGAAACTGGATCGGCAAAAGCGAAGGGGTAGATGTCGATTTCCCCGTCGACGGCATGGACGAAAGGATCCGCATCTTCACCACCCGGGCGGACACACTGTTCGGCGCCACCTTCATGTGCATCGCCCCGGGGCATCCCCTTGCGGAGCGGCTCGCCGGAGACCCGGCGGGACTGCGTGCCTTCATGGCGAAATACGGGAAAGTCGACGAGAAGGAGGGCCTCTTTACGGGCAAATATGCCGTGAACCCGATGAACGGCGAGAAGATCCCCCTATACATCGCCAACTTCGTCCTCATGGAGTACGGGACGGGCGCCATCATGTCCGTTCCCGCCCACGACCAGAGGGATTTCGAATTCGCCCAAAAATACGGATTGCCCGTGCGGGTCGTCATCGTGCCCGAAGATCATAGTGGCGCCGCGCCGGACCCAGCCACCCTCACCCAGGCCTTCGAGGACGACGGCAGCCTGGTCAATTCAGGCCCCTACACCGGGATGAAGAGTGACGACTCACGAAAGGCGATCGGGCAATACGTCAGGGAGAAGGGCATCGGCGACGTGACCGTCAAATACAAGATTCGGGACTGGGGCATATCGAGACAGCGCTACTGGGGCACACCCATCCCCATGCTCTACTGCGACCGCTGCGGCATCGTCCCCGTTCCGGAGTCGGACCTCCCCGTCATTCTCCCGGAAGACGTGTCCATTACCGGCAAGGGAGGCTCACCGCTGAAGGAATCGGAGGCCTTCCTCAGGACGGCCTGTCCCTCCTGCGGGGGCGTTGCGCGGAGAGAGACGGACACCATGGACACCTTCGTCGACTCGTCGTGGTATTTCGTGCGCTACTGCTCGGGAAAGGACGACGAGCCCCTGGCAAAGGAGAAGATCGCCTACTGGATGCCCGTGGACCAGTACATCGGCGGGATCGAGCACGCCGTGCTCCACCTCCTGTACTCGCGGTTCTTCACCCGGGTCCTGCGGGACCTCGGCATCGTCGGGGTCAACGAGCCCTTCCGGAACCTTCTCACCCAGGGGATGGTCTGCAAGGAGACGCTCCGCTGCCCCGAACACGACTGGCTCCTCCCGGAAGAGATGAAGGAGGCCCGGTGCCTCCATTGCGGGAGCGAGGTCGAGCGGGGCAGGGTCGAGAAGATGTCCAAGTCAAAGAAAAACGTCGTCGACCCGGATGCCCTGATCACGCGGTACGGCGCTGACACGGTCCGGCTTTTCTCGCTCTTTGCGGCGCCGCCGGAACGGGACCTCGAGTGGTCCGACAAGGGCGTCGAAGGGGCGTCACGGTTCCTGAACAGGATCTGGGCGCTGGTCTACCGGCACCGGGACGGCCTCAGGGCCGCCGGCCTGTCCGTTGGGAACCCCTTCGACCTGACGCCCGAGGCCCTGGACCTGCTCAGAAAGGCCCACCAGTCCATCAGGAAAGTCACCACGGATATCGAGCGGGACTACCATTTCAACACGGCCATCGCCGCCCTCATGGAGCTGGTCAATGAGGCGTCCTCCTATAGTCCCGAGGGCGAGAGGGACTTCGCCCTCTTCAGGGTCGTGCTGGGACGGATGATCCTCATGCTCGCGCCCTTCTCCCCGCACATCAGCGAGGAACTCTGGGAGGAGCTCGGCATGCAGGGGAGCGTCTTCGATCAGGCCTGGCCGGAGTGGGACGAGGCCCTTGCGAAGGAGGATGAAGTGGAGCTCGTCGTGCAGATCAACGGGAAGCTGCGGGCGAAGATCCTCGTTCCCGCGGGGCTCGCCGACGATGAGGCGCGGGAACGGGCTCTCGGGGAGCCCCGGATCCGGGAAGTCATCGGTGACAAACCGGTCAGAAAGACCGTCGTCATAAGGGGCAAACTTGTCAACATCGTCCTGTAGCAAGCTCCTTCTGATTTTCCTGATCGCACTTCTGTCCGGCTGCGGGTATTCGGTGCACGGGAAGGCGGACCTCCCTTTCAGGGCCATCACGATCATGCCTGTCGAGAATAAGACCCTTGAGCCCAAACTCCAGGACAGGCTCAACAGTATCCTGACGGACACCTTCATGGAATACGGATTCGATGTCCGGCCCGCAGCACCGTACACTCTTAGCGGCAGCATCACGGACTTTAGGCTGCAGGTCCTGTCCGAGAGGGACCTGACGGCCTCGGAGTATGCCATCGTCATCAAGGCCGACTTCGAGTTCCGGGACGGTGACGGGAAGGCCGCCAAACTCGTCGGCGTCGGGAGCCCCTTCGTCACCTACTTCAGTGCAACAGGAAAGCTGGAGAACGTCATCGCAGAGAAGGAGGTTGCAACGGACAGGGCCCTGCAGGACCTCTCGGAGGAACTGCTCAGACGGGTCCTCTACCAGGCGCCATGAGTAACAGGAGAAGCGAACTCAGGGACGGGAAGGCTTTGAACCATGTCTGCCTTCCCGTCACATCATATGACAGGACATTGCGCAGCGGGCCTGTCATACACCCATGAGTTTCAGGCAGTTTTACGGGGAAATCGCAAAGGGGCTCCCGTCGCCGGCTTATCTCATCCACTCGGACGACGGTTTTCTCCTCTACGACGCCCTGACGCACATCAGGGACGCCTTCGGCCCCTCCGACGCCCTGAATACGGACTCCTTCGACCTCGCCTCACCGGACACCCCGGTGTCCTTCGAAGGGATCATAGATCTCCTGAACACCCTGCCTTTCCTCACGGGACGCCGCCTCGTCCTCGTCAGGAACATCCAGAAAATGAAGAAGGCCGAGGTGAAGAGACTCGGGTCATACCTCGGAAACCCCTCCCCCGCATCCCTCCTCGTCATGCTTTGCGAGGGAGCGGTCCCGAAGACCCTTGACGCCGCCTTCCTGAAAACGGTGAAAGTCCTTGCCCTTGCTGTTCCGGAAAAGGAGATACCCTCGTGGGTGCGGGCGCGTGCGCGGAAACGGGGCATTACACTGAGCGACCGTGCCATTGACTACCTTGTCAGCTGTGTGGGGACGGATTTCGGGATGCTCGCCTCGGAAGTGGAGAAATGCTCAGCCCTGGGGAAAGAATCCATAGATGCGGCGGATCTGAAGGACACGGTCTATGCGGGCATAGAATATTCCGCTTTCGACCTCATCAGGGCACTTGAACGAGGAGATGCGGGGAAGGTTTTCAGAATTTTCGAGCAGATCGGGAGCATCATCGACCCGATGGCCCTCCTCGGGGCGCTGAACTGGCACTACGGCGCAAAGGGCGCCGGTGATGCCCGCCTCAGCAGGGAGATCTTCTCGGCGCTCCACGAGGCGGACATCGCACTGAAGTCCTCCCGTCCCTGCGCCCTCGAAGAGCTCCTGGTCAGGCTTATTCGGCTGAAGCGGGCTCCTGCGGGGCGGTCTCCTGCCGGAAGGCCTCGTGTGCCTTCTTCATGAGCCTCGAAATCTTCCTCGATGCCGTATTCCGGTGGATGATGCCTTTTGAAGCGGCGTTGCCGATGACCTTGATCGTCGCCTGCATGGTGCTGTTCGCTTCTTCGGGATTTTTCGATGCCAAAGACGATTCGAACTTCTTGATGTAGGTCTTGATCTTCGTCTTTACCGAGAGATTGCGCTCTTTTTTCTTGTCGTCCTGCCTGGCCCTTTTCAGGGTCGAGAGGTTCTTTTTGGGTGCCGCCTTTGTGACCAAGTAACGCCTCCTTGCTGTGCTGAGTCATCTGCTGCGGGAAAACCAGGTTCCGCTGCGGAAATTAAAAAATAGCATATAAAGAGTAAGAAAATCAACCTTGATGGATTCGAGAAAGTCGTCATACCCGCGAAGGCGGGAATGACAGACAAGCGCTGTGTCCGGTTTTTTTACGAGGGCGTCAACCCGAACAGAGCATCGATATCCGAATAATGATCTGAAACGAGGTTTTGCTGCAGGCTATCCCGGACAGGGGTGATTTAGGCAGGAGTGTGGACGTATGTGGGACGGCCGTGTGCGAATATTACCGGTTATGCTACAATTTCTGAAACCGCCGGGACTTCTGCACGCAGCAGGAGCGCGGCGAGAAGATGGGTACGCCGATGGACAACGGGGACCGGTGTGCGACGGGAGACAGGGGCGGTTTGAAATACGGACAGATCGACATATCGGGCATCAAAACGTATTCTCTCAGGGACCGGCCGAGCAAGGCCTCCCTCGATCAGGCCGGAAAACCGCACAGGAAAGGGGCGACATTCGCGGAGTTCGCCTCGGCCTTGCCGGGATTCCTCGCAGCCGATGATCTGAGAGCGGTCGTCGGCGCCGTTATCGATGCCCGCAGGAAAGGAAGGCCCGTCGTTCTCGGCATGGGCGCCCACCCCGTCAAGGTCGGCCTCTCTCCCCTTATCATCGATCTCATCGAACGGGAAGTCATTACGGCGATCGCGACGAACGGCGCCTGCATCATCCATGATTTCGAGATGTCCTTCATCGGCCGGACCTCCGAAGACGTGGCGCGGGAACTCTGCGCGGGGACCTTCGGCATGGCCAGGGAGACGGGTCAGTTGATCAACAGGGCCATTACGGAGGGTGTCCGCGCGGGCCGGGGCATCGGCCGTTCCATGGGGTCCTACATCGACTCCTCGGGCTTTCCCTTCGTCGACGCCAGTGTCTTCAGGGCCGCCTTTCGAAAGGACATACCGGCAACGGTCCATGTGGCCGTCGGATCGGACATCATCCATATGCACCCCGATGCCGACGGAAGGAGCATCGGGGAGGGCAGCATGATGGACTTCCGGCTCTTTACCTCCGTCGTCGCCGACCTCGAGGGAGGCGTGTACATCAATCTCGGTTCCGCCGTCATCCTTCCCGAGGTCTTTCTCAAGGCATTGACCATCGCCAGGAACCTCGGCAACACCGTCGAGACCCTCACGACGGTGAATATGGACTTTATCCAGCACTACCGCCCCCGTGAAAACGTTCTCAAAAGACCGACCATGATGAAAGGTCGGTGCTTCTCCCTCACGGGACACCATGAAATCATGTTCCCGCTCCTGGCGGGGATGATCATCGAGGAGATATGAATGGACGTGATCGTTGACGAAGAAGCCTGCATAAGCTGCGGCAACTGCGAGGAGATCTGCCCTGCCGTCTTTCACCTCGACGAGACGACAGGGAAATCGACAGTGATCGACCCCGAGGCCTGTGAATTCGTCGGCTGCTGCGAGGCGGCTGAAGAGAACTGTCCCGTCGACGCCATAACCCTGCAGGAATGACCCCTGCCGATTTCAGGAGCGCCTGGGCCAGCCTGAAGCGCCAGGTCAGAAAGCTTGGCATACCCTGGCTCGACACCATGGCGGCGAAGGACAACGACCCTTTCAAGGTGCTCATCTCCTGCATTCTCAGCCTCCGCACCCAGGACAAGACCACTGCCGAAGCGTCCAGCCGGCTCTTCGCCCTCGCTGACACTCCAGAAGCGGTGGCTCTGCTGCCCGTCGAGACGATCGAAAAGGTGATCTATCCCGTGGGATTCTACCGGGTCAAGGCGGAGAGGATCCGGGAAATGAGCCGCGAGATCGTGGAGCGTCACAAATCACGCGTGCCCGATTCCATCGATGAACTCCTGACGCTCCGGGGCGTCGGCAGGAAGACGGCGAACCTTGTTGTGACCCTCGGATACGGTAAGCCGGGCATCTGTGTCGATACCCATGTCCACCGGATCACGAACCGCTGGGGACTGGTGCAGACGGGCAGCCCGAAGGAGACGGAGTTCGCCCTCAGGGAGACCGTTCCGGTCCGTTACTGGAAAGAGCTCAACGGCAACCTCGTGGCCTTCGGCCAGCATATATGCAAACCCCTTTCCCCGCTCTGCTCGCAGTGCACCATCTCGGGCTTCTGCGAGAGGGTGGGAGTCCGGAGAAGCAGGTGATGTCATCTCCTGCAACGCCGCTGCATTGCGGGTTTTTCAGAAATCCCTTTTGGGCACGAGGGGAAAGAAATATGATATTATTAAAATTATGAACGAATGTCCGAAGGAAAAGCTCAAGCTCACCACATCGCTCTGCATTGCAGGAGTGGGTGGTGTCATGGGGATGCTCTGCGACAAGAGGAACCCCTGGAGAGGAGCGCTCGTCGGTACCGCCACCGGCGCGTTCATCGGATACGCATTGCCCGGCCTTCTCGGTGAAGACGGCGATGACGTGCATTTCTACGGCGAAGACTCCCCGTACTACCGCACCTACCAGACCGAATCGGGCCTCTAACCCGGTTTCAAATTTTCCAGTTTCCCCGGTCCCGTACCGTCACGTCCAGATAATCGCGCACCCAGTCCCTGACGGCCGGCGACAGGTAAAAAGAGGGACGAAGCAGGTCGTCATCATCTCCGATCATCCCTTCGCGCCGGGCTATTCTTTCGAGCTCCGTCCCGGGATAGATGCGGATCCCCGCCTTAAGCATCACGAGGTCCGGCGAGAGTTCATCCATGAACTCGATGCTCTGCATGACCGTTTCCCGTGTCTCACCAGGCCCGCCGAGCAGGAGGAAGCATGCAAACCTGATCCCGTTCGACCGGGCGAGGCCGGCGGCCTTTTTCACATTCCTGAGGGTAAATCCTTTCCGGAGGCTCCTCAGCACGAGTTCATGGCCTGACTCGTTCCCGAGGCTGATGAACCTGCATCCCGCACGCCCCATCAGCTGGAAGAGTTCCCCGTCACCGAAGGCGGGGTTCACGATCGCCTGCCAGCTCACATCCAGGCCCTCTGCGATGATCCGCCTGCAGAAGTCCTTTGCCTGGGAGGGCGGAAAGTTGAACACATTGTCCACGACATAGAAGCGCCGGACGTCCATCTCCCTCTTCAAAACGGCCATTTCGCCGACTGTCAGGCCCGGGTCCCTCCACCGGCACTGTCTCCCCTCAAGAAAGGGCGTGGAGCAGTATATACATTTCATGTGGCAGCCCCGCTTGCTCTGCACGGTGATGCACCCCGGCAGCTCCGTTTTCGCCTCGTGATAGGCCTTTATGTCGAAGTCGTCGTATGCGGGAGAGACCCAACGGTCCGGATCGGTGATGAACCCCGGAGGGTTGACAACGATACGGTCCCCCATCCTCCGGACTGCTCCGGGCACCTCCTCATACCCCCCGTCCTTCATGGCCTCAAGGAGCAGGGGGAATGCCTCCTCGCCTTCTCCGTAAATGCCGAAATCCGCTTCGAGGTAGCGGAGGCAGCCGGCGGGATGGATGCCGAACCCGGCGCCGCCGAGGATGACAGGTGCGTCGCTGAATGCGCGGATGGCATTGACGATGGCGCGATGGTCATCGAGGAAAAAAACGGGGTTATGCATGTCCTGGTTGTCGATGTTGCGGATGGAAAGACCGACAACATCAGGCTGAAATCGCACCAGCGCAGACTTCAGCTCATCCTGCCATGCGTCGAGGAACATGAAATCGATGACCGCCACCTCGTGTCCCGCCCGCCTCAGGGCCGCCGATAAAAAGGCAAGGCCGAGAGGGAAGGGTGACAGCAGGTGCGACGACCTGTTCTCGGAGATAAGGAGGACCTTCATGTTCAGGGACGTGTCAGATGGCGGTCGGCTTGCAGAGATAGACCTTGCTGTGGGCAGCACGACCGCACTTCGCACAGAAATACTTCGAATCCCTCACCCGGCGCCTGATCCGCTCCAGGTCGCCTTCCTTGCCGACCTTGCACATCGACTTTTTCTTTCCCTCGCCCGATTCCTTCTCTTCACCCATTTGCCCCTCCTGTCTTTCTCTGTTCTGACGCTATAGATCATTATACCGTTTCAGCGGGGCATGGTGCCGCAGATGATCATGTGCCGGTCGCTGACGGGTTGCACGGAAAGATGACTCAGGTCCGGAGCGTGAAGCTGCTCCCGGACCTCATCGATCGTAAAGGCCGCGCATATCGAGTTGAAGAAGTCCCTCTTCAGTATCTCCGGTTCACCCCGCTGGTAGGTCTCGACCAGGATTCCCGCCTCCTCCTGTGACCGGGGCCTCATGAGAATTTTATCGATTCATCAAGGTTCATCAAATAAGACCCCCTTGTCTTTTCATCAGGCGGAGCGTATCATTTCAGAAAAGGATTTCGAAGGCGAGAGGTCATCAGAAAATGTTGTCAATAATATTTTCCTTTGTTCTTGTCGCCCTCATTGTCCTCCCCACCGGAGGCGTGAACGCTGCGACAATCGATCCCGCTCCGCTTGGGAAGGGTTCGCTGCCGGCCCGCCTTTTCCCCGACGGCACGGTCTGTCTTGTCGACTCAAACAGGCCTTCTGTCTGTCGGACCAGATTGGTCAAAATCCCTCGGGAAGTCAAGAAAGCGCACTCTGCCACTTTCTACGGTGTCTTTGACCTCGACGGCGACGGTTCGCCGGAGGTATTCGTCGACTACTGGTCGCCGTTTAATCGTACAGACGGCGACAACGTGGTGCTTCTCGTCTTCAAGAAGATCCGCGGAAAATACCGCCGATACCTGAGGCTGAAGGCTGAGAGTCTTGGCTACAACCCCGGAGCATGGTTCCTCGATGAACAGCCATATCCAAAGGCGGTCTTTATGACTCGTATCGGCGGCTCGTCAGGCACAGGACTGTTTTACCTGAATCTGAAGACGCAGTCCCTCGATCTCATCAGCGGACCAGTCTTGCTTGAAGGTCACCCGGAGTTTCCGGACCTGGACGGTGACGGCATAGCAGAGATCTTCCTGCCCGGCCGGGGCCGTGACAGAACGTCCCGGCCCGGCGCTGCCGTGCTCCGATGGAAGAAAGACGGCTACGAAATGTGGTGGCCGAACTGGACTGGCGCGCCCTCTGTCATTTACGCGGCCCTTGCGGATATGGACGGGGATAAGAAAAAGGAGATCATAGCGGTGCTTGAGCCCGAAGAAATGGATCTCGATACGCACGTCGATGGTGAAACAGAGTCACCCCGGGAATTTGCCGCCTGGAAGATAACGACGGGCGGCATAACCCTGCTATCAAAGACAAAACTGCCCGATGCAAAACACCTTTCCGAGCCTGCCATAGGCAGCATCTCTCCCGCAGGTGCAATAATCCAATTGAAATATGGTTATAGAGTGGAATGCGCTTTCCGGCACGGCGAAATGATATGTCGCGAAAACAAATAGCCGATCAGGCTTTCTGTCGTGTCCTTCATAGATGGCAGGCCTGATGATCACAAAAAATGCTTGACAAGCCGCCACTTTACGGTTATGGTTTTTTAGGAACCGACGTTCCGGTGCTGCTCAGCCTTTGATGATGGAGTTCGGATTGTGGCTGCATCGCAGAAAGGAGGAGAAAGATGATAAAAGTCCTTATGTTCTTAAGCACAATTGCTCTCGCCGGGGTAGGAAGTCTTCCTGTACAGGCGGCAGACAGGGTTCAAGCGGAACATTTCGCTCCGAAGCATGTTCTTGCAACGACGCGGCCTAACATTCAATGCCCGCAAGGCTACTCGCGGCTGTTCGGGAAGAACCCTCCGACCTGCTATGAAACCTGCCCCCAAGGCTGGACTGTCCAGTCGAACGTGACGACGGGCGCTGTGTGTGTCCGCTGCCCCCAGGGTTATGTCCCCTCCTATGGTGGCAGCGGCCAATGGTGTTCCAAACCCGGGCCGATCGTGCCGGAAAAGGAAAAACCGGCCCCTGGAGGATTGTGGGGTCAATAATGATGGTTTTTTATTGCACGGGCGCTGTCGGGTCAGGGTTGGCTGACCCCTGGACGGATCTAAAGGTGGGAAGTATGTATGAGCTGCTTCTGGCTGGTCTGGAAGTTCTTAAGGGATTTCTGTCATGAGAGAAAAGATTGCCACATCTCTGGAAAGGTTTTCTTCTTACCTCAGGCTGTTGCCAACAGTCGTGATTCTGATAATGGCAAACGCGATCTGGGTTCCTGGGGGTCTTTATGCCTCGGGAGGCGCTGAGATTGTGCTTCACGTCGGATCGAGCGAAGATCCGGAGGAATGTGAGAAAGGTATGTATTTGGGACAATTCCCTGTTGAATGCGATGACTCATTTGTTTGCTCTGCTAGGGAACTTAGACCAGTTGTTCGAGGGTATCCAACTGCACCATATCTCTCTGCTCCTCTTCCAGATGAGATAAGAATAAAATTTATTGAGTCGCAACGGGAGGACACAACAACATCATACTGTGGGTTTGCCGTGTCACATGGTCGACTTTATGGCACTAACGAAGTTCAAATTTCCGACAGTGACATGGAAAAACTGCGTGGGGTATTGGCACAATGTTTCTATAGTGAGTTAGCTTTGAAATTCACCATTAACGGGCGCCGAGTCAGAGTCGAACCCTTACAGGCATGCTGCTCTGACGGGAAATGTGTAAAGGATGGACTTCTTTGGGATGGTGAGTCCTGCCCCGAAGGGACGGTTTCCGCGGGTAAAGCAACATGTTGCGGACCTGGAGGAAAATGCAAATCGGTTTCCCAGGCAAGAACAGATCGAAAAGATTTCGAAGAACGTGCGTGCTGTATTACTAACGGACCTTGTTTATTGCTTAATGCTGACGGGTGCAAAACTGTGGGGACATTCATGCCGGACAAAAGGAGCTGCACCCCTAATCCTTGTGCAAAAGCAAAGAACGGATGCTGTCTGAATGGAAAATGCGTCGACCTCCCACGGACGGAATGCGGGGAGCAGTGCGGAACGCCTCTTTATCGGCCATGCAGTGGCAACTTTGAAGAGGACTGTGGAAGCCTTACCGGGGCCTGCATGGTCGGCACAAACTGTGAGCCCTTTCAAACAGAGTGTTCCTGCGTGCAATACCTGAGCGGCAAGTACCAGGGAAACGGCACCAGGTGTCCTCCACCCCAGCTACCAACGCCCCAAGTACCAAAAGGGGCATGCTGTTTCAATGGTGAATGCAATTTAGAGACGCAGGCCGACTGCAGCAAAAAAGGTGACAGTGCTGTTTTCTTGCCTGGCAAGACCTGTGATCCGAACCCCTGCCAACAGCCGGAGCCACCCAAGGGCGGCTGTTGCGACATCTTTGGAAAATGCGAAGAGAATGTTTCCGAGGCTGAATGTCTGTTGAGGCAAGACGCCAGGTTTTTCCCGGACGGTTGTCCGGGTACCTGTCCCCCCGTTGAGGGCGCATGCTATGTGCCGTGTGCCCTATCACCGAGCGTCATGGATTGCTCGACGGTGTCGATTAGGGAGTGCGCGGCAAAAAATAACGCACGCTTTGAGCCGAACAAAAAATGTCCGGACCCGGACATCAAGACATGCGAGAATTGTGGTCCCTGCGAGCAGGCGTACGCGACCGGGGAATGGTTTTTGACTCTACAGGATGAAAAAGGGGAATTGACGCTGCTTTCGGATTGCAAGGCCACGATGGTCATGGAGAAGCTGGGTGGGGACAGAGCGACAAACCTGCCGACCGCGCAAAGCCCGATAATTCGTAGAGAAGGAAAATGGCATTGCTCAGGAGAGAATGTCATTGTTGACTTTGATGGAGTAAAGTCCACCCTGGTTATAAACAAGGAAAGGGCCACTCCGAGGTTATGCTATCGGGACGGTGGTAAGCTCATTTGTGCCGAAAGGAAACCACCTCCTGATGAAAGGAAACCACGTTCTGATGAAACCCTTTTTGTTATATCTGTTGGGGGAATTGGAGCCAGCCCCGACTGGGCGGGCAAGAGCCTTGTCCAGTCGGGTTCTCATGAGGAGATTTTCCGGCTGAAGAGGGGACAGGATCTGAGAACCGAACTCGAGGCCTATCATAGCCGTCTGCTCGGTGATGTCTGCGAAATTGTCAACCCACCGGGTATGATTTCAAAAGACGCGCCACCCCAGATCTTTAATTGGGCAGAGATCACCGTGCTTACCGGTCCGATCACGGACGTGAAACAACTTGAAGGAAGGTCACTCAAAGATACTTGGAAGACCATTAATGAGAATGGCATCTCTCTGGGTGAACTCAGAAAGCGCGGTGGTTGTGGGAACTGACATGCCAAAAAAAACATTGCACAGGAACATGCTGTCTTCAATCTCAGGCCTGGTGACTTTGAGCCTGCTCATCGTTTTCATCATGCTCCCGTCAGCACTCGGTGCGCAAGAAGACCCCTGGTTGGATTCCTTAAAGGATGCGAAGGGCATGAAAGTGGGTTCCCGCGTGCCGCGCTTCGGGGACCTGGAAAGACCGGAGAGGACTGCTGTGCCTGAAACACCGGGTGTTGAAGCCGGCGATACAGATGCAAGGGATCAAGGGCGCAGGGAGGCCACAGACCCCCGTAGTGTTGATCCGAAGAAAGAGGAAACTGCACTCCTGATCCGTGAATGGATCTCCACGGCCAAACCCCCCGAGAACGCCGTCGAGGGGAACAATGTTCGTTACTCGAACAAAGGGAATGTGATCGGCACGGTCAGGGGAGGCGTCATTGAGTCGAGGCACGAGACCGGTGGGATCGACCCTGTATATCTGTGGACCAACAAAAGGCAACTCGATTCCATCGACCACTGCACCATGGAGGAATATGTCGTCGCCCGCCTGAAAAATGAATCCGTCAGCCACTGCGCCGGACGCTATGGGGCAGTCAGGGACCTGAAAGACATGCGCCTTGCCGACGCCAGGGCAGTGGTGACCGGTGCCGGTTTTGGATATTCTCTGTCTCCCGGATCTCCCGCGCGCACGCCGGAACAGGAGGGCACCGTCGAAGGGCAGGACCCTGGTCCTGAGCGATTCCTGAAAAAAGGTCAAACTCTCACGTTGACTGTCCGCTCCCCCTATCTGCCGCCGGCAGTGGTTTTGCCCGACTTTACCGGGAAAACACTGGGCGAATCCAGGAAATGGCTCGAAAGAAACAAGCTGCTGCCGAACGTGCAACCCGGTTCTCCCGCCCCGACGGCTGAGAAGTCGGGAACTGTAGAAAAACAGGGGCCTGCACCTGGCATACAGGTAAAGGCAGGGGATACGGTGACGCTTACCGTCCACGCTCAGTACGTTGATCTCCGGAAAGTTCCCGACGTTGTGGGTCTGAATGCGCAAAAGGCCGAGAGGAGCATTGCAGCAACCGGCCTTACCGCGGTGATTCAGCCGGGAGGCGCACCGTCCACCCGGGAGCAGTCAGGGACGGTGGAACGACAGAGTCCGAATCCGGGAGCGACCATTACTCCCGGCGCGGAGGTGACACTCTTCGTCTACGGTGCTTTTGTCGATGCCATTGCGGTGCCTGACGTGGGAGGGCTTTCCTATCCCGATTCCAGAAGAAAGCTGGAGGCGGCAGGGTTGCAGGCAGGCAGGCGAGACGCGGGGAAGCCGCCGGAGCAGCGCTTTGCCGACACAGTGCAGAGGCAAGAACCTGCGGCAGGGATACGGGTGTCCAAGGGCTCATCTGTTCTTGTCTGGGTGTATGGCCAATATGTTCCCACCCGGGAAGAGCAGGTGGCAGCCTCTGACTGCTCGCGGTTTCCGGGAAGCCGGGCCTATTGGGATGATGTCTCTCAAAAGCCTGCTTGCGGATGCTTTGACGGACTCCAATGGAACCCGGCCAAAACGCAGTGCGTCACTGCAGATGCCCACGCCAACGAACTCTGTGCTCAACAACTTCCGGGCAGCATAGCCCAGGGGAAAACACCTGACGGCAAAATCAACTGTGTCTGTCCTCAGGATTACCAATGGGCTGCGGGTAAAACTCATTGTGTACAACTCTCACCACAGGAGCTCTGCGCCCTGCATCACCCGGGCAGCATTCCTGAAGGCAGGACCGCTGACGGCAGGGTCAACTGTGTCTGCCCTCAAGGATTTGTATGGAACGCCGCTCGAACAGGATGCGAGAAACAGCTTTCACCGCAGGATCTGCGCCCTGCATCACCCGGGCAGCATTCCGCAAGGCAGGACCGCTGACGGGAAAGTCAACTGCGAGTGCCCGGATGGCTATACCTGGAACGCCACTCGAACGGGATGTGAGAAACAAATCCCGCCGCAAGAATTATGTACGCGGAATTATCCCGGCAGCGTCCCCACCGGAAGAGATGCCAGCGGCAAGGTCAACTGTGAATGTCCTCAAGGATTTGTATGGAACGCCGCTCGAACAGGATGCGAGAAACAGCTTTCACCACAGGAGCTCTGCGCCCTGCATCACCCCGGCAGCATTCCACAAGGCAGGACCGCTGACGGGAAAGTCAACTGCGAGTGCCCGGATGGCTATACCTGGAATGCCACTCGAACGGGATGTGAGAAACAAATCCCGCCGCAAGAATTATGTACGCGGAATTATCCCGGCAGCGTCCCCACCGGAAGAGATGCCGGCGGCAGGGTCAACTGTGAATGTCCTCAAGGATATGTGTGGAATGCCGCTCGAACAGGATGCGAGAAACAGCTTTCACCACAGGAACTCTGCACCCGCAATTATCCCGGCAGTGTGCCCGACGGAAACGATGCCAGCGGCAAAGTCTTATGTGTTTGTCCGCAGGGACATGTCTGGTCGGCGGACAAAACGCGTTGTGTGGCCGGAAGAAAAGTACAGACTCCAGACGGATCCTGTGACCTGTCGGGTCGTTTTGAATCAGATCCCAGCGGCAACATAGCTGTCGAATTTGTCACCAGAGATGGAGTCAATTACGAAGGGAGAATTATCAGGGTTAGTGATAATTGGAGAAACGACGGTTATCAACCGGGGATGCTCTATTTCAGGATGAAAAAAATAGGCTCAGAATCTGATGGATCAACATCCTATTCGGGTCAAATTTTTTCAAAATATGGGGGATGGCGTAATGTTGAGCTTCTTACTGCCGGCTGTAAAGGATTTTGCAGATACGAAAAGAATATTTGTACATATAAGTGGAGACGATTCTGATAAATTTTCATTTCGAAGGAGCAATCTTTGCCCTGTCCGGGAGTCTATGAACTGTTGTACGATGTTATAGATTTTATTGATAAGCCGAGAACAGAAAAAAAGATAGCAGTCAAAATATGAAACGTGAGGCATGTTGGGGGAACTGCGCGGGCAGGCGTTTTAGGGAGACGGAACATGGATTCTTTTGACCAGTCAATACGCCGGGTCCAGGATAAAGTAGAGAAGTAAAATAAATTAACGGGAGACTGATCCTATGGAAAACTGCGCAGTGAAGAACACATCCACGCTACTTAAGAGAATCGTGACCCTGTCGATTTTCGCAGCGGTTCTCAGCCTCTTCATGGGTGGATACGCCTTTTCAGCCTTCACACTGCGAGGAACAGTCATTGCCGTGGACGGATTTCGTCTGACCATCGCCCTTGACCCGAGAGAGCCTGTTTTGCCGGCCGTCGGAGATAAGGTCGACATCATCAAGACGGTCGGGGAGGGACGTATTGAACTGGACATCGGCGATTGGCAGGTGACAGCAGTCGATGGAAGAATAGTAAGAGCTGAACCAATCATGGCTATGGGTGTAGACCCACCGCAGGTGAACATGAAGGCGGAGATCCATCTCTTTACAGGATCTGCGCCTGCGGGCGAGTCGCCTAAGCCTACGCAAGGTCAACACCTGACCAATCATGATGCCTTTACTGCGTCCAGACGGGAGAACAAACCGTTACTGACGGCCAGAGGCAAGGTAATCATGACCAGGGGAGACGTGATCACGGTCCGGATTGACGAAAAGGATTGGCCCGCAGATGAAGGGGATGCTGTCAAGGTGAGTTATACCGTGGACGGCGAAGCGATCCAGGTGGGCACCTGGCGCATCAGCGCCGTCAAGGAAGGCGGCACGGTGGACGCCTTGCCCTTTGAAATTAAGGGTCAGCCCAATATCGGCATGGATGCGCTCGTATACTCTCGATCAGGCAGGCCTGGAACCGGGAAAGAACCGGCGCCGGCTCAAAAGGAGAAGGAACCTGCATCCATTGAAAAGGGAGCAGGGAAGAGATCAATCGAGGACGCACTCGCCTCGTATTCCCGGACCACCGTCCCTGTAAACGTCGGTGGTTTAGGAAAATCTGTGCGTTGCGAGTCCGGAACGATTGAATTTCACGCGGACAAGATAGAGATGACCGCAAAAGGCGGAAAGAACTATGAGTGTTGCACAGTCAAACTCTCCGACGAGCTCCTTTCGGATTTTTATGCGACAGTGAAAGTCAGGGTGGATACAACGTCACACAAAGACTATATTGCGGGGATCATGTACGGCAATAAAACAGGAGACGTCATTAAAACCGATTCCATCATCGGGGTGACAGCCTTCAAGTATGGTCTCGAGTCCTGGGTAAACGTGTATCGACGAACAGCAGAGGGCAAGCCGTGGAACCATATTCTCGGGACGAAGACATCGGGAGATTATGGAAAAACGGATCCTGATCCTGCCCCCGGCACATTGGCCTTGGTAAAGACGGGCCGGACATGCCGGATCTTCTGGAACGGGGAAGAAATGGGAACCTGGGAAGAGCCGATTATTTCACATGATCATCTCTGGCTTGTGTTCTCCCCTGTGGTCAAAGGTAAGACGACCGCCACTTTCGAGGATATTCACATCTATCGCCTGCGCTAGGCTGCAAACGAAATCGGCGCCTTCAGCAGAGCTTTGAGGCGCTTCGCCCCGCCTTTTCATGCAACAGAAAGGTTTCACTTAATGGTGCCGCAGATGATCATGTGCCGGTCGCTGACGGGTTGCACGGAAAGATGGCTCAGGTCCGGAGCGTGAAGCTGCTCCCGGACCTCATCGATCGTAAAGGCCGCGCACAGCGAGTTGAAGAAGTCCCTCTTCAGTATCTCCGGTTCATCCCGCGAGTAGGTCTCGACCAGGATTCCCGCCTCCTCCTGTGACCGGGGCCTCATGAGGTCCATGATGAACACAGGTGCACCGGCGGCTGCATGCCTTTTCACCGCCTCCCACAGGACCTGCGGGTTATGGAGATGGTGGAGGATGCTGTTGCTGATGATGACGTCGTAGCGTTCCCTCGGCAGGACGGCGCCGGGAAGCATGCCGTGTATGAGCCGCACACGTCCCGCCAGATCAGGCATCGTCGAAAGCATTTTCTCGCCGTAGTGAAGCATCGTCTCCGAGCCGTCGACGCCATGGATGGTGCAATCCGGGTACGCCCTTGCAAAGCGCTGCAGGACATCGCCGGGCCCGCACCCGATGTCGAGAACGTATCCTGTGACCTGAAGTCCCGGAAAGACCTCGCCGAAGAGGCGGACGAAATTGTTATGCGGTTCGGCGAAATCAGCCATGGCGTATGCCTTTGCCTGTTCGTCGTCATCCATGAGTTCCGGTTCCGGTATGCGGTCCATGTTGAATTATACCTTAATCATTGCATACACCTTGAGTTGCATAGAAAGGCGGGGCAAAGAGCCTCAAAGCCTTGCTGAAGGCGACGATACGCCTCGTCAGCTTCGTGTTTCAGGATTCTACTCTTTGTGTCATCGACCATAGGCGTATAGGTCGTCTCTCGTTTTGATACAGGTGTCGCCGCAGCAAGGTTTTCGGCGCATACGCCCCGCCTTTCCCGCGAGTGTATTGCAACGGTAAGGAAAAGACAGAGCTTCAAGCGGATGGTGGGTGACACATTGCATAGCATTCTGGAAGGCGAACCTGACGACAATCGTCGCCTCATGACACCCGTTGCGGACGACATAACGCGGCTTCTCAAAGCCGAAAGTCACTGTATTTTTGTGTTTTATTTCTTGATTCACCCCCTCTTCGCTGTATTGATGTGATAAAATACAATCGATAGCTAAAATACAATGGTTCCCGAAGCGCTGCGCGCTGCGGGAACGCCCGAGAAGATGAAGCCAAAAAGCTTCAAGGAGAACACCACATGAGAACATACACTGCCGTAGTGGAGAAGTGCGCCGACACCGGATTGTATGTAGGCTATGTGCCTGGCTTTCCGGGTGCGCACTCGCAAGGCGAGACCATGGATGAGCTCGCGACCAACTTGAAAGAAGTAATAGAGATGCTGCTCGAGGAAGGCGAGCCGAAGCTTGAGGCGGAATTTGTGGGCACCCAAAATGTCGTGGTCGATTAGCCATGGGCGTCATTCCAGTTCTGAAGCCGTCGGAAGTGATTGCCATCCTTGAGCGCCTCGGATTCTACGAGGCGAGGCAGAAAGGCGGTCACAAGCAGTTCAGACACGAGGATGGTCGGGGCACGACGGTACCCTTTCATCAGGGCCGCGACATCTCCCCTATTCTTCTCCGGGAGATCGCACAAGACATCGGCATGACCGTCCGCGAGCTGCTGAAATACCGGTGAGAGGGTGAACCAGGCCCTGCACGAGACTGACGAACACCAGTCCGGAACAATGGGAAAAGGACCATAAGACCCTACGGAGCCACATATGAAATGTACAGTTTGCGGTGCTCGTATGAGCCCGGTTGTGACCGAGAGACATCGTTATGAAGAAAATGCGGAATGATCCAGACATGCTTGAGGAATATGATTTCAGCGGGGGGATCCGGGGTAAGTACGCGCAGAGGTATGCTGAAGGGACCAACGTGGTGGTAATCGATCCGGATGTGGCTGAATATTTTCCAATCATGAGGCAGTCAACGAGGCCCTTCGGGGGTTGACCAAAATCATCAAGAGACGGAAAAAGGCCGAATCGAGGAAATCATCGGGCCGTAGCCGGATAGTGAATCCCGATCAACAGTGATCGTATCGACAGAAGTCCCTGTGGTGTCAGAAACTCGTTGCCCAAGCTGAAATTCGTGGACAGGGTCTTTGCAAGATGCCAATATCCCTTCCTGCTGAGCCCTCGAGAATCGCTTGCTATCCGGGCGCACTTTAGCCGAAAACGGCCGGTTTTTTGCATTTTTCAGCTTGTCTCACCTCTGTTTGTCCGTTGTGATTTCGACTTCACCCCCCTTGTGTCAAGAATAAGCGTACCCTTCTGCACAACGAGTCTATCGGTCGTGGTAGTATTGTTTCATGGTATCGGCGGCGGATGATCGCGGGCCTGAGCAAGAGGGCGTTGTCTTTCGCATACGGGGCCTGACAAAGGTCTACGTCATGGGAGAAGTGCGGGTGGAGGCCCTGAGAGGGGTAGACCTCGATCTCCGCGCAGGGGAACTCGTCGTTCTCCTCGGCCCTTCCGGGAGCGGCAAGTCCACGCTCCTCAACATCCTCGGTGGCCTCGACACCGCCACGGGCGGGCAGGTCATCTACGGGGACAGGGAGATCACCCATGCGACGGAGCAGGAGCTCACGGATTACCGCCGCTTTCATGTGGGCTTCGTCTTTCAGTTCTACAATCTCATCCCGAGCCTCACGGCCCGCGAGAATGTCGCTGTTGTGACCGAAATAGCGCGTCATCCCATGAAGCCCGAGGAGGCCCTTGCCGTTGTCGGCCTGGGTGAGCGGATGGACCACTTTCCCGCCCAGCTCTCGGGAGGAGAGCAGCAACGTGTCGCCATCGCCCGCGCCATCGCGAAGAACCCCGAGGTGCTCCTCTGCGACGAACCGACGGGCGCCCTCGACTCATCGACCGGTATCGTCGTCCTCGAGGCCATCGAAAGGGTCAACCGTGAACTGGGGACGCTGACGGTCATCATCACCCACAACGCTGTCATCGCCGACATGGCTGATCGGGTCGTGCAGCTCCGGAACGGCCTCATCTCCGGTGTCAGCGCAAACACCGTGAAGAGACCGCCCGGCGAGCTCCGGTGGTGATCCGATGAGGGCACTGGACAGGAAACTCTGGCGCGACCTCTGGAGGATGAAGGGTCAGGTCCTCGCCATCTCCCTCGTGATCGCCAGCGGTGTGTCGACCTTCGTCATGCTCATCAGTGCCATGAATTCCCTGCTCCTGACGAGGGACCGGTTCTACCGGGAGTATGATTTCGCCGATGTCTTCTCATCGCTCAAGCGGGCGCCGGAGAGCCTGAGATTGCGCATCGCCGAAATCGAAAGCGTCAACAGGGTCGAGACCCGCGTCGTCGCCGACGTGAAACTGGACATCCGGGGTTTCCCGGAGCCCGTGACGGCCCGCATTGTTTCCATCCCCGATACGGGAAGTCCCATCCTGAACAGGGTCTACATCAGGAAAGGAAGGCTCGTGCAACCCTGGAGCACCAATGAGGTCATGGTGAGCGAGCCCTTCGCAGAGGCCCACCGCCTCGGTCCCGGCGACACCTTCGGCGCCGTCATCAACGGCAGGTGGAGGACCCTCGTCATCGTCGGCATCGCCCTGTCGCCCGAATTCGTCATCCAGGGCAGGCCCGGGGCGATCAGCCCCGACTACAAGCGCCACGCCATCCTCTGGATGGGACGGGACGCCCTTGGAATAGCCTACAACATGGACGGCGCCTTCAACGACGTCGCCCTATCCCTGTCCCGCGACGCCCGGCCCGACGACGTCATCGCGCGGCTCGACGACCTCCTCGACCGCTACGGCGGTCTGGGCGCCTACGCCCGGAAGGACCAGTTGTCGCACCGCTTCCTCACCGAAGAGTTCCGGCAGCTCCGGCGAAGCGCGGAGATATTCCCGGCCATCTTCATCGCCGTCGCCGCTTTTCTCCTCAATGTCGTGATCAGCAGGACCATCGGGCTGCAGCGCGACCAGATCGCGACACTCAAAGCCTTCGGGTACAGGACGGCGGACGTGGCCGTGCATTACGGGAAAATGGTGGTGCTCATCGTCCTTATCGGCGTGTCCGCCGGCCTCGGCATCGGCATAACCCTCGGCAGGGGCCTCGCAAATATGTACATGGAATTCCACCGTTTCCCGTCGCTGATCTATGAACTGAAGCCCTCCGTCGTCATCGTCGCGGCGGGCATCAGCGTGTTATCGGCCCTCGCGGGCATCGTCCATGCCGTGCTGAAGACGGTGAAGCTCCCTCCTGCCGAGGCGATGAGACCCGAGCAGCCTGCCCGGTACCGAACGGTTTTTTTTGAGCGGCTGGCCATCTGGAAGCTCGTCTCGCAGCCGACGAAGATGATCGTCAGAAATATAGCCAGGAGACCCGTCAAGTCTCTCTTGACCGTCATTGGAATATCCTTTGCCTGTGCTATCATGATAGCAGGAATGTTTTCGAAGGATGCCGTCGATTTCATGATCGACGTCCAGTTTTCGCTCGCCCAGAAGGAGGACATGACCGTCACGTTTACGGAGCCGACGTCGTACAAGGCCGTCTACGAACTGAAAGGGCGGGCGGGGGTCGCTCACGCCGAGGTCTTCCGTTCCGTGTCGGCCCGATTCAGGTTCGGCCACCGGAGCTACCGCTCGTCCATCCAGGCCATAGAGCCGGCCGGGCGCCTTCATTCTCTCATCGACACGGACCTGAAACCCTTCAGTGTCCCTGAGGAAGGGATCGTCCTGACGGACTATCTCGCGAAACTGCTCGGCGTCAAGGCCGGAGACATGCTCACCGTCGAGGTGCTCGAGGGCGAACGGCCTACGCGCCGGATCCCTGTTGTCAGCCTCGTAAAACAGTTCATCGGTGTGACGGGATACATGGACAGAAAGGCCCTCAATCGTCTCATGCGGGAGGATGACGCCATATCGGGCGCCTACCTCTCCGTCGACATGCTCCATCGGGAAAGGCTGTACCGGGATCTCGTCGAGATGCCCCGGGTGGCCGGCGTGGTCATGCGGAAGCAGGAGATCAGGAACTTCTACGAGACGCAGGCGGAGGCGCTCCTCTTTTTCACCTTTGTCGCGACGATCTTGGCAGGAACGATCGCCTTCGGCGTCGTTTACAACAGCGCCCGCATCGCCCTGTCCGAAAGGGGAAGGGAACTGGCGAGCCTCAGGGTGCTCGGTTTTACGAGGGCCGAGATCTCCTACATCTTCCTGGGTGAACTGGGCCTTCTCACTCTCGCCTCGATCCCCCTGGGCTTTCTCATCGGGAGGGGCCTCTGCACATACATCGCCCAGGCCCTTGCGTCGGACCTCTTCAGGGTCCCCGTGGTCGTCGCCCCGCCGACATACTCTTATGCCGCCGCCGTCGTCGTCATATCGGCGTGCCTGTCAGGTCTGATCGTGCGGTACCGTCTCGACCGCCTGGACCTCGTTGCGGTGCTGAAGACGAGGGAGTAGGGTGCTATGAAACGAAGCCGTTGGATTCTTATCATTGCCCTCGGAGCGGCCGTCGTCCTTGCAATTGCCTATGGTTTCATGGCCGGGGCGGTCCCCGCCGACATGACGACCGTTTCACGGGGCTCCTTTACGGTGACCGTCGAGGAGGAGGGCAAGACACGGGTGAAAGACCGCTATACCATATCGGCGCCGGTGTCGGGATTTCAGCGCCGCATCCTCATCGATGCGGGAGATACTGTCAGGAAGGGGCAGATCGTGGCCGAACTGGAGCCTTTGCGGTCCGAGGCTCTCGATCCGCGTTCCCGCGCCGAAGCGGAGGCGGCCGTTGCCGCGGCCGGTGCATCAGTGAAGGCCGCTGAAGAGAGACTTCGTGCAGCAGAGGCTGAAGCAGCGTACGCGAAGGCCAACCATGACCGCACAAAGCAGCTTTATGACGCCGGCTATGCGGCACTTGATAATCTTGAACAGTCCGGGAGCGAGGCAAAACGGACGGAAGCGAACCGTCTCTCTGCCGAGGCCTCCATGCGCGTCGCCGTTCATCAGCTCGACAGGGCCAGAAACACCCTCAAATACTCGGCAGCGGAGGATGTGGCGGACAGCAGCCGGATCACCAGGGTCAGGTCGCCCGTCAGCGGCTCGGTCCTCAAGCTCCACCGCGAAAGCGAGGGGGTGGTTCATTCCGGCGACCCCCTCATCGATGTGGGGGATCCCGCCAACATCGAGGTGGAGGTTGAGGTGCTCTCTGCCGATGCCGTCAGCATCAGGCCGGGAACGCGGGTTTATTTCGAACGCTGGGGAGGATCCCCCGCCCTTGAAGGCAGGGTGAGGGTCGTCGAACCAGGAGGTTTCACGAAGATTTCGAGCCTCGGCGTCGAAGAGCAGCGCGTCCTTGTCATCGCCGACATCAGGTCGGTGCCGGAGAACTGGAAGGGCCTCGCTGACCGGTACCGGGTCGAGGCCCGTTTCGTCATCTGGGAGGGGAAAGACGTGCTCCAGGTGCCTGCGAGCGCCCTCTTCCGGAAGGGGGAGGGATGGGCGGTTTTCGTGGTCAGGAACGGCCGGGCCCGTGAGCAAACTGTCGAGATCGGCCACCGGACCGGGCTTGCAGCGGAGATCCTCTCCGGCCTCTCCGCGGGAGAGAGCGTCATCACCCATCCCGATGATGCGATCACCGACGGCGCACGCGTGCGCAAAAGGTAGACATTGCCTCCTCAATATCAGACAGAAGGATCTGCATAGAGATGTCATTTCTCATCGGATTGATTGCGGGCCTTTTCGGCGGCCTTGTCGGGCTCGGCGGCGGGGTCGTCATGATCCCTCTCATGGTGGACTTTCTTAGAATGGGTCAGCACAAGGCGCACGGGACGAGTCTCGTCGCTCTCGTGTTCACCGGCCTGTCCGGAGCCGTCACATATTCCCTCAAGGGCGCCGTCGACGTCGCGGGAGCGGCTCTCATGGCAGTGACGGCCGTCCTGACAGCCCGTGCGGGAGCACGGTTCGCACACTCTCTCCCTGACTGGAAGCTGAAGCGGTCCTTCGGCGGCTTCCTGCTCGTCGTGTCGGCGCTGCTGCTCATCAAGCCTTATCTCTCCCAGGCCGGCCAGCCTGCCGGCGGGTTGATCAGGATCGCCGCACTCCTCGGGACCGGTATCTTTGCAGGATTCCTCTCAGGCATGATGGGAGTCGGAGGCGGCACTATCATGGTACCTGCCATGGTGCTCCTTGCGGGGTTCGGCCAGCATATGGCCCAGGGGACGTCGCTCCTCTCCATGGTCCCGGCCGGGTCCGTCGGCGCGATGACGCACGACAGGCTCGGCAATGTGGAACGTCCTCTCCTGTACGGTCTCATCCCGGGGGTGCTCATCGGGACGTATTTCGGCGGGAGCCTTGCCCTGATCCTCCCTGAGTCGACACTGAGGCTGATTTTCGCGGCCGTCCTCTCCTGGACGGGTATCCGCTATCTCAGGACCCGTCGGCCGGGGTGACCATGACACAGTGGCCTTTTCTAATAGGGGAATGAATGAGTAGGGGCCGTTCCCCGAACGGCCCGATTTCTATTTCTGCAGGGGAGTTGCAATGAGTGACGGAAAAGAGTCGGCATTGGATATTTATGAAGAACTCGAAGCGCTCAGGATGAGGGTCAGGGAACTTGAAGCCCTGGAGCGGATAGTGGCCGAACGAACGGCTGATCTCGAGAAGGAAGTGGCCGAACGCAGAGAGGCGGAAACGGCGCTGCTCCGGGAGAAACGCCTTTCGGATTCGATCATCAACAGCCTGCCGGGCCTCTTCTATCTCTTCGATGAGAACGGCCGCCTCGAAAGGTGGAACAGGAAGCTGGAGCTGCTATCCGGTTACTCCTCCGAAGAAATCGGGGCGATGAGGGCCCTTGATTTCGTGGTCCCCGAAGACCGCGCATCTGCAGCGGAGGCCATACGGCAGGTCTTTGTCCGGGGCAGGTCCTCAACGGAAGCAAGGCTCATGGCAAAGGGAGGCAATTCAACACACTGTCTCTTCACCGGCCAGCTCGTCTCAATAGGTGACAGGCAATACCTCTCCGGCATGGCCCTGGATATCGGGGAGCAGAAAGGGACGGAAGAGCTCATCAGGCTCAACGAATCGCGTCTCAACTCGCTACTTGAACTTTCACAGAAGGCGCATACATTGAGCGAGCAGGAGATCGTCCGCTATGCCCTGGAGGAGGCTGTCCGCTTGACGGGCAGCAGGATCGGGTATTTTCATTTCCTGAACGAAGACCAGGAAACGATCGAGCTCGTCTCCTGGAGCAGGAATACCCTCATGAATTGCCGGGCTCCCTATGAAAAGCATTACCCCCTTTCAGCGGCAGGCGTATGGGCGGACTGCGCCCGGACCGGCAGGCCCGTCGTGCACAATGATTTTGCCTCCGTGCCGGGCCGGCGTGGTTTGCCGGCGGGGCACTCGCAGATAGTGCGGCACATGAGTGTCCCCGTCGTCGAGAACGGCAAAGTCCGGGTCATCACAGGCGTCGGCAACAAGGAGCACGATTATGAAGACTCCGACGTCCTCCAACTGCAGCTCCTGGCGAACGATGTCTGGAAGATCGTCCAGCGAAAAAGGGCTGAGGAATCCCTTGTGAGGAACGAGCAGAGGCTGGCCTATGCCTTGCGGGCGGCCAATGCGGGAGCATGGGAGTGGGACATGAGAACGAACTGCGCCATATGGTCAGAGGGGAATTACCGGATCCTTGGACTCGTCCCGGGAAGCGCCCCGTCCTGTTATGAAACATGGCTCCGGTGCGTCCATCCCGATGACCGTGACGAGGCCGAAAGGCGCGTCAGGGAAGCGGTGGAACAGAGAAAGGATCTCGACATCACCTTCCGGGTCGTCTGGCCCGACGGAACCATCCACTGGCTTAATGACATCGGCAGCATGATGTTCGATGAAACGGGCGATCCGGCCGGCATGTACGGGATTCAGATCGACATCACGGAGCGAAAACATGCCGAGTTGAAGCAGGCGGGTCTGGCGGGGATCCTGGAGAACTCCCTCAACGAAATCTATCTGTTCGACGCCGACACATTGAGATTTCTCTTTGTGAACCGTTCCGCCCGTGAAAACCTCGGTTATTCCCTCGAAGAGCTTCAGCGTCTCACACCTGTGGACATTAAACCTGAATATGATAATGAATCCTTCGTCTCCCTGCTGCAACCCCTCATATCCGGGGCAAAGGCGAAGACCGAGTTCACAACGGTGCATCAGCGAAAGGAGGGTTCGGTCTATCCCGTCGAAGTCCATCTGCAGCCGGGCGTGTACGAGTCGCGCCGGGTCATTGCAGCCTTCATCCTCGACATCAGCGAGCGCCGGCGCATGGAACGGGACCTCCGTGAGTCCCTGCGGGAAAAGGAGACCCTGCTCAAAGAGATCCATCACAGGGTGAAGAACAATCTCCAGGTCATTTCGAGTCTCCTGGACTTGCAGGCGCGGTACATCGAAGACCGGCAGGCCTTCGATGCGTTCAGGGAAAGCGAGCGCAGGGTCCGTTCGATGGCGCTGATCCACGACCAGTTATACAGCATACGGGACACGGAGCGGATCGACTTCGCACAGTATGTGGAGAGCCTCATGACGTACCTTTTCCAGTCCTTCTCGGCGGAGGCGCGCTCGGTCGCCTGGTCCGTCGACATCCCGGAGCTTTTCCTGAGCCTGGACACCGCCGTACCATGCGGTCTGATCATCAATGAGCTGGTGATGAACTGCCTGAAGCATGCCTTTCCGGAAGGTAGGCCGGGTCACGTGAAGGTACGAATAGACGCCGATGAGGATGGTAAGCTGACCCTTTATGTGGCGGACGATGGCGTCGGCTTCCCGCCTGGCTTCGATCCGGGGCAGACTGATTCCCTTGGTCTGACGATAGTCCGGACGCTGGTCAGGCAGCTCAGGGGCGCCATGGATATCCGTCATGCAGGGCTCGCTGAAATAACAATTACCTTTCGGGAATCGGGGGGGGAAGGCGGATGACTGCCCGGCCGGCATCGCGCGAGGCCGAACTCGTTTGGTATTATATGGGAAAGGGGAATAAGCCGGAGGAGAACACTGATATGGATAAAGCACAGGTGTTGGTCGTGGAAGACGAGGGGCTCGTCGCTCTCTCGCTGCAGAAGAAGCTGGAGAACCTGGGCTATCTGGTCCCTTCTGTCGCAGGTTCCGGAGAAGAGGCGGTCAGGCAGGCGACGGACATCCGTCCCGACCTTATCCTCATGGACATCATGCTTGCAGGCGACATGGACGGCATCGACGCGGCGACTCTCATCAGGGAAAGGATCGACGTTCCTATCGTATACCTGACAGCTTACTCCGATGAGGCGACCATAGAACGGGCAAGGGAGACGGGGCCCTTCGGTTATCTTGTCAAGCCCTTCGAGGAAAGGGAATTGCGCACGACCATCGAGATGGCGCTTTACAAGCACAGGGCGGAAAAGAGTCTGAGGGAGAGAGAGGAGTGGCTGGCGACAACCCTGAGGAGCATCGGTGACGCCGTCATCGCGACGGATGAGGAGACCCGTGTAAGGCTCATAAACCCTGTGGCCGAGGACCTCACGGGATGGAGAGAGAAGGAGGCACTGTCCAGTCCCGTAGAAAACGTTTTCACCATTGTGAATGAGGAAACAGGAGGCCCGGCGGAAAATCCCGTTGTCAGGTGCCTCCGGAAGGGGGCTGTCGTCGGTCTGGCCGACCATACCCTCCTCATTGCCAGAGACGGCACGGGCAGGCCGATTGATGACTGTGCCGCTCCCATTAAGGATGAGCGGGGAAGGAGCCTCGGCGCTGTCCTGGTGTTCCGGGACATTACGGAGCAGAAGCGCACGAGAGATGAGTTGCGCCGTCACAGGGACCATCTGCAGGACCTGGTGGAAGAAAGGACGGCGGAACTCAGGACGGCGAAGGATGCCGCCGAGGCGGCAAACAGGGCGAAAACGGCTTTTCTCACAAACATGAGCCACGAGATCCGCACCCCTCTGACGGGTGTGCTGGGGATGGCTGAAATGCTTCGGGCGACTCCCCTGAGCGAGACGCAGGCCCGTTTTATCGAGATCATCGAGACATCGGGAAAAAACCTGCTGTCGCTCATCAACGACATCCTCGACCTTGCGCGGGTCGAGACGGGAAAGATCGAGTTCAATCCCGTCACGTTCCCGTTGCGGGGTCTCCTCGAGGAGTTGATGAAGGCCCTCCGGCCACAGGCTGAGGCCAAGGGTCTGGTGCTGAAAACCCGTATGAGATCCGGGGAGGACGCATACGTTCATTGCGACATGGCGAGATTGCACCAGGTACTGACGTATCTCGTGGGGAACGCCATTAAATTCACCGATGAAGGGAACGTATCGGTCGAAATCTCCGTGCTGGATCAGGCCGGGGAAACAACGGTTGTGCGCTTTGACGTGTCTGACACCGGAATCGGTATCCCCGCTGAGATGAAGGAGAAGATCTTTGAGCCTTTCGAGCAGGCGGACGGTTCTCTGACGAGACGGCACAGCGGGACGGGCATCGGCCTCAGTATTTCGAAAAGGATCGTGGAGCTAATGGGAGGGGAAATGGGCGTCGAGAGCGAGCCGGGAAAGGGGTCGCGGTTCTGGTTCATCCTTCACCTGCCCGTCGGGATGCAGGAGCCTTAAACATGGGCCATAGAAGAAACCATGTCTCACGCAAAGCCGCAAAGAGCGCAAAGAATTGTCCGTTATTAATCCGGCAATTTAACGGACGAACTCCTCACAGTATCGTCATTCCGGCTTGTCCGGAATCCTTCTCATTTTCAGAAGGATTGCCGACGCCCCCGCATCAAGTGCGGGGTTGCGGCAATGACAGTGGTACAGGTATTCGATTGCCGAGGTAAATATCGTAGGTATGTCAGTGAACGGTATGACATATAGGAACGATTTCCTGTATTTTGTCATCAAACCAGACCAGGGAAGTGGGAGAGAAACGTTCCTCTATTGCTCCGGCGTCAACCTTGAGGCTTTTCTGCCGATGACGAGGGGCAGGCACGGCCTGGGATCGAACCCGGCCCTGCGGGGCCTTCAGCTTACGAATCTCGACGTCCGGGCGCTCATTCTCTCCAGGGGAGCGACGCCGAAGACCGCCCGGGGAAAGCTCTGCGAGGGCATGACGCCTGCGACCGGGGGCTGGTACACGGAGCAGTTGCTGATCGAAAACGCCACGGAGTTCCTGTCCGAGGAGATCATGAACCTCTGCGTTCTCGCATTGGTCAGGAAAATCCTCGACGCCTGCCGGATTCAGGATGCAGGGCTTCCGGTCAGACTGCCCGATCCCGGTGAACTCCAGTCCCTTCTCGAATCACTCTGCCGCGCTTACGGCAATGTTATCGACGATACCCGTGTTTGAAATCTTTGTGATAGAGCCGTGACTCCCTGCCCGTGGGTTCTTCCGACGCCCTGAGTGATTCGCCGACATAGATGAGCGCCGTTTTCCGGATGCCTGCGTCCTTCACGAGGGAGACGAGGTCCCGGAGGCGGCCCCGCACAAGGCGCTGCTGCGGCCATGTCGCTTTTTCGATGATGACGACGGGTGTATCTTCGGGATACCCGGTCAGGAGTTCCTCCTGCACTTTTTCGATCATGCCGACGCTCAGGAAGATCACCATCGTCGCCCGGTGCTTCGCGAGCCCGCTCAGTCGCTCCGTGACGGGGACAGGCGTTCTGCCCTCGATGCGGGTGAAGATCACGGTCTGGCTCACCTCGGGTATCGTCAGTTCCTGGCCGAGGATTGCCGCGCCCGCCATCGCCGATGAGACGCCCGGTATTACCTCAAACCCTATCTCCTTTTCCCTGAGTTTTTCGATCTGTTCGGAGATGGCGCTGTAAAAAGAGGTGTCGCCGGTGTGGAGACGGACGACGGTCCCGCCGCCTTCAACGGCCTTTTGCATGAGGGCCACAATTTCGTCGAGGTGCAGCTTTGCCGAATCGACGACCTCTGCGGACAACCCCTCGAAGAGCGCGGGGTTGACGAGGCTCCCGGCATAGATGATCAGGTCCGCTGCGTCGAGGAGTTTCCGCCCCCTGACGGTGATGAGATCGGGGTCACCGGGCCCTGCGCTGATGAAAAAGACCTTTCCCTGCCTTGCACGTGCTGTCTTCTGCGGTTTAGCCCGCTCGCTTCTGGACATACTCTTTCACCTTTCCTACGGCAGTCACGATCTCCCCGTCAGTCGGGAGGACGGCGGCGTAACGGCCGATATAGTTTCTCTCGTTAAGGAGGCGGTAGGACGTCCCGAATTGGATGTCGAACATCCAGGACAGCTGCATGAGCTTGTAGTCGGTGAGGGTCCGGACATGGGCCAGGGAGGCGACACGTCCCTCGCGCAGGCATGAGATGACCTCCCCGTCATACCCGGGGACATCGGGGAATCCGAGGCACGCTGCAGAGGCCCTGTCTTCCTCGTTGCCTTCGAAATACTCGCAGAAGACCCGCCAGATGTCGAGTTTGTCGGCATCGCGGATCAGCCTCAGGAAGAGGACCGTCTCGTTGTCGCCGAGGTCCGGGATGCTGAAGGAGTTGTGGTATTTCACGGCGGTGATGATGATCCGACGCTCCCGCTCGGGAAGCCCGTCAAGAACCCCTTCCTGAATGATCACCTTGGAACCGAGGAGTCCGTGGTTGACCGACACGGCGTCCCTGAAGGTCCCGTACTGCTCATACTGGGGGAACCTGCCGACGTCATGGAACAGGCCGATCGCCTCGGCGAGGGCGACGAGGTCCTCAGACAGCCCGCTCTCCCCGGCGATAAGGGCGATGTCCCTGCAGACATTGCGGGTGTGCACCTCTTTCAGCGTGTAGTTCAACTGGTCTTCCCGGCGGGGTGTGTGAAACCTCCCGCAGTACCGGGCGAACCACGCCTTCAGCCTGTCCAGTTCAGTCTGCTTCACGATATGCTCACCTTATCATCGTAACAAGCCCCGGAAAAACGGCGGAAAGCATCTGAAGGTTTCGCGGATATCGACGCTGATGCCGGGAAGGCAGATGTGGTTCAAAGCCTATCCAATGCGATGATGAGACATCGCTCGGGTGTTCAGCGCCTGCTGCCTGACGGGCACTTGATGTCAATCGACACGGAAAAGTGTGGTCTGGTGACGAATAAGGTATCTTAGCGGAAAGGCTTTTCACCACATCAGCCTTCCCGTCCCGGCGTTCCCGGCCTTGTTCCGACTGTCGACCCTCGACCAGGAAGTGATGACCATGATGGTGGCATCTCCGCCCTTCCTTTCCGGAAGACGCATGTGACGATAAGGGCATGCCGCTCATTTCCGGACAATGAGGACCGAGAAGTAGTTCAGGTGCTCTTCCGGTATGTTCCTGACGTCGTGGTGTACGATCTCGTCGTCCATGCCGACCCTGGCGATGTAGTGAGCGTTTCCCGCAAGGTTCAGGCCTTCGAGGGTCTTCAGGATCGTTCCGAAGACCCGGTGGACCTTCATGAGAACGACGGTGTCGAAGAGGCCGAGGATTGCACTGAGGTCCTTCGCGTACGTCGCGGGGATGACGGCGATCTTCTCGTCTGCCAGTCCCAGGGACAGGCCCAGACGGCAGGCTGCGGCGTTCACGGATGAGACGCCCGGGATGATCTCGACGGACGGCGGCGGGTCAGCCGTCAGCAGCCGGTCGTAGAGATAGAAGAAGGTGCTGTAGACGGACGGGTCACCGAGGGTGATGAAGGCCACATCGGTCCCCGCATTCAGGCGGGCCATGACGGCACCGGTTATGGCATCCCATTTCCTGCCCAGCTCGGATTCATGGTCAGGGTCCTTCGTCTTTCTCATGGGAAAGTGCGCCTCGAAGACGTCCTTTCCCTCGAGGGAGACGACAGGTCTCAGGATCGAGAGGGCGAGGCTCGTCCCTTCCTCCTTCCCCTTGGGGACGCAGAGGGCAGGCACATCCCTCAGGATCCGGACCGCTTTGAGCGTGATCAGTTCCGGGTCTCCGGGACCAACGCCGACAACAAAAAGTTTCCCCTGTTTCATCGCTCCCCCCTGATCACGAAAACCGGATTGAGGGCCGAAAGAAAGTGACCGCTCCCGAGAGGCTTCATCCTTGCCAGGGAGACCTGGACGGCCCCGACGTCAAAACGGTGTGCCCTCAGTGCTTCCACGGCTGCCGAGAATGTCTCGATCGTCGACGCGTTGATCACGACGATACCGGACAGCATTACGGCTGAAACGGATTCTATGATCTCACCTAACTTGCCGCCGCTGCCCCCGATGAACACCCTGTCCGGCCGCGGCAGACCATCGAGGGCACCCGGCGCCTCTCCGGCCCTGATTTCTATATTCCGGCAGGCGAATTTCTCCCTGTTCTCCCCGATATGTCTGAGCTGTTCGTCGGACCGCTCGACGCTGAGGACGGAGAGCCCCGGGCTGAGCCGGGCCGCTTCGACGGAGAGGGACCCCGATCCGGCGCCGATGTCCCAGAGCACGCCCTGTTCAGGCAGCCGAAGGGCATGGATAGCGACGGCCCTGACTTCATCCTTGGTGATCAGTCCCCGTGCATGGGCTATCTCCTCCTCCCTGAGGCCGAACCTGGTCTCCCCGCCGGCCGAACTGGCATCAAGGGGTTCTCTTACGACCGGAGTCTGCTCCCCCTCGCGTTCGATGATGACGACGTTGGGGTCAGCGTACTCTCCCGCCGCTATCTCCTCCGGCCTTCCTGTGACGATTCTCTCGTCGTTATAGCCCAGTTTCTCGCAGACATGGAGCCGGACTGCGGCGTGGGTCGTCCCGGGCGATGAGGCGATGACGCCGGCGATGCGGGCGGGGTTGTTCTCCCGGTCTGTCAGTACGGCGATTGTCCGGTGCATGCCTATGAGTGATGGGATGTCGGTGATGACATAGGGGAGGTGGCGCCTCTTTTCCGGATCGGGACCGCCGTGGAGGCTGACAAAGAAGGCATCGTCCCAGGACAGCTTGATCCTCGCGAAGGCGACCTGGATACTTGAAAGTTCCGGGACGATCTCGACGGCCTCCCTGCCGAACTCCCTGAGGGCCCTCCGCCCGATGCCGTGGAAGAGGGGGTCGCCCGAGGCGAGGAGTGTTACAGGCCGCTGATCTCCATGCGGCTGCTCGAGGATTTCCCGGATGCGGTTGATCGTTTCGTCGACGTTGTTGATGACGACGACCCTCTCCCGCACATGATCGTGCTCCGTGTACCGCATGAAGACTTCGTGGAGTCTTCTCGATGCGAGGATAATGTCCGAGGCGGCGATGATATTCCTCGCCAGCCTGTCCAGGGGCTTGTAGCCGATGCCGATGACGTAGACCTTTTTCATGTTACAAAAGAAAGTCAGTGACAGTGTGAGGTCATCCCATGCAGATGTGTGAAAAGGCGGGACAAAGTGCCTCAAAGCCTTGCTGATAGCGAGCATGATCATTTGAAATTGGACATTGGGGATTCCACCCTCTGTGCGATTACCCATCAGCCTGAAATGATCCGTATGGGAAGGCATAGGTTTCGCAGCACCAAGGCTTTTCGGCATCTTCGCCCCGCCTTTCCGGATATCCCGTTGCAGGGATGACGTGTCAGTGAAAGGAGCATTTCCCGTACGATGCCTGCAGCGAGACCTTGAAAACGAGGATAAGGTTTGGTTTCTGATGTAAAATTCACGGGTAGCGTGAACGGCGGCGGGAGTCGAAGGCGTACGCCGAAGCGGGAGCCGCACAGTGTATTTGCGAGAACGTGTATCTTCGTAACAAGTCTCGCACAAGATATGAGGTAGTTTATTTTGCGAAGAAATCATGCCTTATCCTCGTGTCAGATTATTTTGGACTCGGTCCTGTCATTGTCGTTAACCGTCAACAGAATCTTACCGTCGTACGAGACCAGGTGTGTCGGGACGGGAATGCCGCCCGTCAGTCCCTGCGCGTACTTCCGCGCGGCAGAGCAGATCTTCAGCCAGGCCAGCCGCTGGTCCGTACCCGTCCGCCCGAGGTATTCGAAGATCTCACGTGCCGTGTTGAACGGTTTTCCCGCCGATGTGTCGATCCCCTGTTCATTCAAAAAGGCGACGGCCCTGTCCGTGTCGAGAGCGCCGTGCCGTACATGTGTCTGCGGCGTCGCCATGGCAATCTTGAGCATCTTCGCCCACTGGGCGCAGAGGTGGACCTGTTCGAAGCGGTGGTACTTCGCTTCGACAAGGGAGAACTCGAGGTAATCGCCCATCATCACGTAGGCCTCCACGGGCAGGTGGAACGTCTCCATGTGTGCCCTCTCGGAGGCCCGTCCCGCCGAAAGGACGATCTCCCTGCTTCCCGTCGCCTTGGCCACATCCATCGACGAAATGACGGTCGCCGTCCAGGCCTCTGCCGAGAGGGGCTTCACGATGCCCGTCGTGCCGAGGATCGAAATGCCACCGACGATGCCGAGGCGGGCGTTGAGGGTCTTCCGGGCCAACTCCTCGCCGTCTGCCACGGAAATAACTACCTCCACCACCCGGCGCGTCTCCGGCGAAGCGTCCCGGCCCAGCGCTTCATGAACGGCTTCGCGGATCATCAACCGTGGAACGGGGTTGATGGCAGGTCCGCCGACGGGCACGGTGAGTCCCGGCTTGGTGACCGTTCCGACACCGGCGCCGCCCCTGATGATGATCATTTCACCCTTGTCATCCTCCCTGTTCTCCAGGAACCTGACGTCGGCCCTGATCCGGGCGCCGTTCGTCACATCGGGGTCGTCGCCGGCATCCTTGACGATGACCGCCCAGGCGGCATTCCCGTCACGGGTTATATCGCACTGGCGGGCCCTGAATCTGACCCTGCTCCCGTCGGGAAAGGGGATCTCGACGGAGCCCGGGTGCTCAAAGCTCCCTGTCAGCAGCTCGGCGGCGGCTTTTGCCGCTGCTGCGGCACAGGCGCCCGTCGTGTATCCCGATCGGAGGCGCTTCCTCATCTCAGTGCTCGATACCTCGTCGCGCCTTCACTCCCTCGTGATAATAGTGCTTGATCTCTCTCATTTCCGTCACGAGGTCTGCCCTTGCGATGATCCGTTCCTCGGCGTTTCTGCCCGTCAGGATGACCTCGACGCCGGGCGGCTTCGCATCGAGGACTTCGAGCACGTCTTCGGCGCGTATGAGTCCGTAGTGGACGGCGACATTTATCTCGTCGAGAATGACGACGTCATATGTTCCCGATGCAATGATGTCCCTTGCCTCTCCGAACCCCTGCTGCGCCGCTTCCGCCGCCTTGTCCGTCTTTCCCTTTCCCCTGAGGAATCCCGTGCCGTATTGCCGGAAGGTGACGAGATCGGAAAACCGGCCGAGGGCTTTGTGCTCGCTCGTCTGCATCTTCTTGACGAAGTGGGCGATAAAGACCCGGTGACCTGCGCCGGCAGCCCGCAGGGCCAGGCCGAGAGCGGCCGTCGTCTTGCCCTTTCCCGTCCCCGTGTAGACCTGGATGTATCCCTTCCGCTTCATGGGCGTCACGTCTTTATCATCCGCGCGATCTCCCGCCGTGCCTCGCCGATCGTCAGCGGTATCCGTCTAAAGGAGATGCCGTCCTCGTGTTTGAGCCGGTAGATCAGTTCGGCGATCTGGGGCAGGCGGAGCTTCACCCGGGACATCTCCTCGGGCGCCGTAAAGACCTCCTCGGGGGTACCGCCCCGGACGATCCTTCCCTTGCTGAGGATATAGAGTCTGCTGAGGAAGAGGGGCACGAGGTCGACGCTGTGCGTCGCCATCACGATCGTCACAGCCCGTTCCCTGTTCAGTTTCATGAGGAGATTCATCATCTTGTATTCGCCCATGGGATCAAGGCCTGCCGTCGGCTCGTCCAGGAGCAGGATCTCATGGCCCATGGCGAGGAGCCCGGCGATGCAGACCCGTTTTTTCTGGCCGAAGCTGAGACTGTGGATCGACTTCAACGCAAACCCCTCCATTTCCACGTCCCGAAGGGCTTCTTCCACCCTCCGGCAGACTTCGCTCTCCGGATATCCCATGTTCAGGGGACCGAAAGAGACGTCCTCGGAGACCGACGAGGCGAAGAGCTGATCATCGGGGTTCTGGAAAATGAGCCCCATCTTGCGGTAGATGTCCTTGGGGGAGAGCTTCCTGATGTCCGCGCCGTCGAGCAGGACCATGCCGGAGAAATCCTTGAAAAGCCCGTCCATGACCTTCAGGAGCGATGTCTTGCCCGAACCGTTGGACCCGAGAATCCCGACGAATTCACCCTTTCTGACGTCGAGGTCGATCCCGCTGAGCACCTTTGTCCCGTCAGGATAGGAGAAGGACCCCACATGGACGGACAGCCTGATCAGATCTTCCATACGACACCCATGGTGACGACGAGGACGAGGGAGAGGAGCACCTCGGCGGCCCTGAAAGGCCTGTGCTTCATGATCGGGATGTTGCCGTCGTACCCGCGCTGGACCATGGCGATCGTCGTGTTCTGGCTGTGCTCGAAGGCGCGGAGGGTGAGGGACCCCGCGAGAATGCCGAAGGACGTGAGACCCCGCCTGACCGACGAGTAGCCGAGCCGGTTTTTCTGGGCGTTATAGATGACGGAGGCCTCTTCGATGAACAGAAAAATGTAGCGATAGGCGAACATGAGGACCTCGATGAATACCTGCGGGACCTTCAGCCATGACAGGCCGGCCATGAACTCGGTGAAGGATGTGGAGAACCCCAGCACGGCGATGAGGGCCACGGCGGCGATAATCCTCGACACGATGAGGAGGCCTTCCATGAGACCGTCCCGGTATCCGGTGAGAGAGACGCCGGAAATGTCTATGTTGAAAAGGGGATCGGCGCCGGAAAAGAAGAGCTTCAGGACAAGGATGACGAGGGCGATGAAGACGGGTTCGGCGAAGCGGAGGGCGAAAGTACGGATGGGTACCCGCATTCCGGCGCAGAGGGCCACGGCAAGGACCGTCACGACGAGGGGAAAGAGAAAGCCCCTGTAGCTCAGGACCATGGCGAGCAGGGTGAGGGAAACGACGATCTTGACACGGCCGTCGACCCTGGACAGGAGGTGGTTCCTCGTGATGCAGAAGGAGAGATGTTCCATCGCTATGTCCCCGTTTTCGCCCTGAGTTTCGCTTCTCCGTCCTTTCCCGTCGCCGGCCTCTGTTCGACCAGCTTGCGCCAGTAGTATCCCGCGGCGAAACCGCCGCCGGCGCCGGCCAGGAGAAAGGCGAAGAGCAGGAGGTCGCCCTGGTCGGTATTGATGAGGGGTTCACGGGCCTCCCGGCCGTGCTCCTTCGCGACCTTCTCGACGACGGCCTCGTCGACGCCCTGCCACTTCTCCGCGGCGGCAACGAGCGAGGACAGGCAAAGGAAGAAAAATAAGCATAGCACGACAGCGGCTGTTTTTTCCCTGCTCATGCAATAGTGTCCAAAACAATCCGACACGGGAAGAGGGTATGATTTCTTCGCAAAATAAACTACCTTTCCCCGTGTACATGTCCTGTGATTGAAGAGATCGTTCTCACACGTCCACCTGTGCGGCTCCCGCTTCGGCTTCCGCCTTCGACTCCCGCCGCCGTTCACATTACCCGTGAATTTTGCTTCAGAAACCAAACCCTCTCCCCGTTTGGACGGTCTCATTGCAGCGATTTTGGCGCTCATGCCACAGCCTCCCCGTTTTTCAACACCCCGGTCCTGATGAGCAGGTCGGGCCGTTTCTTCGACAGGAGCACCACCATGCCCGCCGTCATGAAGCCCTCGAGGATGCCGAGGGGGAGCTGCGTCGGGACGAAGGCGATGACGATTTTCGTAAAGAGGGAGATGAGCGGCGTGTCACCCCTGATCCCAAGGGTGAGTTCCAATGCCGTCATCACGTACGTCGCCCAGTCGGCAAAGAGACCTGCTGAAAAGGCGGCCACGGAAAGCCGGATGTTCATGAACCTCATGAGGCGGAACACGGCATACCCGGCCGCCGATCCGACAACGCCCATGGAGATGACATTCGCACCGAGGGTGCTCAGGCCGCCATGGGCGAGGAAGAGGGCCTGGATGAGGAGGGCTGCAGCGGCGACGACGACGCTCACGGCGGGGCCGAGGAGGATCCCCGACATCCCCGTTCCGCAGGGGTGTGAACAGGTGCCGGCCGTTGGCACGGGGACGGGCATGCAGGAGATGATGAAGACCACGGCGGCCATGAGCCCGACGAGGGGCTTGCTTGACAGGTCCTTTTGGGCGAGTTGTTTCAGCCGCCAGAGACCCCAGGCGAGAAAGGGGATTGCCGCGGCATACCACAGGATAGCCCATGAAAAGGGGAGGAGGCCCTCCGATATGTGCATGGCGTATGAATCGTCGCTGACGAGGAGGATCGACAAGAGGGCGCAGATAAATAGCCCCCAGGGTCCGACTCTTTCTCCGGAAAGGCAGATATGATGAGACATTTTAACGTTGCAGTTGCCTGAAAAGGCGGGGCGAAGCGCCTCAAAGCCTTGATGAAGGCGACGATGAGCATCGTCAGCTTCGTGTTTCAGGATTCTGTTGTTTGTATCATCAACCGTCAGATCGAGCCGTCGTCTTGTGTGACGGTTAAGGTGTCGCCGCATCAAGGTTTTCGGCGCATACACCCCGCCTTTCGGCCGGTCATGTGCATCGACACGATTAACGTGTTCGGCGCCTGCAGCCTGAGAGGCTCTCCTGTTCATTTTCCCGCTCCTTCATCGTTCGCGATGCGCAGGAGCGCGTTGACGACGGCGACGGCGACGGGTGTGCCGCCTTTCCTGCTCAGGTTGGTGATGTGGGGGACATCCTGCTGTGACAGGAGCGTCTTCGATTCGAGGGCCTTGACGAACCCCACGGGAACACCGACGACGAGGACATTCGACGGGTCGACGGGGCTCTCTTTCGAGGTGAGGATATCGATCGTCCTCAGGAGGGCCGTCGGCGCGTTGCCGATGACGATGATGCCGACGCCGGGATGCTCCCTCAGACCCTTCTCTATCCCCCGCTCCGCCCGGGTCCTGCCGCAGACGCCTCCTTCCGACGTTGTGTCCGCATGGCTTTCTCCGGCCGGCTCAATATCGTGCAGCGCGCAGATGACCTTGCCTCCCCATCGGCCGAGCAGCCCCTTGTTGATGCCCGTCCGGACCATCTCGATGTCTGTGAGAATATCTTTTCCTGCGCGTATCGCGGCGACACCCGCCTCGATGGCGCGGCGGTGAAAGACGAGGGTCCCGGCGAACTCGAAATCGGCCGTCGCATGAATGACGCGCTGAACCACGGGCCTCTGCGCAGCAGGGATGCCGCTCAGGTCCATCTCTTCGCCGATCATCTCGAAGCTCCGGCGCTCGATTTCGGACGGGTCAGGGTTCCTCGCCGCATTGATCCGTTCCATGATGATCGGCGCCATCCGCTCATGGAGGCCCAGGGGTTCCGTGTAGAGGAACTGCACTCCGGGATAACGCGTCTTCGCCTCTTCGATCATTTCGGGAATGTCCTTCGTCACGTGCATGCCCGAGCTCAGGAAGAAGGGATGGAGGATCACCCGCTCCGCTCCCCTGCCGACGGCATTGCCGATGGCATCCATGATTTCCGGCTCCGTGAACTGGAGGTAGGCGACGCTGACGCATCCGTCTCCGCATCCCGGATGGATGTAACTGTGGAGGAGCCCCGCCATGAGATCGATATTGTTCGCCTCCCGCCGCGGACTGCCGTGCCCGATGAGGATGATGCTCTCTCTTTTATTGTCCATGGTGCCTCGCCTCCTTGATTGCCCGTATCATGGCAGCCGCGATGCCGCCGTTGCTCCCGAAATGGAGATGGATGTAGCTTGCAAGGGTGTTGCCGAGCCGGTAGCCTTCGCCATCCCGGTCCTCACCCCTGCCGCCGCTGACCCTGTAAATCATGTCCGGATCGTCCCCTTCACTCTGTCTATCCCGGTCCTGCCTGATCAGGGAGTAATGGAACTCGTGCCCCCTGGCCCTGTCCCCCCTGCGTCCCAGCAGACAGTCTTCCCGGAACTCGACGGCGCGATACCCCAGTCGTGACCTGCCGGTTTTCATCTCCGTCTCAAAGGGCAGGACACCGCACAGGGGGAAAAAACGCCCCTCGAAATCGTGTATGCCCCGGGACAGGTACATGAGCCCGCCGCATTCGGCATAGACGGGCCTGTCCGCCTTCGCCCAGTCACGGATTGCCTGTAACAGGGATGCATTTTGTGAGAGTTCCCCGGCATAGAGCTCCGGGTATCCTCCGCCGAGGTAAAGGGCGTCCGCCCCGGCAGGGAGGGCGCCGTCTGAGAGGGGGCTGAAGAGCGCGATCTCCGCCCCTTCGTCTCTCAGCATGTCGAGGTTGTCCTCGTAATAGAAGCAGAAGGCCCTGTCATAGGCGACGGCGATCGTCACTTTTCCATCACTGGACAATGCAGGGGGGGATGTGTTGAATTGTGAACGTTGAATGGTGAACGTTTCATCTCCCCTGTCCGCTGCCGCCTGCCGGCTGTCCCGTATAATCTTCTCGACATCGACGTGCCTCAACACCGTCTCCGCAAGCCTGTCGATCTGTTCCTTCGTGACGGGGTTTTCCTCCGCCACGATGAGCCCGAGATGGCGGTGGGGGATTTCGAAACCGAGGTCGCGGGGCAGATATCCGAGCACCGGGACGGCGGCGATGCTGTCTTTGAGCCTCCTGAAATGGCTTTCCGAGGCGACGCGGTTGAAAAGCACCCCCAGGAATGAAGGTCTGCCACCGTATTCCGTGAATCCCTTCACGACGGCGCCGGCGCTCTCTGCCATCCCGTATGCATCGACGACAAGGACGACGGGAAGTTCGAGCAGCCGGGCGAGACGGGCCGTTCCGTGATCGCCGTCGTAGAGGCCCATCACCCCTTCAACAACGGATATGTCGGCCTGTCGGGAATACTCACCGTAGCACGCCTGCACATAATCCTCCCCGCACATCCATACGTCAAGATTACGCGACGGCCTTCCCGTCACGAGCCGGTGGAGGCCCGGGTCGATGAAATCGGGACCGGCCTTGAAAGGCTGGACGGACAGCCCCCTCTTCACCAGTGCAGCGAGGAGACCGAGGGTCACCGTCGTCTTGCCGCAGCCGCTGTGCGTGCCGGCAATCACAAACCCCGGCATCGTTCGACCTCCCTGAAGAAGCGCCGCATGTCCCGCCGGGACTTGACGGCGATCCTGATGTACCGGTGATCGAGGCCGGTGAAGTTGGAACAGTCCCTCACCATAATGCCCGCCCTCCTGAGGGAAGCGATAACGGCCGGGGCGTCGTCCATCCTGAGGAGGTAGAAGTTGGCCGGTGACGGGATGAACGCGATGCCGAGCCTGGTCAGTTCCTTCTCCACATAGCGTTTCGCCTCCTTCATGACGAGGAGCGTTTCTTCCGCATAGGCGTCGTCGTCGAGCGCCGCAAGGCCCGCGAGCTGGGCGAGGGTGTTCACAGTCCAGGGCTCCTTCACCGTGAGCAGCCTGCCGGCTGCTTCCTCCGGGAAGACGCCGTATCCGAGCCGCAGCCCCGCCAGGGCGTAGAACTTCGTCATCGATCTCAGCACGATGAGCCGCGGATTCTGCGCCACCTCCCGCACGAGGGATTCTCCGGGCATGAAGTCGATGAACGCCTCGTCGAGTACGAAGTAACAGCGCATGTCCCGGGCGGCTGCGGCGATCCTCATCAGGTCTCTTTCCGCCACGAGCCGCCCCGTGGGGTTGTTGGGATTGCAGAGGAAGGCGATGTCGCAGCCCTCCATGGCCCTGACGAATTCATCGGCGCCGATATCGAAATCGACGTCCCGCGTGAGCGGGAGGTGAGTCACGACGGCGTCGCTGTTCACGGTGCAGGCGCGCTCGTATTCCGAGAAGGCCGGCGCCGGAATAAGCACCCGCCGGGGACGCAGGGCCTTCACGACCGCGTAGATGAGTTCGGTGCTCCCGTTGCCGCAGAGGACCGATGCCGCATCGACGCCGATGGTGCCGGCGATGCGCGACGTCAGTGCCTTCACATCGGTGTCCGGATAATGGCGGAGCGATGCGATGCCTTGCATGATCGCCTTTTTCACAGACCGGGGCACGCCGAGGGGATTGATGGATGCGCTCAGGTCGAGGACTTCCGACGACGGGACGCCGAGCTCGTGGGCGACGCTGTAGATGTTGCCCCCGTGCCCCTTCACAGGATCGTCCTCACCTGCAGGACACAGGCAGCGAGGCCGGCGCCGATCAGGGCCGTCATCCTGGCGATGCTGAGCGCCTCCAGGGATGCGGGGAGATATTCCCTGCCCAGGCCTTCGCCGATATAGGGCTTCTCCACGATGATTCCGCCGTACGTGGATGGTCCGCCAAGGACGACGCCGAGACCTCCGGCGACGGCCGCCTCAGGGATGCCGCTGTTCGGACTGGAGTGTTTCCTGCCGTCCCTGAGCATCACTGTCAGGGCGCGGCGGGCGTCCATCAGCGGACGTTTCGCCTTCCCGGCGAGGGTGAGGAGAAATACGGCAAAGACGACGAGGAGCCCCGTGATCCGTGCAGGGATGAAATTGGCGACATCGTCCAGGCGGGCCGAGGCCCGGCCGATGTGAAGGTAGCGATCGTTCTTGTACCCCACCATCGAGTCGAGGGTGTTCACGGCCTTGTAGGTCATGGCGAGAGGGAGCCCGCCGACGGCAAGATAAAAGAGGGGTGCAATGACGCCGTCGGAGATATTCTCCGCCACGGTCTCGACGGTCGCCCTCAGGACCGCCTCCTCGGAGAGGTGCTGCGTGTCCCTCCCGACGATCATGGACAGTCTCTGCCTGGCGCTGACGATGTCCCTGTTCAGGACGGCGTCGATGACCAGCCGGGCCGAATCGACGAGGTCCCGCGTTGCGATCGTCGTCGACGTCAGGTAGACGAGGACCGCCGATCCGGCAAGTGCGGCCGGATCGGACCGGTGGAGAGTGGCGGCCAGCACAATGGCAGCCGTGACGGCGAAGGCCGGGATAATGATCAGCAGAACGAGCAGCACGCCGGCGGCCCGCTCGCCTGCCGGCCTCCGGAACACCTTCCGGAGAACCACCTCCAGACCCGCGATCGCCGCGCCTATGAACCGCACGGGGTGGGGAAGCCACCGGGGATCGCCGATGGCGAGGTCAAGGAGAAATGCCAGGATCAGGATCACCGGGGCGATTTCCAGGGATTTCATGATCGCCTCTGTCATAACCCCATCTCTTTCGTGATAAAGGCCATGTCGAGATGCTCCCGCACGATGCCTGCGAGGTTGTCGATCGCTTTCTCTTTCAATGTGCCGTATCTCACGGTGACCGGCAGTGGAGCTGTCCCTTTTTTCTCCCTCAGGGCATTGATCAGTCCCCTCCGGAAGGAGTCGTTGTCGAAGATCCCGTGGAGGTAGGTCCCCCAGCAGTTCCTGTTCTGCGAACCGTCGGGCACTTCTGCCTCGCCGGGCTTTCTGTGGAGACGGAAGAGCCCGATCTCCCCGTCGCTCACTCCCATGTGGATCTCATAACCCTTCAGACCGTCGCCATCCCTTGTTTCGTGACCGCCGACGGGGCCGAGCGCTACCGCCGTGTCCTGGCAAGTGACCTTCCTGGCCTCGAAGGTCGTCACGATATTGAGCAGCCCCAGTCCCCCGACCTCCCTGCAGGGGCTCTCGACGCAATGGGGATCGAGGATCGTCCGGCCCAGCATCTGGTAGCCGCCGCATATCCCCGTGATCTGCACACCCCTTTCAAAGGCCCTCCGGAGGCTCCCGTCGAGACCCCTTTCGCGGAGAAAGGCCAGGTCCTTCACCGTATTTTTCGTACCGGGCACAATGACCCAGTCGGCGTGCTCGATCTCCATCGGGCTCTGGGTGTAGGAGATTTCGACGTCCTCTTCGTGGAAGAGGGGATCGAAGTCGGTGAAATTAGAGATGTACCGGAGCCTGACGACGGCGACCTTCACGGGGTGCCTGTCCGGCGACGGCCGTGTGATCCCCGTCCGCTGGCCCAGGGCGAGGCCGTCCTCCTCGGGCAGCCCGATATCCGTGATGTAGGGCAAAACGCCGATCACAGGCTTGCCCGTCCGCTGCCGGATCATCTCGAGGCCCGGTCGCAGGATCTCCATATCACCGCGGAATTTGTTGATGATGAAGGCCCGGACAAACCTGCCGTCCCTGCCGAGGAGTTTCACCGTGCCGTAGAGCGAGGCGAAGACGCCGCCCTTGTCGATGTCCCCCACGAGGAGCACCGGCGCTTTCGCGTGCTTCGCCACGGCCATATTGACGATGTCCACGTCCATGAGGTTGATCTCGGCGGGGCTGCCGGCGCCCTCGATGACGATGATGTCGTGCCGGCGGGACAGCCGTTCATAGGAATCCCTGACCGCCTCCCATGCCGTCTTTCGGTATGCGTAATACTCCTGCGCCTTCATGTGGCGCAGGGCCTTGCCCTGGATGATCACCTGGGAGCCCATATCGCCGGAGGCCTTCAGGAGGATCGGGTTCATATGGACGGACGGTTCGAGCCGTGCCGCCTCTGCCTGAAGGGCCTGGGCCCTGCCGATCTCGCCGCCTTCGCAGGTGATGAAGGAATTGAGGGCCATGTTCTGCGATTTGAAAGGAGCGACGGAGAGTCCCCTGTCGCTGAAGACCCGGCACAGGGCCGCGGCAATGAGGCTCTTGCCCGCCCCTGATCCTGTCCCCTGCACCATCACGGCCTTAGCCACGGTCTCCTCCGTTTATCAGCTTCACCACCGGATACCTCTCCCAGAACTCGATGATGTTCACGGCGGCATGGTCCTGTTCGATCCTGAAGACATTCTCCAGCGGAATGCCGAGGATGTGGCAGAGGATGATCCTGTTGACGCCTCCGTGGGCGACGACGGCGATGTTGGTGGCCGTCGAAGAAGCGCCGCCCGCTCCGCAATGGCGGTCCATGATCTCATCGAGGGCCTTTATCACCCTGTCCCTCACGTCGAGGGTGCTCTCGCCTCCCGGCGGGCTGTGGCGGACCGGGTCCTTCGCCCACGCCTCGAATTCAGCGGGATAAAGATCACGGATCTCGAGGAAGGTCATGCCCTCCCAGACGCCGAAGTGACGTTCCCTCAGGTCCGGCACAGCAACGGGATCGAGGCCGTACGGCCCTGCGATATAGCCGGCGCTTTTCCGCGCCCGCGAGAGGTCCGAGCAGTAGACGGCGGACAACGCACCGGCCTGTTCATCCCGGAGACCCTGTTCTTCATTTTTCCCGGAGTTGACATCCTTCAGGTAACTCGTCATACGCTCCCGCGCAAGGGTCTTCATCGTCCCGGACAGAAAGGCGGCAGCCCTTGTCATCTGGACCTCTCCCTCTTCGGAGAGAGGCACGTCGATGCTCCCCTTATAGGCGTTCTTCCTGCCGCCCGCCGTTGCGCCGTGCCTGATCAGAAAGAGTGTCGTAACCATGCCGATGCCACCGCGAGGAAAAGGATTTCCGAAAGCTCCCCCATGGCGCCGAAGGTGTCGCCCGTGAGCCCGCCGAACCTGCGCTCGCAGAAGCGGACCCAGAGATAGCTGAATCCGTAAAGTATCCCTGCCATGAGAGGGAATGCCATGACCGTTCCCATGCCGTACCGTTCGCCCGGAATAAGGCCCCGGGAGGCGGCAAAGAGGAGGAGAACGATAAAAGAGGCGGCCAGGAGCGACGGGAATGAGACATGACCGATGAAGATGCGCCCGAGACCGTCGGGCCGCGCCGGCACGCCGTGATACATGGCGGGGATCATCGACCATTTTGAGAGGGCCGCCATGAGGACGACGATAGCGCCGCTCACGGCAACGGGCTGTTCTGTGAAGAGGCCCTGGAGGAAGAGGAATTTCGTCAGGACAGTGAGCACGACGGCGACGACGCCGATGGCCCCCGTCGAGCTGTCCTTCATGACATCCAGTCTCCTCGCCCTGTCCCTCTCCGTATCTCCCGAGGACTTCACCGCTAATGCGTCAAAGGTGTCGGCGATGCCGTCGAGGTGGAACCCCCCGTTGCTGAGGGTGAGGACGATGATGACGCAGGCGCCGGCGATCCCGGGGGAAAAGACATGCAGGGCAGCGGCGCCGGCAAGGGCGGCAGCGCACCCCTGGGCGACGCCGACGAGCGGGAAGAACGTGGCGGATCTGGCCATGTCCCCCTCGGTGAGGTCACCGCTGATGCGGATCGGCACGATCGTCAGGAACTGGAATGCCAGAAGCAGGCTCCTCATCTCTCAGCTCTTCGTCTCCCCTGAAACTCCGGCCTCCCCGAAGGTCGCCATCTCCTTGTAGATCTTCAGGCCTGCCTCGATCAAAGCCATGGCGATGGCTGCGCCGGTCCCCTCGCCGAGCCTCATGTCGAGGTCGAGGATCGGCCTGAGGGCCATTGCGTCGAGCATGATCCGGTGTCCTATTTCCACGGAATTATGGGCTGCGAACATGTATTCCTTCGTCTTCGGCTCCAGTGCAAAGGCGATGAGGGCCCCTGCCGTGGAGATGAATCCGTCGATCACAACGGGGATCCTCTGCTCCGCCGCGCCGAGGATGAGCCCCGCAATGCCGCCGATCTCGGCGCCGCCCACCTTCGCGAGCACATCGATGGGGTCTTTCGGGTCCGGCCTGTTCACGGCGATGGCCTTCTCGATGACACGTACCTTGTGCTGCAGGGCCTCATCGGTGATACCCGTGCCCTTCCCGGTAACATCAGAGACGGGCCTGCCCGTCAGCACGGCCGCTATGGCGCTCGACGGCGTCGTGTTGCCGATCCCCATTTCACCGGTGCCGAAGATCTTGTAGCCCCTTTTCGCATACCCCTGGGCGAGCTCGATCCCGATCTCGACGGTCCGGACGGCCTCATCCCTTGTCATCGCCGGTATCTTGGCCATGTTCGCCGTCCCCCTCAGGACCTTCATCTTCATGAGGCCGCCGATATCTCCGAAGTCACAATCGACACCGATGTCGATGACAACGACCTCGGCACCGGCGTGACGGGCAAGGACATTGATGCCGGCGCCGCCGCGGAGGAAGTTGAGGACCATCTGCCGTGTCACCTCGCGGGGATAGGCGGAGACGCCCTCGTCGGTGACTCCGTGGTCTCCGGCAAAGGTGAAAATGACCTTCCTGTCCAGGACGGGGCTGCGGTTCTCGGTGATCGTGACGAGACGGCGGGCAAATTCTTCGAGCCTTCCCAGGCTTCCCCGAGGTTTGGTGAGATTGTCGAGGTGCCGCTGGGCGATCTCGGAAAACTCCTCGTTCGTCCCCCTGATATTACCTATCGTGCGCGTGATGCTGTCCATGTCCGCTCCCCTAAAAAAATTAGTAATTAAGTCATTGAGTAACTAAGTCATTGAGTAACTAAGTAATTCAGTAATTAAGTCGCCTGCCTTATTGTTGCGACAGGGCCCTCCGGGAAGGCGGGGCGCCCCGCCTTTTCACGCGGAACCATATCTGCCTTCCCGGAGACAGCGCCGCTAACCGCAGGCCCTGCCTTTTTCAAGGGATTCACAATAATGAGCCGGTGCAACATGCCGGTGCAACATGCCGGTTACTTAATCCGCAGCGGTATGCCCGCCATCACGCAGTAGACTTCGTCGGCCACTTCGGCAACGGCCTGGTTGAGCCGTCCCGCAAGATCCCTGAACCTGCGCGACAGGGGGTTGTCGGGGACGATGCCCATGCCGACCTCGTTCGTCACAATCAGGACCGCCGTGGCGACCCTGTCGCGGACGGCGACGAGCGATTCAAGAAAACGCTCCATTTCGCACTCGGGATCGACGTTGTCCTGTTCCCTCATGAGGAGATTCGAGACCCAGAGGGTCAGGCAGTCGATGAGGAGCGCCCCGTGGCTGCCGTCAGCCCCGTCGAGCACCTCGGCTACCTTCAGCGGCACCTCGATCGTGTCCCAGTCCGGCCCCCGCTGAAGCCTGTGGCTGTCGATCCTCAGTCTCATCTCGTCGTCGAGGGGTTCGGCAGTGGCGACGTAGGCCTTCCGCCCTTCAAACGATTCGGCCCGTCTGAGGGCAAAGGCGCTCTTGCCGCTCTTGGCGCCGCCGATGACGAGGATGATCATGCCTTTGCCTTTTCGGATGTCCTATTGCAATGATAAGGTTTGTCTGCCGCCATGTCCTGAAAAAGAAAAATCCCCATCGTCTATGTCGTCGGCTCATTCTGGAAGCAGCGTTATCTTGTGAAGAACGACGAGACGGGAAATCACCAGTTCATGGACAAGCAGTTCAACCGGGTGTCGGGCAAATGGGAAAACTCCCTGAAGAACGACTGGGACTTCATGTGCCTCACCTCACGCCCGGGATAGCGTCTTATGGAGATGACGCCGCGATGAAAGTACAGAAGGCAACGTGGATCGAAGAGAACACGGGCTGCGAGGCCTGCCACGGACCCGGAGCCGAGGTCGTCAGCCCAGGCACGGTCTGCTGGCTCGTCCAGCGACCCCTGCGGCCTTCCCATGTCGACAACACTAACAGTGGCCTGCGAGGGCAGCGGCTCGTACTTTCCCGCGCACCAGAATCGGGATTTCAAGCCTGGGATGACGGGACCTGCTACCCGAAGATGGCATGCCACCGGCGTACGGGATTACCCTTTCGAAAGGAATACACGGGTGACCTGTAGTGCATCTTCATCCTCGATGACTTGGCAAAGAAGACGGGCTACTACGACTCAGGCAAACACCACCAGCAATACCAGGAGTACATCCAGTGAAGCAAATTTCAACAATGAGGTCCGTGTTGTATGATTGCAGTATGCCTCACAAGGGCAAGAAGATCAAAACCGTCGTTGCGAAGGACACCTGCGCATCCTGCCACGGCGACCAGTATGATTACAGCAAGGTCATGCCAGGCACGGGCTGAACGGCGAAAGACCTGGAGTCCGGGTCCACCGTTTAAAAGTGAGCAAACAGGCCTTCAAAAATGACGGCCACCGGCACCCCGGAGTACTTTAAGAAATAGGTGTTAGAATGGACGGGGCGGTTGGCCCGGATGCCGCTTGCCTGAAAAACCGCTCCACCGACACGAGCAATTGCAACTGCGCCCGATCGCTGTCCCCTTTATTTACCCTTTATTTACAGGGAGTGATCCCCCGGGAGGGAGCTTCGGCGCACGAAAAAGAGGCGGGTGGAGAGAGGGTGTCTCTCTCCGCCCGCCTGTGAGCCGGCATAAGGATCAGACGGCCGCCCCGCAGAAAAAACGCGGTTTGACTGAACTAATCCTCTCCCCTGCCGGACAGACTGATCTGCCAGACCGCTGTGTCAGGATCGTTCGTGGAGAGCCTCAGGGTCGCGTTCTTCGTGCCTTCGGAGGTTGGTCTAAAGGTTACCGGGAGGTTGTAGGTCCCTCCAGGCGCAACAGTGAAGGAGCTGACCCCTACTGTGAACATCCCGGCGTCGGTACCGCTCTTCGTAATACCCGTCACCCGGAGCGTGGTCGAGCCGGTGTTGCTGACCACAATGGTGCGACTGCTTGTGGAGTCCAAATGCGTCTCCCCAAAGCTGTAGGAGGACGGAGCGGAAATGTTAGGCGCCGATCCCGCCGGCGCGGTGTTGAAGGTCGCCGTCACCGAGCGGGCGGCGCTCAACGTCACCGTGCAGGTCCCTGGTCCTGTGCAAGCCCCGGACCAGCCGGAGAAAACAGAACCGGGCGACGCCGCAGCGGTGAGGCTCACTTGGGTCCCTGCTGCATAGGTCTGGGAGCAGTCAGTGCCACAGCTCACGCCGGCTGGGGCGCTCGTCACGGTGCCAGAGCCTGTTCCCGCTCTGGACACGCTCAGCGTGTACGAAGTTGTCTGGGGCGGTGCGGTGATGCCCACGTTGTCCCAAACACTTTCCGAGACGTTGCCGGCGGCATCCTTAGCCCACCCGTACAGTGTTTTGGCGCCCGCGGAGGTAAAGGTGTAGCTGGTCGGCGGGGTGGCTCTCCAGCCTGGATCGCTTGCCGACGGCGCTGTCGGGGTGGTAGTGATCAGATAAGCGGTCGGGCTGATGTTATCAATGGCCCGGAAGGCCATGATCGGCACGGTGAGAGAAGTGCCGGTCAGGGGCAAGGTAAATTCCATGACCTCGGGAGATTCCACATCGACCCCGCCGCTGTCGCCGGAAGTAACGGTCACGGACCGGCTCAGGGCGTTGGAGACATTGCCGGCGGCATCCCTGCCAGCGTAGAGGGTTTTGGCCCCGGCGGTGGTAAAGGTATAGCTGGTGGGGGCCGCAGCGGGCCAGTTGCCGGCCGCAGGCTTGGTGGCGCTTTCGTTGACCAGGTAGCCGGTCACGCCCACGTTGTCGGTAGCGGTCAGGGCGGAGATCGGTACGGTCAGGGTAGTGGCCGTGGCCGGGATGGTAAAGGTCGAGACCACCGGCAGGGTGGTATCAGCCGTCGGAGGCAGGGTGACGGTCACGGGCCGGCTCAGGCTGTTGGAGACATTGCCGGCGGCATCCCTTGCCCAGGCGTAGAGGGTTTTGGTCCCGGCGGTGGTAAAGGTATAGCTGGTGGGGGCCGCAGCGGGCCAGTTACCGGCCGCAGGCTTGGTGGCGCTTTCGTTGACCAGGTAGCCGGTCACGCCCACGTTGTCGGTAGCGGTCAGGGCGGAGATCGGTACGGTCAGGGTTGTGGCCGTGGTAGGGACGGTAAAGGTCGAGACCACCGGCAGGGTGGTGTCAGCCGTCGGAGGCAGGGTGACGGTCACGGGCCGGCTCAGGGCGTTGGAGACATTGCCGGCGGCATCCCTTGCCCAGGCGTAGAGGGTTTTGGTCCCGGCGGTGGTAAAGGTATAGCTGGTGGGGGCCGCAGCGGGCCAGTTGCCGGCCGCAGGCTTGGTGGCGCTTTCGTTGACCAGGTAGCCGGTCACGCCCACGTTGTCGGTAGCGGTCAGGGCGGAGATCGGTACGGTCAGGGTTGTGGCCGTGGTAGGGACGGTAAAGGTCGAGACCACCGGCAGGGTGGTGTCAGCCGTCGGAGGCAGGGTGACGGTCACGGGCCGGCTCAGGCTGTTGGAGACGTTGCCGGCGGCATCCCTTGCCCAGGCGTAGAGGGTTTTGGCCCCGGCGGTGGTAAAGGTATAGCTGGTGGGGGCCGCAGCGGGCCAGTTGCCGGCCGCAGGCTTGGTGGCGCTTTCGTTGACCAGGTAGCCGGTCACGCCCACGTTGTCGGTAGCGGTCAGGGCGGAGATCGGTACGGTCAGGGTTGTGGCCGTGGCCGGGACGGTAAAGGTCGAGACCACCGGCAGGGTGGTGTCAGCACTGGTCGTTGGACGGCTGTTGGCGTCATAGGGGAGGGTCAGAGCGGTGATCTCGGCTAAATTGGAAAAGCCGTCTCCGTCCGAATCCAACGGTTCGATGGTCGCATAATTGTGATTGTTGTTCCTGAAATCGTTGGCATAGGAAGTGTACTGGCTGGTATTCCCACCGGGATGGCAAAGGATGCAGCGAGCGCTACTATTGGCACCCAGAGCCGTGCCGGCGGCCGTCCCATACCGGGCGTTAAACGAGGTGGTATAGGAACTGACTCCGAATACGTGGCTGGAGATCAGCAGCACGGCCGCCAGACTAATCAAGGGGATGGTTATTTTGGAAATTCTCATATTGGTTCTCCTTAAGCTGGTATTCATAGTTGTTCCAGGTGGATGGGAGAGTCAACTTTCGCTGATATCCGACACGGGCAGTTGACGTTCTCCTGGAATGGCATCGGGTCCTGGACGTGACAGTTCCTGATCCAGTCCTCGATAATTTGGCGGCCGGTTTCCCAGACCAGGGGGAGGGAAGCGGCCACTGTACCGGAAAGCTCCAGACCATAGTCGATGACCTCCGGTTCGACGCCGATGATCGTAACGGCCGGCATGGGATCTTTTTGAATCATTCCGAGGGCCTGGATCACCGAAAACTCATGGAGAGAGGCTGCCATGGTTCCAGCATCCATATCCGTTAAACTGTCGACACGATAAACGGTCCCGGGCGCCCTCCCGGCCTGCATGGCATCGATGAGCAGGATCCTTTCCGCCCAGTCAAAATGGTCCAGAGTGTCAAACACCGCACAGCCGACCTCGACAACCCGGTATTCCTGATTCTCGGCCGGGGGAAAACCCTGTACGGCATGAACGCCGACGCCGTCGTCCCGGAGCAGGATATTTCCCATCCCGGCGATAAGGATCCTCGGCCTTGGCTCAACAATCCTCCCGGCTCTGTTTGATTGTTTCTTCACTTTGATTTTCCGTAGAACAACCTTCTTCCAGGTTTACCGATAACCGGCAACGATCCGGATTTGGGCCTGTTCTTTGGGCCGGGAAACATGGACGGCGCATGCGAGGCAGGGGTCGAAGGAATGAATGACCCGCAGGACCTCGATGGGTTCCGCTAAGTTCTTGACCGGCGTGCCGATCAGGGCGTTTTCGACGGGACCCATCTGACTGGCGTCGTCCTCGGGAGAGGCGTTCCAGCAGGTCGGGGTAATGACCTGATAGCTCGAAATCTTGCCCGCATCCATTCGGAACCAATGCCCCAGGGCGCCTCGGGGCGCCTCGGTGAGACCCACGCCGGACGCAGAGGGTGGAATCGTCGGTTTGGTGTACACCGCTCCATCCGGCCGAAGCTGAGACACCCAGGACCGCATGGCCTGCGCTATCTTCAGCGTTTCCTGGGCCCGGGCCTGGTGTCGGTCCATGACGGAAATCCCCCGTCGATAGTCTCCGTTGACCCACATCCGGGCCAGTGGGCCTACTTCATAAGGCGCACCGCCATAGCGGGGGGCCTTGAGCCAGGAATAGGCCTTGGCTTTGGGGTTTTGCGGCAGTGTCTGCCCCGAAGCGGGATTCAGATTGGTTGTGGAATCTTCATACCAGGAATAGCGCACCGACTCCCTGATCTGATTCGTGTCGACCGACAGCACGGAAGTGGCGCCGTTCTCCGATCGGCCCCGCCTCAAGAGCCTGTTTCCCGTAGAATCCTGATTGAAGACCCCAAAGGAAAGCAGGTTGCCGTAGCCCCTGCCGATGGCGTCATAATCCGGGTAGGCCGCTCTCAGGGCGGCCACATCGGGCAGATAGACGTTCTGGATAAAGGGGATCAACTCGTTGAGGTAGGAGGTGAAGTTGGCGATTCGGTCGGCCCGGGGCGTGGCCGTAAAACCTCCGGCGACGTAGGTGGGCGGGTGTGGCATGCGCCCCCCGAAAAGGGCGCCCATCTCATGGGCCTTGCGGGTCATGTCGATGGCTGTCACATAATGGTCTATCAAGCTGGTGGCCGCCGCTCCGGAGATGCGCTTGTCTGTTTTCCAGGAGGGCTGCCAGGGCGGCATGTTCGGTCCTTCCACGTAATCCAGGGCGGTCAGATGGTAAAAATGAAGGATATGGGACTGGATGAAATTGGCGCCGATGACCAGGTTGCGCATGATGCGGGCATTCGAGGGCACGCGCACCCCGTAGGCCGCGTCCTGGGCCATGACCGAGGCCATCCCATGGGGCACCGGACAAACGCCGCAAATCCGCTGGGTCAGATGCTGGGCATCTCCGGGGTCACGGCCGACCAGCAATTCCTCAAACCCGCGGAACAGGGTCCCGGTCGCCCGGGCATTGATGACTTGTTGCTGCCCCTGCACTTCATTGACCGTAACCGCTATCTTGAGATGTCCTTCCAGGCGTGTTACGGGATCTATGAATATTTTGGTTGACATAGATGTGCCTCCTTAAACGATTTAAATACCGGGGGAATAAAAGGGATCCGTCCCCGGAAATCCGGGCTCGGTGCATCCGATGCAGGGTGCGTTCGCATCGATACACCAGTTGGCCTGGTTATTCCATTTCTGTTGGGGACAATTGGACATGGTAAACGGACCACGGCAGCCCAAAGCCATCAGGCAGGCGCCGTCCACACCGATGGTGTCGGTTGCTATCGTTCCTCCGCGGCGGGGACACAGTTCATGGACGGTGGCGCTGAAGAACTGGGTGGGCCGTCCGTCACCGTCAACCGAGATAGGGGTATTCGTTAACAGTTGCACCACGGTCCAGGCGATCCAGTCGGGATGGGTGGGGCACCCCGGAATGTTGATGGTGTCCCTGCCGGTCAATGCCTTGACTCCGACGACACCGGCGGGGTTGGGCGGAGCCGCAGGGATGCCTCCCCAAGCGGCGCAGGTTCCTATGCACAGTATTCCGGCGGCCTTGGCAGCCAAGCCGAGGACGGTTTCTTCAAAGGTGAACTCCTGTTCATTATACGTCCAGGCATAGCAGGCCCTACCGCCGAAGGCGGTCGGAACGCCGCCTTCCACAACCAGAAGATACCCGCCCTTTTCGTAGGCCGCCACGGCCTGGGCGACCGCATCCTGCCCCGCCAGGGCCATGAGGGTCGGGTGATAAACCAGATTGACGGAATTGATCAATACGTCGGCAGCCGTCTGCGGGCCGGAAGCGGATATCAGATTGAGAAAGGATTCGGAACACCCGGTACAACCGCTGCCCTGCAGCCAGATGATTGAAGGCGCGGTCGGACTGGCCAGGGCCTCTTCCAAGCGGATTAGATCGGTTGCGGACAAGCCCACAGCCGCTGCGGACAGACCGCAGAATCTCAAAAAATCACGTCGAGAGATACTCATAAAAACCTCCCTAAAATAGTCGGATAGTTCTACACAGTTCCTGAGTTCACCTTTCGCCTTCGCATCCCTCCCTTAGTCATTATTTGTCGGTTTAGAACTCTGCGGGGGCACAGCAGAATGCCGCAATCGCCGCCTCTTTGTGTCTCATCTCTTTTCTCTTGCCCGACCGGTTTCATCGGGCAAGGGAGTGCCGGAGGAGAAACCCCTCATGCTGCGCTTTCGACAAAATAGTGCTGTTGTGCGATTTGAGATTAAGAAAGAGTGAGAGAAAGACGACGTAGTAGTGAGAGTGAGACCGTCGGGCAACCTGGCGATCACTGACCCTGACGGGTCGTTTGCTTTTGTCAGGACCAGTCTGGCAAAGGCCGTCCCTTAAGGAGCCTCGATGCGAGCGAAAAAAGCCTGTTCGCGTGAGGAGAATAAGCGCTGGGAAATGCGGCTGAAGATACGGAACTACAAAGTGTCGTCTCCGGCAACCTGGCGATCCTTAACTCATTGCAAGGACCCATGGCTTTGCGTCCTACCCTTACGGATAGTTTGCTTTTATCAAAGAGCAATCGAAGGCCTCAGTGTCTGTGAGACCGTTTCATGTCTCTCATTTGCAAACACGATGCCTGCCGATTTCAACAACAGCGAAGTCTTTGAACAGACAACACAAGAGTCCAAACTGGCTATGCTTCGAAGAAACACCGCCTTGAATCCACTGCAATGCAGAGCAGAAAAGTGCATGTAATGGCATTCAGCGAGTGTGTTATCTCCGACGCAAATGCGGAAGGCGCTGGCGAAAATCTTTGTTTCGAAAACCGCAGTACGCTGCGGCTAAAGATGGTATTCTGACGTCCGGCAATCCAAGACCGAAATCTCTGATAAAGGGCTTACAGAGTCCAACGTTCACCAAAGAGTTTCGCCATGACAAATATGTTGACTGCCCCCACGATTGTCCGTACAAGCTGAACTTTTACTTTCTGGATTAGCTGAAGGAGCTTCTTCATCTGAGATGGGCTCTTCTTCCTGAACCTTCTCTTGCTCTCCTTTTTGCTCAATAGCTTCATGCCCCCGCTCATCCTTCCTCTTCCCGGCGAGGCAGCAGGCCTGCCGGGCACTCGCAGCCCAACGCCCTGCCCAGGCTGGAATGCGAGCGGCCTCGCAGTCGCACGCATTCTCCTCCTTCAAAGCCGCTGCACGCCAAGGCCCGTTGATGACAATACCTGACGCGTCGCCTTCAGACTTCTTTGATGTCATAATTATCGCTGACGAAGATTGCGGCACCCTTTCTTTAGCATTACAAATGTGAAAGGTTACAAAAGCGGGTGAGAGAACGGGCCGGAGTAATGACTACAACCTCGGAATCGGCTTCCCCTCGTGAAAGCCGTCATGCCCGCGGAACTTGTCCCCGCAGGCGGTAGGCGGGGAGCGGGCATCAAGAAAGGTCTCAAAAAACCTGGATTCCCGCCTGCGCGGGAATGACAAAGAGAACCGCTCATGAAGAGAGACGGGATTTTGAGAGGTGGTACTCTTATTCGGGCAGGGTGAGGACGAAAAGACTGCCGGCGCCGGGTTCGCTGAAGACTTCGACACGGCCGCCGTGTGCCTGGACAATCGCCCGCACCAGGCTCAGGCCAAGGCCGAATCCTTCCTGAGAGCGGCTTCGATCGCCGCGATACAGACGATCCCAGATCTTCCGGATCTCATCTGGGGGAATGCCGATCCCCGTATCCCTTACGGTGACGACGATCACATGCTGTTCTTTGGAAGCCCGTATATCGACCTTTCCACCGCTTGGCGTGTACTTGATGGCATTGTCCAGCAGATTTGCCACGGCCTGTTGCAGTCTTTTGCGGTCGACGGACACGTAGAGTTCCCTTGGGTAACTGGTGTGAATGGAAATACTCTTCTCTTCGGCAACATATGCATAAAGAGAGCCCACATCTTCAATCAGATTCGAAATATTCACTGCCTGCAGATGAAGGTCCATCATCCCCGCTTCCGCCACGGAAATGTCCATGAGGGTGGTTGCCATGGTGAGAAGTCGCTCGGATTCTTCTATGCACGTACCCACGGCACACCTGAGGCTCTCAATCTCATCGTCCGACTGTAATGCCATTTCGGCCATGCCGCGCATCCTCATTATCGGCGTGCGCAAGTCGTGAGCAACGTCATCCAATTCGCCTTTCAGCTTCTCTATCAGGGTCTCGATTCTTTCCAACATTGCGTTGAGCAGTGTGCCCAGCTCAGCCAGTTCGTCATCACGCTGCCCCATCTGTACGCGTGCACCCAGCTCTCCGGTCGTTGTTATCGATCTGACGGTCTCAGTGAGGTGACGAATCGGTCGAAGCGCCTGGCGGGCAAGGAGCGCCCCTCCCGCGAGGCCGAAAAGAAGTACCGGAAATATGATGGCTACAGATATTGTGCGAAAGCGCTCCAGGAGTTCTGTGCGAGTGACAATGCTTTTGCCGATCAGCAGGCGAGAACCATCCGGTAAAGGCTCAGATGTAATTTCCAGAGTATCCTTATTTCCCTTTACCGTGAAGTATGACCATTGGTCCTTGCTATCGACACCTCTCTCTTCGAGCTCCTGGAAGTCGGCGTGCCCGAACTGATCCGGCATATTTAAGAAAAGAGTGTTGTTTTGGGGCCCCACGAGCCAAACAAGAAAGGGATTCTTTCCGCTGACATGCTTCTCAAACTCCACTTCTGCCGACAGCGCTGCAATCCCGCCTTTCTGATACTGGATCGCACACTCATGGAATTCCAAATGAATACTCTCTCTGTCTTTATCCCGAATAGAAAGGAAGAGAAACCAATATGTCACGAGGAAGAGAATCACGGAACTGAGGACGAAGATTGCAGAGTATGTAAGCGCCAGCCGAAAACTGACGGTTTTCCGTATACGATTAATTGACCCTGAGAACATAACCGAATCCTCGGATAGTCTGAATCACCTTTTTCTCAAAGTCCTTGTCAATCTTGTTTCGCAATCTGCAGACCAATACATCAACGACATTAGTCTGCGGGTCGAAGTTATAGCCCCACACCTGGTCCAGGATCATGGTCTTGGATACGACCCTTCCGGCATTGCGCATCAGGTATTCGAGCAGGGTCAACTCCCGATGCTGCATCTCGATCTTCCTTCCTGCCCGGATAACCTCCCGCGTGAAAAGGTTCAGGGAGATGTCCCCCGCTGTCACAGCAGCGGCATCAACATTGCCGGCGGCCCTGCGGATAAGCGCATGCACCCGCGCCAGAAGTTCAGAAAAGGCGAATGGTTTCGTCAGGTAGTCGTCACCCCCGGTTTGAAGGCCCCTCACCCTGTCGTCTACTGAATGCTTGCCGCTCACGATGATCACGGGTGTCGTAACCTTTTGCCGCCGGAGTTCTTCGATAAGACCGAGACCGTCCAGTTTGGGCAGCATGATATCGATGACTGCCGCGTCGTAGTGCCCTCTGACGGCCCATAACAGGCCCTCCTCACCGTCGGTCGCAACATCCACGGCAAAAGCCGCTTGCCGAAAACCGTGTGCAATAAAGGAGGCGATCATCTTATCGTCTTCTACAATCAGGATTCGCATATCTATTCCCCTTTTTTTTGGAGGCGGTACCGATCCGGACGCACCCACCTCCTTTCGAAGAAAACGGCATCAAGGACGCTCGGGAACCCGTCAGATCTCCCAAGAGGTCTGTGAGACCTTCAACCTGCCTCCGCTCCAGGTCCCACCGACCTGACCCCCGTCACCTCCTCCTGCAGCACACATGAATTGCGGATCCCTCGGCGGTTGCTAACGACGCACTTTGCGAGCCAATTTAAACGCAAGAACGATACCATATTACCAAGGATTCGCCATCTATCTGATATTTAATCAGTATTCTCCTTCTTTCGCCGGCCCCTGTAAAGATGTTTGTATCGTCAGACATACACGGAAATCCCGGGATGTGATGGTGAGCCTGGTATTATGTCGTTAATTCAATGCGTTACAAGAGAGTCCGTCTCGTGAGAGCACTCACGCTGAACTGAGTTATTCCGCGCAGCTAAAACGGGGGCAGGTCTTGTTTATTGCAGGTGCGCCGTTTGCCCGTTTCGTCATGGAAAAGTGTTGAGTTGAAGATGACGGCGAGGGGCACCCCGGAGTACTTCAAGAAATGGGGACAGGTTGGAACGGGGGTAGTACGAGTCCGGGGGGCGCCATCCCCCTTTCCGCTTCTATCGCGGAAAACGGAGGGCGCTCTGTGTCGTGCCGCGGGTAAGGATCTGGGCCATCTCCTCCGGCGCCGGGGAGTGGGTGATGGCTTCGTCATAGGAGATGAGGCCCTGGCTGTGGAGCTCGTGGAGGGACTGGTTCATCGTTTTCATGCCCGACCTCCCGTGGCCGGCCTGCATGATCGAATAGATCTGCGAGAGCTTGTCTTCCCTGATGAGGTTCCGGATGGCAGGAGTGGGGATGAGGATCTCGAGCGCCAGCACCCTGCCTTCTCCATCCTGTCTCGGGATGAGCTGCTGTGACAGGATGCCCTCGATGACCGCCGAGAGCTGGATGCGGGCCTGTTCCTGATGATGGACGGGGAAGGCGTCGATGATCCGGACGATCGTCTGGAGGGCCGTATTCGTATGGAGTGTGCCGAGGGTCAGGTGTCTCGTCTCGGACACCGTTATGGCGGCCTCGATCGTCCTGAGCTCCTGCATCTCGCCGATCATGACGACGTCCGGGTCCTGCCGCAGTATATACTGCAGGGCGTTCTGAAAGGAGAAGGTGTCGGAGTTTATCTCCCGCTGGTTGATGATGCACTTCTTATGACTGTGAAGGAACTCGATGGGATCCTCTATGGTCAGGATGTGCGCCTCGCGCTCCGTGTTGATCCTGTCGATGAGCGATGCGAGCGTCGTCGACTTGCCGCTGCCTGTCGGTCCCGTGACGAGGATGAGACCGTGGGGTTTCCGGATCAGGTCCTCGACGATTTTCGGGAGCCCAAGGTCTTTGAACGTTTTGATCTTGAAGGGGATCGACCTGAAGGCGCCTGCGACGGTGCCCCTCTGTATGAAGATGTTCGCCCTGAATCTGCTCAAACCCATGATGCCGAAGGAGAAGTCGAGTTCGTTATGCTGCTCGAAAGCCGCCTTCTGCGCTTCCGTCAGCACACTCATACAGAGTTCCCTCGTGTCGTCGGGGCTCAGGGACGGGAAGTTCTCAAGGGAGACGAGTTTGCCTGTCACTCTCAGCCTCGGCGGACTGCCGGTGGTGAGGTGCAGGTCCGACGCGCCCCGGTCGATCATGAGTTTCAGCAGTTCGTATAGTGTAGGCATGGGAGGCACTCTGAGTTGTACTCTATCGGATGAGCGGCCGTCCTGTCAACGAAGACCGCCTTTTCCCGGGACCCGGCAGACCCCGTCCCGCCTCCTGTCTTGTTTGACTTTCCGCACTTGATAATGGTATTTATAAATGCTTTTTCCGAAATTTCGGGAGGACGAATCAATGGCCCTTGGTACATTCAAAGGAGGGATTCACCCTCCGGATAAAAAGGAACTTTCCAAAGACAGGCCCATCACGCCGACGAAGCCGCCGAAGCGCGTCGTCATACCCCTCGTCCAGCATATAGGAGCCCCCTGCAAGGCCGCTGTTGCCATAGGGCAGGAAGTGAAAAAGGGGGAAATGATCGGGACTCCCGAGGGTTTTGTGTCGGCGCCCGTCCATTCATCCGTCTCGGGCAAGGTCATTGCGATCGGCGATTTCCCCCTCGCAACGGGAAGGCTCGTGACGTCGATTGTCATCGAAAACGACGGCAATGAGGAGTGGACCTCGCTGAAGGACAACCCGGACTACGCGAAGCTGACGCCTGAGGAGCTGAGGGAAAAGGTGAAGAATGCCGGCATCGTCGGCATGGGAGGCGCCGCTTTCCCCACTCATGTCAAGCTCTCCCCCCCCAAGGAAAAGCCCATCGATGTCGTTATCATCAACGGCGCGGAGTGTGAGCCTTATCTGACCGCCGACCACAGGATGATGGTCGAGAGGCCGGGAGAGGTCATCGAGGGATTGAAGATACTCATGAAAATCCTCGGCGTCGCGAAGGGCTACATCGGCATCGAGAACAACAAGCCCGACGCCGTGGCGGCGCTGAAACAGGCGGGATCGGGCGAGCCCTCCATCGAAGTTTGCGGCGTGGAGGTGAAGTATCCGCAGGGCGCCGAAAAAATGCTGATCAAGTCCCTGATCGACCGTGAAGTCCCGGCCAGGGGGCTTCCCATGGATGTGGGCGTCGTCGTCCAGAATGTGGGGACGGCGATCGCGACCTTCGAAGCGGCGCGGTACGGAAAGCCCCTCATCGAGAGGGTCGTCACCGTGACCGGTGAGGGGATCAAGGAGCCGGGCAACCTCCTCGTCAAGATCGGCACCCTCGTGTCGGACCTCATCGAGGAGTGCGGCGGGTTTTCCTCGGAGATCGCGAAGGTGGTGTCGGGAGGACCCATGATGGGGTTTGCCCTCTCCGCACTCGATGTGGCCGTCACGAAGGGCACATCGGGCATCCTCGTTCTGCCGGAAGAGGGGATCCTGCACGCCGAGGACTTCGGACCCTGCATCCGGTGCGGCCGGTGCATCGACATCTGCCCGATGGGGCTCATGCCGTCGATGCTGAGCGTCTATTCGGAAAAGGGATTCCATGAAGAGGCGAAGGAATACAATCTCTTCGACTGCTTCGAATGCGGTTCCTGTACCTATGTCTGCCCTTCGAAAAGGCCGATCGTCCAGCTGGTCAGGCTCTCGAAATCGCTGGTCAAGCCATGATCGCGCGCCGGGGCATACCATATCTGAATGATCGGGCCGGGGGACAAGCCTTTGCCGATTCCCGGCCGGGGGAGCGAGTATGGCCGTATTGAAAAAAGAGGAATACCCCTTAATCGTTTCCGTCAGTCCTCACGTCAAGAGCGAAGAGACGACGGAGAGGATCATGTGGAGCGTCAACGGTGCGCTCCTGCCCGCAACAGTCATGGGGGCATATTTCTTCGGTCCCCGGGCCGTCATCACGGTGCTGATCGCCATCGTCACCGCCGTCCTTTCGGAGTATCTCTTCCAGAGGGGTACCAAGAGGAAGATCTCCATCACCGACGGGAGCGCCTTTCTCACGGGGCTGCTCCTCGGACTGAACCTGCCCCCCTCCGTCCCCTTTTACATCCCGGCCATTGGGTCTTTCGTTGCCGTCATCATCACGAAACAGCTCTTCGGTGGGCTCGGCTTCAATGTCTTCAACCCGGCACTGATCGGACGGGCCTTTCTCCTCATCTCCTTCCCGAAGCTCATGACCATTTTCAAGGAGCCGACAGCGGGATTTCTTCTTTTTGACGCCAAGACGACGGCGACACCGCTCGGCATCCTGAAGGAAGAAGGGCTGGTAAAACTCATGGAGATTTTCGGCGACAAGCTGAACCTGTATACCCAACTCCTGATGGGACACAGGGCGGGGTCGATCGGTGAGACCTCGGGACTGGCGCTCATCATCGGCGCCCTCTTCCTGTTTTACAGAGGCTACATCACCTGGCACACCCCGGTGTCCTTCCTCGGGACAGCGGCGGTCATCGCATGGATTTTCGGCGCCAAGGGGGCCTTTTTCGCCGGTGACCCGATCATCCACCTGCTGAGCGGAGGCATGATCCTCGGCTCCCTCTATATGGCGACGGACTACGTCACGAGCCCCTCCGTCAAGAAGGGACAGATCGTCTACGGTGTCGGCTGCGGTTTTCTCACGATGATCATCAGGCTCAAGGGAGGCTACCCCGAAGGCGTCATGTTCGCCATCCTCATCATGAACTGCTTTGCCCCCCTCATCGACAGGGCTTTCAGGAGCCACGTGTTCGGTGCGAGAAAAGCGGTGAAGGAGGCGAAGAAGTGACAGGCAAGGACATTTTAAAGATCACCGTCAATCTCGTCATCATCTATGTCATCGGAGGCATCATCCTCGCTGTCGTGTATGCCAGAACCTCGCCGATCATATTCGTCAACAACGAGAAGGCCAAACAGGAGGCCCTCCAGAAGCTCATCACAGGTGCGACATTCGAAAAGAAAGGCGACTGGACGATTCACGACAAGAAGGCCGAGTATTACGCTGCGAAGAAAGGCGACGAAATAGTCGGGTATGTGGTCCAATCTTTCGGCAAGGGATACTCGAGCTACATCAATGTCCTGATCGCCGTCGACAGGGACCTCAAGATACAGAAAGTGGATATACTCAGCCATGCGGAAACGCCCGGCCTGGGGGATGAGATCGAGACGGACTCATTCAAGGGTCAGTTCGCCGGCAAGGACCTCGATCACGTGAAGCTCGTCAAGGCGGAGACGAATGAGTATATCCAGGCAATCACGGGAGTCACCATATCGAGCAGGGCGGTGACCGAAGACGCCGTGAAGAACGGACTCGGTTTTCTCGTCAAGACAGTGAAGGGAGGGAAAGGCAATGGCGCTGGCACCACCAAGTAACTGGGAACTCATAAAGAACGGCATCATCGCAGAGAACACGATCTTCAAGCTCGCCCTGAGCCTCTGCCCCTCCATCGCAGTCACGGGGAGCCTGAGAAACGGCTTCCTCATGGGTGTGGCGGTGCTTTTCGTGCAGGTGATGGTCAACATCACCATCTCTCTCATACGAAAGTTTATTCACCCGAGGATACGGTTGCCTATCTTCATGCTTGTCATCTCGGGATGGGTGACGGTCACGGACATGTCCATGGCCGCCTTTGCGCCGGACGCTTATAAACAAATGGGACTGTACATACAGCTCATCGTCGCTTTCGCCTCGATCCTCGCGCGGGCGGAGATGTTCGCGAGCAAGAATACGATCACCCCGTCCATGTTTGACGGTATCGGGATGGGGCTGGGATTCCTCTTCGCCCTGGTTGTTATCAGCTTCTTCAGGGAGCTTCTCGGGAAGGGCGCCCTTTGGGGGATCGCTCTCATCAATGCAAAACCTCTGCTCATAATGATTCTTCCTGCCGGCGGGTTTTTCGCCGTCGGTATCCTGATGGCCTTTTTTAACTGGATCGACATCCGGTTCTTCAAGAAAAGCGCGACGGGCGCCCACTGATGCGGGAGGAGGGATAGACGATGGATTTCACGAGAATCTTTGAACTCATCGTATCGGCGTCGCTGATCAACAACTTCGTCTTTACGCGGTTTCTCGGGCTTTGCATCTTCTTCGGCGTGTCAAAGAAGATGGAGACCGCCGTCGGCATGAGCATCACCTTTACGGCGGTCATGATGGTCAGCGCGGCGCTGAGCTGGGTCGTTTTCACCTTCATCATGGTCCCTCTGGAGATCACCTTCCTGAAGATCATCGTCTTCATCGGCATCGTGGCGGGTCTCGTGCAGGCTTCCGACACCGTCATGAGGAAGGTGGCCCCGGGGCTCTACTACAAACTGGGCATCTATCTCGCCCTCATCTCGACGAACTGCATCATTCTCGCAGTTCCCCTCGTCAATGCCGGGGAGCACTACAATTTCATCGAGAGTATCTCCTTCGGTCTCGGCTCGGGCATCGGTTTCGCCCTGGCCCTCATCATCATGGCGAGCATCCGCGAGAAGCTCGAACTGGCCGATGTGCCGGCGCCCTTCAGGGGGCTGCCGATGGCCTTCGTCATTACGGGGCTGATCGCCCTCGCATTTACGGGTTTTTCAGGGCTCATAACCATTTAATTTGCAGTTGCATGAAAAGGCGGGACAAAGTGCCTAAAAGCCTTGCTGATAACGACACGGTCGCCGGGAAGGCAAATGTGGTTCAAAGCCTTTCCAATGCGATGATGAGACATTTCAGGGTATTCAGCGCCTGTTGCCTGTCGGGCTTCTGGTATCGATCGACACGGCAAAGGGTGGTCCGGGGATGAACAGGGTATCTTCGCGGAAAGGCTTTTCACCACATCAGCCTTCCCGTTTTGGCAGTCGCAGCGTGGTCCCGACTTTCGACTGCTGACTAATGACTTAGTGACTTAATGACTTATTTTCGGTGGCATCTTCGCCCCGCCTTTCCGGGGGCCTATTGCAACGATAAGGTTAATTTGCCGGGAGGAAAGGCCCGGTGGTACAATATAAGCTGTGGCCTCTGAGGGATGAATCAAGGAATCCCGCAGGGCCGTTTATGATCACAAAAAGAGGTGAAAAGAGATGTTAGACGTGCATGACATTGGAGCGGTCATCGAGGGGCTGCTCCGGTTGATCGATAGCGCGAGTTTCCTCATCCCGCAGGCCGGTGTCGGCGGAGGGGTCGAGGCGAAGGAATCCGTCGACCTGCCGTCGCTGCTGAGATTCAGCGTCGTCTTTCTGGCGGGTTTGGGCGCCATATTCGGCGTGGGACTCGCTTTTGCAGCCAAGAGGTTCGCTGTCCAGATCGACCCGAGGGTCGAGCAGGTGAAGGACGTGCTTGCACATGCCCATTGCGGCGCCTGCGGATATGCGGGGTGCGAGCAGTATGCCGAGGCGGTGGTGAAGGACCCCAACGTGTCGCCGAGCCTCTGTACGCCCGGCGGAAAGAGGTGCTTCGAGGCGGTCGCCCTGATCACGGGCAAGAAGGCCGATATCAGGGAGCCCATCTTCGCCCGGGTCATGTGCCAGGGGAACTGGGACAAATCGGTGAAACGCTTCCGGTACGAAGGTGTCCGGGACTGCAGGGCCGCAGTCCTTGCAGGCGGGGGAGACAAATCCTGCCTGTACGGTTGTCTCGGCTACGGCACTTGTGCCAACGTCTGCCCCTTCGGCGCCATTGCCATGGGTGCGGACCACCTGCCGATCATCGATATCGCAAAGTGCACGGGCTGCAGGAAGTGCGAGGCCGCCTGCCCCAAGAGGGTCATCGAGGTGCTTCCCGCATCGAAACAGGTCCTCGTTGCCTGCCATTCGAAGGAAAAGGGTGTCGTCACGAGGAAGCAGTGCCAGGTCGGTTGCATCGCCTGCGGCATGTGCGTCAAGGTCTGCCCCTTCGATGCCCCGAAAGTGGAGGGAAATCTCTCGAAGATCGACATCACGAAATGCAGGATCTGCGGTCTCTGTGTCCCCAAGTGTCCGACGAGCGCAATCTTTGATTACATTCCCCAGCGGCCAAAGGCCGTCATCACGGAAAGGTGCATCGGATGCCAGTCATGCCGTAAAGTCTGTCCTGTCGATGCGGCAAGCGGGGAACCGAAAAAGAGGCATGTCATCGACCAGAGCAGGTGCATCGGTTGCGGCATCTGCACGGCTAAGTGCCCTGTCCAGGCGATTGAGGGTACTTTCAACACCGCCGAGGTTTTAGCGGCCGCGGCGGCAAAGAAACAGAAAGCAGCGGAAAAGGCGGCATAGCGCCACATACCGGGAGCGGCCCCTACGCAGCTCCCGTACGCCTGTGATCGATCCTGCGGAACTGCTGATCCGGGGATTGAGGAAAGGAGCGGTATGGAGATGACGTGGAAGTTGCTGGCCCTTCTGATGTTTGTCCTTCTGTCCTTCGCGCCCTCAGTCTTTGCGGAAATCGAAACTCCTCCCCCGGCAAAAGATATCATGGAAAAGAAATCCCTCTTCATACACGACGGGACGACCCTGTTCACCCCTGTCCCGTCCGAGCAGAGGAGCATACCCACACTGACCAGGGAGCAGGTATGTCCGAAAGAGGCGGCTGTCCCCGGCCTGCCCGGTTATTCCGGGATTTCTTCCGGCCTTTTTGTCCGTCTCTGGAGCCCGCTTGCGCAGGAGGGGGGAAATGATAGTGCATCGCAGAATAATGAACTTCTGACAGTGAGCGGGGACTATAAACGGCCGGTCATATCCACCCTGCGTGCGATGAATGAAGGTGACGGGAGCTTCGAGCCCCCCCTCGGGATCTCCTTTGATTCCAATCAAAGGGCCGAGCGGGCCATAGAGCGAAGCCTGTTCCTCTTCAGTGACAGGCTGAAGGAGCGGTTTCATCTCTGGCTTGAGCGGTCCGCCCGGTATATGGATGTGATGAAGGAAGTCCTCCGGGAAAAGGACATGCCGGAAGACCTCGTCTTTCTCCCTATTGTCGAAAGCGGATTCAATCCCCATGCCTATTCGCCGGCGCGGGCCGCCGGCCCCTGGCAGTTCATCGAGGCGACGGCTAAGCGATATGGGCTTATCGTCGACTGGTGGAGGGACGAACGGAAAGATCCCGTGAAATCCACGGAGGCCGCAGCCAGCTACCTGAAAGACCTCTACCGGATGTTCGGGGCCTGGAACCTCGCCCTTGCGGCCTATAACGCCGGAGAAGGCAGGATCATGAGGGCGCTGAAGAATTCGGGCTCCACGGACTACTGGGCACTCCTCGACACCAAGCAGATACGGGACGAGACGAAATCCTACGTCTCCCATTACATCGCCGCTTCAATGATAGCCCAGACGCCGGAGGACTTCGGTTTCACCGGCCTCGCGTACCAGGAGCCCATGGAGTATGATGAAGTAACGGTCTATCAGCCCCTCGATCTTGAGATCATCGCCCGGTGCGCGAATACGTCGGTGAAGGAGATCCGTGACCTCAATCCCGAGCTCAGGAGATGGAGCACGCCTCCGAATGTTTCATCCTACACGGTCCGTGTTCCCAAGGGCAGCGGGGAGGACTTTTCGGAGAATCTCAGCGAGATCCCCAGGAAGGACCATTTCAGCATCGAGACATACAAAGTGAAGAAGGGGGACACCATCAAGAAGGTGTCTCAGAAGGAGAGCATTCCCGTCTCAGCCATTCTCGCACTTAACAACATGGGCGGCATCGAACGGGTGAAGGCGGGCGATGTGCTCTTCATTCCGCCGAGGGAAAAGTTCGCCACGGACAAGCATGACCAGATCTCCTGTTCCGTCTCTTCTCAGGGGAAAAAGAAGACCGTCGCGTTTTCGGGACCGGGAAAGAAATCGAAGAAGGATACCCAGAAGGCCGTCGTCAAATCCAAGTCGAAAGGCCGCGTCAAAACCAAGAGGGTGTAAGGCAGTCCGCAGTTCTCAGCCGGCAGTCCGTCTCATTGTAGGGGCCGTTCCCCGAACGGCCCGAAATGCTCATACCCACACTGACATTTTTTTCTAACTTCCCCCGAGTCTCGATTTCGCCTCCGTGACGAGTGCCGATTTCGGGAACCTGTCGACGAGTTCCTTGTACTTGATCTTTGCCTCGTCCTTTTTCCCCATCCCGTCAAGGATCTTCCCGCTTTCAAGAAGGGCAAGGTCCTGGAGGCCGCTGTCCTTGATGGCCGACAGATTGCCGAGGGTTGCGAGGGCGTTCTCTGTATCGCCCTTCTTCAGGTATGTCATGGCAAGCTTGTAATAGGAGAGGGGAAGGATGGGCGCGTCGGCATACTTGCCCGTGAGATCCTTCAGAACCTTTACGGCTTCGTCATAGTTCCCCAGCTCGTAGTGGCAGTTGGCGATGTGCAGGAGAATATGGGGCCTGCTCCTCTTCTCATATGATTTCTGGAAAAGATCGAGGGCCTTCCGGTAGCGGTCCGGCGCAGGTGCGGGCTGGCTCTGAAAATCTCCGTAATAAGCCTTGTACGCCTCGGTTTCGAGCTCATGGGCCGCGCTGTTCGTCGTCTTGTTGTAAAGGGAATAGCCGCCGATGACTGTAATGACCGCGAGGAAGACGACAAGACCGATAATGAGCGTCTTCTGTTTATCCTTCAGCCGTTTCCGCAGGTCGTCAACGGTTTCCTGAATTGTCTCTTCGCCCTCTTCTTCTTTGCTGATCCGCTTTATTATTTTCGGCATTATTCCCTCCTGATAGCCCTCTCGACGAGGGACTCTGCGTGTTGAAAAATGTGATTCACCTGCGGCTCGTCGATTCCCGCGGCGGCGAGCACTTTCCGGCCGAAGCCGGCTGTTATGAGGTCCGAAGGAGCGTGGGCGTCGGAGTTCAGCGTGAGGTTTACCCCGTGCCGGATCGCCCACCTCGCCACATGCCCATTGGAGAGACTGTGACCTTTGCGGGCGGTGATCTCCAGTGTCATGCCCCTGTCCCTGGCAAGGAGAAATTCGTCCTCCGTCATGAGCCCGGGGTGGGCGAGGATGTCCGCCCCCGACTCAAGGGCGGCCCTGTTCGTTCCCTCAATAACGGGTTCCACGAGCGTTTCACCGTGGATAACGACGATTTGGGCGCCCAGTTTCCGGGCTTCCCGGACGAGATCCGCGATGAGCGGGGGAGGCACATGGGTGAGTTCGGCGCCGGCAAGGACCTCGATCGGCACATAATCCCTGAGCGCCCGGACGGCCTTGACGATCCTCGGGATGATGAGGTCGATGTTGGAGTGGTCCATGTGGTCCGTGATGGCGATGGCCCGGTATCCCATCGCAGAGGCCCTGCGGATGAGCTCGGCGGGAATCAGTTCACCATCGCTGAATATGCTGTGTGTGTGCAGGTCGATCATGATACAGATTTTAAAGATACATGACAATCCAGGAAAAAGTAAACCTTCATAAAGCAGTGTCAGTGTGAGTGACAGTGTCAGTGAACGGATGATACAGAGACTTCAGCAAGGTAGTGTCAGTGTGAGTGACAGTGTCAGTGAACGGATGATACAGAGACTTCAGCAAGGCAGTGTCAGTGTGAGTGACAGTGTCAGTGAACGGATGATACAGAGACTTCAGCAAGGCAGTGTCAGTGTGAGTGACAGTGTCAGTGAACGGATGATACAGAGACTTCAGCAAGGCAGTGTCAGTGTGAGTGACAGTGTCAGTGAACGGATGATACAGAGACTTCAGCAAGGCAGTGATAGTGTGAGCGACCGTGTCAGTGAACGGATGATACAGAGACTTCAGCAAGGCAGTGATAGTGTGAGCGACCGTGTCAGTGTCGGTATCACTGTCGCTGCCGACGGGAAGGCAGATATGATTCAAAGCCTTTCCAATGCGATGATGAGGCATCTCAAGGTGTTCAGTGCCTGCTGCCTGACGGGCTTTCGGCATCAATAGACACGGCAAAGGGTGGTCTGGAGATACACAAGGGATCTTAGAGGAAAGGCTTTTCACCACATCAGCCTTCCCGTCGTGACGTACGTGGTTTTGTTCCCATTGTCGACTGTCGTTCAATGACTTAGTGACTCAATGACTTAATGACTTAATGACTTTTGAGGTGGTCTTCACCCCGCCTTTCCGATGGGGGCATATGCAACGATTGGTAAACCTTGTCGCTTGGCGCGAAGACTTCCGGATGGGGTACAATGGTGCAGGTCCATGAGTGAAACGATGCGGCAGATCCCCCTTTTTCAGGAAACCTTCTGTTTCGTCTGCGGGCGGCCTGTTGACAGGGGGCAGGGTGTGTACATCGGCCAGGGCAGGTGGAGGCACGGGAAGTGCGGTCCGGGATCGAAAAAATGGCTGAAGAGTGAAAGGGCCTTGCGGAGCGGCCTGAGACACCTCTTTGTGAAGAACGGGGAGGAGGAAACGGTTAACGGTCCGGAACACGCGTGATGTCGGCTCCGAGGCGACGCAGTTTCTCGTCCATCTTCTCATATCCCCTGTCGAGGTGGTAGATCCGGTGGATTGAGCTTTCTCCCTTCGCGCAGAGCGCTGCGACCACGAGCGAGGCTGAAGCCCTGAGGTCCGTCGCCATCACCGGCGCACCCTTCAGTCTGTCAACGCCACGCACCGTTGCGACGCCCCCTTCTATGGAAATGTCGGCCCCCATCCGCCGCAGCTCGGCCACATGCATGAACCTGTTCTCGAAGACCGTCTCCTTGATGACGCTCGTCCCCTCCGCCCTCGCCATGAGCGCCATGAACTGGGCCTGCATGTCCGTCGGAAAACCGGGATAGGGGAGTGTCTTGACGTCCTGCGCATCAGGACGGTGCGGACCCCTTACCCTGAGACCGCCCTGCGTCTCCTCAAAGACGAGCCCCGTGTCTTTCAGCTTCATGACGACTGCGTCGAGATGCTCCGGCCTGCATCCCTTGAGCGTCAAATCACCGCTGCAGGCCCCTGCTATGGACATGAAGGTACCGGCCTCAATCCTGTCCGGAACGACCTCGTAATTGCCTATCGGTTTCAGCTCATCGACACCCTGAACGACAACAACGCTTTCACCGGCCCCCTTGATCTTGGCGCCCATGGAGATCAGGCAGTTGGCGAGGTCGATGACCTCCGGCTCCCGGGCGGCGTTCTCGAGGATCGTGATGCCTTTGGCAAGCGTCGCGGCCATCATGATATTTTCCGTGCCCGTTACCGTGGACGTATCGAAATATATGGAGGCGCCCCTGAGACGGGCGGCCCGCGCGACCACATACCCCGCCTCGAGCGATATGCGCACCCCCATCTTCTGCAATGCTGCAAGGTGAAGATTGATCGGCCGCGCTCCTATGGCGCATCCGCCCGGAAGAGAGACCCTGGCTTTGCCGAACCGTGCGACGAGAGGGCCAAGGACGAGCACGGAGGCGCGCATTGTCTTCACGAGATCATAGGGGGCCTCGAAGGTCTGAATGCCGGAGGTGTCGACCACTGCCGACGCCCCGTCGTATTCGAACCTGGTCCCCATGTGAGAGAGTAATTTCCCCAGGGTCAGGACGTCCCTCAGGCGCGGGACCCTCTTGATTGTGCTCGTCCCCGAGGCGAGGACGGAGGCCGTCAAAATAGGGAGGGCTGCATTTTTCGAGCCGCTGATCTCGACCGTCCCTTTCAGGGGCCTTCGGCCCTGTATGATCAGTTTTTCCATGTCTTTCCGTCCTCTCCCGCCGGTGATAAACGATATAAGTCACTCTATCTTACCACATTTTAAAAAAGGTATAATGAAGAATGCCGGACGTGGAATCACTCATCAGAAAGGTCGTGTCTTACAATCCCAAGGCCAATGTCGAGCTCCTGAAAAAGGCGTATATTTTCTCCAGGGAGGCCCACTGCGCCCAGAAGAGGGTCGAGGGATCGCCGTACATCCGTCATCCTCTGGCAGTGGCTGATATCCTTGCAGATATGAAGCTCGACACGGCCACGATCGCGTCGGGCCTGCTCCACGATACGGTCGAAGACACGGGCATGTCCACAGATGATATCAGGGACATGTTCGGCAACGAGATCGCCTTCCTCGTCGACGCCGTCACGAAATTGAGCAAGGTCGAATTCCAGACCAAGGAGGACGCACAGGCAGAAAATTTCCGCAAGATGCTCCTCGCCATGTCAAAGGACGTCAGGGTCATTCTCATCAAGTTTGCCGACCGCCTTCACAATATGAAGACCCTTGAGTTCCTTCCCGAAGACAAACGGAGGAGGATCGCGACGGAGACACTCGAGATATTCGCCCCCCTGGCGAACAGGCTCGGTATCGGATGGCTCAGGACGGAATTCGAGGATCTCTGCTTTCAGCACATCATGCCCGATCTCTACCACGACCTCGAATCAAAGGTGGCGAAGCGGAAGGAGGAGCAGAAGCAATACATCGACGAAGTCGTCCACCTCATCTCGGAGAGACTCCAGGAGGTGGGTGTCATCGCCAAGATAAAGAGCAGGGTGAAACACTACTACGGCATCTACCAGAAGATGGTGACACAGAAGATCCCCTTCGAGCAGGTCCACGACGTGTTCGGCATCAGGGTCATAACGGATACCGTCACCCACTGTTATGACATACTCGGTGTCATACATTCCCTGTGGCCTCTCGTGCCCGGCCGTTTCAAGGACTTCATCAGCCTGCCCAAGTCCAACCTCTATCAGTCCCTCCATACGACCGTCGTCGGCCCGGGAGGGGACCGTATCGAGTTTCAGATCAGGACGGGCGACATGAACGAGATCGCCGAGGAGGGCATCGCCGCTCATTGGCGTTACAAGGAAAGGGACGGCATCGACAAAAAGAACGCCCGCTACATCGCCTGGCTCAGGGAGCTGGTCAAGGATGTCTCAGACGCCAAGGAGTTTCTTGAGGCCGTCAAGGGTGACATCGTGCCCGAGACGGTGTATGTCTTCACGCCGAAGGGAGACATCAAGGAGCTCCCCGTCGGGTCCACGCCTGTCGATTTCGCCTACAGCATCCACTCCGAAGTCGGTCACCGCTGCGTCGGCGCGAAGATCAGCGGCAGGATCGTCCCTCTCAGGTATAAGCTTGTCAGCGGTGACGCCGTCGAGATCATCACCGCCCCCTCCCATAGCCCGAGCAAGGACTGGCTCAAATTCGTCGTCACGCCGAGGGCGAGGAGCAGGATCAAACAATGGATCAGGGTCGAAGAGCGGAACCAGGGCGTCGAGCTCGGAACGAAGCTGATCGAGGAGGAGTTGCGGCGCAACGGGATGACGATGGCGGTCCTGAAGACGGAAAAGATGCAGGAGATCCTGAAGGCCCTCAGTTACCAGAACGTCGAAGATGTGCTGCTTGCCATCGGGTACGGCAAGCTCTCGGTCCACCAGCTCGTCAACAGGCTCACCGACGAAAAGCACGAAGAAACGCTGATCACCAAGGTCGTCAAGCCGCCCCGGGAGGGGAAGAGCGTCATCAGCATCAAGGGCATCGACAATGTGCTCTATCACGTGGGGCGTTGCTGTTATCCCGTGCCGGGTGACAAGATCGTAGGCTTTATCACCAAGGGCAAGGGGGTGACGATCCATCGGACCGAGTGTTCCAATCTCGAAAGGACGGCCGTCGACACGGAGAGGCTGATCGGCGTCGAATGGAGTCAGCAGGAGGATATCACCACATCGGCGAAGCTCTTCGTCGAGTGTGTGGACAGGCCCGGCATGCTTGCGAACATGAGCGCCCTCATCTCGGCTGTGAACGTTAATATATCTTCACTCAAGGTCAGCCCGACCCATGACAAACGGTCTCTGATGGAGCTTATCCTCGAGATAAGGAGCAGGCAGCAGCTCAACACCATCGTCAACAAGATCTCCCAGCTCGACGGCGTCCTCTCCGTGAACAGGTGACCTTCCCGACTCCGTGCAGGAGCGGGGATTTACGGGGTAAACCCGTCATTTTTTTCTTGACAAACGGCATTCTTCTTGGTATTGTTATAGTCAAACCGTTGGTAATTAATAATTTACGAGGAGAAAGGGGGGAAGAATCGATGACAAAGGCAGAGCTCATTGATAAAATTGCATCAATGACGGGGTTCACGAAGGCGGATGCCGGCAAGGCCCTCGATGCAACAATCGACGCGGTCAAGTTTTCGCTGAAGAAAGGGCAAAAAGTGACGCTCGTCGGCTTTGGCACCTTCGCGGTGACCAAAAGAAAGGCGAGAAAGGGACGCAATCCGAGAACGGGGGACGAGATCAAGATTCCTGCGACGAAGGTCCCGAAGTTCACGGCAGGCAAAACGTTGAAGGATGCGGTAAAATAGAGCATTTATTTATTTAATTCCTGCTATGAGGTGGCTAAAGCGGCCACCTCTTTTTTTCGGTTTTTGTATGCCGCCTCGCCGGGAAGACAGATATCGTCTTTTTGACTCAATGACTTAATGACCAATTTTCTTGCAGTGACGAGGGGTGAGGAGGACTGTATGCTCGCTCAGTTCAGCATCGTTCCCATCGGCTCCGGCAGCAGCCTGGGGGACAAGGTCGCCGCGGTGCTCGACATGGTCGCAAGGAGCGGAATGCCTTACAAGGTCAATCCTATGGGGACCGTCGTCGAGGGGGATTGGGACGAGATCATGGAGCTCATCAGGAGTTGTCATGACGAGATCATGAAGACGGAGGAGCGAGTTCTCATCTCCGTGACGATCGACGACCGGAAGGGCAGGAAGAACAGGATCGAGGAGAAAGTGCTCTCCGTGGAAAGGAGACTGGGCGTCAGCCTGAACAAATGACGCGGCAGGCGCCGGAATAGCATCGTGGAAATCAAGAAAATCCTTGCAGCCGTAGATCTCGGCGGCGATACGGAAAAAATTCTCGCGTACTCGGTCTGGCTTGCCCGGCATTTCACGCCGGCGAGCATCCACCTGCTCCACGTGATCGAGTATTCGGCGACTCCGCCGGCTTACGTCATCCCCTATATCCAGCAGGAGAAGGAAAGGGACGAGGCGGAGCTGGCCGGTTTGTCCGAGATGATCGGCAGGCATGGGGTCCCGTCAGGTCACACCATAGCAGTGGGGCATCTCACCGAATCGTTCACGACGGCTGTCAGGGATCTGGGGAGCGACATCCTCGTCACCGGATTCAGGTCTCACATGGTGAGGCCGAGCAGCTCGGAGCGTCTCATAAAAAGCCTGACCGTCCCTCTGTTCGTCGTTCGCGGTGAAAAAGCCGAATCCGCCCGTGTGGGGGAGGTCAGTCCCCGGAGGGTCATCTGCGCAATCGACTTCTCGGAAAATGCCCTGAGGGCGTTGGAGTTCGCCAAGTCGCTCATCCGATGTGATGAGAATGCCGACCCTGCAGCTCCCCGGGAACTGACAGTCCTGCACGTCGTCGGGACACGGGAGATCGAAAGCAGCCTCAGGGGCTGGAAGGACGCCGGCGATGACCGCAGGACGCATTACGGAAAGGATCTGGTCCGGGAAGCGGAAGGGCAGGTGGCGGATCTCCTGAAGGGATGCCCCTTTGCCGAGGGCATCGTCAGGTCGGGTGTCGCCCATAAGGTGATCGGTGAGCTTTGCGGGGAAAGGGATGCCGACCTGATCGTCATGGGAGCGCGGGGACTCTCGTATATAGGAGGCATTCTGCTCGGGAGCGTTTCCGAGGCCGTCCTGAAGTCATCTCCCTGCCCGGTCGTCATCGTTCGCTGAGTCATGACGGACGTCCTGTTTCTCATCATCAGCCTCTTCCTCATCCTGCTCAGCGCCGAAATCTTCACCAACGGCGTCGAACTGCTCGGCAGAAAGCTCTCTCTTTCTCAGGCCGTCGTGGGCAGCATTCTTGCCGCCGTCGGGACGGCGCTGCCCGAAACGATCCTGCCCTTTGTGGCGATTCTCATGCACGGCGGCGACGCGGCGAAGGAGATCGGCGTGGGGGCCATTCTCGGGGCGCCGTTCATGCTTTCGACCCTCGCGTTCTTCCTCGTCGGCATCTCCGTCGTTGCGACATTTCTGAGGAAGAAGCGGAAATTCGAACTCCGCATCGAAGTTCATTCCATGAAGAGGGACCTCCTCTTCTTCCTCCTCCTTTACAGCGTCGCGATCTTCCTGCCCCTCATCGTCAAGGGGATGAATATATTCATAGCCGGCGGTCTTTTCGTCGGGTATATCGTCTATGCCTTCATGACTTTCAGGGGTGAGAGCGCAGACATACTGCACACGGAGGAACTCTATTTCAGGCGCATTTGGTTCGCCGCCTCGGGCTTATTGAAAGGCCCGTCAGGCGCCCCGCGCCTTATGCAGGGAGGAGGAGAGGCGTCTCTGGCGCTCATTGTCGTGCAGGTTCTCTCAGCCCTGGCGCTCATGATCGGAGGCGCCCACACATTCGTCGGGAGTCTCGCGCACCTTTCGGCAGCGTGGGGTATGAATCCCATGCTCTTCGCCCTGCTCGTCGCGCCGGTGGCGACGGAGTTGCCGGAAAAGTTCAACAGCGTGACGTGGACACTGAAAGGGAGGGATACCCTCGCCATGGGGAACATAACCGGCGCAATGGTGTTTCAGTCGACCTTTCCTGTGGCTGTCGGCCTCTTGTTCACGGACTGGGAGATGTCGCGCATCGCCCTGCTGTCGGCCATTCTTTCTCTCCTGTCCGCAGCCATCGTCGTGCTGAACCTGTTTGTCGCGAACAGGGTTTCTCCCTTCGCCGTCCTGTTCGGAGGGGTGTTCTACATCATTTACGCCGCGGCGATCTTTCTCGGTGTATAGCTGCCTACTCCCTGAACAGTCCGAGCCTCTCCATTTCTCCGACGGCCCAGGTGTCTTCTTCCCATTCGTCGCCGCTTACATCCGGCACATTGCGGGCATAAGTTTTCAGGAAGATGAAGGCGATGCGTTTCTTGACGCTGTTCAGTCTCTTGGAGAGGTCGGACAGGTTTTCCTTCAGCGACCACCGGACGCCGAGGGCATTGATCAGATCGTCCAGGCCGGATTCATCGATTTCCGACTGGACCTGCATCGTCACGCCGCCTCCCTCTCCGGCAGCGAGTTTCATCGGGTAGACCGGTTCGGTCCCGCTGATGCCCTGCCTGCCCATCCATGACCAGAGGCCCGAGATGAACCGGATCTCCACGCAGTACGAGCGCCCCAGTCCATGAAGCACTTCAGAGTAGTCTTTCATGAAAATCATGTCATGCCTCGCGTTCAGAATGTGCCTTTTATTATTGTAATTGGACATCCGGAAAGGCGGGGTGTATGCGCCGAAAACCTTGCTGCGGCGACACCTAAACCGTCACAGAAGACAACGGTTTAAGCCAATGGTCGATGACACGACGAATTGAATCCTGAAAGGCAAAGCTAACAATGATCATCGTCGCCTTCAGCAAGGCTTTGAGGCGCTTCGCCCCGCCTTTTCATGCAGCTGAAAGGTGTACAAGACGTTTAAAACTGCATTGCCGGAGCAATACAGCCCTGACCCCCTGTTGTTCAAGGTGCGCGGACGACAGGCGACCGGATTACGTCTCGTAACAGATCACCCGGATGAGCCCGATCGTCTCTCCCTTGTCGTCGGTCGTTGACGTGTCCGAGACCGAAATGACCCTTTTTACATTGCTTTCAGCGATAAAGGCGTTGACCGCCTCGTCGAGACCGGAGAGCTCACGCATCGTCTTGAGGGGCCGTATCTCCGTTCCAAAGGTCTTCACACTGATCACGGGAAACCTCCCTTGTCATTGCAGGATGTCTCTACACTGAGACGACTTCCTTTACGCCCGGCACATTCTGCTTCAGGATCCTCTCTATCCCGTTCTTCAGGGTCATCGTGGACATGGGGCAGTGTCCGCAGGCCCCGAGGAGTTTTACCTTGACGACGCCGTCATCGGTCACCTCGATCAGCTCAACATCACCCCTGTCCGCCTGGAGCTGCGGACGAATGAGTCCCAGTATCCTCTTCACCTCGTCAACCATATCCGATCCTCCTCTTGTTTTGCTCTCTCAGGGGTCCATGTGTCTCCGTTTTCTCCCTGTATTTTTAGTATACACGATTTCGCTGCTGTCCAAAATAGCCTCACTTTGGAGTTGCGTTGAAAGGCGGGACAAAGTGCCTCAAAGCCTTGCTGATAGCGAGAATGATCATTTGAAATTGGATAACGGGATACCACTCTCCGTCTAATCAATCGGGGGCTTGAAATGATCCTCATGGGAAGGCAACGGTTTCGCAGCACCAAGGCTTTTCGGCATCTTCGCCCCGCCTTTCCAGGGGGCTTTCCGGCAATAAGGTTTATACGCGCGAAGAGGGGGGAATATCTGCTCATTTATTAGGCAGGGGGTGCACACTTTTTAAGCATACACTCTGAACGGCCGGATTAAAAGGCTTATGTATCAATGTTCGTATCCAGGCATGGCCGTTGCTTTATTCCCTGTCATACGAGCAATCCTGATGAAAAGGGGGCAGCCATGATGTACCTGGAATGCGACAACTGCTATGAGCTCATCGAGCGTGAGCCGATCGGAGATCACGTCGTCAGGGATTTGTCCGATCCGGAATCAGTGTTGTATTATGTCACCTGTGACCAGTGCGGCACCCGCAAGGAGATCAGGCGCGTCCATATCGATGATTTCGAATTCCTCGGCGTGGACGGCGACTTTCGGTACGACGATTAAAGACTATACACGGATCTCGACGATATCCCTGTCCTTGAGGATGTAGTCCCTCTGCACCCGTTGTCCGGGAAAGCGTGTCGATCCCCAGACGCAGACATATCGTAACGTCTGGACGAATGACCGGTGAATCAGCTCGGCAAGGTCGAGAACGGTCGATCCTGCGGGCAAGGTGAAGGGACGCCCGAGGTCGGGTTCCTTCCCCGGCTCCTTCGAGTACACCCGTATGATTCTCGAGACCTCGAAGATCGTCACTTTGAGATCCTCCAGCCCCGTCTTGGTTTTTGCCGAGACGGAGATAACAGGGTAGGCATTCCCCACCACATCTTTCAACCTCCGGAGTCCTTCAGCCGCGTCCCCATGATCAGCCTTGTTTCCCGCTATGAGGACCCGTTTCGGCGATGCGGGATTCTTCAGATCATGTCCCATGATGAAAGACCCCGCCTTCAGGAGGGATATGCGCCAGGACTTCAGTTGGTCCATGAGGAGCTCTGCCTGCACGTCCGGGTCGTCGGCCAGGTCGATGGCGAGGAGGAGAATGTCGGAATTGCGGATGATGCCCGAAACCCAGCCGTCCGTTGACTCGTTGCCGACAGGCGGGAGATCAACGAGTTGGTACTGGATGTCCTCGAAAGGCATCATGCCGGACAGGGGCATGAGCGTCGACATGGGATAGTCGGCTATAACGGGATTGGCGTTGGTGAGGCTTTTCAGGAGCGATGACTTGCCCGAATTCGCAAAGCCGACGAGGACGACCTGCGCAGCACCCTCGCGATCGACGGTGTAGAGGTCCGTCCTTCCTCCCGACTTCTTTTTTCTCAGCGCCTCATCGCGGAGCTTCGACAGCCTGCTCCTGAGATCGGCCCTGAGCTTGTCCGTACCCTTGTGTTTCGGCAGCCTGGACAGGAGGTCCTCAAGGGCGACGACCTTTTCCGCCGTCGAACGGGCCTCCTTGTATCGCTTTTCCGCCTCGAGATATTCAGGAGGAAGATTGGCCGGCATAATTAAACTATATCATGAAAAGAGCGCGCAGCGTCATCGGCATGCGGGGTTTGCCCTGCAGTTGTAAAAAAGGCGGGACGAAGCGCCTCAAAGCCTTGCTGAAGGCGACGATGAGCCTCGTCAGGTTTGTCTTTCAGGATTCCACTGTTTGTGTGATCGACCATTGGCTTGAAATATTATCGTCAGTGAAGGTTAAGGTGTCGCCGCATCAAGGTTTTCGGCGCATACATCCCGCCTTTCCGGATATCCTATTGCAATGTTAAGGTTTAGAGAGTCATTTTCAGCAGGTAGACCTCGTCTCCGATTCTCCTCTCGAGGGCGGGGAACATCTTCCTGAACAGGTTCAGCATCGGCTCGTTGTCCTTCAGCACCTCCGCCGTCAGATAAATCAGGCCGCTCTTCCGCGCAAGGTGGATCATGTGGGACAGCAGCTCCAGCGCAATGCCCCTGCCCTTGTAATCGTCCCGCACCACGAAGGCCACCTCGGCGCTGTGGGAGTGCTCTTCGATGAAGTACTGCCCCATCCCGACGATGACCTCCTTCTCCTCCTCCTCAACGACCGCCAGGATGGTCATTTCTCTCGTGTAGTCGATGACGACGAATTTCTGGAGCCGCTCGTGGGGCATGTCCCTTCGGGCGGACATGAACCGCCGGTACATGAAATCGGACGAGAGGGAATAGAAAAAATCCTTCAGGAGAGGCTCATCGCTGATTCTCACGGGTCTCAGGAGCATCTTCAGGCCCGTTTTCGTCGTGCGGTACGTTTCGAGGTATTCGGGGTACACGCCTTTCTCTCCCGGTATATATGCCTGGTCCTGATAGACGAGGCCCCGCCTCTTCGCTTCCTCAAGCAGCTCATGGCGGAACTTCGGGTGGGCGATGGCGATCAGTGCCATGGCGCGTTCCCTGATATTCTTGCCGTGGAGATAGGCGATGCCGCATTCCGTGACGACGTAATGTATGTCGCCCCTTATAAGGGATACCGCTTCACCTTCGATGAGGGAGGGGACGATCCTCGATATGCTGCCATTTTCAGCGGTCGACTCCATCGCGAGAATGGTCTTGCCGCCCCGCGAGAGGATGGCGCCCCTCATGAAGTCCGCCTGTCCCCCGATACCGCTGTAGAACAGCGAGCCGAGAGATTCGGCCGTTGCCTGGCCGGTCAGGTCGATTTTAAGGGCGCTGTTGATAGCGACCATGTTCAGATGCCGCGCTATGACCATAGGGTCGTTCGTGTAACTGACGGGCCTGAATTCGACGCCCGGGTTGTCACGGACGAATTCGTAGGTCGAACGCTTCCCCATACAGAAAGCAGCGACCGTCTTTCCCCGGTCGACTTCCTTCTTCGAGTTGTCAATGACGCCCAACCTCATCAGCTCGGCGATCCCGTCGCTGAGCAGTTCCGTGTGTACACCGAGATGTTTCTTGTCTTTGAGGTGCATGAGGATCGAATTGGGCATGCTGCCGTACCCGACCTGAATGGTGTCGCCGTCCTGGATGATGCGGGAGACGTAGGCGCCTATCCTCTCCATCGTCTTGTCAGACACGGTCGTCTCGTATTCGAGCAGGGGCTCGTCATAGTGAACGATGTAATCGATGTCACGCACGTGAATGAAGGAGTCCCCGTGGACGCGGGGCATGTGTGAATTGACCTGCGCAATGACGAGGTCAGCCGCCTCGGCAGCCGCTTTCACAATGTCGACGCTTATCCCCAGGCTCACATAGCCGTGATCATCGGGCATGGAGGTCTGGATCAGGGCGACGTCGACAGGGACGAGACGCCGGCGGAAGAGTCCGGGAACGGAGAACAGGAATATGGGGGTGTAGTCGGCGATCCCCCTGTTGATCGCATCCCTGTTGGCATTACTGATAAAGAACGAGTTCTGGCGAAAATTGCTCTTGAACTTCTCGTCCGTATAAGGGGCGACGCCGAGCGACCAGACCTGGAGCACCTCGGTGTCGAAAAATGCCGTGGGATTGGCGTGTACATAGTCGACAAGCGCCTGAACGAGGTGGGCGGGCTCGCCGCATCCCGTGCCGACGAATATCCTGTCACCTCCGCGGATATTGCCGAATATGCGCTCTTTGTCGATGAATTTCTCCGGATGACGCTCGCGAAGCGATTGCAGTGCACTGTGCTCTTCACTCATGCCGGCCTCCGTTTCCATGAATTTCCTGCCTGTTCATCCTCAATTATACATGACATCGCCGGCGTCCAAAATAATGTGGCACGAGGATAGGGCATGATTTCTTCGCATAATAAACCCTTATCACCGCAATGAGATCTCAGGAAAGACGGGGCGAATGCGCCGAAAAGCATCGGTGCTGCGAAACCTCTGCCTTCCCGTACAGACCATTGCAGACCAACGATCGAACAAAATTAACCTTTTACGGACACTCACACTGACACTGACACTGTTTTTAGAGCGTTTTGCACCGTCTTTTCGTGCAAGGCAACCGTGAATTTTGCTTCAGAAATCACACCCTATCCTCGTTTTTAAGGCCTCACTGTAAGCTATTTCGGACAGGAGCGACATCCCATCAATCGTGTGAGAGACTGAAAAAGACAGTCTCACACGAAGCCACAAAGCGGGCATATGCTTATGTAACGATAGACATCACATTGAGGTATAATTAGGGTATTGTAAGAACGAGGTGAACACCCATTCATGGATTCAATATGCGCAGTGCTTTTCGATTTCGGCGGCGTCATCGCCGAAGAGGGTTTCAGGGGCGGGCTGACGGCGATCGCGGAGAGCAGGGGGCTCGATCCCGGGCCGTTCTTCCGGATCGCTGAGGAATCGGTCTACGAGACCGGCTATGTCACGGGCCGCGTCGAAGAGGCCGTTTATTGGGACGCGATCAGGAAGAAAACGGGAATCACGGGAAGTGATAAGGCCCTGAGGCAGGAGATCCTGAAGCGCTTCGTGCTGAGAGATGCCATGCTTTCAATCGTAGACGGGATGAGAGACAACGGCATCAGGGTCGGCATCCTCAGTGACCAGACGAACTGGCTTGAGGAGATTGAGAAGAGGACGCCTTTTTATCATCGGTTTCACTGTGTCCTGAACTCCTTCAGGATGGGGAAAAGCAAAAGAGACCCCTCGCTGTTCGCCGATGTCGTCGCTCTCCTTCAGTGTAAGTCCGGGGAGGTGCTCTTCATCGACGACAACGAGAAAAACACGGAGCGGGCGAAAGGTCAGGGCCTGGTCGTCATTCATTTCACGACGGTCCAGGAGTTCCTGCAGGACGTCGGGGGCATGCTGCCGGCTTTGGCGGCATCCGGACAGACATAATCACAGGGAGTCCATCGGTCACTATGGAACAACAGGAACGCATATATGATTGCCTCATCGTCGGCGCAGGTCCGGGCGGTCTTCAGGCCGCGATCTACCTGGGAAGGTACAACAGGAAGGTGCTCCTCATCGACCGGAGCGGCGGGCGCACCTGGCACGCAAAGCATATCGAGAACTTCCTCACTCAAAAAGACATTTCGGGAAGAGAAATCGTCCGGCTCGGCATCGAGCAGGCGAAGAGCTTTAACGTCGAAGTCAGAAGGGGGCTCGTCACGAAAATCCTGAAGCCGAAAGATGTTTTCGAAGTCTACACGGAAGAGGGCGTGGAAAAGGCGCAGTTCGTCATTGTCTCATCGGGGGTGATGGACAACCTCCCCGAGATCGAAAACGTCCATACCTATCTCGGCACGAGTTTCTTCACCTGCGTCGACTGCGACGGCTACCGCTGCACGGACAGGAAGCTCCTGGTCATCGGCAACTCCATTTACACGGTGAGGCTGGCCTTTGCCATGAAGGAGATGTTCACGAAGGACGTGACGCTCCTGCTCTGCATCTATAACCCGCCGGAAGACTACAAGGAGGAACTGGCGGACCAGGGGATACGGCTCGTCAAGGGGCGGCCCCGCAGAATCACCGGGACGGGACGGATGGAGGGCCTCGAGCTGCAGGATGGGAGCATCATAGAATGCGAAGTGATCATGTCCAATTTCGGGTTCAAGCTCAACAACGCCTTTCTCTCCGAGCTTCCCCTGAAGAGGGACGGCAAGGGCTTCAAGTATGTGACGAACCATAATTATGAATCGTCCATCGGGGGGCTTTATATTGTCGGCCCCCTGAATACGGGGCATGATCAGGTGGTGATCGCTGCGGGAGAGGGGGCGGTGGCTGCCATCGACATCAAGTCGAGGCTGTTCACCCTGTAGACCGCCACCGGTACGGTATCGTGAAAAAAGACAAGGAGGAGAAGATATGGCAGATGAAACGAAGAAGGCCCCGGGATCGTTGAACATCGTCGGAAAGGTGGTCACCATCCGCAGGGCGACGATGGCCGATCTCGACAAGATCAAGGGCGGGATGGAGAAATACCATTTCCATACCGAAAATCTCAACTACAGCGATTTTGTCGTGGCGACGGAAAACGGGACGATGCTGGGTTTCGGAAGGCTCCAGAAGATCGGCGATCTGCATACGATCAATTCCGTCGTCGTGCTCGAAGACCTGTGGGGTGAAGGTATCGGCACCCTCATCATCAAACATCTGCTGAGAATCACTCTGGGAACAGCGATCTATGTCCTGACGGACCTCGTCGAGTATTTCGAGAAGCAGGGCTTCATCAGGGTCACAAAGAACGTGACAAAGCTGAGGGAGCAGCTCCTGACGTCATCGACGGTACGGGGAAAACGTCCGGCCGTGCTCGTCTACAAAAAGAAGAAGAAAGAGCAGCCCGGCAGGGGTGGGCGTGCAGGCGCCTGAGAGGGTAAGCCGGATCATCGCAGGGCTGAAAGAAGAATACCGCGATCCGAAAACGGCGCTCAGCTTTTCGACGCCCTTCGAATTGCTCGTCGCGACGGTGCTGTCAGCGCAGACAACGGACGCCCTCGTCAACAAGGTGACGGGTCCTCTCTTCCGTAAGTACCGGTCCGTGAGGGATTTTGCGGAAGCGTCGCTTGAGGAGCTCCAGCGCGATGTGGGCTCGGTCAACTTTTACCGGACGAAGGCAAGAAATATCCGGACTGCTGCGCAGATGATCATGGAGAAGTTCGGAGGAGAAGTGCCGAAGACCATGGAGGAGTTGACGCAGCTGCCTGGCGTCGCGAGGAAGACGGCGAATATCATGCTGTACAACGCCTTCGGGATCAGCGAAGGGATCGCCGTCGACACCCATGTGAAGCGGCTCGCCGGGAGACTCGGGCTGACGAAGAGCGATGACCCCGTGAAGATCGAACAAGACCTGATGGCCCTGTATCCGAGGGAGGATTGGGGAGTCCTGACACACCTTTTCATCCTGCACGGCAGGAAGGTCTGCCAGGCGAAGAAGCCCGACCACGGGAAATGTGTCCTCTTTGACCTCTGTCCGTCGCGGGACATATGACGGACATCCCCCGGTTGCAGGAGAAGGCATCGGCAGCTGATCCGGAAAGGACGACAAAATGATCTTGATGCACGTCCTTGCGCGCTCCGAACGGTGATATGAACGAATCGGAATATTTCAAGAAAACGCAGGATTTCTCGCTCGTACTCGGGGGGCCGCTGTATCAGCTCCTGATTCGTGCGCATCTGGAGGATTCGGCCCTCGGGCACCTCAGGCAGCGCATTGTCGTTATCACCCTCTTTGCGTGGCTGCCGCTTTTCCTTCTCTCCCTGCTTGACGGCAGGGCGCTTGGCGGCGTCAGGATACCGTTCCTCTATGATATCGACATGCAGTCTCGTTTTCTGCTCGCGCTGCCCCTGCTCATCGTTGCCGAGCTCATGGTTCATACACGAATCCGGACAATCGTGCAACAGTTCCTGGACAGGGGAATTATTCCTGAGGAGTCGCTTCCGCGATTCGGCGCGATCATCGATTCCGCCATGAGATTGAGGAACTCCATTGCTGTTGAGGTGGCGCTTCTCCTTTTCGTCTTCGTCGGAGGTCATTTCACCTGGAGCGCGATGAGCGGGATGGAGGAGGTCGTTCATGAGACCGCAACCTGGTATGCGACACAGAGCGACGCAGGCGTGCGACTGTCACCGGCAGGATACTGGTATGGTTTTGTGAGCCGGCCCCTCTTTCAGTTCATTCTTATCCGCTGGTATTTTCGGCTTTTCGTATGGGCGCGCTTTCTCTGGCAGGTCTCAAGGCTTGACCTGCACCTTTTGCCCACCCACCCCGACCGTGCGGCGGGTCTCGGCTTCCTCTCGGTCAGCGTCTTTGCGAAGTCGTTGTTCATCATGGCCCATGGAGTGCTGCTGTCGGGACTGATAGCCAACCGGATCTTTTATGCAGGTGCGAAGTTGGCTGATTTCAAGCTCGAGGCGATTGGCCTTACCGCCGCAGTCATGATGGCGGTGTTCGGACCACTCCTTGTCTTCAGCCCGCACTTGATGCGTGCCAGGAGGGCCGGCCTGCGCGAGTACGGAAAGCTGGCGAGCCGGTATGTCGAAGAGTTCGATCAGAAATGGGTTCGCGGCGGCGCACCGGCGGATGAGCAATTCATCGGGAGCGGCGACATACAGTCTCTCGCCGACCTGGGAAACAGTTTCGAAATAATCAGGGGCATCCGGCCTGTCCCTTTCAGTAAAGAAACGGTCATTCAGTTCATCGTCATCATCCTGCTGCCGGTCCTTCCCCTTACTCTTACCATGATGCCGCTGGAAGAGCTGATCATGAAATTTCTCGGCGTCATTTTCTGAAGCAATGGATGAAGAGATGATCAGGAGAGGGGATCCGCACCGCGGGGAAAGAGATGCTGAGACCGCCTCGCCGTCCCTGCGGCGGGAAGACAGTCACAGTGATGATCATTTGCGCTTTGAAAGGCTGATTTCGGACCTCTCGGCCCGGTTTGTGAATATCGCTCCTGACCAGGTTGACCGGGAAATTGAGCACGCGCTGGAACAGGTGCTCGAATTTTTCGAGTTCGAGCGCTGCGTTCTGCTCGGAATTTCCCCTGACCGGAAACGGGTGCATGTCACCCATGCCGCCTATGCCGAAGGCATCGAGCGTGTGTCCGGGGATATTGAGCTCGCCGATCTGTTTCCATGGGCCTATGAAAGGCTTGTGTTGCAGGGACAACCGGTTTGTATTGAAAGGCTGGAAGAACTGCCGGAAGAGGCTGGACAGGACAGGTCGACTTGCACTGCCATGGGCATCCGGTCCTACCTGGACATTCCCCTTTTCATGGAAGAAAAGGTCTCGTCCATCGTCGTGATAATCAACGCCATGAGCGAGGAGTGCTCGTGGCCCGAAGAATACGTTCCGCGGTTGCAGCTGTTAGGGGAGATCTTTATCAATGCATTGGAGCGCAGAAACGCAGACCGGGCATTGCGGGAGGGGGAAGCACGGCTGAGTCTGACGGCTGATGCCGCCGGGGCGATGCTTTGGAACCTGGATGTGGGCTCCGGTCATATCTGGACGACGGAAAAGGCCAAGGAGTTTTTCGGGTTTGCACCGGACAGCGATCTAAGCCTTGAGAGCTTCCTCAGTATTGTCCACCCCGAAGACCGCGAGCATCTTCTCCGAGCTGCGGAAATGACCATGCAGTCGGGAAGTGATAACAATGTCGAATACCGTGTCATGCGACCCGACGGAGGCATTCGCTGGATACTCTCCCAGGGTCGGCCGTATGCAGAAACGCCCGGATCAGCCGCCCGCCTGATGGGTGTGTCGGTCGATATCACCGGGCGCAAAGAGGCCGAAGAGGAGATCAGGAAATCCTATGATGAGATCTCCAGGCTGAAGGACATGCTCGAGGCTGAGAACACCTACCTGAGGACGGAGATCGGCACGCGCCGCCCTCCGGAGACCATCATCGGCCTGAGCGATCCGATCAAATACGTTCACTACCGCATCCGCCAGGTGGCGCCCCTGGACAGCACAGTGCTGATCGTCGGCGAGACCGGAACAGGAAAGGGACTGGTCGCCCGGGCAGTGCACGAGGCGAGCTTGCGCAAGGACCGGCCGATGATCCATGTGAACTGTGCCGTGCTCCCGGCGAACCTGATCGAGAGTGAGCTGTTCGGAAGGGAAAAGGGCGCCTTCACGGGGGCACAGGCAAGCCAGATCGGCCGTTTCCAGCTTGCCGATAAAGGCACCATCTTTCTCGATGAGATCGCCGAGCTGCCTGTCGAGCTTCAGGCTAAGCTGCTCCGGGTCATAGAGAGCGGCGAGTTCGAACGGCTCGGAAGTCCCCATACCATCAAGGTGGACGTCAGGATCATCGCGTCGACGAACCGGCACCTCGATGAGGAGATCCGCAACGGCAGGTTCCGCGAAGACCTCTTCTACCGGCTGAACGTTTTCCCCATCACCGTGCCGCCTCTCCGGGAGCGGACTGAGGACATCCCGCTGATCGTCGATGCGCTCATCGAGCGTCTGAACAAGCAGTTGGGAAGGCGCATCTCCACGGTCCCCCGGGAGGCCATGCGGGCATTGCAGGGCTATGTCTGGCCCGGCAACGTGCGCGAGCTGGAAAACGTCATCGAGCGGGCGGTCATTATGAGCAGCGGACCGGTGCTGGAGCTTGTGGAGCAGCTCGGCGCCGTCTCGCCGTCTACGGCTGAGGTTCGCGACACAACACACTCCTGCCTGACGGACGTGGAGCGGTCTCATATCCAAAAGACGCTCGAAGCGGTGAAGTGGAAGATAGAAGGTCAGGCCGGGGCCGCCCGGGCGCTCGGCCTGAAGCCCAGCACCCTTCGGACCCGCATGAAGAAACTCAACATTGTACGGCCCGAAATTTCCTGATCCGGAAGGCACATGGCCAGGATTGCCGTGTAAGACGTTACTTGACCGCCCGTGCAGTCGATCCGGGCCCCGATGATTATGGCATGATGAGTTCGAGGGCTTTGCGGCCACCGCGAACGGCGTCAACCGGGATTCGTTGATCAAGGGTTGCCAGTTTGCCCTTTTTGTGAACGGCCAGTCCCAGGAGGTAGACGTCGGTGATTTGAACATGCGTGATAATCGCCTCGGGCTGGAGGATTTGAAGGATGCTGATGTCCTCGGACCAGAAGTGATGGCCCGGGGCCTCACAAAGCCGGCGAAAGATGGAAAGCACAGCCGTCACATCGCCGGGTCGGTTGGGGTAGTTCGGGTGGCTGGCAATGCGGATGAAGCCATTTTCGGTGAGAGGACAGGTTGCCCAGGCCCGCCGGCCCTTTTCAGCGAACCAGCGGTGGGCTGATTCATGATGAATATGCATCGGATCACTCAAGGCAAGGAGCAGATTGACATCCAGGAGATAGGTTGTCATGGCGTCTCGTCCCGAAGGCGGTTGACCAGCTCCAGCGTAACCACCGCGGCATCGGGCCGGACCGGGAAGAGCGGCAGACCATGCTTCGTGGATACAGAAGGCCGTCGGGTCAGTGTTTGTCGAGCCAATTCCGACAATACCCGGCCAAGAGTGCTGCCTCGTTGCTTTGCAATTTCCTTGGCTGCAAGAAGGACATCTTCTTCAAGATCGACTGTTGTGCGCATCGTTCGCTCCGATACCATAACAGGGTTCCACGGGCTTGCCCGTGTGAATCCATGAATCATGCCCGACATCTGATGTTTGATGATAACGCATCAAGACTGCAATGTCAAGACGGTGTCAAGGCAAATTGATGACACTATGGAGATGCAGGATGTAAGTTTCAGGATTCGCATCGGTCTTTATGATCCCGCCGGGCTTCACGGTCTCAGCACACGATGCGGCAGAAAGCGCCGATCAGAGCGGAAATGCGGTGCTCTCAGGATTCGAACGTCTGGAAGGGAAGCGGAAACAGCCTGCCGGTGGACACATCCTCGAATTGCAGGATCATTGCATCATTGCTATGGTACCGGCAGAACCCACGACATGCCGTGGAATGCACGGTATTCCATGGGTTTAATTCCGTGGCCAGACCTGCACCTTTTCCCCCTCCGTTCACTCCGTATTCAATTAATCATTGTATTTCAATTTAATACGCGCATCCCCGCGCGCGCTCCCCCCTGGTGCGTGTCTTGCTTTACTTCCCGCTGATCGATTCAGCAGCATACGTTTCGGTTGCCTAAATCTTCTCTTATCGGGATCAAAAGGAGGAAATGTGAGCACCGTCAACGTCTTGCTTCGGGTTCGCCCCGGAAAGCGTGAAGAGCTTCTCCAGACCTTGCAGTCCATGCAGAACAATCTCGAGGAAGAAGCAGACCTGGCGAAATACTCTCTCTATCAGGATATGAACGATTCCAGCGTCTTTTACCTGATCGAAGAGTGGGCGACACAGGACTCCATGGAGCGGTATATACGGTCCGAGCGGTTCAGCGTGCTTATGGGCGTGTTGAAAGTTCTCTGCGCGGAGTCGGAGATAAAGTATCAGATCAGCACACGGAAGCTGGGTGCAAAGATAGCGGAGATGTGATGGGAAAGGGAAAGGAGGGAATTGAGAAGCGGCGGCAAAGAGAACGTTGAGGAATCGATATGGACCTGAAACAGAAGTCAGTTTTCTTCATGATTTTATACAGCTTTTGTGATGCGGAAGATCAAGCCAATGAATAATGAATAAGGAGGGAAGACAATGAAAGTCATCATTGTTGGCGGAGTGGCAGGGGGTGCGTCGTGTGCGGCGCGGCTGCGCAGATTGGATGAAAATGCCGAGATCCTCATGGTGGAGCGCGGACCCTATGTTTCGTACGCGAACTGCGGGCTCCCCTACCATGTCGGCGGCCTGATCGAGCAGGAGTCGAGCCTCCTCGTGTTCTCGGAGCAGATGTTCCGTGCAATGTTCGCGATCGATGTGCGCACGAAATGCGAAGCCGTGAATATCTCACCGGATAAGAAGACCGTTGAGCTGCGCAATGTCTCCACCGGCGAGGTGACGACCGAGTCCTACGACAAGCTCGTGCTCTCGCCGGGGGCGGCCCCGATCCGCCCGCCCCTGCCCGGCATCGACCTCCCGGGGATCTTCTCGGTGCGCACCGTGCCGGACGCGAGGAATATCCGGGAGTGGATCGAGAGGGGTGCCAGCGAGCTGACCGAGGAGCAGGCATCCGCCGGATTCCGGCCGCTGGAGAAGCCGAAACGCGCGGTGGTTGTGGGCGGAGGGTATATCGGACTCGAGATGGCGGAGAACCTGGTCCACCGCGGTCTTGAAGTGACGATCGTCGAGATGCTCGACCAGGTCATGGCCCCGCTCGACCTCGAATGCGCCCGTCTCGTTGAGCGCCACCTCGAAAAGAACGGCATCCGCCTCGCGCTCAGTGACGCAGTGGCCGGCTTCAAGCAGACCGCGGGCGGCTCGCTGGAGGTTCTCACGAAATCCGGCAAGGCTCATCCGGCAGACATCGTGATCCTCGCCATCGGCGTGCGTCCTGAGGCGGAGCTGGCAAAGGCGGCCGGGCTCGAGATCGGCCGGCGCGGAGGGATTCGCGTCGACGAACACATGCGCACGAGCAACCCGGATATCTTCGCTGTCGGAGACGCGGTCGAAGTCAAGGATTTCGTCACCGGGGAATGGTCCCTGATCCCGCTGGCAGGGCCTGCGAACCGGCAGGGCCGCATCGCAGCCGATGTAATCGCCGGACGCGACTCGAGGTTCCGCGGCACCCAGGGCACCTCGGTCATCGGGATCTTCGGGGCCACGGTCGCCATGACGGGCGCCAACGAGAAGCTTCTCAAGCGCCTGGGCCATGATGACTTCGATAAGGTCTACCTGTTCCCGAACTCGCACGCGGGGTACTACCCTGGCGCCAAAACGATCGTGCTGAAAGTCATATTCCGGAAATCCGACGGACGTCTGCTCGGGGCGCAGGCGCTGGGCCTGGACGGCGTTGACAAGCGGATCGATGTCCTTGCCATGGCGATCCAGCTGGGCGCCACGGTGTACGACCTGGAAGAAGCAGAGCTCTGCTACGCGCCCGCCTTCGGAAGCGCGAAGGATCCCGTCAACTTTGCGGGGATGGTTTCAGCCAATGTCCTCCGGGGCGATATGCCGCTCTGCCACTGGGACTCCGTGGACGGCAAGTTCCTCCTTGACGTCCGCAACCCGCCGGAACTTGCCGCGGAGTCCGTGCCCGGTGCGGTCAACATTCCGTTGCCGGCGCTCCGCGCACGCCTCGGCGAACTGCCCCGCGACCGCGAGATCCACGTCATCTGCCGCTCCGGCGGGCGTGCCTACTGGGCGACGCGGATCCTGCTGCAGAACGGGTTCAAGGCCCGAAACATCTCCGGCGGCATGCTGTCGCGTTCCATGGTCGCGGCAAAGTGAAAGAGCGGAAGAAACGTCGTGGCGACAGACCTGAACGTGTCACTATCAGCTGAGCAGAGGGAACGATGCTTCGTGGGAGGGCCATAGATCATGAGTAGCCCTGACAAGAAAAAAAAGGACTGGAAGAACATAATTTTCCATGAGTTGGTCGAGTACTGGATAAATGTCGCATACCTCGCGGTGGTGTTCGCGGCTTTCACGCAGTACCGAAGATTTCTTCTGGCTGCCTATGATATCACGTACACGGATTACGGCGTGGCCGTGATCCAAGCCTTGATTCTTGCAAAAGTGATCATGATCGGAGCTGTGCTGCGCCTCGGTCGGGGCCTTGAACAGAAGCCCCTGATCTATCCCACCCTTTACAAGACTGTCGTCTTTACGATCTTTGTCGCTGTCTTTACCCTCGCCGAGCATGCGATCAAGGGACTTTTTAAGGGGAAGGGGCTCACGGGAGGCGTCATTGACTACTTCAAGGACGGTCCTCATGAATTTCTCGCCGGGAGTGTGATGCTCTTCGTCATATTCATCCCCTTCTTCGGCGTCAAGGAGTTGGCGCGCGTGTTGGGAGCGGAAAAGATCCGGGCTCTCTTTCTCCAGAAAAGAGCCGGCCAGTGAATCAGGGAAGCGTGAAAAGCAGGTGAAATACAGTGCACCATCAGGGCGGCATGCAATGAACCAGGTGCATCAAGGTGGCCGGACCTCTCAAATGGAAAGATCGAACAAGAAAAGGATTGCTATATGAGCACCGCAAATAAGTTCCAATGGCCCACGATGTTTTCAGGTTTGCAGGGAATGACGTGGGAAAATGTTCCCCGCGAGATCTCAGCGGGGATTACCCTGGCAGCCCTGATCATCCCCCTCAATATTGGATATGCGCAGGTAGCCGGGTTACCTCCTGTGTTCGGCCTCTATGCGGGCATCATTCCGCTGGCGATATTTGCCCTCTTCACCAGCTCGCGCCATGTCGTGGGAAGCCCGGACGCCCCCATTTCTGCGATCATGGGAGCAATGCTTATCGGCTTTGCTCCGGTTGGGGACCCTCTCCGGGTGCAATACGCCCTGGCCCTTGCTATGATGTGCGGCCTGCTGTTCTTTGTGTTCTGGTTCTTCCGGCTGGCGTTTCTTGCCAATTTCCTGTCCCGGGCGGTGCTGGCCGGCTTCATCACCGGTCTGGGGATCGAGGTGTTGACAAACCAGGTCAGGAGGATCCTTGGGGCTTCTCATGGTGAAGTATCGGGATTGGCGGCGGTCGCCCACCATCTCAAGGATTCGATGGCAACTACCGTTGACACCACGGGTTATTTTGTGGAAGTCATCGCTCTGTTTGAGTCCATACCCCATGCGAATCTTTACTCAGTCGCGATCGGGCTGGGGGCTTTTGTTATCGTGCGTCTGATGAAAAAATACTTGCCCAAAGCACCGGCGGCGCTGATAGCCCTGGTCCTGATGACGCTCACCGTAGCCCTGTTCGGCCTGGACCAAAAAGGGGTTAAAGTGCTGGGGTCGCTGCCGCCGGGACTACCATCCCTGACGCTGCCCAATGTGCCGTTTGCCGACTATCTGCGCCTGCTGCCCGGCGCCATGGCGGTGGTCGGCATCACCCTGTGCGAGGCATTGCTGCTGGTCCGCAGCTGCAGCCGCAAGCACAACACCAAGGCGGATGGTGACCAGGTGTTGTTTGCCTACGGCATGACCAGTGTCGTCAGCGGATTCACCGGTTCGCTGGTCTCGGGACCCAGTGCCTCGCGCACCGCGGCGATGGACGCCGCCGGGTCCCGCACCCAACTCTCGAGTCTGGTGGCGGCAGTAGTGGTTGCCCTGGTCATGGTTTTCTTTACCGATGAATTGGCGTACCTGCCCACTGCGGCATTGGCCGGGGTTGTCGCCAGTGCCGTGTTGAATCTGATCGAGGTCGGGGAGCTTCGGGAATTGTGGCAGATGCGCCGGTCTGAATTCTGGGTTGCCGCGGTCTGCCTGCTCAGTGTTCTGGTTTTTGGGCCATTGCAGGCTGTCATCATTGCCTTTCTGCTTGCCACGATTGATCTGCTCCGGCGGGCTTCCCGGCCCGGCACCTGGGTGTTACAGGAAGCGCCGGACGGCAGTCATTTTATCCCTGAGGAAACAGGCCATGCCCCGGAACCCTCCGGGTTAATCATGTATCGCTTTGGCGCGCCGCTCTATTTCGCCAATGCCACTCTTTTTGAGGAAGAGGTGGAGAAACTGGTCACGCAAGCCGTCACACCCGTCAAATGGTTTGTGTTTGATGCGGAAGCCATGGTTGATATTGACACGACCGGTGAGCAAACACTGCATCAGGTCCTGACGTGGCTGACCAAACGTGGGGTGACCGTTGCCGTAAGCCGTGCCAATCAGCCGACCACTGCTTTGTTGGCGCAATATCATCTGCTGGAATTGATCGGGAAAAACCGGATGTACCCGACCAACCGCCATGCGATTGCGGCATTTCGCGGGGAGACGGGACGGGTGACACAGGAAACTGCATCGGAGTGAGATGCGCCCCGTAATAAGTGCAAGGAGAACTCGGTAACATCAGGACAGCGTGCGGTAAATCAGGTTCATGGCAGCGCACGAGAAAGGAGGGGGCTTCCATGAATGACGAAGTTATGGTCGCTGGATTTTTACGTAAACGGAAAGGTTTTCAGCCGATCCAGGCTGTTTTCAAAAACCAACATTGAAACAAAAAGGAGAAAACTTATGCACAAGAAACTGACAGATATGAACCCAGTAGACGACTTCGTCACCAGGAACACCCCGGGCCTCAAGATCTGGGATGAGAAATGGGGCGGCATGCAGTGCGCCTACCACATCTTTGCCCCGGGTACTGACTTCACAGACATTCTGAAGGGAAAGGGACTGGAACACGATCTGTGCGGGGTTGAACACTGGGCTTACGTTTTGAAGGGCTCGGTGGAGGTCATTTACCTTGACGGGACCGTTGAGATTTGCCGCGCCGGGGAAGTGTGCTTCTGGCCGGCTCCGCACAACTTCAAGTCGAAGGAAGGGGCCGAGATCATCCAGTTCAGCACCGCTGGAGGGTTGGCTGCGCAAGGCAAGAGAGTCCAGGAGTTTGTCGCGAAACAGATGAAGAAGTAAGTGTTGATGTGCCCCAAACCTCGGGGCGCGGTGCTCCCGCACCCCGATCACCCAAAAGGAGGAAACACAATGAAACTGAAAATAGGTCCCACACGCAGATCCCAAGCCAAAAACACCCGCGGTGCCGCGTTCCACGGAATGGGCGCTTTCGTCGGCACCGGCAGGACCCAGCGGGCTCACGTCTACTCGGCGGCATCGGTCCCCGTCGACCCCGAGGCCTACAAGAAGATCGATCCCAAGAAGCTCGCTGAAGAACTCGAAGTGGACATGTGCTTCGTCAACCACGGGCGCTTCTGGATGATGGACGAGCTCGAGGTCGCCGCCGGAGACACGGTCAACTTTCATGGTGTCGATATGATCTGGGCCGGCGACATGACCGGGGCCGAGATGGTCGCCCAGTTCGAGAACGCCTATTTGCCGTGCTTGATCAGGCGCGACACCATCTGGACCTTCAAGGCGGGCAAACCCGTATATCTCCTGCGCGAGCCCAATGGCCCGGTCTGGGTCCTGCAGGAATATACCAAGGCGGTCGACCCGGGCCTCACCCCCGACAACCTCAACGAGTTGGGCGGAAAGCTGAAGAACCTGCCGAAAGGCTGGAAGTTCGAAACCAAGGTGCTGACCGAGGACCTGGTGCTGGACACGGGTCGCGCGGGCGGATGGGCTGCCATCATCCGCGACGACCTGCATTGCACCTACCAGGGCTGCGGCTACGGCAAGGACACCAGCGCCAATTACGTGCCGTAACCAGCAGTGGAAGCTGCAGACCGATAGTATCAGCCGACCGTGCGGTCGCTGTGAGCATTCGGTCGGAGGGAGGCGCACGGGCCGACAGACCCCGGCTTCGGCCGGGACCTGTCGGCCCGTGCTCGCGAGCCACTGGAACCGGCACGATGTCCGGGGATACGAAGAGTCTGTATACAAATATGTCATTTGGAATGAGAGACAGGAGTGAAGAAAAAAACGATGTTTCATTCGAAATACGAAGGCGGTCAATGCAGCGTAATCAGGTGGATGGTGAACGCGATCGCTCTTTCTGTTTTGCTGCTCTTCATGCATGTGGCGGCATTGCCTGCCCCTGCGGCGGCAGAAGAGACAGAGCGGAAGACAGGCTGGCAGTTCGGCGCAGATATTTACGGATGGATGTCCGGCATGGGGGGAAAGACGACCGGGGGGGGCGATATCCAATTAGAATTCGATGATGTCCTCCGTAACCTGGAATTTGCAATTATGGGTGGTGTCGTGGCTCGCAACGGCAAATGGTCGCTCACAACGGACGTCGCGACTGTGGAACTGAAGGGGGACAACAGCAATTCGGTGACCACGTCTGTCGGCCCCAGTGGACAGGAGATCACCGTTGATGCGGGCGCCACGGTGAGACTGCATGCATGGGTAGTGACGCCACTGGTCGGGTACACCTTTTTTGACAACGGAAAGCTCAGCTCGGAAGTTGTTGCCGGTGTGCGCTATCTCTGGATAAAGTCGGAACTGGACCTGGAAGTTGATGGGCCGCTCCAGCCAAGAGACAAAAAGATCTCTGAGTCGGGAAATGTATGGGACGGTGTCGTCGGAATCAGGGGAAAGGTGAACCTGGACGAGAAGTGGTATATTCCGTACTTTGCTGATATGGGTACAGGACAGAGCGCATTCACCTGGCAGGCCATGATGGGTGTCGGCTACAAGATCAGCAAGAAGGTGGATGTCGTTGCCGCGTATCGGTATCTGTATTGGAATTTTAAGGATAATAAGGTGCTTGACGACCTGTATATCAGCGGTCCCCTGGTCGGGCTGAAGTTCCAGTTCTGACATCATGGATGAGCATGCCCGTCAAACAGACCTGTCGATGTCTCTTAACGGTGGACCGCGGCAGAAGGGTGACGGGAGACTATACGGACGCCTCCCTGCAGTTCATCACCCGGAGCTTAACGGCAGGGTTATAAATTTAGCGTCGCAGTGATATAATGTGCCTATTGAATGATGACGAGATGACCCCGGGTTATTGAAACAATTTCGCTGTCCTGCAGCGTTTCTCGCGAGCTTCCGGGACCGGTAGTTTGTGAAAATCTATCTTGCTTCAGAAAGGAGCGTCTCATGACCAAAACAATCGCGAGTCCGGCGGTAAGTATAAATGCTGTGACAGCGGCGGTGATCTTTTTTTCGCTGTGCATGCTGTGCTCGTCCATGGCCTTTTCAGCCGAAAAAGCGTCGGAACTGATCGTTGATACCGGCTTCCTTAGCGATAAGATCGGCAAACCCGGCTGGGTGATCATGGACGTGAGGCATTCCGATGAGTATGCGGAGGGACATATACCGGGAGCCGTGCTCCTTCCGGGGTGGATATCGAAGCTCTATGTCGATGACACCAAGCGGTTCCCGACAGTGGTCTCCCGCCTGGAAAAGGCTATCGGCGAGATGGGGATCGGAAATGAGAGCCATGTCATCGTCTATGGCTATCCTCACAAGAAAAGCTGGGACGCGGTGATGTTCTGGATGCTCGAAGCAATGGGGTGTAACAGTGAACTCTCCAAGTGCACCGTTCATTATTATGACGGCGGAATCGAGAGATGGCAGGCTGAGGGGGGCAAACCCGAGCGGGCGGAGAGTAAAGTCAAGGCAACGACATTCAAAGCAGTACGGGGATCACGGAGAGGTGCGAATGCCGATGAAGTCAAACAGATCGTCGACGGCAGGAAAAAGGCGGTCATCGTCGACGTGAGAACGACCGCAGAGTATGAAGGCACCGACGTGAGGGCCTTGCGTGGAGGTCATATCCCCGGAGCGGTGAACATAGACTATTTTGAGAACTTCGATCCAAAGTCGTATCGGATCCTGTCGCTCTCGGATCTGAAATCGATATACAGAGACATACCGTACAACAGCCGGGTCATCACGCATTGCCAGTCGGGTCATCGGGCCTCATACGCATATCTTGTCCTGAGGGCCCTTGGATACAAGAATGTGGCTATTTTCCATGACGGCTGGAGGGTATACGGAAGCAACGTCAATCTCCCCGTTGAAAACGAAACCTGGTTTGATTTCACGAGGGTCAACAGCACGATGAAATCGGTCCAGGAGCTTGAGTCAAGGATGAAGTAGTCCGTAAATGTTCCGGCGGAGCATCACCGGGAGGCTCGTTCATGCCGAAGGCCCAAAAGGGTCTTTTTGACAAGGACAGGCTTTTCAAGAGGCAAGCGGAAATCATTGAATAATGACAGCGCCCTTTGGGCGCATATCAGATCAGACCGGAGGAGTGAAAGATGAACGACCTTGTTCTGCGAAGAATCTCACGGGTTGTCGCAGTACTGCTTGTGTCAGTTTTAATGCTTGCAGGCGCCGCCGATGTGTATGCGGCAGACGCCAAAAAGGATGACGGCTGGCATTTCACGCTCGTTCCCTATATCTGGCTGCCCTCGATAGACGGATCGATGAATGTAAACCTTCCGAGGCGAGACGTCACCGGCACCGCTGACCTGAGCGATGACGACTATCTTGACAGCCTGCAGTTTGCCTTAATGCTGTCGTTCGAAGCAGAGAAGGGCAGGTGGTCTATCCTGACGGACTTCGTGTACGTTTCTTTCGAAAACGAAGAAACGACGACGAAATTCCCGAATCTACCCAGCGGCGGACTCCAGATCAAGTCCAACAACGAACTTCAGGCCGTGGCCTTTGAGATAGCCCCGGCGTATGCCTTGTACCACAGTGAAAGTGTAAAGTTCGATGTCCTTGCGGGGATACGGTATATCGGGATAGATGCCGATGTCACCCTGAATCCCAGCACGGCATTGCCTGTCAGCATCCCGTCCCGGACTTTTTCCGAAAAGAAGGATTACTTCGACCCGATCATCGGTTTCAAAGGGAGGTTTGAGCTGGGCAAGGGATGGTTTCTGCCCTACTACGCCGATATCGGCGGCTTCGGCATCAACAACGAGATGAACTGGCAGCTCTTCGGGGGGATCGGGTACCGTTTCAGCAAGCTCTTCTCGATGACGCTCGGCTACCGCCACCTGGAGTATGATTTCGACGATGATGAACCTTTCAACGATCTGTCCCTGAGCGGCGGACAACTGGGCTTTGTTTTCAGGTTCTGACCGGTCGAAGAAAGGCATTCCAGCGGCCCATGGCCGAGGGGGCGGGGCTGCTGCAGGCCGTACAGGACGTCTGTCTCTGAGGGGATGTGGCCCTAATGAGTATCAAAGGGGTTAAGGTCATGTCAATCCGGCGTCATCAGGCAGCCACGAAATTCAGGCATATCGAGGAGGAAGAACATGAATGGTCCTACGGGGAAGAAAAGAGTTGATGTGACGGGGAAGCGGAAAATCGCCGACGTCACCGAACAGAAACGCCTGAACGACGCGCGCGAGAAAGGCATTCCCTGGAAGAAATGGGGCCCTTACCTCAGCGAGCGGCAATGGGGCACGGTCCGCGAGGACTACAGCGAGGACGGCAACGCCTGGGACTATTTCTCCCATGAGCAGTCGCGCTCACGGGCCTACCGGTGGGGCGAGGACGGGCTCGGCGGGATCTGCGATGACAAGCAGCAGCTCTGTTTCGCCCTGGCGTTGTGGAATGAGCGCGACCCCATCCTGAAGGAGCGGCTGTACGGGCTCACCAACAGCGAGGCGAACCATGGGGAGGACGTGAAGGAGTACTACTTCTACCTCGACAGCACGCCCACGCACTCCTATATGAAGTACCTGTACAAATACCCGCAGAGTGAGTTTCCCTACCGGAAACTGGTCGAGACGAACCGGGCACGGTCGCGGGAGGAGTTCGAGTACGAGCTGCTCGATACGGGCGTGTTTGACGGCGACCGCTATTTCGACGTCTTCGTGGAATACGCCAAGGGAGGCCCGGAGGACATGCTCATCCGGGTCACCGTGCACAATCGCGGGCCGGAAGCAGCCCGGCTTCGCCTGCTGCCGACACTCTGGTTCCGGAACACATGGTCCTGGGGTGAGGATGATCGCAAGCCGTCCCTCCGCGAGGTGGCGCCGGGTGCCCTTCAAACCTCCCACCATGAGCTGGGCGAGTATTGGCTGTATTGTGACGGGGACCCGGAGCTGCTGTTCACGGAGAACGAGAGTAACACACAGCGCCTCTGGGGCCGGCCCGGCGCTTCTCCCTACTGCAAGGATGCGTTCCACGCCTACATCATCGAGGGACAGGGCGACGCGGTGAATCCCGCCAAGACGGGGACCAAGGCCGCGGCTCACTACGTGCTCGACGTGCCCGGCGGCGGAAGCAGCGCGGTCCGCCTGCGGCTCGCAGCCGCGGCGGCGGACAATGCCTTCAAGGGCTTCGAGGGGGTCTTCAAGAGCCGGATCGCGGACGCGGACGAATTCTACGAGAGGATCACGCCGCAATCGCTGAACGAAGACGAGCGCCGGGTGCACCGTCAGGCGCTGGCGGGGATGATGTGGAGCAAGCAGTACTACTACTTCGACCTGGAGCTCTGGCTGGCCGAGCACAAGAGCCATCCGCTGCTCGATGCAGACCCGCGCGGCATAAGGAACATGGAGTGGTTCCATATGCTGAACGCCGACATCATCTCCATGCCCGACAAGTGGGAGTACCCGTGGTATGCGGCCTGGGACCTGGCCTTCCACACGACCGCCCTGGCCCTGGTGGATTTCGACTTCGCCAAGGAGCAGCTCCTGCTGATGCTGCGCAATCTCTATTTCCACCCCAACGGCCAGATTCCCGCCTACGAGTGGAACTTCAGCGACGTGAATCCCCCGGTGCACGCCTGGGCCACGGTCTACCTGTTCAAAATGGAGCAGACGCTGGGCCGGGCGGACATGCGGTTCCTGGAGCGGTCCTTTCAGGGCTTGATGCTCAACTTCAACTGGTGGGTGAACCGCAAGGACCCGGCCGGGCGCAACGTCTTCGCCGGCGGCTTTCTGGGGCTGGACAACATCGGCGTGTTCGACCGGAGCGCGCAACTGCCGACGGGCGGGTCGCTGGAGCAGGCGGACGGCACCGCCTGGATGGCCTTCTACTGCCAGTGCATGCTGGAGATAGCCCTGATTCTGACCGAATACGACCCGATGTACGAGGAGGTCGCCTTCAAGTTCATCCAGCATTATATCTGGATTTCCTACGCCATGGACCGCATGGGCGAGCATCACGACGAGATGTGGGATGAGGAGGACGGCTTCTTCTATGATCTGCTGCGTCTGCCGGACGGCCAGGCCATGCGGCTGAAGGTGCGGTCGCTGGTGGGACTGCTGCCGCTCTGCGCATCCAGCGTGTTCGAGGGAGATTACCTGACGCGCTTTCCGAAGCTGGCTGAGATGATCGCCCTGTTCCGAAAACGGCATCCCGAGGTGGTTTCCCACGTGGCGCCGACCGACGAGGGGTTCATCGGCTATAAAGATCGGCGGCTGCTTTCGATCCTCAACAAGAAGAAGCTCACGCAGGTGCTCGGGTACATGCTCGACGAGAATGAGTTCCTGGGACCGCACGGGATACGCTCCCTCTCGCGGTTTCACCTGGAGCATCCGTTCACGTTCTGGGTGGGACATGAGGAGTATAGGGTGCAGTATCTGCCGGGCGAGTCCAACACGGGGATGTTCGGCGGGAACTCCAACTGGCGGGGTCCGGTCTGGATGCCGGTCAATGCGCTGATCCTCCGGGCGCTCTTGAACCTGTACCATTTTTACGGCGACGAATACAAGGTCGAGTGTCCGACGGGTTCCGGCAGTTATATGACGCTGTTCGAGGTGGCGCAGGAGATTTCGCGACGACTGGCGGGCACATTCCTTCGCGACACCCATGGACGACGGCCGGTCTACGGGGGGACGGCCAAGTTCCAGGACGACCCGCACTGGCGCGACCTGATCCTTTTCTATGAGTATTTCCACGGTGACAACGGAGCCGGGCTCGGGGCCAGCCACCAGACGGGGTGGACCGGACTGGTCGCTCTCATTCTGGACCTTTTCGGGCGTCTCGACGCCAAAACCTTGCTTGAGACTTCACGCCACAAAGCTGCAAGACGGCTCTTCAGGGAGCAGGTCAGCGGGGCGCAGACCGCGTCCCCGAAGGGCGCCCCGAAAGCCGGGAAGGAAAAGAGATGAAGAACATGGCCTCTGCATACCGGAGCGTGCAGCCGCCTGCCTGATGCCCGTCGAGCGGGTGAAACAGTCGCCGTCAGCGGCAGAAAGGAGTGACCATGCCGGAGAAGAAATGCATCGACTGGATGATACGCGGGGTTATCCTGCTGGGCGTGATCACGCTCTATGGATGTGAGGAATTGGTCATACGCGACGCGTCGAGCCTGCTGCTCCCCAGGTTTCAACAGTCTGAGGTCCTGGGCATTGTGGCAGGTTTCGGCACGACCTTTGCCGCCGTACCGGACCTCGTCAAGATGTTCAGGCGGCGGTCAAGCAAGGGTATAAACCCGACGATGGCGGGGATTATGGGCGTTTTTCAGATTGTGTGGGTCTATTACGGCCTTTTGATTGGGTCGCGGCCGGTGATAGCGTGGAACGTGGTTGCCGTGATCATCAACTTCATGACGGTCAGGGCGTACTTTCGATTCGCCCGCAGCGAAAGGGGTCAGGAAAAAGAATGAACGCGACTGCAGCCGGGGGTGGATCGGGATGCGGGATAGTTAAATCCATCATGAGCGACTAATGAACAGTGTGGCAGGCCGCCTCGCTGTTCATTTATTATGACAGGCACGAAGGTTCCATGAAAACCAAACACCATACCAGGGGGTATTTCTGATGAAGAGGAATCCGATTGTTGCAGTTCCTGCTGTCATGACCGGCGATAGCCGATCAGGGAGTTCCGGTCTCATGCGAAGTCTCTCACTCCTGTCAGTGTTCTTGCTGGCAGCTGCGCTGCTCATGGCAGGCTGCAAGAAAGAGCAGGCAGCGGCGCCACAGCCCCCGGTGGTTGAGGTGGTGAGCGTTATCCAGAAAGATGTGCCGATCTACAAGGAGTGGGTCGGCGCACTGGACGGCTACGTCAATGCAGTCATCCGCCCCCAGGTGACCGGTTACCTCATCAAACAGAACTACCGGGAAGGTGAACTGGTCAAGAAAGGACAGGTGCTTTTCGAGATCGACCCGCGCACTTTCCAGGCAGCCCTTGACCAGGCAAAGGGGCAGCTCTCCCAGCAGAAGGCGCGCCACGACACGACCAAGGCCAACCTGGCACGGATCAGGCCCCTGGCGGCAAAGAACGCTGTGAGTCAGAAGGACCTTGACGATGCCGTGGGTGCGGAACTCTCAATGAGGGCCTCCGTTGAGGCTGCGCAGGCGGCTGTCGAGGAGGCTCAATTGAACCTGGAGTTCACTAAAATCGTCTCTCCCGTCGACGGCGTCGCCGGCATCGCCAAGACCCAACTCGGCAACCTGGTCGGTCCGAACATGCAGAGTGAATTGACCTCCGTCTCCTCCGTTGACCCGATCAAGGCCTACATCAATGTCAGCGAACGGGAATATCTCGCAGTCAGCGCCTCGGGGAAAAAGGCTGCGGATATCAATCTTGAGCTGATCCTGGCCGATGGCAGCGTCTATCCCCATAAAGGGAAGCTGGCGCTGGCCGACCGGCAGATCGACCCGACCACCGGCACCCTCAAGGTGGGCTCGCTCTTTGCCAACCCCGGGAACAGGCTCCGCCCCGGCGGCTACGGCCTGGTGCGGGCGGTCATGTCGGTCAAAAAAGGTGCAATCCTCATTCCTCAGCGCTCCGTCACCGACATGCAGGGGAAATACCTGGTGGCAGTAGTCGGTGCTGACAACAAGGTCAGCATCCGCCCGGTGAAAGTGGCGGAGCGGATCGGCTCGGACTGGATCATCGAGGAAGGTCTGAAGGCCGGAGAGAAGGTTGTCGTCGAGGGGACGCAGAAGGTGAAACCGGACATGGTGGTGGTTCCGCAGCCCTTCGATCCGGAAGCAGCTGCCAAGGCGGCAGCGGCACCGGCCCAGGGAGCTGCCGCCAAACCTGAGGCGAAACCGGCCGCGCCCGCAGAGAAGAGGTAGCCCATGTCAAAGTTCTTCATCAATCGCCCTATTGTGGCCATGGTGATCTCCATCTTCATGGTCATCCTCGGCGCTGTGGCCATGTCGGGACTTCCCATTGCCCAGTTCCCCAACATCGTCCCGCCGGCGATCCAGGTGAACGGCGTCTACACCGGCGCCGACGCTGTTACCGTGGAGCAGTCGGTGGCCACACCCATCGAACAGCAGATGTCCGGCGTCGACAACCTGGACTACATGTACTCCGTCAACGCCAACGACGGTTCCATGACCCTCTACAACTACTTCGAACTGGGTACCGACGCCAACACCGACCAGATCCTCTCCCAGATGCGCCAGAACCAGGCGGCGTCTCAATTGCCGGCCGATGTCACCAGCTACGGTGTTACCGTGGCGAAGTCGACCTCGGCGCCGTACCTGATGTTCGCCCTCTCCTCTCCCAAAGGTACCTACGACAACGTCTTCCTGACCAACTACTCCTATATCAACATCAACGACCAGATGACCCGCATCAAGGGCATCGCCAGCGTCTCGGTCTTCGGCGCCGGCCAGTACGCCATGCGGATCTGGGTCCGACCGGACCAGTTGGCCAAGTTGAATATCACCATCCCGGAAATCATGAACGCGGTCAAGGCCCAGAACACCGTCAACCCGGCCGGCCAGGTCGGCAGCCAGCCGGTGCCGAAGGGGCAGGAATTCACCTACACGGTTCGCGCCCAGGGACGTCTGCAGAGCGAGGCCGAGTTCGGCAACATCGTGCTGCGCGCTAATCCGGACGGTTCCCTTGTCCGGGTTGAAGGACGTGGCCCGCATCGAATTGGGCGCCCAGAACTATAAGCAGGAAGGACGCCTCAACGGCAAGCCCTGTGCCCTGGTTGCCCTCTACCAGATGCCGGGAACCAACGCACTTGAATCGGCCAACGACGCCAAGAAACTGATGGCGGAGCTGAGTAAGAGCTTCCCGCCTGACCTTGAGTACACGGTGGCGCTCGACACCACCCTGGCGGTCACCGAGGGGATCAACGAGATCAAGCATACCTTCTTCGAGGCGCTGGTGCTGGTCATCCTGGTGGTCTTCATCTTCCTCCAGGGGTGGCGGGCCACCCTCATCCCGCTGCTGGCGGTGCCGGTGTCCCTGGTGGGAACCTTCGCCATCTTCCCGATGCTCGGTTTTTCTATCAACACCCTCTCGCTCTTCGGGATGGTCCTTGCCATCGGCCTGGTCGTCGATGACGCCATTGTCGTGGTCGAAGCGGTGGAGCACCATATCGAACATGGCATGTCGCCCAAGGATGCGACCTTCAAAGGCCATGGAGGAGGTCTCCGGCCCGGTCGTCGCCATTGCCATCATCCTGGCGGCGGTCTTCGTGCCGACCGCCTTCATCCCCGGCATCACCGGCCAGCTTTACCAGCAGTTCGCCGTGACCATCGCCATCTCGGTCATCATCTCCGCTTTCAACGCCCTGACCCTCTCCCCGGCCCTCTGCGCCCTGCTGCTGAAGCCGAAGGTCAAGGGGACCGGCCCGCTGCAGAAGTTCTACGACTGGTTCAACCGGGTCTTTGGCCGGGCCACCGATGGCTATGTGGGGATTTGCTCTGTCGCCATCAGGAAAAGCAAGACCAGTCTGCTCCTGCTGCTCGGGGTGACCATCCTGGCCGGGGTTGCTGGCAAGAGCATTCCCACCGGATTCCTCCCCGACGAGGACCAGGGCTTTATCTTCGCCGCAATCCAACTCCCCAACGCCTCTTCGCTGCAGCGGACCAGTGAAGTCGCCCGTCAGGCCGAAGAGATCATCATGAAAACCCCGGGTGTCCAGTACTGTTCGTCGATTCTCGGCTACAGCATGCTCAGCCAGGTCAGTAATACCTACAGTGCCTTTTTCTTCATCTCCCTGAAAGAGTGGAAAGAGCGCAAGGCTCCGGAAGAGCAGTACGAGGCCATCAAGGCCTCCCTGACGAAAACGTTGGGCGGGCTTCCGGGCGCTATCGCCTTCCCGTTCCCGCCGCCGGCCATCATGGGTATCGGCACCTCGGGCGGAGCGACCTTCATGCTGCAGGACAAGGCCGGCAAGGATGTCGCTTTCCTGGCCGAAAATACGCAGAAATTCATCGAAGCGGCCAGGAAAAGGCCGGAACTGGCCCGGGTTACCACCACCTTCCTCCCCAACGTGCCGCAGCTGTTCGTGGATGTGGACCGCGACAAGGTGCTGAAGCAGGGGGTTGAAATAAGCGACGTCTACAAGGTCCTGCAGAGCTTCATGGGGAGCGGTTTCATCAATTACTTCAATAAATTCGGCCGTCAGTGGCAGACCTATATCCAAGCTGAGGGGGACTACCGGACCAACATCGAGAATATCGGCCAGTTCTATGTGCGCAACAAAGATGGGCAAGCTGTTCCCCTCTCGGCGCTGACTTCCGTTCGCAACATTACCGGCCCGGAATTCACCATGCGCTTCAACCTGTACCGTTCGGCCCAGATCAACGCCACCGCGGCCCCCGGCTATAGTTCGGCCCAGGCCATGCAGGCGCTGGAAGAGGCCTTTGCCCAGACCATGCCGCAGGAGATGGGCTACGACTACAGCGGCATGTCATTCCAGGAGAAGAAGGCCCAGAAGGGGATATCACCGGCGGTGATCTTCGCCTTCTCCTTCCTCTGCGTATTCCTGATCCTGGCGGCCCAGTACGAGAGCTGGTCGCTGCCGTTCTCGGTCCTGCTGGGAACGCCGGTGGCCGTGGCCGGAGCCTTTGCCGGCCTCCTCTTCGGCAAATTCGAGAACAACATCTATGCCCAGATCGGCCTGGTCATGCTGATCGGTCTGGCGGCGAAGAACGCCATCCTCATCGTCGAGTTCGCCAAGCTGGAGTATGAGAAAGGGGAGACCGCTGATGGATGCGACCCTGGACGGGGCCAAGCTAGCGCCTCAGGCCGATCCTGATGACCTCCTTCGCCTTCATCCTCGGCTGTGTGCCGCTGGCCATCGCCAGCGGGGCCGGCGCCATCTCGCGGCAGGTCATGGGCTACACCGTCATCTTCGGGATGCTGGCTGCCTCCTTCATCGCCATATTCCTCATCCCCGTCACCTTCTATGTGGTGGAAAAATCGCTCGCAAGGGCGATACCGGCGCCCATCCGCCGTCCGGCGGAGAGGCTGAAGGCCATGGGACACCGCCGACCGGACATGCCGGGATAAAGGAGGGAGAGAGCCATGCGTAGGATACGTGCTCGTCTTTTCCAGACACTGGCACTGTCACTGGCACTGACACTCTGCGGCTGCATGGTCGGTCCGGATTACCAGCGACCGACCGTCGATGTCCCCCCTTCCTGGCGGCTGTCTGAGGAAGAAGCCAAGGACCTTGCCAATACCGCCTGGTGGGAGCAGTTCGGTGACCCGGTCCTGAATGAGCTCATTCAGACCGCCCTCCGGGAGAACAAGGATGTGATGATCGCCGCTGCGCGGGTCGAAGAGTTCGCCGGCCTTTACGGCACGACGCGTGCGGCTCTCTTCCCGCAAGTATTCGCCGGCGCAGCCTATGGGAGACAGCGGGCGAGTGAACTGACAGGGCCGACACCTCTCGATGGGACCGGCGCCAACGCAACGTTTAACAGCTCGGAACTGTTTCTCAATGCCGCCTGGGAGATCGACCTCTGGGGCAAGCTGCGGCGCGCGACGGAGGCCGCCCGGGCGAACATCCTCAGCTCGGAGGAGGCGAGGAGATCGGTGATCCTGACCCTCGTCAGCTCTGTGGCGAATTCCTACATCAACCTCCGTGACCTCGACAAGCAGATCGAGCTCACGAAGGAGACCGCACAGAGCTATAAGGAGTCGTACGATATCTTCAAGCTCCGCTTCGAGTACGGGATCGTCTCTGAAGTGGAAGTCAGCCAGTCGAAATCCCAGTATGAACAGGCGCTCTCGAACGTCTCTCTCTTCGAGAAGTTCATCAGCCAGCAGGAGAATGCGTTGAGTGTGCTCCTGGGAAGGAACCCCGGTCCCATTCCGCGCGGCAGGACGATCGATCAGCTCGTGTCTCCCGCCGTGCCTGCAGGCCTGCCTTCGGATATCCTCGGGAACCGTCCCGACATCCGCCAGGCCGAGCAGAACCTCATCGCCGCCAATGCGAACATCGGTGTCGCGAAGTCGCTCTATTACCCGAGCATCTCCCTTACGGGGCTCCTCGGATTCGCCAGCAACGACCTGTCGGACCTCTTCAAGGGGCCGGCGAAAACCTGGAGCTGGGCGGTGCCGGTCTCCGCGCCGATCTTCACCGCCGGCGCCATTGCCGGACAGGTAAAGTCCGCCGAGGCGGTTCAGCAGCAGGCGCTTCTGTCGTACGAGCAGTCGATCCAGACGGCATTTCGCGAGGTGGATGATGCCCTCGTCGACCAGAAGAGAACGAGGGAGCAACTGGAAGCTCTTGCGAAGCAGGTGGACTCCCTTCGCGACTATCTTGCGCCTCTCCTGGCTGCGCTATGACAACGGATACACCAGTTATCTCGAAGTGCTCGATGCGCAGAGCAGGTTTTACAATGCCGAGTTGACATACGTGCAGACACAGGGGACCCTGTTTCAGGCCCTCGTCAACGTGTACAAAGCCATGGGAGGCGGATGGGTCGTCGAGGCGGACCACATGACCCAGGAGACCCCTGAGGCACGGTAACCCGGAACGCACGCCACATCGGGACAGACGGAAGCGGGCACCAGCCTCTTTCGGCCCGAAACGGAGATGATGTGAAGCCTCTGTCGACGGTTCAGCGATTGATGAGCCTCCTGACGGAAGAGCGCAGCCTCACCGCGCTCCTTGTCCTGCTGATCGTCGAAATATTCATAACCATGCCGTCAACCAGGGCCGGTTTTGCAACAGGACTGTTGGCCGCCGTCGTCTTTTCTCTTATGCTCCTTGCAGGGTTGCTTGCGATGGTCCGTCACAGGATTATCCAGGTGGTTTCCGGGGTGTTTATTGTCTGCGCCATCGGGATTCGACTGGCCCGGGTCGTCTTCGACATTTCCGGCCTTGTGCTGTGGGACGCCCTGCTCTCGCTGCTGTCGATTGTCGGCATGGTGGTTGTGGTGCTGTGGCAGGTCTATCGTGAAGGCCCGGTGACAGGCCATCGTGTCCGAGGCGCCGTCGCCGCATATCTGCTCCTTGCGGTGCTGTTCGCTTTCGGCTACACGATCATGTCTCATCTGGTCCCCGGCTCGTTTCAACTGCCTGCCTGGGTATCCCAGACCGGGCCTGAGCGGACTGAGGCATTCATGTATTTCAGCATGGTCGCACTGACAACGGTCGGCTTCGGAGATATCACGGCGATCCACCCCCTGGCGCGCTCCCTCGTGATGCTCGAAGCGCTCATCGGGCAGCTCTATCCCGCGATTCTGCTCGCCAGGCTGGTTTCGCTGGAGATCGAGACAAGACGGTCGAAGAAAGGGTGAGAATGTCATGACAAATTCCCCTGACTTAACCTTAGTAGTTGCATTGAAAGGCGGGGCGAAGCGCCTCAAAGCCTTGTTGAAGGCGACGATGAGCCTCGTCAGGTTTGTCTTTCGGGATTCCACTCTTTGTGGCATCGATCATTGGCTTGAAAGGTCGTCTTCTGTGAGGGTTACGGAGTCGCCGCAGCAAGGTTTTCGGCGCATACGCCCCGCCTTTCCCGGGAGTGTAGTGCAACGATAAGGTTAAGATATACCTACAGGGTGATATAGTTTGCATAGTTATTAGAAACCACATCGGTAAAAGGAGGTAGTAATGAAGAAAGTATTTGCACTCTGTCTCGTTGTCCTTTTCGGTTTGTCCCTTGCCGGCCTGGCTTTCGCCGGAGAGAAGGCTGCATCTACGGACAAACAACCATCCGTGAAGAAGGAGAGGGCCGTTTCGACGAAGGCGACCGTTCAGGCCGTCGACCTTGAGAAGCGCGTTGTGACGCTGAAGGGTGAAAAGGGCAATGTGTTCGATGTCGCCGTGGGCGAGGAAGTCAGGAACCTGCCTCAGGTGAAGGTCGGTGACATCGTCGTGGTGAAGTACTATGAATCGATTGCGTTCCGGATCCTGAAGCCCGGGGAGATTGCAGAGGGCGTGCGGGAGACCGAAACCATGTCTCGTGCGAAGCCGGGAGAGAGCCCTGCGGGCAAGGTGGGCCGCGAGGTGAGCCTTGTCGCGACGATCCAGGCAATCGACAAGAAGAAGGCCACCGTTACCCTGAAGGGACCGGAGGGCAGGACAGTGACGGTGAAGGCGGAGAACCCCAAGAACCTGGAGAAGATAAAGGTGGGCGACGAGGTGCAGATCACCTACACCGAGGCGCTGGCCGTTTCCGTGGAGAAGGCGAAGAAGAAGTAACCTTCAGCTGCATGAAAAGGCGGGACAAAGAGCCCAGAAAACAGTGTCGGTGACAGTGTGAGTGTGAGTGTCAGTAAAAGGCACGATATTTCAGATATCGGCTTGAGGCGTTGTCTTTTGTGACGGTTAAGGTACCGTCGCAGCAAGGTTTTCGGAGCATGCCCCTTGCCTTACGGTTGGGCACCTTCTGTTATAAGGCGAAAGAGTTTGAAAATTGTCGATTTGTATTGTCAGGATAATCTTTTTCGACATTGGCTTGAGTGTTTTCTGTGAGGGTTACGGTGTCGTCGCAGCAAGGTTTTCGGAGCATGCCCCTTGCCTTTCGGTTGGGTATATGTGTCGATGAGATTTACAAGAAGCTCGCAGGCTAATCAGACGATAGGAGGAATTATGAAAATAATGAAAGTCGCCGTCATGCTGATGGTTGCCGTTGCGCTTGCGCTGACTGTGCCTGCGGCCTGGGCCGAGACCGCCCCGGGCAAGGGCGGCAAGCAGGCTCAGCCGGCAAAGGGTGCGTTCCTCGCCGACATGCACAAGGACAAAGGCATGGAGTGCTCGTCGTGCCATGGGAAGGAGACAAAGGTCGACGACAACGAGACCGTGGTGAACGGGAAGTGCATCGAGTGTCACGGCTCGCTGGAGAAAATCGCCGAAAAGTCGAAGCACGAGGTCAATCCGCACAAAGCCCATCTGGGGAACATCGACTGCACCGTCTGCCACCACGGCCACACGACTTCGTGGACATACTGCCTCAACTGCCACGGCTTTGACCTGAAGATCCCGGCGGGCGCCCTTGCCGCCCAATTGCCGTCCGTCAAGCTGCCGGAAGTGAAGGATGTGCCGAAGAAGATCAGGACCGAGAAGACCGATGTCCTCGTCATCGGCGCGGGGGCGGCAGGCTTCAGCGCCGCGATCACCGCCCACGACAAAGGAGCGAAGGTTATACTGCTGGAGAAGATGCCCATCACCGGGGGCAACAGCCAGCTCGCCGCCGGCGGCATGAACGCCTGTGAGACGCAGTTCCAGAAGAAGAAGGGCATCAAAGACACTTGCCAAATCATGTTCGACGACACGATGAAGGGCGGAAAGAATCTCAATGACCCCGAGCTGGTGCGGGTCCTTGCCAACAACTCGGCCGGCTCCGTCGACTGGCTCACAAGCCTCGGGGCTGATGTGAGTGACGTCGGCCAGATGGGCGGCGCGAGCGTCTACCGCACCCACCGACCGACTGGCGGCGCCGCCGTCGGCGCCCACATCACGCAGGTGCTGAAGAAGAATGCCGAGAACCGTAAGATCGACGTGCGTCTTAACAGCAGGGTCCTGAAGGTCCTGGAGGACAAGAAGGGCAGGGTAACGGGCGTGCTGGTCGAGGGCAAGCACAGCAAGCTGTATAAGATCGAGGCAAAAGCCGTTGTCCTTACTGCGGGTGGTTTCTCGGCAAACCCTGAGAAGGTCGCCTTCTATCAGCCTCCATTCAAAGGCATGACTACGTCCAACCAACCGGGGGCGACGGGTGACGGGATGGAACTGGGCGATGCCGCCGGCGGAAACCTGATCCACATGAAGGAGATCCAGATCCACCCGACTGTTGCAGCGGGAAGCCGTATCCTGATTACCGAAGCGGTCCGCGGCAACGGGGCCATCCTTGTCAACCGCGAAGGGAAGCGCTTCGTCAATGAGCTCACCACCCGTGACGCCGCCTCGGCGGCCATTCTCGCCCAGACCGGCAAGACGGCTTTCCTGGTCTTTGATGAGGGCGTGCGGAAGAGCCTGAAGCAGATCGACGGGTACTTCCACCTCAACCTGGTGGTCGAGGGGGAAACCGTCAAAGACCTGGCGGGGAAGCTGAAAGTTCCGGCTGAAGCCTTTGAGGCGACGGTGAACGGGTACAACAAGGCCTTCGATGACAAGAACGACCTGGAGTTCAAGCGGCCCGACATGCCGCGGCCTTTACGGACGCCCAAGTACTACGCTATCGAGATCATGCCGGGCGTTCACTACACCATGGGCGGCCTCAAGATCAACACCGGAGCCCAGGTCATCGGCAAGAACGGTAAGCCCATCCCCGGTTTCTTTGCGGCGGGAGAGGTGACAGGCGGAGTCCACGGCGCGAACCGCCTGGGCGGCAACTCGATCTCCGAGACGATCACCTTCGGCCGGATCGCCGGCGACAACGCGGCAAAGCCGGCAAAACCGGGGCCTGCGAAGACCCCGAAGAAGGAAAAGGCGCCGAAGTCGTGACTCCTCATGGGAGGAGCTTCGCTCCTCCCGTCTTTTCGCGTAACCGAAAGGTTCAGACGATGAGAACGGCCATGGTGAGGCGCGCGGGGTGGGTTATTCTGTTGATGGTCATCTTGTCGGCAGCCGTTGCGTCAGCCTCAGAAACTGATGTGAACAAAGAGCCGTCGCAGGCTGCCGGAACCACTCACGCCCCGTCAAAGTTCCGCTCCTCCGAGGACGGCTGGCTGGATGTCAGCGGTTTCCTTGACCAGGCCTACGGCTTCGTGCCGGTGGTGATGCCCGTCACCGAGCCGGCCGTCGGCTATGGCGCCGCAGGCGGCCTGGTGTTCATTGACAAACCCGTCGGCGAAGCGGCAGACGGCTTCGGGAGGCCGAACCTCACCGTGGTGGGAGGACTCGCGACGGAAAACGGCACCTGGGGTGTGCTGGCCGGTGACGTCCGGCACTGGCTGGACGACCGGCTGCAGACGCTCGCGGGACTGATCTATGCATCGGTCAATCTCGACTTTTACGGCATCGGACGGGACGACGTGCTGAAGGATAACCCGCTCACGTACAACCTCGAGCCCCTGGGCGGCCTCGTGCACGTGAAGTACAGGCTCGGCGGTTCACGGGTTTCGGTCGGACTCGGGTACGCCTTCGCCACGACGAAGATCTCCTTTGACGCGCCGCCTGCAACGCCCCGCCTGCCCGATTTCCGGAGTGAGTCCCGCGTGGGCGGTTTGACGACGTCGCTCATCTACGATTCACGGGACACCATCTTCACCCCGGCGCGCGGCGCCTATCTCGAGGCGTCGGCGGGGTTGTTCAGCCAGGCCCTGGGAGGAGACGACGAGTTCCAGCGTGTCAATCTGACGGCGATGCGCTTCCTGGCCCTGCGTCCGGAACTGGTGCTCGGGGTAAGGTGCGACGCCGTCATGAGCTTCGGCGACGTGCCCTTCTATTTGCGGCCCTTCATCGCCCTGCGCGGGGCGCAGCTCATGCGCTACCAGGGTGATCACGTGGCGCAGATCGAGGCGGAGTTGAGGTGGCAGCTCTGGAAGCGCTTCAGCCTCGTCGGCTTTGCCGGCGCCGGCCTGGCATGGAACGATTTCAAGCGCGTCGAAAACACGCTCGATGTGGTGACGGGTGGCATGGGCTTTCGTTACGAGCTGGCTCGCAAATACGGGCTGCACATGGGTGTGGACGTGGCCTTCGGCCCCGATGCCGCGATCTATGTGCAGTTCGGCAGCGCCTGGATACGGCCGTGATCCGGTGGCCCGCTCGTATAGGGCCGGGAGTGAAATAATACGCTATACTATATAGTATGAGTCGCCCCTGTCCAAAATATCTTGCAGCGGGACCTTGAAAGCGAGGATAGGGTGTGGTTTCTGAATCAAAATTCACGGGTAACGTGAACGGCGGCGGGAGTCGAAGGCGCAAGCCGCAGAGTGTGTGTGCGACAACGTCTATCTTGCGGAGAAAGCATGCCCTATCCTCGTGTCACGTTCTTTTGGACACCAATGAATTATAGATAGAGCATGCACCTGCGGTCATCACCTGAAAAGGAGATACGTCATGGCGAAAGGATCAGCAAATATGAGCGGTTCATCATCTGTCGGAACAGACAGGAATGCCCGGACAGGGACCGGCGTTTCCTCCGTCAAACAGGCTGTCCTCGATAACCTCTATTACGTCCAGGGACGCCTTCCGGAACTTGCCACGCCGAACGACTGGTATATGGCAGTGGCCCATACGGTGCGGGACCATATGCTCGAACGCTTTTTGCGTTCCCTCAGGGAGATTTCCCGCCCTGATGTGAAGATCGCCTGCTACCTCTCCGCCGAGTTTCTGATGGGTCCCCACCTGGGAAACAATCTGCTGAACCTGGACATGACCGACTCCATGCGGGAGGCGTTGAAAGAGCTCGGCCTGGAGCTGGACGACCTGCTTGCCCAGGAGGAGGAGCCGGGACTCGGCAACGGCGGCCTCGGCAGGCTCGCTGCCTGCTACATGGATTCCCTCGCGTCGATTGGCGTGCCGGCCATCGGGTACGGTCTGCGGTATGAGTTCGGCATCTTCGATCAGGAGATCCGTGACGGATGGCAGGTAGAGAAGACCGACAAGTGGCTTCGCTTCGGAAATCCCTGGGAGATCTGCAGGCCGGAGGTCTCCTATTATGTGAATTTCGGCGGCCGGACAGAACAGTTTCATGACGAACAGGGAAATTTCAGGGTGCGCTGGGTTCCCCACCGCGTCGTCAAAGGCATTGCCCACGACACGCCCGTCTCGTCCTACCGGGGCGACCTTATAGACCTGCTCAGGCTTTGGAAATCTGAGGCCGTCGAGTCCTTCGACTTCGAGTCCTTCAATGTCGGCGACTACTACAAGGCCGTGAACGAGAAGGTCATTTCCGAGACAGTGAGCAAGGTCCTTTACCCGAACGACGAACCGGAAATAGGGAAGACACTCCGTCTTGGACAGCAGTATTTCTTCGTCTCCTGCTCCCTTCAGGACATGATCCGCATTCATCTCCAGCGGGGGAGGAGCCTCGATACATTCCACGAGAGTTTTTCCGTTCAGCTCAACGACACCCATCCTTCCATTGCCGTTGCAGAGCTGATGCGGCTCCTCCTGGATGAGCACATCATGGAATGGGACAGGGCATGGCAGATAACCCGGCAGACCATGGCATATACCAACCATACACTGCTGCCCGAGGCGCTCGAGAAATGGTCCCTGCAGCTTTTCAGCCGCTCCCTTCCCCGCCACATGGAAATCATCTATGAGATCAACAGGCGGTTTCTCGATGAAGTCCGCCTGAGGTTCCCCGGTGATGACGGACTGGCATCACGCCTCTCGCTGATCGACGAGAGCGGGGAGAAGTACGTCCGCATGGCCCATCTTGCCGCTGTGGGAAGCCACCGGGTCAACGGGGTGGCGGCGCTGCACTCCGATCTCCTCACCAGGACAGTCATGAAGGACCTGTACGACTTCTATCCCGAGCGCTTCATGAACGTCACAAACGGGGTCACCCCCCGGCGGTGGATAGCCCTGAGCAACCCGGGACTCACGGAACTGCTCACCCGGAAAATCGGTGACGGCTGGATCAAACACTTTGAAGACGAGATCAGGAAAATCGAACCCTTCGCAGACGATGCCGGATTCCGGCAAGAGTGGCAAAAGATCAAGCGCAGCAATAAGGACAGGCTTGCGGCGATCATGAAGGAAAGGTCCGGCGTCGCCACGGACCCCGATTCGATGTTCGACATACAGGTGAAGCGGCTCCATGAGTACAAGCGGCAGCACCTGAACGTGCTCCACATAATAACCCTGTACAACAGGATCAAGAAGGACCCCGGGCAGGAGATCGTCCCCCGCACGGTCATCTTCGGCGGCAAGGCCGCCCCCGGCTATTTCATGGCCAAGCTGATCATCAAGCTGATCAATTCCGTGGCCGATGTGGTGAACAACGACCCCGACGTGGCCGGTCGGCTGAAGGTCATCTTCTTCCCTGACTTCAACGTGAAGAACGCTCACCATGTCTATCCTGCGGCAGATCTCTCGGAGCAGATATCGACGGCCGGGAAGGAGGCCTCGGGCACGGGAAACATGAAGTTCTCCATGAACGGCGCCCTCACCATCGGCACCCTCGACGGCGCAAACGTCGAGATCCGCGAAGAGGTAGGGCCCGAGAACTTTTTCCTCTTCGGCCTGACCGCCGGAGAGGTGCTGAGCCTGCGGGAGGGAGGCTACAATCCGCGGAGCCATTACGAGACGAACGAACAACTCAGGGAAGCGATCGACCAGGTGCGCTCGGGATACTTTTCGGAAGGAGACGCGGGACTCTTCAAGCCCCTTGTCGACAGCCTGCTGGGCTATGACCCGTTCATGCTCCTGGCAGACTATCAGTCCTACATCGATTGCCAGGACAGGCTGAGCTCGGCCTATCGCGACCGGGAACAGTGGTCCCGCATGTCCATCCTGAATGTGGCACGCATGGGGAAGTTTTCTTCCGACCGCTCCATACGGGAATACTGTAAGAACATCTGGGATATTAAACCCGGAGGAGAGTAGGCCGCATTAGTCCCTGAACACATAGAAATGAAGAGAGGAAATGCGTGAATAAAGGAGGATCGTGACGACGGAGGACGCGCACAAACGGCAAATATTCGGAGATCGTTTTTTGTCATTCCGGCTCGTCCGGAATCTTTCTCATGGAAGGATTCCCGACGCCCCCGCATAGGATGCGGGATTGCGGGAATGACAAGCATGAGATTGCACAATGGACCAAATCGATAAAGGAGGATGTGATGATGAAAAGAAGTGTTGTGTTCGTATTGATGGTATTGTGTATGATCATTATCCCTGCGGCGCTGTTTGCCCAGACTCAGGCTGACGAGGAGGAGCTGATACGCTCGCAGCTCCAGACGGGAAAGAAGGCGATCGTCGCCGACAACATGCAGTTCACAGAGGCCGAGAGCCAGGCCTTCTGGCCCTTGTACAACGAGTTCCAGCAGGCCAAGATGAAGCTCAACGAAAGGACGATCAAGCTTATCGATGATTACCTTTCGAACTACGAGAAGATGACGGACGAGAAGGCCGGCGCAATCGTCAAGGACCTCGTGGCGCTTGAGAAGGAGCGGGCAGACCTCAAGGCTTCTTTCCTGCCCAGGTTCAGCAAGGTGCTGCCTGCCAAAAAGGTGGCCCGCTATTATCAGCTCGAAAACAAGATTGAGGCGATCGTGAAGTACGAGTTGGCCAAGGAAGTGCCGCTGTTGAAATAATGAAGGATGCAGAGGCAATGTCTCATGCATTGTCATTCCGGCTCGTCCGGCATCTTTCTCAGGGAAGGACTCCCGGCAAGCGGGAGTGACAGAAAACAGGTCTTTTGTTACAGGAATCAGGTCGTGCCATCCCGGGCCGGCGACTGCCGGTCGTCATGGGGTACGCAATTTTATGAAGGAGGAGTACGGATGCTACAAAACAGAAGCAGACAGTTGACGTGTATTGTACTGGTGCTGTGCGTCGCCCTTCTGGCTTCCTGGGGTTTGGCCGCCGCCCAGCAGTCCATCTCGTCGTCACTCGGCGTGGTCCCCTACCCGTCGAAGGGTCAGTCGGCTTCACAGCAGAACAAAGATGAAGGTGAGTGCTATGCCTGGGCCAAACAGCAGACCGGTATCGACCCGGTGGCTGTGGCCAACACTCCTCCTCCGCCGTCAGGACCTGCCGCAGGCGGAGGCGAGCGGGCCCGCGGCGCGGCGCGCGGCGCCGTCGGGGGTGCGGCGGTGGGCGCCATCGCCGGAGATACCGGCAAAGGCGCGGCGACCGGCGCCGTTGTGGGAACCATGGCGGGAGGGCACCAGGCGAGAAAGAACAAGGCGGCGCAGCAGCAGCAGGCTGAACAGGCGAAGTCATCGACGCTCCAGAGCTTCAACCGCGCCTTCGGCGCATGCATGGAGGGCCGCGGCTATGTGGTCAAGTAAGAGTCTGAAGGAGGATGTCCTCGTGAAATCACTTCTATGTCTGTTCATCACCGGTCTTCTGTGTGTCAGTCTGCCGGCCTGGGCCACTGAGGACTTCGACGGTACGAAGACGCTCCTCTGTGCGAGCGTCGAGGCCATCGGCTGCGAGCCCGGAGAGGCATGCGAGAAAGGGCTGCCAGAGAGCTTCGGCGCCCCCCAGTTCATGCGCGTCGACTTCGGCAAGAAAGTAATCGTCGGACCCAGGAGGACCACGGAGATACGCCTGATGGAAAAGAGCGACGAGCAGATTACACTCCAGGGTTTCGAGCTCGGCTACGGATGGGCCTTCATCCTTGACCGTGAAACAGGGAAGATGACGGTCACGATGGCAGGCATGGAATCGGCCTTCGTGATCTTCGGCGCCTGCACGACTCTTCAGTGAGACACCGGGGCAGGATCTATGAACTGATCATGAGGAATCGTGAAAGGGGTGCGTGACATGAATAGTTTTCTGCGGAGTATGACAGCGGCAATTGCAGTGCTCCTGTTTGTTACCCTCCCGTTGGCGGCTGAGTCCGCCTCGAAGGAGAGCGAGAGGCAGGAGATCAGGAAGATGGCAAAGCAGACGCTTTCGCGTCTGTACAGGCTGCAGCCTTCTGCGAAGAACGAAATCGGGCGCTCGGCCGGATACGCCGTCTTCAGCAACTTCGGCACCAAGATCTTTGTTGCAGGCGGCGGTTCAGGCAAAGGCGTGGCAGTGAGCAATACGACGAAGAAAGAGACCTTCATGAAGATGGTCGAGGTTCAGGCCGGCCTCGGTTTCGGGGTCAAGAAGTTCAGCGTCATCTTCGTCTTCGACAACGCCGCGGCCCTGGACGGCTTTGTCAACAAGGGATGGGAGTTCGGCGGACAGACCACGGCAGCGGCGAAAGTCGACCGGAAGGGTGCGGCCATGGCCGGGGCCGCCTCCGTGTCCCCGGGGGTCTGGATGTATCAGCTCACGGACACGGGCCTGGCTGCCGAGATCACGGCAAAAGGGACGAAGTACTACAAGAACGATGAGTTGAATTAGCGGGATGCCTTCAGGCGTCCCGGTTTCTGTACTATAAAATATGTAGTTAAAGGGGTATTCTGCATGAATAGATATGTTGTGACGTTAGTTCTTTTGGTAGCCTTCTGTCTATCCGCCGGTCTGTCCTCCCTCCCGGCAGCGGAGAAAAAAGCGGTCAATCAGAAAGCGGCATCCGCACCCGCCGACGCGGCAACAAATGACACCGGGGAGCAGCCGAAGAAGGACCCGAAGAAGGAAGAAAAGCGGCGGGCCGTCATGGCTATGAAAGACAGGACACTCGAGCAGCTTTACAAGACAAATCCCGACGCGAAGACCGAAATCAAGAGTGCCACGGGCTACGCGGTGTTCGATGCCACGGGGATCAACGTCGTCCTGTTCGTCGGTGTCAAGGGCAAGGGTATCGCTGTTGACAATGCGTCCGGCAAGGCGACGTATATGACCATGATGAAGGCGGGGACGGGGCCGGGAGTCGGGTACAAGGATTACCGCATGGTCCTGGTCTTCAAAAACAAGACCGTCTTCGACCAGTTCACCACGATCGGGATGGACGCAGGCGCCTCGGCAGATGCCGTGGTAAAGATGGGCGACAAGGAAGCGGGGGCCGCCGAGGCGGTCTCTTTCAACCCCTACATAAAGGTCTACCAGATTACGGACAAGGGGCTCCTGCTCCAGGCGAACTGGGGGGGGACAACGTTTTTGAAAGATTCTGAACTGAACGAGTGAACGGTCGATGCCCGGAGCTGCTTTCATCCGCCACCAGGACCGTTCCCGGACGTGCCATCTGCGCAAAACCGATATTGCGCATAGGAGGACTTCAATGAACTGTTCCAGATTTATCATGGTTGTGCTCGCGATCTTTGTCATGGCCCTGCAGGGCTGCGCCACACCGACGCGTCAGGCCGCGGTTCCCATGGGCCTGGAGGATCAGGCACAGGTGCCCGGGCTTGCTGATGTTCGTTACCGCGTCGGCGTCGCCAGAGACATGGCTGCCATGTCGCAGGAAGGCCTCGATTCTTACAGGCGTGAGCAGGAGCTGCTTGCAGCGAGCGGACATTCCGGTCCGCTTCCACCGGCGGTCTATCTTGCAGTCTCCGGCGGGGGCGACAATGGTGCGTTCGGCGCGGGGCTGCTCTGTGGATGGACAGCAGCCGGGGACCGGCCGGTGTTCAAGCTGGTGACGGGCATCAGCACCGGGGCCCTGATCGCCCCCTTTGCCTTTCTGGGGCCGTCATACGACGCCCAGCTGAAGGAGTTCTACACAAACATATCCCCCAAGGACATCCTGGAGAAACGAAGCATGCTGTCAGCCCTTACCGATGACGCCATGGCCGACAACCGGCCCTTATGGGGACTGGTTGGAAAGGCGGTGGACCAGAAGATGCTTGACGCAATCGGGGCCGAGTACAAGAAGGGGCGCTTCCTCCTGGTGGCCACTGTGGACCTCGATGCCCGCCAGGGGCTCATCTGGAATATGACCAAGATTGCCGTGAGCGGCCATCCCGGGGCGCTTGAGCTGTTCCGGAGCATCCTGATCGCCTCTGCGGCCATCCCCGGGGCCTTCCCTCCGGTGATGATCGATGTGGAGGCAGGGGGGCAGAAATACCAGGAAATGCACGTGGATGGCGGCACAATGGCGCAGGTCTTCGTCTACCCGCCGGCAATCAGCGCTAAGGTGAAAGACTTTGAGAAGGAGCGAGGTGAGGTGAGGGAAAGAAAGCTTTACATCATCCGCAACAGCCGGCTTGACCCCGAGTGGGCCCAGGTGGATCGCCGGACGCTGACCATTGCCGGGCGGGCCATCGGGGCACTGATTCACACTCAGGGCATCGGCGACCTCTATCGGATCTACCTGACGGCTCAGCAAGACGGCCTCGATTATCACCTGGCCTACATCCCGTCGAGTTTCAATGTGCCGAAGAAGGAGGATTTCGATACGGCATACATGCGTCAGCTTTTTGAAGTGGGATACAATATGGCGGCAAAGGGGTATCCGTGGCAGAAGACGCCGCCGGGTTTTCTGCAACCGGCCGGCGCTGTTCACAAGTAGACCGGGAATGAGGTGAGTGCCGCCTCATATGCCGGGGAAAAAAGGAGAAGCGACAATGATCGACGCGCGGAATTACAGTGTTTCGGAGACCCTAAAAAACGGCACGGTCGTTGCCGTCAGGGCGATCAGGCCCGATGACAGGGACAGGATCGCCGGCGCATTCAGCAACCTCGAGCGGGAGTCCGTCTATACCCGCCTGTTCAGGTACAAGGAAGCATTGACCGAAGAGGAGCTCAGGGGGATCACCGATGTGGATTTCGAGAACGTCGTCGCCCTGGTGATGACGAAGGGCGAAGGGCAGGACGAAACGATCATCGGCGGGGGACGTTACTTCGCCTATAACGCCCCCGGCGGTTTGCGCAACGCAGAGGTGGCGTTCATCGTCGAAGAGGACTATCACGGCCTCGGCATCGCCGGCAGAATCATGGGTCACCTCACCGGTATAGCCCGCGACAAAGGCATAGCGGCTTTCGAGGCCGATGTTTTGCCCGGGAACAAGGCGATGCTGAGGGTGTTCGCCAAGAGCGGTCTGCCCGTCAAAGAGACGCGGGAGGATGACGTCGTGCATGTGACGATGTCCCTGGCAGGGGGGTAGCCGCAAGCATAGCGGATATTAGCGGCAAGGCGGGGCGAAGCACTCTGAAAACAGTGTCAGTGTGAGTGTCAGTGTCAGTGTCGGAAAAGATGTCCAATTAGCAATGAAGGACCCCATTCTCAAAGAGCGTCTCTTCGGGCTCACGAACAGCGAAGGCAACCATGGCGAGGACGAAGCAGGCAAGGGCGGGGCCTTCACGCGAAAGAAACCGGAACGGAGGGCAAAGATATGAAACCATGGCCGAAACATCCGATCATCTACGAAATCAATAGCTGGGTATGGCTGAATGAGCTGAGCCGGAAATACGGCCGGTCCGTGACGCTTTCCACAGTGCCCTCGCAGGAGTGGGATTTGCTGGCATCGCTCGGCGCCGATGCCGTCTGGTTCATGGGCGTCTGGGAGCGGAGCCCGGCGGGCATTCAGGTTGCGTTGAAAAATGAGGGCCTCATGTCGGACTTTCGCAGGGCCCTCCCCGACCTTCGGACGGAGGACATTGTCGGATCTCCTTACTGCGTGCGGAGATATGTGGTCGACAGTCACCTCGGAGGCCCGGAGGGGCTCGCCGCGGCACGGAAAATACTCCGTCAAAAGGGGATGCGGCTCATCCTTGATTTCGTCCCGAACCACGTGGCGCCTGATCACCCCTGGGTACTCGAACACCCCCGGTATTTCATCCGCGGAGATGCCGATGACCTGCAGAGAGACCCGGCGTCGTTCTTTGAAGCGGGAGGCCACGTTTTCGCCTGCGGCCGGGACCCCTACTTTCCGGCCTGGCCCGATGTGCTTCAGTTGAACGCCTTCGATCAGGGACTGCGCCAGGCGATCGCCGGGACGGTTGCAGACATCGCCGGGCAGTGCGACGGCATCCGCTGCGACATGGCGATGCTCGTGCTGAACGCGATCTTCGAGCGGACCTGGGGGCAGCGCGCCGGTGAAAAGCCGGAGAGCGACTACTGGACGACCCTTATCCCGCCCGTCAGAGCGAAGCATCCCGACTTCAGGTTCATCGCTGAAGCATACTGGGACCTCGAATGGGAGCTGCAGCAGCAGGGGTTTGACTACTGCTACGACAAGAAGCTCTATGACCGCCTCGAACACAGCAATGCCGAGGACGTTCGGCTTCACCTCTGCGCAGACCTCGCCTACCAGGAGAGGATGGTCCGCTTCATCGAGAACCACGACGAGCCGAGGGCCGCGGCAACGTTCGGCACTGAGAAGGAACGGGCCGCGGCGGTGGTGAGCCTCACGCTCACCGGGGCGAGGCTGCTTCACGAGGGGCAGTCCGAGGGGATGAAGGTGAGGCTGCCCGTGTTTTTGGGCCGTCGCCCCGAGGAGCCCGTCGATACAGACCTTGCGGCCTTCTATAGCGGCCTCCTGAAGGCACTCGGCCATGATGTTTTCCGGAACGGCGATTGGCGCCTCTGCGAGCGGACAGGATGGCCCGACAACCAGAGCTGTCTCAATGTGTTAAGCTGGTGTTGGGTCAAGGACGACGAGCGTTATCTCATCATCGTGAATTTCTCTGAAGTAACCGCTCAGGCGCTCGTCCACATGCCGTGGGATGCGCTCAGAGGAAGGACCTGGCGTCTCAACGATATGCTGTCAGGTGAGAGCTACGACAGGAATGGCGATGACATGCGGGATTTCGGACTGTACGTTGCCCTGGGCCCCTGGCAGTGTCATTTCTTCCGTCTGGACCCTCTATGACGTGCCGGAGCACAAGAACTATGAAATCCGTCAAAATGTTAATGCTGATTACCCTTTCACTCAGTCTGTTCGTTCTCTCCGGCTGCGGGGGCATCGGGCCAAAAACGGTCGTACACGACCGCTTCGACTATACGGGGGCTCTTGGGGACTCCTGGAAGCAGCAGATGCTCATCAACACGGTGAAGCTGCGGTATGGCGACACGCCCGTCTTCCTCGACGTCGCCTCGGTGATCAACCAGTACTCCGTGGAGAGCCAGGTGGACCTCAGGCTCACCTGGGTGAATCCCGTGGTGCAGGCCGGGACAAACGCGCAGTCAACGGGGGCCGCCGTGCGGTATGTCGACCGGCCCACCATCACCTATATGCCGCTCAGCGGAGAGAAATTTACCCGGAGCCTGATGAAGCCGATCCCGCCGCCTGCCATACTGAGCCTGATCCAGGGGGGCTATCCCATCGATCTCGTCCTGCGGATCTGCGTCCACTCCGTCAACGGTGTCAGAAACCGCTTCGGAGGCACTGCGCGGGCACGCCCTGCCGACCCTGAGTTCTACCCTCTCCTGGAGAGATTGCGGAAGATCCAGAACTCCGGCGCCATAGGGCTAAGGGTCCAGAGGACGAACGAGACGGAAGGGGTGCTGATGGGCTTCCGGGGGAAGGTCGATCCGTCACTGGAGGAGGACATCGGCTTTGTCCGTAAAACACTCGGCCTCGACCTCGCAGCGGATGAATTCAGGATCGCCTATGGTTCAATAGCCAAAGACGACAGGGAGATCGCCATGTTGAGCCGGTCAATGCTCGAGATCATCATCGATCTGGCGTCAACCATCGAGGTGCCGGCCGTGCACGTGGAGGAAAAGCGGGTGACCCCGACCATGCTTGAGGAGACGGCGCAGGGCGCCCACGTTGCTCCGCTCATCAGGATCCAGAGTTCAGCGGGGAAACCCGCTGACGCCTTCATTGCCGTCCCCTATCGGAATCACTGGTTCTGGATCGATGACCGCGACGTGCGCTCGAAGTCGCTCTTTTCGTTCCTGATGTTCATCTTTTCCCTTACCGAGACGGGAGGCAAGGAGGGCGCCCCGATCATCACGGTCCCGGCGGGGTAAGGGGGTTGAGACAGAGAATTGCGGAATGGCGAAGGGTCTCAGGAAAATGGAGAATTGCAGAAATTGTGTGGTAATTGAACGCTTGGGAGACTGTCATTCCCCGGCTTGACCGGGGAATCCAGGTTCTTCATTGGAAAAGAACTTCTACGTTTACATACTGGCGAGTCAGCGGAATGGCACGATGTATGTAGGAGTCACGTCTGATTTGATAAAACGGGTGTGGGAACACAAGAATAAGGTGGCGAAAGGATTTACAGAACGGTATGGTGTTGATAAACTTGTCTACTATGAACACTTCATGGATGTTGAACATGCCATCCGGCGAGAGAAGAGATTGAAGAAGTACAACCGCCGGTGGAAAACAGACCTCATTGAGGAAAGGAACCCTGAGTGGAAAGATCTGTATGAGGCCATACTATCTGGATTCCCCGGTCAAGCCGGGGAATGACGGAAATGGCAAGTCCTATGCTGTGGAACTTAACGGGATGTTGAAGACATCTGCTCTGTGAGCAACTGTAAAGGAGGAAAATATGAACAAACGAAGAAACTGGATGCGCGTGATGAGTGTATTGCTTATCGCGGCGCTGATCATGCCGTTCAACGTCGCCGCGCAGGATGCGGGGGGGAAGCCCGCTTTCAAGCAGGAAGAGCTGGAGCAGCTTCTTGCGCCGATTGCGCTCTACCCTGACTCCCTGCTTACCCAGATACTGATGGCTTCCACGTATCCCCTTGAGGTCGTGCAGGCTGATCGCTGGGCAAAGCAGAACAAGAGTATGAAGGGTGACGCACTGACGAAAGCCCTCGAGGCTCAGCCCTGGGACCCGAGCGTCAAGTCCCTGGTGAACTTTCCCAACGTGCTGACCATGATGAGCGAGAAGCTCGACCTGACACAGAAGTTGGGCGACGCATTCCTCGCCCAGCAGAAAGACGTCATGAACACAATCCAGAAGCTTCGGGCAAAGGCAAAGGCGGAGGGCAACCTGAAAACGACAAAGGAGCAGGTTGTCAAGGTCGAACAAGAGGTCATCATCATCGAATCTGCCAGCCCCCAGGTCGTCTATGTGCCGACATACAACCCGACTGTTGTCTACGGCGCATGGGCATACCCGTCATATCCGCCCTATCCCTATTATCCGTATGGGGCAGGTGCTGCTCTTCTTACAGGGGTTGCCATCGGCGCCGCCTGGGGCTATGCGTGGGGCAATGCGAACTGGAGAGGGGGCGATGTCGATATCGATGTCAACAGGAACACAAACATAAACAACAATATCAACCGTCAAAATTACCAGAAGCAGATGCAGAACAAGGGACAGGTGAACCAGGCCGGCAAGGGTTCATGGAAGCATGACGCGGGCCACCGGGGCGGAGTCGCCTACCGGGACCAGGCGACGGCCCAGAAGCACGGGCAGTCATCGGCGCGCACATCGCAGGCAGGCCGGGACACCAGGGGATATTCTGAGGGACGCGGTTCCGGGGCGCAGGCCGGTGCTTCCGACCGGAGTGCACGGACCGATTCCGGCAAGGCCGGCGGGGCCGAGCGCGGCGGAAGCCGTGACAGCGCCTTCAGCGGCTCAAGCCAGGGTGGCTTTGATAAACAGGCGAGCGACCGGGGCCAGGCGAGCAGAAGCAGCAGCCAGATGAGCAGCGGGTCCCGTGGCGGTGGTGGAGCCAGCGCTGGCGGAATGAGCAGCGGATCACGGAGCGGCGGCGGGTCCGGCGGCGGATTCAGCGGCGGGTCCGGCGGTGGGTCCCGTGGCGGTGGCGGTGGTGGCCGCGGAGGCGGAGGCCGCAGGTAGCCTGCTTCACCTGTCGCCGGGCTCACAGGTGCCTTGCACTCAGTGAGCAGACCGCAGCACATTTCCCGATGGGAGGAACACATGAAGAATGCACTGCACACGCTGCAAAAGGTTACACTGTGCGGATTCCTTTTCAGCCTGATTCTGGCTGTTTCCCTTTTCTTCGGCGTCGCCAGCGACGCCGGGGCGAAGGCCATAAAGCAAAAAGGCTTTGCCTCTCCCGAAGAGGCGGTCACTGCCTTTGTAAACGGCATCAAGGCCAATGACAACGAGGCTGTCTGGGCCATTCTAGGGGGCAAAGGCCTGTTGTCCTCGGGCGATCCCGTGGCGGATAAGGCCGACGTTGCACGCTTTTTAGCCGCCTATGACGAGAAGCACAAGATCGAGAAACCGTCGGCAAACAAGGCCGTCCTCTCCGTCGGCGCCGATGACTGGCCTTTTCCGATCCCCGTCGTGAAGAGGGGGGATGCGTGGTACTTCGACGTGAAGGCGGGGCAGCAGGAGCTCTTCAACCGCCGGATCGGCAGGAACGAACTCCGCGTCATCGAAATCATGCGGGCCTACGTGGATTTACAGCGCGAGTATGCCAACAGGGACTGGGACGGCGATGGCATCTACCCTTACGCGCAGAAGATCATGAGCACTCCCGGCAAGAAGGACGGTCTGTACTGGGAGCCGAAGGAAGGAGAACCCGAAAGCCCTGTCGGTCCACGCATTGCGCGGGCTGCCGCCGAGGGTTACGGGAAGAAAGGTGGCGGAGGCAAGCCTGCTCCTTTCCATGGATACTACTTCAATATCCTGAAGGCGCAGGGAAAACATGCAAACGGCGGCGCCTTTGATTACGTTGCAAAGGGCAAGATGATCCTCGGTTACGGCATGGTGGCACACCCGGCAAAGTACGGCTCCTCGGGCATCATGACCTTCATGGTGAATCACGAAGGGGTCGTCTACCAGAAGGACCTCGGGCCGGACACGGCACGTCTTGCCGGGAAGATCAAGAAGTACGATCCCGATCCGTCCTGGAAGAAGGTCGAGTGAATTGACTCTGCAGTTGCGTGAAAAGGCGGGACAAAGTGCCTCGAAGCCTTGCTGATGGCGACACTGTCTCCGGGAAGGCAGATATGGTTCAAGGCCTTTCCAATGCGATGATGAGACATCTCAGGGTGTTCAGCGCCTGTTGCCTGTCGGGCTTGTGATATCAACAGACACGGCAAAGGGTGGTCTGGGGATGAACAGGGTATCTTAGCGGAAAGGCTTTTCACCACATCAGCCTTCCCGCTTGGGCAATCGTAACGTGGTCCCGACTTCGACTGCTGACTATTTACCCGCCAATTAAATACCAGTAATCCTGTCATTGCCGCAACCCCGCACTTGATGCGGGGGCGTCGGCAATCCTTCTGAAAATAGGGAAGGATTCCGGACAAGCCGGAATGACAAAGCATAGCGCAGTTCATCTGTTTAATTGCCGGGTTAATAATGATTTAATGACTTAATGACTACTATTACTTGGGGAGGTAACCATGAAGGATGTGTCAAAGAAGATCGCTGAGAACCAGGAGCTCTCAGCCAAAGTCGGCAAGCTCTTCCGGAAACGGGTGGAGCTGGCCCAGAAGCGTTTCAATGAGAGCGTTCAGGCGGCATACAGCAAGCAGATCGCCGACCTCGTCGGCAAGCCTCTATCGCCCTGGGAAATCTGGACGAACTGGCTGCAGTACTCCACGGACTTCGCGCAGCGCTCGGTCCTGTTCTGGGATACGATTCGCCGGAGGGGCGATAATTTCGTCGAGCACGAACAGGCCGGCAAGCCGCCGGTCCTGCACTTCGACTACGAAATCGTCGTTGACGCCCGCACGTTCGAGCGTCCCGTGAATTATGCCCTCCTGCGCATCATTCCTCCCGCGGGAGTGACCGTCGACCCGAAGCGTCGCCCCTATATCATCATCGATCCGCGCGCCGGCCACGGCCCTGGCATCGGCGGTTTCAAGGACGACTCGCAGGTCGGTGTGGCATTGCGCGAGGGGCACCCGGTCTATTTCATCATCTTCTTTCCGCAACCGGAGCCCGGACAGACGCTGCTTGACGTGTGTGAAGCCGAGTCGCATTTTGTGCATAAGGTCCGGGAGTTGCATCCCGATAGCTCCAAGCCGGCCATCCTCGGCAACTGCCAGGGCGGATGGGCGGCCATGATGCTCGCCGCCTCGGACCCTGATGATACGGGCCCGATCGTGATCAACGGGGCGCCCATGTCTTATTGGGGCGGCGCCTGGAAAGAGGGAGAGGGCGACAACCCCATGCGGTATGCCGGCGGCATGCTCGGCGGGACTTGGATGGCCTCTTTGGCGGCCGACCTCGGCGACGGTCTGTTCGACGGCGCCTATCTCGTCCAGAACATGGAAAACCTGAACCCGGCGAATACCTTCTGGGACAAGTACTATCATGTATTTGCCAACGTCGACACGGAACCGCCCCGTTTCCTGGAGTTTGAGCGGTGGTGGGGAGGCTTCTACCTCCTTAACCGGGAGGAGATAGAGTGGATCGTCCAGGAGCTTTTCGTCGGAAACGACCTGTGGACGGGTAAAGTGCGGGCGAAGGGCGGCAAACCCTTCGATCTGCGCGAGATCAAATCCCCGATCGTCCTCTTCGCCTCTATGGGCGACAACATCACGCCGCCGCAGCAGGCATTCAACTGGGTTGCGGACGTGTACGGCTCGACCGATGAGATCAAGGCCCGGGGGCAGACGATCGTCGGCCTGCTGCACCAGGACATCGGTCACCTGGGCATATTCGTGTCCGGTAAGGTCGCGAAGAAGGAGCACAAGCAGATCGTTTCGGTTCTGAAGTCCATCGAGGCCCTCCCTCCCGGGCTCTACGGCATGAAGATAAATGAATCGAAGGGTGACGACGGCAAGGTCCGGTACGACGTCGAATTCATCGAACACCGGCTCGAGGATGTCGTCGGTCGGCTCAACCGCCTCAAACGTGCCGACGAGAAGCCCTTCGAGGCCGTCGAGGCGATTTCCGATTTCAACCAGCAGGCCTACGAGCTTTTTGCACAGCCCCTGGTCCAGGCCCTGTCCAACAATATGTCGGCCAAACTGGCCCGCGAATTTCACCCGCTCCGCTTCCAGCGCTGGTTCTTTTCTGACCGGAACCCCTGGCTCTGGTGGCTCAAGCCCGCTGCAGAATACGTCAAACAGCAACGTCAGCCTGTTGAGCCCGACCAGCCCCTCCGCAGAGCGGAGCGAATGGTGTCGGACCTCCTGAGCGCCTCTTTCAACTTGTACCGTGACATCCGTGACGCCGTCAGCGAGGCCCTCTTCTTTCAGACATACGGCGCCATGTTCATCCTGTATATGGAGGACAAGCAGGAGGCGAAAGCGGCCGAAGTGCCGAAGGCGCAGGACCCTCGGGAGCTGCCGTTCGTGCAGGAAGCGCTCGCTTCCATAGGAGAGGGCGGCTATCCCGAGGCCCTGGCACGCGTAGGGGCGCTCCTTGCACGCCGCGGCGAGCCGATCCCGCTGTCGCGGATGGACCTCAAAGAGGAGCTGATAGGAGAATACCGGGACCTCCTTCCCGACATGCCCCGCGATCAGATGCGCCGCATCAGGGGCGAGCAGGAGATCGTCGTCCGTTACGAGCCCGAAAAGGCCATTGAGACCCTGCCCCGGCTCCTGCAAGACCCGGCGGACAGGAAGAAGCTGCTGACCTTCTTCGACCGCGTGCTCTCCGACAAGCGCGTACACCTGGAGGGGGCGACCCCGGAGCAGCGGGCCATGCTGAAGCGTATCGGAGAGGTGCTCGACCTCAAGGAGAAAGAAATGCCCCGGATGAGCAAGGGGGCGAAATCATGAGCTCTTTCACCAATGTGACATTCGACGAGATCGAGGTCGGCCAGTCCGTCACCGTTTCTCGCACCATGTCCCGGACCGATGTGGAATCTCTCATCCTCGTGTCAGGAGATGTCGACGAGGCCCATGTCGAACGGGAACGTGGGCCGGAACATATTCCGTCGGCCGAACCGGTGGCCGCCGAGGCCCTTTTCTCCCATCTCCTCAACCGCCGGCTGCCCGGACCGGGCACGACGATCCTCTCCCATAACCTCACATTCCACGGACGCATCGTGCTGGGCGACACCCTCTCGGCGACAGTCACGGCGAGGGAGAAACGAACGGAGGGGAAGGAGATCCTCTTCGACTGCCGCTGCACGAACGAGACGGGCGACGTGATCGCCTCCGGCACAGCGACCGTTGCGGCGCCGGTGAAGCGCATCAGTTATACCGATCTGGCCACACCGGAGGTCATCTTCCGCCGCACCGACGTTTTCGCCCGCCTCATCAGGAGCTGTGAGGGACTGCAGCCGGTGATCTGCGCCGTTGTCCACCCCTGCGATCACGACTCCCTTGCCGGACCGATCGAGGCGGCAAAACGCAAACTGATCACGCCGGTGCTGATCGGGCCCGGGGCAAAGATCCGTGAAGCGGCCCAGGGTGCGGGCGTGGACATCTCATCGTATCGTATCGTGGATGTGGAGCACAGCCATGCAGCCGCGGAGAAGGCAGTGGCCATGGCCCGAGCCGGCGAGGTGGAGGCCCTCATGAAGGGGAGTCTCCATACGGACGAGCTGATGAGCGCTGTTGTGCCTTCGGCCACTGGGCTTCGCACGACGCGCCGCATCAGCCACGTCTTCGTCATGGACGTACCCACCTATCCGCGGGTCCTTCTGGTGACGGATGCCGCCATCAACATCGCTCCTGGGCTCAAGGAGAAGGTGGACATCGTCCAGAACGCCATCGACCTCGCCCATATCCTGGGGATCGAAGAGCCGAAGGTGGCGATCCTCTCGGCCGTCGAGACGGTGAACCCCGACATCCCTTCCACCATCGAGGCGGCGTCGCTCTGCAAGATGGCGGACAGGAAACAGATCACCGGTGGTATCCTCGACGGGCCCCTCGCCTTCGACAACGCGGTCAGTGAGCAGGCGGCGAGGACGAAGAAGATCGATTCCCCCGTGGCGGGAAGGGCAGATATCCTGCTCGTCCCCGATTTGGAAGCGGGAAACATGCTGGCGAAACAGCTCCAGTATCTGGCCGGCGCCGACGGGGCGGGCATCATCGCGGGCACCCGTGTGCCTATCGTGCTCACAAGCCGGGCCGACAGCGTGCGCACCCGTCTCGCATCCATTGCGGTCATGACCCTCGTCGCCCATGCGAAGCGCGGTGCGGCGCCGGGTCAGAACATGTGAGGCGTCATATGGCGGATACGATTGCAGTCCTGAACGCCGGTTCCTCGAGCATTAAGTTTTCTCTTTTCGTCCTCCGCGACGGTCAGGCGGAGATCCTTGCCCGCGGGCAGGCCGAGGGCATCTACACCGCTCCGCACTTCGTTGCAAAAGACGGGGAAGGCACGGTCATCTCTGAGAAGTCATGGCCTGAGGGCACCAAGCTCGGCCATGAAGGGGCCCTCGAACACCTGGTCGCATATGTGCGGGGTGAATTTTCCGGCCACCACCTCTTAGGTGTCGGCCATCGCGTCGTCCACGGGGGGTTGGATTACACGCAGCCGGTGCGGGTCGACGCGGAGGTGCTGGCCGCCCTTGAGCGGCTGATCCCTCTCGTCCCGCTCCACCAGCCGAACAACCTGGCGCCCATCCGGCTCCTCCTGGAACGCCGCCCCGACCTCCCCCAGGTCGCCTGTTTTGACACCTCCTTTCATCGCACAAACCCCCACGTAGCCCAACTCTACGCGCTGCCCCGGGAGTACGCAGAGGCGGGAGTGATGCGCTACGGCTTTCACGGCCTGTCCTATGAATACATCGCCTCGGTGCTGCCGGAGTTCGATAAGGGGGCGGCTTCGGGCAGGACCGTCGTGCTCCATCTCGGCAACGGCGCAAGCATGTGTGCCCTGGAAAACTGCAGGAGCATGACGAGCACCATGGGGTTCAGCGGTGTCGAGGGCCTGCCCATGGGGACGCGGAGCGGCGCCCTGGACCCGGGAGTTCTCCTGTATCTCATGGATGGGCGCGGCATGGACGCCCGGGCCATTGAGAAGCTGATCTACACGCAGTCCGGACTGCTCGGCCTGTCGGGCCTATCGAGCGACATGCGGACCCTGCTGGCGAGCGACGAGCCGGGGGCACGCATCGCCATCGACGTTTTTCTCTATCGCATCAGGCGTGAGATGGGATCGCTCGTCGCGGCCCTCGGAGGAGTCGATGCGATCGTGTTCACCGGCGGGATCGGTGAAAACTCGGCGCAGATACGGGAACGCGTCTGCCTCGATGCAGCATGGCTTGGCGTGGAGCTTGACGCCGATGCAAACAGGGCAGGAGGTCCCCGCATCAGCACCGGTGCATCACGGGTTGCAGCGTGGGTCATTCCGACCAACGAAGAAATGATGATCGCGCGCCATACGAGGCGAGTGCTTGGATAAGCCTCGTCGTTGCGTGAAAAGGCGGGACAAATTGCCTCAAAGCCTTGCTGATAGCGAGCATGATCATTTGAAATTGGACATTGGGGTTTCACCCGACCTGTCATAAACCGTTAGCCTGAAATGATCCGTATGGGAAGGCAAAGGTTTCGCAGCACCAAGGCTTTTCGGCATCTTCGCCCCGCCTTCCGGAAGGCATATGTAACACAATGGTAAACGCTGAGGTAAAGGAGGTTACAGGATGATGAGTAGGTTCCCTAACGGTGCGCTTGCGGGCGCAAAGGCATTGGTGGCCGGGATTGCGAACGAACATTCCATCGCCTATGGGTGCGCGAAGGCCTTCAGGGAGTGGGGCGCCGACCTGGCGGTCACTTATCTGAACGAGAAGGCGAAACCCTATGTCGAACCATTGGCAAAGGAGCTGGAGGCCCCGATCTTCATGCCCCTTGATGTGTCCAAACCGGGAGAACTGGAGGCGGTCTTCGGGCGCATCGAAAAGGAGTGGGGCAAACTGGACATGCTCGTCCACGCCATCGCATTCGCCCCGAAGGACGACCTGCAGGGAGGCATTCTCAACTGTTCCTCCGCAGGTTTTGCCATGGCGATGGATATCTCCTGCCACTCCTTCATCTGCATGGCACGGCTCGCCGCGCCGCTCATGAAGGATGGCGGCAGCCTCTTCACGATGACCTTTCACGGCGCCGACAAGGTCGTGTCCAATTACAACGTCATGGGGCCGGTCAAGGCAGCCCTCGAATCGGTCTGCCGTTATCTTGCCTGGGAGCTCGGGCCGCAGAAGATCCGCGTCCACGCGATCTCGCCGGGACCTGTCAAGACAAGGGCCGCTTCAGGATTGAAGGACTTCGACCAGATGGTGAACTCAGCGGCAGCCCGCTCGCCAATGGGAGAACTTGTCGGCATCATGGATGTGGGCTATGCCTGTGCCTACCTCGCGTCCCCCTTCGCACGTCATATGACGGGAGAGGTGCTGTACGTCGACAGCGGCCTGAACATCATGGGCTGACAGTGAAGCGATCATGGGGTCAGGTCTTGTTTCTTGCAATCTCCCCATGGAGATATGCTATTCTTAGGTGAAATGGCCCGGCCGCTGAGGATAGAATACGACGGTGCACTCTATCACATAACCTCCCGGGGTAATGAGCGGAAACTCATTTATCGGGACGATGCTGACCGACGGGCCTTCCTTGATATCCTCCATGAAGTCAACAAACGCTACAATTGGCTCTGCCACGCCTACTGTCTCATGAACAATCACTATCACCTGGTTGTTGAAACACCGGAGGGAAACCTCTCGCGAGGCATGAGACAACTTAACGGCGTATACACGCAGCTTTTCAACAAACGACATACCCGTGTCGGCCACCTCCTTCAGGGCAGGTATAAGGCGATCCTGATAGAGAAGGAAAGTTATCTCCTTGAGGTTTGCAGATACGTTGTTCTGAATCCGGTCAGGGCGAAAGCAGCAGGAAAGCCCGAGGACTGGACATGGAGCAGTTACCGAGCGATGGCGGCCCTTGAAGAACCTCATCTCTGCCTCACAACGGACTGGATCCTGGGACAATTCGGATCAAAGAGGCGGCAGGCTGCGACAAAATACCGTGAGTTTGTGGCGGCCGGCATAAATGAAAAAGGGATATGGGAGAAGGTCAAAGGGCAGAGCATCCTTGGTGATGAGGACTTCGTCGACCGCCTGCACGGATACGTCAAAGGACAGATGGATATCAAAGAGATCCCCAAGAGGCAGCGATATGCGGGAAGGCCATCACTTGAAAGCCTGTTTGAGGAAGAGGGGACTACAGGCGAAAAGCATAGGGCATCAGCGATCAAAAGGGCCGTTATGGAACATGGATACAGCCTGAAGGAGGTTGGGGATTTCCTCGGCATCCATTCCTCAACGGTAAGCAGGATCAGCAGGATGGAAAATGCAAGAAACAAGACCTGACCCCCTCCGCTACTTGACCCCCTCCGCTACTACGTTACGTGTTCAACAACATAGGACTGCCAAATTGACTCATTGATGTGTATAATAGGAGATATTGATACACATAGGAGGTGGCGTATGAGAACTAATGTTGTGATCAATGACGACCTGATGGAATCTGCTCTCAGGACTTCGGGAATTAAGACAAAGAAAGAGGCAATAGAAGAGGGCCTGAAACTGTTGGTGCTAATGAAAAGTCAGGAAAAGATAAAGAGTTTTAGGGGTAAGCTTAAGTGGACCGGCAACCTTGAAGAGATGAGGTTAGATAGATGATTATTGTCGATTCATCTGTCTGGATCGACTACTTCAACGGCAACAACACACGGCAAACGGATTGGTTCGATTCGGCACTCGGAAGCACGCCAGTCATAATGGGTGATCTGATCCTGACTGAAGTACTTCAGGGGTTTCAAAAAAATAAAGAATTCAAGGTCGCGAAGGAACTGCTGCTGGGTATGCCATTCATGCCAATGGTGGGCCGGGATATCGCCCTAAAAAGTGCAGAGAACTACAGGGCTCTTAGGAAAAGAGGCGTAACCCCAAGGAAAACCATAGACGTCATAATCGGAACCTTCTGCGTTCATTATCAACTGCCTCTATTGCATGACGACAGAGATTTCGATCCCATGGTCGAGTACCTGGGACTTAAGGTAGTTGATACATAATCGGGTAAGGAATTAATAAGGGGGTTGTCCCCCTTCTCCCCCATCCCGTAAAATATCCAGGCACTCGAAACAGATGCTCTTCGGGCACTGCTCAGCGCCTCATTGCGGATTTTTGCATAAATTGATCTGATAAGACGGTGAATGTATGGGACTGGTACACAAGAAAGACATGAAGAAGACAGCGAAAGGCGGGCAGGAACAGGGAGAGCATCTGGTGCGCTTGAGCAGAACTCAGAAGAAAAAAGCGGCACTGTCCCTGCAGGACCTGGGCGAACGTCTGGTGAAGTTGTCGGATAAGCAGCTCAAACAGATTGGTTTGACTGAAGATATTCTAAATGCCGTGAAGGCGGCGAAGACCATGAAGAAACACGGTTCTTTTGCCCGGCAGATGCAGTATGTCGGCTCGTTGATGCGGAAATATGATCCCGCACCTGTTCGGGAATTCCTCGACGCGTTGGACCAGGGAAAGGCGCCGGCAAACCGGAAAGCGGATGGACATGAGCGACCAGCACCATAAAGATCCTCTTCATGGTGTCACGCTGGAAATGATGCTTACCCATCTGGTGGAGCATCATGGGTGGGAGAAATTGGGGCAGATCATCAATATACGATGCTTTACCAATAACCCGGGCATCAAGTCCAGCCTGCAATTCTTAAGGAAGACCCCATGGGCCAGAACGAAGGTGGAAAACCTTTACCTGAAGTACAGCTGTGGGAAAAGGTTGTGTAAGACAGAAAGGTGTAAGAGGAAGGCCAATGCGAAAGCGGATAATTAGTCAACATCTTCAAAATGTCTCACCCGTCGATCAAGGTTGGTTGGACTTGCAAAGCCTTGCGCAAGTCGAAATCACGTCCGAGGAGGAGGCGCACCCAATTGAGGCGGCGCTGATGCCCGGCGTCGGATTGGGTTGGCGGGCTGCAGAAGCCGGGGAGCAGACGATCCGCCTTCTGTTTGACGAGTTGCAGCGGATCAGGCGTATTCAACTACTGTTTCACGAAGATCAACAGGCGCGCACGCAGGAATTCGTGTTGCGGTGGTCGCCGGACGCCGGTCAATCCTACCGGGAGATTGTGCGTCAGCAATATACCTTCAGTCCTCCGGGCATGATGCGCGAGTTAGAAGATTACACGGTCGATCTCGTCGGGGTGACGGCACTGGAACTGAGAATCGTTCCGGACATAAGTGGAGGAGATGCCCGTGCATCGCTTGCGCAGTTGCGCATAGCATAATCTCCTGATATGATCTCGGAGTCTCAGGAGCATGACCGTTTTCTCTTTTGGGGCGCATTGCGCTAATGCTCTCGTTCGCCGTGACATCGACGACCAAACTCGAGCTTGTAAGGTTGGCGCACACCATTGTGTGGGCGCTCTTCGCGACGTGCATTATCGTGATCCCGATCCTGGGGTACCTGGGACACTTCCGGGCAGCGGCTTGGCTCGTCGGCGTGGTTCTGGTCGAAGTGGCGATTCTCATAGGAAATGGTCTTCGTTGTCCGCTAACCGACATCGCTGCGCGTTACACCGACGATCGGCGGGACAATTTCGACATCTATCTGCCGCTCTGGGTCGCCCGGCACAACAAATCGATCTTCGGCACGTTATTCCTGGCGGGAACGCTGTACACAATCAGCCGTTGGGCAGGGTGGACGCAATAGGCAACGTGAAATATATTATTTACCGCGGCAATTAAACAGATGAACTGCAATGGCCTTGTCATCCCGGTATGACCGGGGCTTGCGGCAATGGCGGTGGTACAAGTATTCAATTGCCGGGTTAATAATAATCAGGAATCATCGGGAATCGCGATTCAGTATGTCGATGGGTCTTCGGGCGGCAGGGCTGCCTCGTCGAAGGGCATGACGCCGAGCTGCGTCATGATCGACTCGAGGCCCTTGAGCATCCGCCTATAGTCGAACCCTTCCAGGTCTTCATGAAGGGCCCGTTCGAGGAGGATGTCGAAGGCGTCATAATCGAAGGAGCCGTCGAGAATCCCCGAGCGGTTAAGAACAGCATAGGCCGTCCGCTCGTCATCGAGGTTATCGCCGTCCTGAATTCTCAGGGTCTCCCTGCACCCGGGCCTGTTGATATACCATTCCATGGCTGCGGACAGGGCGTCATAAAGGGTGACGATGCCGGCCGCTATTTTCCCCTGATGCAACCGTCTCTTCCCGCCCCGTATGTGGAGCTTTGCCCTCAGTAACGGCCCGGCCTCCGGCCCGAGCTCTCTTTCGTCCATCAATCCGGCATGCGGCATGTCCAAGCCTCCCTTCTATTTAATAAAACCCGCCTGCTGCATTATAAGGGTGGAGCGAAATGCCAACGTGAAAGTCATTGAGTCATTTGTTATCCTTATCGTTGCAATACACTCCCGGGAAAGGCGGGGTGTATGCGCCGAAAACCTTGCTGCGGCGACACCTTAACCTTCACTGAAGACAACCTTTCAAGCCAATGGTCGATCACACAGAGAGTGGAATCCTGAAAGACAAACCTGACGAGGCTCATCGTCGCCTTCAGAAAGGCTTTGAGGCGCTTCGCCCCGCCTTTTCATGCAACTATTGGGTATGAATCCGTACTCGACAGTTGGAACCAGCCTCATGATTCAATGAAACACTGGGGGTCTTCTGCCAGGTAGTCGGCCTGACCCTGCAGGTGAGCGTATGCGTAGGCGATGGCCCTGCAACCTCTGCAGACATTCCAGCGTGAACAGGTCCCGCACTTTCCCCTGTACGACCCCTGGTCCCTGAGGCGCTGAAGCACCTCCGACGTCGCCCAGACCTCCCTCAGGCTGTCACGGCGCACATTCCCGATGGGGACGGGCAGTCTCCGGCAGGGGGTGATGGTGCCGTCGGGCAGGATCGTCAATCCTGAAAAGGCTGCGGCGCACCCACCGGATGGTCCGCTCTCCGGCACGATATCGCTGCATCCTGCGTGGAGAGATGAAATCTGCGACGCCACAGGGTCACCGGTGACGATCTCGAGACCGTCGATGTGCAGCGCTTCGGCACGCTCGCAGAGCTCCCGAAGTTCCATCTTGCTGAGGAGTGACCCTGCCATGACCTCTCCCCTGCCGCAGGGAACGAGGCGCGAAAACCCAAGCCTCTGCACGCCGAGAGATTTCGACAGATCGACCATCTCCATGAAAGAACCGGAGTTCAGAGAGGAGAGGGTCATATTCAGAGTGACTGTGATACCTGCGTCAAGGAGATGGCGCACCCCCCTGAGGGCGGAAGTGAAGCTCCCTTTTCCCCTGATCCGGTCATGGATCTCCCGGGGTCCATCGACGCTCACCTGGACACCTTTGATCCCGAGGCGTGAAAGGTCGCGGGCATTGTCCTTCCCGACAAGGGTACCGTTCGTGAGGACGAAGGTGTCGATTCCCCGCGCCGAAAGGTCATCAAGGACCGTGAAGAAATCCTTTCTCAGGAAGGGCTCGCCTCCGGTAATCGTGAAGCTGGGCGAAAATTCCAGGCAGTACGATGACGACCATGTCCCGATCATCCCCTCGACTTCACCGATGAGGTCCCTGATCTCGTCAAGGGACATCTCGTCAACCCCGTTGCCTCCCTGATAACAATGGGTGCACCGGAGATTGCACCTCTCGGTGAGGTGAAGCTGGATAAAAAATTCATAGTGCATGCTGACGATCCATTTTCATTCAGTCAAACCTTTACGACCTCGCAAAAAGTTGTCATACTCGCGAAGGCGGGTATCCAGACCAGAAGAAACTGACTGAATACATTGGATTCCCGTCTGCACGGGAATGACGGACAAGTGTTTGGAAAGGACCTTTTGCGAATCCGTCAAACCTTGACACAGGAAGAAATTGGAACAGGCAGGGTGACGATATCGAAAAGAATGCCGCCCGCCCGCCCTGCCTGTACTACGTGCATTGCCATCCTGGCAATGTTCAGCTCTTTCAGCCCTTTCATTTGTGACAGATCTTGCCCGATTGCCCGGTGAGCGGTTTCTTCATGACTCCCCAGAATGCTGCCTCCGCGGCAAGGGCTTTCTCATTCATCACCTTCTTCATCCGGCATCACCTCCTTTCTGCCTTAATTATACCCGAATGTCACTCTTGTCCAAAATGACTCTTGGAGAACTTTGAAAATGAGGGTGGTGCATAGTTTCTGCATCCAGAAGGACTTTGAGGGGCGGGGATAGAAACAAGACCGGCCGGGACAGAGGGTCTGTCCCGGCCGGTCTTGTAACGGAAAGCGGAGCGGGTCTCTACTTAAGCCGCGCTTCCGCCGCTGCCCAGTCGATGTTCTTGAAGAAGGCCTCGATGTAATCGGCCCTCTTGAGCCCGTAATCGATCATGAAGGCATGCTCGAAGACGTCCATGATGAGGATGGGGTTGCAGCCGGCGGGATGGGACACGTCGTGCTCATTGATCCAGAAATTGATAAGTTTTCCGTTTGCGCTGTCCTGATACAGGACGACCCATCCGATGCCCCGCATGGTGCCGGTCCCCTTGAAATCTTTTTCCCATGCTTCATAGCTTCCGAAGTCCCCGGCCAGTTTCTTCGCAAGCTTGCCGTCCTTGTTGATGGCGGCCTTGCCCCCGAGGTTCTCGAAATAGTACTCATGGAGCCGCATGCCGTTGAACTCCCATCCCAGTCTCCTCTTCAGTTCGGCAAACTCCGGTGTGGCTGTCTTGCCGTCTTTGAGCATCTGGTCAAGCGTGTCGAGGACTTTGTTCGTGTTCGTCACATAGCCCTGGTACAGGGTGAAATGGTTCTTGAGGAGCGTTTCGCTGAAACCCTCCATCCCGATCAGTTTTGCATAATCTTTTGCAGTATAGGCCATTGTTTTTTTCTCCTTTCCTGTTTCAGCAGGTAGATGATCATACGAGCACAGCACGGCGGCAGTCATGCCGGCACAGGCTGTGATCAGGAATTCCCTTCTGCAGAGATTCACCGGCCCTTTCTCCTTCCGGGGACGGGTTTTTCAGAGCGGCGCCGTCCCTGAGGCATGATCAGTACATCTCGAGATCGACGTAGTACGATTCGAATCTCACGAATTCTCCGATTGATCTCCTCCATGCCCTCGGCAGCAGGGACACCCCTTCTTTCAGGTAACCGACGGCGATGAGCATAGGGATCAATTTGTCCTCAGGGATGCTGAACTCTTTCTTGATGCACTCTTCGTCAATACCGTCCATGGGATGCGTTTCGAGTCCCAGGTCCTTGGCCGTAATCATCACGTTCATGGCAAACAGCGCGGCGTTCTTCACGGCGAAGAGCCTCCTCTTTTCGGTGTTCTGCTCGCCGTAGAGGCCTTTGATCATCTTGATGTAGGGGTCCCTCATCTCGGGGTTCATGTACCCGAGCTTTTCCCAGCTCTTAAGCACCTTGTCGATGTTCTCCTCGACAGCCGCGGGGTCGGCTATGATGATGAGCATCGCCGATGCCTCCTCCGCCTTCGGCTGGTTGAAGGCGCACTGGCGGAGGAATTTCTTCTTGCCGTGGTCGCGGATCACGAGCACCTTCCAGGGCTGCAGATTGAAGGAAGACGGCGACAGGTTCGCTATGCCCAGGAGGTTGTTCAGCTTGTCGTCCGAAATCTCTCTGTTGGGTTCAAAGAAGTTTATCGACCTTCGTTCGCTTATTGCCTGAATCGCATCCATGACTGCCCCCTTTTTATTGCATTATGTATGGTGGTCTTCCTCTGTTTTTTTCGACCATCGCCGATCCTGTCGCATCATGCCCAAGCCGGCGGTCCAGTCATATTATACGTCATATTATACCCTATCGCATCCAAAAGGGCATGCCTTTTTGACCGGTCATCCAACCCCCGGAAAAGGTGGGGGGAAGATGCCACGGCATAAATCATTAGACATCAAAAATCAGGCATTGGTCAGAAGTCTTTATCTTGGAGTACATTGGTCAGACGTCTTTAGTCCATTAGAGCAGCGCTCCACTACTGAACTTTCGGGTCTGCTCCGCGTGAAGAAGAGACAGGGGGAAGGATAACGGGCTATAATAAACAAAAGATTTTAAGATAATGTCATGTCAGGCATGAAACCAAAACGCAGGAGGATGTACAATGAAGGGAATCATTGCCGTCGCACTGGCGATTGCTCTGTCGACATCGATGACCGGATGCACACAGTACCACTATGAGGGAGCTGCTGCAGGCGGTCTCGTCGGAGGAATCGCCGGAGCGCTTATCGACCATAAGAACCCGTGGAGAGGCGGAGTCATCGGCGCAGGCCTCGGCGCCGTCGCCGGGGCGACTATAACCGATATCTCGATGAGGGGGTCCCGCCAGGTCGCCACTACGGGGAGACCCGTGGAATACAGGACCGACGACGGCCGGGGGCGCTACTATGCCGAACCTGAAGGAGGTGCCTATTATCCTGACGGCCAGACCAAATGCAGAAAAGTGCACGAGAAGGTCTGGGAAGACGGCAGGATGGTGAAGGACCAGGTCAGGGAAGTCTGCGAAAGCGAGAAGTACGAGAGAAGATACTGAGCGACCGGAGAGACGGGGGCACGGGAGATCAATCGCCTCTTCCTTTGCCCCAGCGAATCGGCCTGTTAACCTTGTAGTTGTATAGAAAGGCGTGGCGAAGCACTCTGAAAACAGTGTCAGTGTCAGTGTGTGTCAGTGTCGGAAAAGATGTCCAATTCTCCTGACATCGGCGTATGCCTCGTCTTCTTCGATACAGGTGTCGCCGCAGCAAGGTTTTCGGCGCATACGCCCCGCCTTTCCCGGAAGTGTATTGCAACGATAAGGTTAACCTTTCTTCAGGAGTCTCATCGTTTCACGCATGAAGGCCGGCAGATCGGCGGGATGCCGTGATGTGACGAGATTGCCGTCCACGATCACCTCCTGATCCTCATAGCGCGCCCCCGCCGCCTTCATCTCCTTCGCCACCGACTTGTAACAGGTGGCGTGCCTCCCCTTCATGAGCCCGGCCGAAATGAGCGTCTGCGGCCCGTGGCAGATGGCAGAGACAGGCTTGTTCTTTTGGAAGAAATTGCGGGCTATGTCGAGGGCTTTTTCCTCCTTCCGGACCGCTTCGGGGGCCTTGCCGCCGGGCAGAATGAGGAGGTCGTACTCGTCGGGGTTCACGTCGGCGAGCCTTTTGGTCGGCGTCACCTCGTATCCGTGCTTCCCCCTGATCTTCGTCTTCTTCATCGACGCCACGTCGACGTCGATCCCCTCCTCCCTGAGCCGGTAGTAGGGGACGAGGAGTTCCGTGTCCTCAAAATCGTCGGCACTGATGATCAACGCTTTCATGTCCGTTCCCTCCTTATTCTCATTGTCCTTTGTGTCCCTGCGGCACAGTCGGGGTCAGCCTCCCCGTTGCCCGGGCGAACTCGATCTCCCGCTTCCTGCTATCCCTCATGGCCTCGATGAACCGTCTCTGCGCTTCGAACAGCCGCAGCCGCGCCTCAAAGAGGTTGAGCATGGTGAGTTCCATCGCATTGACGTACTTCTCGGTGAATATAACGGCTTCCCTTCTCAGCGGCAGGAGGCGGTCTTTCAGGATCGTCACCTCCTGGCGTGATGCCATAAGAAGTTCTATGGCTTCAGCAACTTCTTCGCCCACGATGGCCTTCTTTTCCTCCAGTTCCCGTTCGGCCTGGCGGAGCCGGTGCTCAGCCGCTGATATCTGCGCCTGATTCCGGTCAAAGACGGGCAGTTGGAGGGCGAATGCCGGGCCATAGGCGTCCTTCCCCTCATGATCATGGGAAAATGAGATCCCCGCCTCCAGGTGCGGCAGGACTCGCGTCCGTTCCAGGGAAAGCAGGTGGCCGGCCTCGGTCACCCTGAGTTCCGCTGCCTGAACGTCCGGTCTCCTTGTCAGCGCTGCCGTCAGCGCCTCTCCGTAATCCGGCATCGGAGCGACGCTATAGTCTATGGATCCTTTCATGTCATACCGGGCTCTTCCCGGCTTCAGGCCGAGCAGCCTGGTCAGTCTCGCCCTCGCCGATTTTTCGGCGCTCCCGATGCGGATAAGCTCGATCTCCTGTTCAGCGATCACGGTCCCGGCCGTATGCATCTCGACATCGCTCGTAAAGCCGAAGCCTCTGCGATACCGGAGGTGCGACGCCCACTCGTCGAGTTCCCTCTTCAAACGCAGGCCCTCCTCTCTGATCATCGACAGGGCGAGGCAGTCCATGAAGGCGACTGTTACCTCCGTGACTACCCGTGCCATCTCATCGAGGATGACGGCGCGTGTGACATCATTTTTCGTCCGTGCAGCATCACTTCGCCGCGGTATCTGCCAGAGGGCCGCCAGATCGATCATCATGTCCGCATCGATTTCGGTATCTCCCTGTCCGGAAGGGAACCGGAAAGCGGCGCCGATTGCCGGATTCGCCGGCAGACCGGCGCGGACGTATTCGGCTGCGGCGATGCCGATCTCTTCGAAGGATGCCTGCATTTTCGCATTGTTCATGAGGGCGATATGCACCGCCTCATCCATGGTGAGGCCGTCGGAGAGGAGGCGGTCGATCTCCGTCCGGACCGATGCCTTTGCCTCGTCCGACCTGGCCCAACGGGGCTCATAGCCCGTCAGCTCCAGGGCGCCCCTCTTTGTCCTGTCCCACTCCCTGCTTGAGTCAATTTGCGCGCAGGAAGCCAGGACGAAGAGGCAGAAAACAAACGTCCACCATCGACGCGCGGTGATCATCGCTTTCCTTTGTCGCTGAAGTGCCTCCAGGTTGGCTTCGGGTCTTTCGGTATCACCTGGAGAAAGGTGGTCATTCCTCCCATGGGCATGACGCCCATGGGCATGTCGGCATGGGCGTTGACTGTGTGGTGGAGCTTGTGGCAGTGAAAGTGCCAGAGCCCGGGGTTCCAGGCGACGAACTCCACGTCCCGCACTGAGCCCGGAGCCACGTCGACGGTGTTTCCCGGCCATTGCGCCGATTCGGGAACCGGACCGCCCTCGGTGCCGACGACCTTCCATGTGTGGCCGTGCAGGTGGATGGGATGGCTGTTCTGGTTGCTCAGGTTCCCGAAGCGTATCCGCACGCGGTCTCCCTGGTTCACTGTCAGGATCTCCGTGCTGGGCGCCGATTTGGCGTTGAAGGTGAACCAGTTGGGGTCCGTTGAGGTGATCTCGGGATTTTCGTTGCCCGGGAGGAACTTCCACTCCTGTATGACGATGGCGAAGTCCCTGTCGATGGAGAAACGCCTTTTCTTCGGATGGACGACGAACATCCCCCCGAACCCCATGCCGACCTGCTTCTTCTCATTGAAGCTCGAATGATACATGAACGTGCCGTGCTGGTAGAGCGTGAACTCATAGACGAAGGTCTCCCCCGGTTGGACCGGCGGTTGCGTGACGCCGCCGACACCGTCCTGATCATTGGGGAGTTCGATGCCGTGCCAGTGGACCGATGTCGGCTCGGGCAGCTCGTTCCTGACGATGAAACGCACCCGGTCTCCTTCGACGGCCTCGATGGTCGGGCCGGGGACAACGCCGTTGACTCCCCAGACCCTCACCTTCTTCGGGATGTGCATGCCCTGCATGATTCCCTTTGCCTTGTGGACCCTGTCCCAGATGGAGCCCTCGGGAGGTTCGCCGTCGAGGATGAGACGCTCCACGGGCTGGACGATGAGGGTGAAGACCTTGACCCTGCCGTCCAGTTCGTAACCTATAGGAGGGACATCCGGCGTGTGGACACTGCCCATCTGCTTTCCCATGAGGGGGGGTGGGGGGGACATCGTGATCTTCGGGTCCGACCATCCGACGGGCTCGTGCATCTTTATGTGATCATGCTTCGGTCCTTCCGCGGCGCCATGTCCGGCATGGGCCCCGTGGTCATGCTGCGCCTGCCCTTCCTGAGCCGACGCGACGAGCGCGCCGACTGCCGCAACGGAGTGTTTGAGAAAATCCCGTCTCTTCATATACTTTGCCATGGACTTTTCACGGCAACAGCGGCTCGCCCTCTAATCCTCCTTTTTCCTGTCGATGCAATAGTAGAAATCCGACAGCTCGTACTTGTTCCAGAGGTCGCAGAGACCGCAGTTGCATCCTGTTTTCCGCTTCGGGGCGCCGCTCTTGCCGCGGGCGCAGAAAAGGATTTCGCCTTTCACTCCCGGGTAGGAGGGGCAGGTCCCGCAGAACCGCAGGCAGACGGCCTCGTTCTCGTAGTTGTCTTCTATCTGCGCCGGCATATTGTCACCCGTGGTGCATGTCCCTTCTGTGGCTGTGAAGGGGTGCGCCGCACATGGGGCAGACATGGATCGTTTCGAGCTTGTTCAGGTACTCCAGGACCGTTGTCACAAAGGCTGCGTGGCTCCACGTCAGGGGGGAGACGGACAGTGGCTTGTTCGTGTAGGGATGGACCTGTTCAGCCAGAACGCCTGAGGGCAAGGCCCGCGAGACGACCCATTCAAGGATCGGGATCACCTCTTTGAGGTCGTCGGCCGTCTTCGCCCGCGCAATGTGCCACTGGGCGAGCCACAGGGTACAGATGAACCAGGGGTTTCCCGGCACATCCCTCACGTTGTCCGACACCCTGTGATAGTAATCATACTCGTACCGCGCGATCCCTCCCACCTCCGTTTTGACCCATAGTTTTTCCCTGATCGCATGCATCGTGTTCACGACCCTCTCGTCATCGGGCTCGAAAACACCGAAATAGAAAGGCGCGTACATGCTGGAATCGACGGTGAGATCGACGTCGAAGGACCCGTCGTCACGGGGGACGATCGACTTGAGGAACCTGCCGTGCTCCCGGCTGTACAGGTACGTGTCCATGGCGGTCCTGATCTCGTCGGCAGCCCGGGCATACATCTTTGCCCTCCGGAAGTCGCTGAAGAAGCGCGTAAAATTCTCGGCAGCCCTGATGCCTGCATAGACAGCAGAAACCGTGAAGGTGTGGACCCCCCACTTCTCCTCCCAGAGATCGTAGGAGGGAAGGGGAAGGCCCGTTTCTCCGTCCCGGTAAGACGTGAGGAAGTCCCCGCAGCGGGTGACGAGCTGTTCGTAGAGCCTGACGATGAATTCGATGTCCCGGTATTTATGGAAGTGGTGCCAGAGCGCCCAGAGCACGAGCCCTGTGCCATCCTCCTGGATGGGCAGTTTTTTGTCGCTGTCGCTGATCCAGGGGTGCCAGGAACTGCCGAGGGACCCGTCGGGGTTGTACTTGTGGAGGAAATAGCCGACCGATTCCTTGCCCTTGCCGATGATGTCGAGGCAGAAATCGAAAAACCGTCTCGAAATGCCGATATAACCGGCCAGGTCGAAGGCATAGGCCGTGAGGGCGCCGTCCCTCGGCCACATATAGCTGTAGGTATCCCGCGCAAAGTGCTGGATGTCGGAATCGTTGGCAGCCATGATCGCCCCTGTCGAGTCGACATTGGTCCTCATGATGAGGAGGCTGTTCCTGAAGAGGTTGGCGACTCCGGCGGGGAGGACCGAGAGATCGAACCCCTCCTTGTCGATCCATGCGCTCCAGTAACTGTCGGTCCTCGCGATGAGGTGCTCCACGCCGTGGCCCACGACCATCTTGTTCAGGGTGCTCACTTCGGAGTAGTTCTGCCCTGCCGTTATCCAGTAGTAAATGGTCTGCAGGCCCGAGGCTTCCACTGTGACGGTGAACCCGATTGTGGAATCGACCGATCCCTGTGCGATGGGATTGCCCCCGAGCACCCCGTCCTCAGCGTCCCTCCATGTGCCCTCCATCCCCCTGAATTCCTTGACGCCCGTGGCGAACTGGTCAATGCCGTGCGCCGAATTCCGCATGCCGCTTGTCAGGAAATAGCGGTTCCCCTTGTAGTGTATGACCGCCCGCTCGTCCGGGTCGTAGTAAGCCGTGTCCCCCGTCGGGGACTCGGAGATGTGGAAGTCGTGCTGAAAAAAGAGGCGGAATTCGCGCTTCCGGTCGGCGAGATTCCTGATCAGGATTTTTTTGATGTAGATGTTTTCGCGGTAATCTACAAGGTCGTTGCAGTGAAGGGTCACACCGAGACGCTCGTTGACGGCAGTGACGTGGCTCATGATGCTCTCTCCCGCGTATTCAAGGTTGAGGTTCCAGGAGCGGTCGATCCAACTGAATTGCCCGTCGACCCAGAGCCCGGTCCTGAATCGGTGCCCGACGGTGTGGTTCTCCTTGCCGACGCAGGGGAAGTAAATGTCCCTGATGCAGTAGTCCTCATCGAAGGTGATGAGGAGGCTGTCATTGCCGACGGGAATGTTGCGGGGCATGCCGGTGACCTCTACAGCGTATTGAGGAACGCGATGATGTTGCCGATGTCCCTGTCGTTCATGTAGGAAAACGACGGCATTTCCTTGAAAGGGGTCCTCATCTGATAGACGATGCTTTCCGCTGTGGACGGCCTTCCGCTGACCGGGAGGGTCTTGTTTTTCATGATCCCCTTGAGCCCGGGCCCGACGATGGAGGCGGTGCTCGCCGTCTCGTGGCAGAAGGAGCACTTGTCCCTGAACAAGCCCCTGCCCGCCTCGATGCTCTTCCTGTCTTTCTTGACAACGACCGGCTGCGCCTTTGACGGTGATGCGGACCGGGCGCCGCTGAAAGCAAACAGGATGACGAGCCCTGAAATGACACACAGGATGATGCGGATCTTCACTTTTCCCTCCCTTTGACTGACACTCACACCGACACTGTCACTATTTTCAGAGCGTCTTCAGATATGCAAGCAAGTTGGCCACTTCTTCGTCCGTCATGTGTGCGAAGGAAGGCATCTTGCCGAGTGGTTTCTTCAACTGGAGAGCGATGTTTTGCGGTGTCGCCGGCTTGCCGCTCGCCGGCAATGATGAGCCCTTGAGAATCCCCTTGAGCCCGGGCCCGACGGTGATCTGCGCACTGCCGGGATCGTGACAGAAGCGGCACTTTTCTTCGAAGACAGTCCGCCCTTTCTTCGGATCGCCGCGATGAATGACCGTCTTTGCAAGGGGATCTCCCGTTCCGGAGCTTTCCCGGGCCTGTTCCGCCTGCTCATGCTTCCGGTAGTAGGCATCGTCCGTCCCGAACTCCGTCACGGCAAGATAAAACCCGCCGGAAAAGCCGAAGAGTCCCACCGTGAGCAGGGACAGGGCAAGCCCCATGGTCTGCACCTTCGGGTAGAATTGGCGGTACACCTTCACGAACAGGACCTTCAGACTTAGGAGCGCAAAGATCGACAGGGCGAAGAGGATATGGACCGTATTGCGGGGAGTCAGATCGGACTTGGCCACGACGAGATAATGAACGCACAGGTATGCGACACAGAGGAAGAGGAGGATGTAAACAATGCCTGAGACCCTGTGAATCGTCTTCAGCGTCTGGATGTTGTAGCGCTTTTCACTCCTGCCGAACACTTCGAGCATCGTGAATGTCGAAATGCCCGCGAGTAGAAGCAAAAGGACAGAGAGGCCTGATTTAATGAGAAAGAGGTTCATAATTAAAAGGAAATCGGGGGGAGATTGTCCTCTCCCCCCGTCTTTGCTTAACAGCCTTCGATCTTCTTCTTCTTCGGCTTCTCCGCGGGGGCCTTTACCTTGTCTTCCGCCTTCGCCTTGCCCTTCAGCGACTTGATATAGGCGACCATATCATTCATCTGGTCCGATTTCGGATCGATGGGTTTCCCCTTGATGGCGCCTTCGATGCAGAAGTTGACCGCCTCCTCGAGACTCTTCTGCGATTTCCCCATGATCTTGAATTCCTTCTTCTCGCCGGCAGCCTCCAGTCCTTTGCCCTTCGGATGGCAGGTAGCGCAGGATTTGCCGGCTGTGGCGCCGGCGAACTTCGGGTCATTGAAGAGCGCCTTGCCCCGTTCTTCCGGTGTGTGCTTTGAGGCGGTCGCGACTGAAAAGACGAGTCCCGTGACGATCACGGAAAGCAGCAGAATCTTCAGCACTTTCATTTTCTTTCTCCTTGTGCGACTGGAAGATGTGATGGTTACGTTGCAGGCCTTTAAAAAAACCTGAACCCTCATGTCCACATTGTACTAAATTGCGCAGGCATATGCCAACAAGGACGACGGCAGTGTAGGTGTGAGTGAGTGTCAGTGAATGGAATTCATCGGGAAAGGCGGGGCAAAGCGCTTCGTGTCAGATCATTTTGGACACCAGCGACCTAAAATGGTCTCTATGGGACGACAAAGGTGTCGCAGCACCGAGGCTTTTCGGCGCACGTACCGCGCCTTTCCGGAGGGCGTTCGCAACGATGAGGTTTACAGGAGCGGTGGTGGAGGCTACAATAGTAGTATGGAGCGGACCCATGAGCACCATTGATTTCATTCAGCCCTTCAGCCCCGTCGGGCAGGCGTTCCTGGCCACGTGTTTCACCTGGTTCCTGACGGCCCTTGGCGCGGCGCTCGTCTTCCTTACAAGGACCGTGAGCAGGAAAGTCCTTGACGGCATGCTCGGTTTTGCAAGCGGCGTCATGATCGCCGCGAGTTTCTGGTCACTCCTTGCGCCGGCCATCGAGATGTCCCAGGGGCTCGGCTTGCCTCCCTGGCTGCCTGCCGCCGCTGGGTTTCTCCTCGGGGGCGTTTCCCTCAGGATCGTCGACAGAATATTGCCCCACCTCCACACAGGGGCTTTGATCAGCGAGGCGGAGGGCATCAGGACGACCTGGCGCAGGAGCACGCTCCTTGTCCTCGCCGTGACCCTTCATAACATTCCGGAAGGTCTTGCCGTCGGCGTCGCCTTCGGAGCAGCCGGCGAAGGTGTGGCGAGCGCATCAGTAACGGGGGCGATGGCCCTGGCCCTCGGCATCGGCATCCAGAACTTCCCCGAGGGGGTCGCCGTCTCGGTCCCCCTGAGACGGGAAGGGATGTCACGGCTGAAAAGTTTCTGGTACGGTCAACTCTCAGGGTTGGTCGAGCCCGTGGCGGGAGTCATCGGCGCGGCGCTCGTTGCTGGCGCCCAGTCGATCCTGCCCTATGCCCTCGGGTTCGCTGCCGGCGCCATGATCTTCGTCACCGTCGAAGAACTGATTCCCGAGTCACAGCGCCACAACAACACCGACCTTGCCACCCTTGGCGCCATCGTCGGGTTCGTCGTCATGATGATCCTCGACGTCGCTTTCGGGTGACGACCGCTATTTCCGGAACATTTTCTTCAGTTCCCTGAGAGACAGGAATATCCTCGTGGGCCTGCCGTGAGGGCAGACGTGAGGGTGTTCCGCCGCATCCAGGTCCCTCAGCAACTCGCCGATCCGCACCCTGATGCGGTCTTCCTTTCCCCTGTACGAACCGTGGCAGGCCAGCCTTGCGGCGATCTTCCTTTTTATCGACCACGAGGGATCGAGGCCCGGGTCAGGGTCGGCAGGATCAGCAAAATCTTCCCTGCTCAGCAGTGATGAGGCGAGATCACCCAGGAGCGCCTCTGCGTCGGCATCCCGGAGAACGTCGGGAAGGCTTCTGACGACGACGGTTTCGTGGCCGAAATCGTCAACGTCGAGGCCGAACTCGGAGAGGAATCCGGCATTCTCAATGATGATCCGGTAGTCCGCGGCAGTGAGCTTCACCTGCTGGGGAAACAGCAGCCTGTGGGCAGAGATGGCTGTCTTTTTCAGGAATTTCTCGTAATTCACCCGTTCGTGCGCGGCGTGGTAGTCCATGAGTGTCAGCCCGTCTTTTCCGGGAAGGGCAACAAAGGTATCGCCGATGTAGAAAAAAGGCGTGTCTCCGTCACCCGCCCTGTACGTCGCCGCGGCCTGCCCGTCACCGAGCATCACCCCCTGTCTTTCCGGACCGGCTGACGGGTAACCCGCTTCTGAGGTCACCGGAGAACCGTCGCTGACAAATCGGGCTTCGGACGGGCAAACCGGTACGTCATCATGCAGGAAGGGGGTCTCAGGTGCCGAATCGGCAGGTGCTAATGCTTTGCGGGCAGTACCGAGGATCAGGGAAAAGATGGCCTGCCGGTCCGCAAAGCGCACCTCCCGCTTCGTCGGGTGGACGTTGACATCCACGCTTGCCGGATCGGCGTCCAGAAATGCGAAGAAGACGGGATGGCTGTCCTTCGGCATGACGTCCTCGCAGGCCCTGTAGACGGCCGAGGTGATAATCTGGTCTCTCACGGGACGCCCGTTCACGAAGATGAACTGATTCTTCCGTGAGTTTGAACGGCGCAGGGGATTGCCCAAGAACAGGCGGACCCGGAAGCCGCCCCGGTCGTCCTTGCATTCCCGGAGCGCATCGGCGAATTCCTTTCCGAAAATCTGGGCTATGCGCTCCCTTCGCGAAGCCGCCAGGGGGAGAGACAGCGCCTCTGCGCCGTCCATGCGGAGGGTGAAAGACACTCCGGTATGAGAGAGAGCGGAGCGCGTGATCGATCGATGATGTGATGGTTCTCTGTCGTATCGCTCTTCAGGAACTTGCGGCGCGCCGGGGTATTGAAAAAAAGGTCCTTTACCTCGATGATCGTGCCCGTTGCGGGATGGTCTCGCAGGTCCTTCGTCTCGCCGCCGTCGATCTCGATGAGAGTTCCCGTCTGTCCGGGCAGGGCGGTGATAAGCCGCATTCTTGATACCGACGCAATCGAAGAGAGGGCCTCCCCGCGAAAGCCGAGGGTGCGGATGCGGAAGAGGTCCTCGACAGCGCCGATCTTGCTCGTCGCGTACCGCTGAAAGGCGAGAAGGGCGTCGTCGCGATCCATCCCGCCGCCGTTGTCGGCGACGCGGATGAGCCCTTTTCCGGCCCTCGCGATGTCGATCTCGATCTTTGTGCTGCCGGCATCGAGGGCGTTTTCGAGGAGCTCCTTCACCACCGAAGCGGGACGCTCCACGACCTCGCCTGCGGCGATCATATTCCGGAGATTTTCGGGCAGGATGCGGATGACGGACATGATTTATCTTATCACAGCCGTCGCTGTCGTGAACAAAAGGGAGCCCTGCGGCGCTTTAACTTGCCTTTTCATGAAAATGCAAACGCAAGGCGAGGAGAGGCCGGGGATGAGGCGGCTGTAAATGCGCAGTGACAGGCTATTTTGATGAGCGGCCCGGCATGAAGTCGTCGATCGCCAGAATGGCATACACGGGATATCCCAGGGCTTCGATATTCTGTCTGCCGTTCATCTCGCAGCGGTCAACAAGCACGATCACTGCATCTATGACAAGGCCGAAGTCTTCCGCCGCCTTTATCGCCTTGATCGTCGAGCCCCCCGTCGTCACCACATCGTCGATGATCACCACATGGTCCCCAGGGTGCACGTCCCCTTCCACGGGCAGCTTCAGGCCATGACCCTTGGGCTCCTTGCGGATGCTGAAGGCGTATATCATGCGCTTCATGGTCATGGCATAGTATGAAACGGCATATGCGATCGGATCGGCCCCCAGGGTGAGGCCGCCGATACCTTTCACGTTGTCGAGGCCAAGATTCACGATCTTGTCATACACGATCTTGCCGACCAGATGAAGACCCTCGGGGCTCATCGTCGTCTTCTTCATGTTGAAATAGAAATTGCTGACCGCTCCCGAGGTGAGTTTGAAGACCGGCTCCTCGCTGTACTGGTACGATACCTTTTTGACTAATTCTATCAGGCTCTCACGTTTATTCATGGGCAAGATAGTCCTTATTTGTCAGTATGTTGATCATGGGCATAGATTCTACCAGAGGGGGAGGCAAAAAAACAACGGACGCGAGATTTTCCTGTCGCTTTTGCAGTGGAAGGTGTTTATAATTGTTTCAAGTGCTTCGTTGTGCATCTTTCACAAAAAAAACGATCGAAGGAGGTTGGCCGTGAAAACGAGTGAGAGACGTGAACGGATTATGTGCATGACCGTGAAGTGGCGGGCTGTTGGGGTGTTGCTTTTCATCGCCGTTGCCGTTGTCTGGGCTGCGCCGGACGCCGGAGCGGACTATATCGGAGATTTCTGCTGGCTCGTTGATTTTGGTGGGGGGATCCCGACGATCATGCAGTTCGGCGTTTCCCTGGACGGTCCGCACGTGGCGATCACGGGCAGGACGAACGCCTTCGGCGTGATCGTACCTGTCTCGGGAAGCGCCGAAGTGGTCGGAAGCGAGATACGAATTCACTACACGTTTTCAAGTCCCGGAGGACCGGGCGGGCCTGCGGCTCAATCATTCATTTCCGAGACAGGCCTGATAGTGCTCGACTCGTCGCTGAACGGCACTGCAAAAATGATCGACACAAGGCGTAACGGCACAACGGGGGCCATCACGCAGACGTATCTCACCGCTACGGCAAGGCCGGTCGCCTGCCCTCCGTAAACCTTGTAGTTGCATAGAAAGGCGTGGCGAAACGCCTCAAAGCCTTGCTGAAGGCGACGATACGCCTCGTCAGGTTTGTCTTTCAGGATTCCACTCTTTGTGTGGTCGACCATTGGTTTGAAAGGTTGTCTTCTGTGAGAGTTATGGTGTCGCCGCAGCAAGGTTTTCGGCGCATACGCCCCGCCTTTCCCGGAAGTGTATTGCAACGATAAGGTAAAGCCTGTTTTGCACTGTCCATAAAGGGTGCTAAACTTGAATGAGAGGCCGAAGAATGATGGATTCGTAAAAAGTCGTCATACCCGCAAGGCTTGTCCCCGCGGATAGTAAGCGGGGAGCGGGTATCCAGACTATAAGCAAGTGCCTCGAAATGCTGGATTCCCGTCTGCACGGGAATGACAGAATAGTGCTATGCAAGGCTTTTTACGAGGTCGTCAAGAATAAGTTTGGAAAGGAGAAGAGAGATGGTAAAGGTAGCGTTGTTTGTTCGTCTGGAGGCAAAGCCCGGAAAAGAGAAGGACGTTGAGGACTTCCTGCTCGGCGGCCTGCCGGTGGTGCAGCAGGAGCCTGCGACGACGGCGTGGTTCGCTATCCGCCTCGGACCTTCCACGTTCGGCATTTTCGACGCATTTCCCGATGAGTCGGGGCGTCAGGCTCACCTGACGGGCAAGGTCGCCGCTGCTCTGATGGCCAGGGCTGACGAGCTGCTTTCGAAGCCGCCCGTCATCGAGAAGGTCGATGTGCTTGCCGCCAAGCTGCCCGGGGAGTGAAGGGGACGAATCCGTAAACCTCAACGTTGCAATCGGGCCTCCGGAAAGGCGGGGCGTATGCGCCGACAAGCCTCGGTGCTGCGAAACCTCTGCCTTCCCATAAAGACCATTTCAGGCTGACGGCTGAAAAAAGTGACCCTTTTGCTGACACTCACACTGACACTGACACTGTTTTTAGAGGCGCTTCGCCCCGCCTTTCCGTGCAGCCGGACGGCAAAGACACGTATCAGGTGCGGCGGAGGCGCTTCTCGATCTCCCTCTTGATCTCGTTGATGGACTTGGTGACAGGGATATCCTTCGGGCAGACGCGGGTGCATTCGAAGTGGTTGACGCAGCCCCAGGCGCCGGTCGCGTTGTCGATCTGCTGCAGCCTCACCGTTCGCTCCTCATCGCGTGAATCGAAGATGTAGCGGTAGGCCCATACGAGTGCTGCCGGACCCACGTAGGCCTCGTCGATCCAGCGGACGGGGCAGGCGCCGGTACAGCAGGCGCAGAGGATGCAGCGTATGACGGCATCCACCTTTTTCCTGTCTTCGGGGTCCTGGAGGCGCTCCTTTTCGGGCGGATCCGTCGCGGCGATGAGAAAGGGCCTGATGAGACGGATCCCCTCGAGAAACCCGTCGATGTCGACGATGAGGTCTTTGAGCACCCTGAAGCCCGGGAGAGGCTCGATAACGACCTCGGGGCACTGGTAATCCCTGACGAGGGCCTGGCATGCGAGCCTGCAGGTGCCGTTGATCCTGAGGCCGTCGGAACCGCAGACGCCGTGGCCGCAGGACATCCGGTAGGCCAGGGTCCCGTCCTGCTCCCACTTGATCCGGTTCAGGCAGTCAAGAATGCGCTCCTCCGGTTCGGCCTGTACGGTGTAGTGACGGTAATGCGGACCCTTGTCGGCGGCCGGGTCAAAACGGTATATCTTGAAGTGCATATCCATCAGTAGACCCTCTTCTGGGGCTGGAAACGGGTGATGCGCACAGGCTTGTAGAAGATGCGGCAGCCTTCGCCGTCCTTCCTGATCAACGTGTGCTTGAGGCAGTTCGCATCGTCCCTGTCCGGGAAATCCTCCCTGAAGTGAGCGCCCCGGCTCTCCTCCCTGGCGAGGGCCGAGCGGACAATGGTCTCCGCCAGGGACAGCAGGGACTCCAACTCGAGCACCTCCAGCAGGTCGGTGTTAAAGCGCTCGCCCTTGTCGGCGATGATGACCTGATCGAACCGGTCCCGCAATCCCCTGAGTATGGAAAGGGCCTCCATCAGTCCATTTCTCGTCCGGAAGACGGAACAGCGGTCTGTCATTGTCTGCTGCATCAGGCTCCTGATTGCGGTCGCCCGTTCTCCCGTCTTCCGTTCCCTGAGGACGGCTGCGGTGTCCGTCACCCTCGCCTCGGGGCGATGGGGGAGATCGACGAACTGGAGGCGCCCGACTTCCTCTGCCATTTTCAGACCCGCCCTCCTGCCGAAGATGACGAGGTCCAGGAGAGAGTTGCAGCCGAGGCGGTTCGCGCCGTGGAGAGAGAGGCATGCGCATTCTCCCGCAGCATAGAGACCGGGCACGGGTTCGTGATTCTCGCTGAGCACCTGACCGTCCAAGTTTGTGGGGATCCCGCCCATCATGTAATGGCAGGTCGGTTGCACGGGGATGGGCGATTTCGTGGCATCCACGCCGAGGTAGATTGTGGCGAATGAGCTGATGTCGGAGAGCTTCTCGGCGATTTTCTCCCTCCCCAGATGGGTAAGGTCGAGATGGACGAAGTCCTTTCCGTCAATCCCCCTGCCCTCGCGGATTTCGGTATAGATGGCCCTGCTCACGACGTCTCTCGCCGCGAGATCTTTTACCGTCGGGGCATAGCGTCCCATGAAGGCCTCTCCGTCCCTGTTTCTCAGGATGCCTCCCTCGCCGCGGGCGGCCTCGCTGATGAGGACTCCGAGACCGTAGATGCCCGTCGGATGGATCTGGACGAATTCCATGTCCTCGAGCGGTATGCCGGACCGGAAGGCCATGGCGACGCCGTCGCCGGTGTTTGCAAAACAGTTCGATGTCGTCCTGTAGACCTTGCCGAACCCTCCCGTGGCGAGGAGCACGATTTTGGAATGAAAGACATGGATCTGTCCCGTGGCAAACTCACAGGCGACGATCCCTGCGACACCGTCTCCCGTCATGACGAGATCGAGGACATGAAACTCGCTGTATACTTTGATCCCCCGGCGCACCGCCTCCCAGTACATGATGTCGAGCATGACCCGTCCCGACCGGTCGGCGGCATGGCAGGCCCTTTTCACGGCTGCCCGTCCGAATTCGCTCGTGTGTCCGCCGAAGGCGCGCTGTGCTATTCTCCCGTCGGGCGTCCTGTTGAAAGGAACTCCCCAATGCTCCAATTCATAGACTGCCCTCGGAGCGTCGCGTGCGAGAATCTCTGCGGCGTCCTGGTCGGTGAGGTAATCGCCGCCCTTCACCGTGTCGAACATGTGCCATTCCCAGGAGTCGCTCTCTTCGTTGCCGAGGGCGGCGGCGATCCCTCCCTGGGCGGCGCCCGAGTGGGAGCGGGTCGGGTAGACCTTGCTGATCACGGCGACGTCCGCCTTGCCGGCGACTTCGAGGGCCGCCCTCAACCCGGCGAGGCCGGAGCCGACGATGACGATGTCATGATATGCAGTTGTGGTATTCATCTGCCGTTTCTCATAAAGGGTACCACAGGACCGGCAATTTGTCTACGGAGGTATTATATTCTTACCAGTTGTATGAAAAGTCGGGACAAAGTGCTCTGAAAAACAGTGACAGTGTGAGTGTCAGTGTCGGTGTCACTGCCTCCGGGAAGGCAGATATGGTTCAAAGCCTTTCCAATGCGATGATGAGACATATCGAGGTGTTCAGCGCCTCTTGCCTGACGGGCATCTGGTATCGGTAGACACGGCAAAGTGTGGTCCGGGGACGAACACGGTATCTTAGCGGAAAGGCTTTTCACCACATCAGCCTTCCCGTCGGTGTGTTCGTCGTCTGGTTGCTGTCTATTGTTTACTGAATTCTGTCTGCTGTTTGTAAGCAGCGCATACATCCCGCCTTTCGGTCGCACGTCTGCAAACGATATGGTAATTATTTCACAGTGAGACGTCGAAAACGAGGAGAGGGTTTGGTTTTTGAAGCAAAATTCACGGGTACTGTGAACGGCGGCGGGAGTCGAAGGCGCAAGCCGTAGCGGGAGCCGTACAGTGTACCTGCGAAGACATATGTTTTCATACTAGAGACATGCCCTTGAGGAGAGGTAGTTTATTTTGCGAAGAAAGCATGCCCTCTCCTCGTGTCACGTTATTTTGGACACCAATGATTCAAAAAGTGATTCCCGTATGGTAAACTTTTTGACTTGGAAATGTGAGGTGTACTCATGGAAAAGATAAAGATCGGCATCATCGGCGGATCCGGCATGGACGACCCCCGTCTCCTGAGCGATATGGAGGAGCATGCGGTGGAGACGCCGTACGGCGATCCGTCGTCACCGCTGACGACGGGAAAGCTCGACGGCATCGATATGGTCGTGCTGTCCCGCCACGGCAAGGATCACGGCGTTTCGCCGACGAACGTGAATTACCGGGCCAACATCCTCGCCCTGAAAGAGGCGGGCTGCTCACACATCCTCGCCACGACGGCAGTCGGCTCCCTGAGAGTGAGGATCAGGCCGGGCGATCTCGTCTTCGTCGATCAGTTCATCGACTTCACGAAACACCGTGTGCTCACCTTCCATGAACAGCAGGTGATCCACACGCCGATGAGCGATCCTTTCTGCGCGGAACTGCGGGGTCTCCTCGTCGAATCGGCAAAGGAGCTGGGTCTCCGCCACCACCGCAGGGGAACGGTCGTCACGATCGAGGGGCCCAGGTTTTCATCGCGGGCTGAATCGCACATGTTCAGGAAACTCGGCGCCGACGTCATCAACATGTCCACGGTACCCGAGGTGATCCTCGCCCGGGAGGCCGGCATCTGCTATCAGTCGATCGCCATGTCCACCGACTACGACTGCTGGAAAGAAGGGGAAGAACCCGTCACGTGGGAGATGATCGTCGCGATCATGGAGAAAAACGCCGGTAATGTGAGGAACCTGATTATGAAGACGGTCCCGAAGATCGGGGGCCTGAAGAGCTGCAACCATTAAGGAGGAGGAAGCGATGCCGATAAAGTCGAAGATACGGACCATACCGGATTACCCGAAAAAAGGTATTCTTTTCAGGGATATCACGACGCTGCTGAAGGACCCCGTGGGGTTCAGGCTCGTCATCGACAGCTTCACGCAGCGGTACATAAGGGGGGATCTGAAGTTCGACATCATCGTCGGCATCGAATCGAGGGGCTTCATCATCGGCGGCGCTCTCGCCTATTCCCTCGGAAAGGGGTTCATCCCCATCAGGAAGAAGGGCAAGCTCCCGGCTGACAAAATCAGCCACGAATACGAACTTGAATACGGAACGGACACAATGGAGATTCACAGCGACTCCCTCCAGAAGGGGACACGGGTGCTCCTCGTCGACGACCTTCTCGCCACGGGCGGTACGGCCCTCGCAGCGGCGGCCCTCGTCGAGAAACTCGGCGGTACCGTTGCCGAGATGGTCTTCATCGTCAATCTCCCCGATGTGGGAGGAGAGGGGAAGCTTCTTGAAAAGGGATACAGGATCTTTTCTCTCACCGAGTTCGAGGGAGAGTGAGTGGAATTCATCCGTGACGTCATCGAGATCGTCCTGCACCTGGACAAGTACCTCGATATCGTCATCAGGGATTACGGGACCTGGACCTATGCGATACTCTTTCTCATAATATTCTGCGAAACGGGACTCGTCGTCACGCCCTTCCTGCCGGGAGATTCACTCCTCTTCGCCGTCGGTACCCTGGCCGCGATGGGGTCCCTCGACGTCAGGCTGATCATCGCGCTCCTGATCACGGCGTCTTTTTCAGGCGACAACGTGAATTACTGGATCGGGCGTTTTACGGGACCGCGGGTCTTCCACAGCGAGAGTTCCCGTTTTCTCAACAGGAAGCACCTCGACAGGACGCGCCATTTCTACGAGAAGTACGGTCGCAAAACGATCATCATCGCCCGGTTTGTCCCCATCGTCCGGACCTTCGCACCCTTCGTCGCGGGCATCGGCAGGATGCGCTACGGGAGCTACGTGCTTTTCAGCATTGCCGGGGGAGTGCTCTGGATAACGAGCCTTGTCCTCTCCGGCTATTTCTTCGGCAACATACCGGTGGTCAAAAACAACTTCTCCCTTGTCATCCTCGCCATCATCGTCATATCGGTCATGCCCGGCGTCATCGAATTCCTCCGTCATCGCTTCGGCGCGCGATGAGCGTAAGCCTTATTGTTATATACGCCCTCCGGGAAGGTGAGGTGCTTCGCGCCGGCTTTTCACGCAACTGCAAGATACCTTGCATATTTCGACTCCGTCTCTGTATACTGAAAAGCATGAAACGGATCTCAGCCCTCGCTCTGCTCATCCTCTGCCTGCTCCCGGCCGGCATCGCTTTCGGCTTCGCGGGAGGAGATAAGGACTGCTCGAAGTGTCACACCCTGGCAAAGGACGAGGCTGAAAAGATCCTCAAGGACATCATCCCCGACGTAAAGGTCGCCGAGGTCAACAAGGCGCCGGCAGGCGGTCTCTGGGAGCTCGTCATCGAGTCGGGCGGAAGGAAAGGCATTGTTTACATCGATTACGCGAAGAAAAACCTCTTTTCCGGCGCTGTCATCTCGATCAAGGAGAGGAAGAACCTGACGCAGGAGCGGATGGCGGACATTACGCGGGTCGATGTGTCTCAGATCCCCCTCGATGACGCCATCGTCATGGGTGACAAGAACGCCAAGTACCGCGCCATCGTCTTCAGCGACCCCGATTGACCCTTCTGCGAGAAACTTCATCAGGAGATGAAGAAAATACTGAGTGAGAGGAAGGACATCGTCTTTTTTGTCAAGCTGTTTCCGTTGAAGATGCACCCGGAAGCTTACGACAAATCGAAGGCGGTCGTCTGCGAAAAATCTCTCGCCCTCCTCGAGGACGCCTATCAGAAAAAGCCGCTCCCGAAGGCCACGTGCGAGACGAAGGCCCTTGATGAAAACATCAAACTCGCCGAAAAGCTCGGTATAAGCGGTACCCCCGCGACGGTCCTCTCCGACGGCCGCGTCGTTCCCGGTTACAAGGACGCAAAGGCTTTCATCCAGCTCATCGAAGGAAAGTAGAGGCGTCATTCCTTTTCCGCACCCCCTGTAGTCTTCATTCTTCCCGCTCTGGTATACTTTCTCACAGCATTCGGCATTCCCACATATTGCATGCTATCAAAAACTGAAATCATCGTCCGCCGTGTCCACGATCTCTTCGCAGAGACCGGAGCGACACTCTCGACTGCCGAATCGTGCACTGCGGGGTTCGTCGCTCATTTGATAACGTCACTGCCCGGCGCGAGCGCCTTTTATGAGGGAGGGGTCGTCGCCTACTCGGCAGCGGCCAAGATAAAACTCCTCGGCGTTCCGGGAGCGGTCATCGAACGGTTCGGCGTGGTCAGCGCCGAGACGGCCGGGGAAATGGCTGAGCTGGTCAGGGTATTGCTCCGGACCGATTACGCCGTGGCGACGACGGGCAATCTCGGGCCTGATGTCCTCGAAGGCAAGGAGAAAGGCCTGATCTATGTCGCCGTGGGAACAGGAGACGGGACGGAAGTACGTAAGCTGAGTCTGAGGGGCGAGCGGGAGGCGAACAAGGTTGCCGCGGCAGCGGCGGTCCTGCATTTCCTCGTTGAGGTGATGGAAAGGGAGAAGAGATGACAGAGGTCCCCGGGGAAGCCAGGCGCGAGATCGAGAGGCTCGTCAGCGAACTGAATTACCATAGCTACCGGTATTATGTCCTCGATTCACCCGTCATCGCCGATGAGGAGTATGACCGCCTCTTCTTCAGGCTGAAGGAGCTTGAAGCTGTCCACGGCCTCGTCCTGCCTGATTCTCCCACCCAGCGGATCGGCGCCCCTCCGCTGGAGAAGTTCGAAAAAGTCAGGCATTCCGAGCCGATGCTCTCCCTGGACAACGCCTTTTCTTTCGACGATCTCAGGGAATTCGACGGCAGGGTGAAGAGGCTTCTCAGGTCCGGCGACGAAATGCAGTATACGGTGGAACCGAAATATGACGGTCTCGCCATCGAGCTCACATACAGGCAGGGTCTGCTCTTCAAGGCTTCGACGCGCGGTGACGGATACGAGGGCGAGGATGTCACAAGGAACGTCAAAACAATCCGGTCCGTCCCGATCAGGATCGACACAGCCGGTGCGGTTCCCGGGGAGATCGACATCAGGGGCGAGATATACATGGATATCGACGAATTCGATGCCCTGAACAGGGAGCGGGCGGAGAGGGGAGAGCCCCTTTTTGCAAATCCCCGGAACGCGGCGGCAGGGTCTGTCCGCCAGCTCGATCCGTCCGTGACGGCTTCCCGCAAACTGCACCTTGCCTGTTACGGCCTGGGAGCGGCCAGGGGCGCGGCTTTTTCGGGACAATGGGAGTTCATCAGGTGGCTCGAGCTGGCCCGCTTCCCCGTTCCCGCGGTCGTCAGGCTCGTCACGGGGATCGATGGCGTCATCGGCGTTGTCAGGGAGATAGAGGAAAACAGGATGGGCTTTGCCTTCGAGTCCGACGGCGCCGTGGTGAAGGTGAACGACTTCGCCACCCAGCAACTGCTCGGCGCCAAGACGAGGGAGCCCCGGTGGGCCATCGCCTACAAGTTCCCTGCCCATCAGGGAACGACGAAGATACGGGACATCCAGGCGAGCGTCGGCAGAACGGGGGTGCTGACGCCCTTCGCGATTTTCGAGCCCGTCAGGATCGGCGGCGTGACCGTCTCACGGTCGACCCTGCACAACTGGGACGAAATGGAGCGCAAGGATATCAGGATCGGCGACACCGTCGTCGTAGAGAGGGCCGGCGACGTCATTCCCCATGTCATCATGGTCGTGAAGGAAAGAAGGACGGGCATGGAAGAGCGGTTTCCCATACCGGAGAGATGTCCCGCCTGCGGCAGCGCCGTTGTGCGGGAAGAGGGGGAAGTGGCCGTGCGCTGCCTTGCCCTCGACTGCCCCGCGCAGGTGCAGGAGAGGATCATCCACTTCGCCTCCCGGGGGGCCATGGACATCGAGGGGCTCGGTGAGAAGAATGTCGAACTTCTCTACTCGAGTGGGCTGATCAATCATTTTTCCGATATCTACAAACTGCGTCAGTCCGACCTCCGCAACCTGCCGCGGTTCGCCGACAAATCGGTCAGGAACCTGCTCGATGCCGTCGAGCGGAGCAGGAAGACGACCCTTTCACGGTTTCTCTATGCCCTCGGCATTCTCCATGTGGGCGAATTTGCTTCAAAACTCCTCGCACGTCACTTCAGGCACGTCGAGGACCTGTATCACGTGGAACAGGAGAAAATACAGGCGATAAAGCAGGTGGGCGAGAAGATCGCCGCGTCGGTGGCGAATTTTTTCAATGATCCGCAAAACATCAGGACACTGGAGGAGCTGAAGGCCCTCGGGCTCACCATTGAAAATCCCGATTATGAGACGAAGGAGAGGGCGGAAAAACCGCTCGAGGGGCTCACCTTTGTCATAACGGGGACACTCCCGAAGCCGAGAAAAGAGGTTGAAACACTCATCGAAAGCCTCGGTGGGAGAGTGTCATCATCGATCTCAAAGAGTACCCATTACCTCGTCGTCGGCGGGGACCCCGGATCGAAACTCCAGAGGGCCGAGGCCCTCGGGGTGAGGAGGATCACCTATGAGGAACTGGCTGCCATGGCCGGAATGGAGGCCTGACCGATGAGCGGGCAGGGGAGTACCGCACATTCGGTTTTTCTTGTACATTGTTATTCGGATAAACCCATGGCGCGTCGCATCATCAGGGAGCTGAACAACGAAGACATCCAGGTCCGGCTCGACGAGGATGAGATGAAACAGGGCGAGTCGCTGCTGCGAAAAATCGGGGATGCGACGGGAAGGCATGACGTCGTCATCGCACTTATATCGAGCCAGTCCGTCATGACCGACTGGGTCCGGAGCGAATTGATCCGCGCAATGACGACGGACATCGGCGGAAGGCGGTTCACCGTCTTTCCCGTCGTCATCAATACCTGCGAGGTGCCGCCCTTTCTGGCCGGCAAGCTCGGAGCCGACCTGCGCGATCCCGCGCGCCTGTCCCGGGAAATCAGGAGACTGACGGAGTCCGTCGTCTTTCACGTTCAAAGGGAAACACCGGGTGACGGGACGAGCATGGAGGAGTCAGCGGACGATCGACAGGCCTCTCAGGTTACGCAGCGCGAACCGGTCCGGGCGGTCCAGGAAGAAGCTGCCGATCCGAAAAAGGTGGAGAGCACGTACTTCGGCTTCTGTTCGGCCAGGGGACAGGAGAAGATAGGACAGATCGTGATCCTCGTTGCCTTGACCGCCGCCGTCCTGGCCGCCCTGGCGCTCCTCTTTCTGAGGCGCAACATGCCTCATGGGATGATCTATCTGTTCCCGGCCGTCTTTCTGCTCTGCTCAGGCGGATTCCTGGCCATTCATGCCGGCCGTTTCCTGAGATCGGTCCTTCACGAAGACGCCAACCTGCTGATGGCGCTCGAGGAAATCCGCGCCTACGCCATGCCCTTTTCCGGGACGTGGTTCAAGCAATACCGCCTCGGAGAGTTCAACAAGCGTTACCGCATGGGGCATTTTCTCGAGACGACGGCCCTGCTGCTCATCTTTGCAGGTACTCTCGTCATCATCGTGACGGGCATAATGCTGGAGTAACGTCGTCAGCCGAATGCCCCTATAATTTTACCTTGCGGTTGCATGAAAAGGCGGGGCGAAGCGCTCTGAAAAACAGTGACAGTGTGAGTGTCAGTGTCAGAGTCGGTGTCACCACCGCTGCCTCCGGGGAGGCAGATATGGTTCAACGCCTTTCCAATGCGATGATGAGACATTTCGAGGTGTTTAGCGCCTGTTGCCTGACGGGTATCTGGCACCGATAGACACGGCAGAGGGTAGTCTGGGGACGAATAAGGTATCTTAGCGGAAATGCTTTTCACCACATCAGCCTCCCCGTCGGCATGTTCGTCATCTGGTTGCTGTCTATTGTCCACTGTATTCTGTCTACCTTATCGTTGCAATACACTCCCGGAAAGGCGGGGTGTATGTGCCGAAAACCTTGCTGCGGCGACACCTGCATCAAGACGAAAGACAAACTATTCGCAAATGGTCGATGACACAAAGAGTGGAATCCTGAAACACGAAGATGACAATGATCATCGTCGCCTTCAGCAAGGCTTTGAGGCTCTTCGCCCCGCCTTTTCATGCAACTGCAGGGTCTACTGTTGACAGCCTCGTAAAAAGTCCTGTAAAGGGCTTATCCGTCATTCCAGTGCAGACGGGAATCCAGTCCTTCAGGTAGTTATTTGTACTCTGGATACCCGCTCCCCGCTTACTATCTGCGGGGACAAGCTTTGCGGATATGACGACTTTTTAGGAGATCGTCACTGTTCACAAGCGGCGCGTGCACCCCGCCTCTCGGTTTGGCGGATCGGGACGATGATGCCGGCTGAACGCTGATCGTCCGCTCAAGAAACCCCGTAATTCCCCGATTTATCATATATGTCAGCCCACAGGACAACCCCGCTCCGGCGTTTGAAGGAGCGTCTTTATTTTATCTGTGCAGTCCTAATCCTGCTCATCGTTGCATTTTGTCCCGATCCCGCTCCTGCCGGCGTCGTCTGTCATCACTGCGGCGAGGAAATTGAGGGACAACATCTGCAGGTCGATGACAGGTTTTTCCATCCGGGGCATCTTCTCTGCGCTCTCTGCAACGAACCTATTCACGGTGACATTGCGAAAGACGACGGGAAATACTTACACCCGAATTGCTATAAGCAGAAGGCCCTTCCCAAGTGCGACATATGCGGTCAGATTCTCGAGGGGCGCTACCTGACAGATGAGTGGGGCACAAAATATCATCCCCATCATCAGGCTGAACTGAAGCACTGTACATACTGCGGCCGGGTGATACAACGCGCTCAGTCCGGTGAGAACAGTCGTTACCAGGATGGCAGGACCGTCTGTGACAGGTGTGACAGGACGACGGTCTGGAAAGAGGGTGAGGCGGCAGATTTGTTCAAGGAAGTAAAAACAAAGATTGCCCGCTATGGATTCGTCTTTCCCGACCGGGAGATCCCTCTCCGCCTGGCAACAGCCTTCCGTCTCGAAGAGATCATGGGGAAAAAGGGGATAAACGGGGTGACACACGTTAACACCGTCCGCACATTCAATGACCAGAGGACGGAGGGACTGGAGATCCTCATCCTCGAAGGATTGCCCCACGTCAATTTCCTCGAGGTCGCGGCCCACGAGCTCTGCCACGCCTGGATAAGGCTGAAGGACAACCACGGCCTCGACGAGACCTTCGAGGAAGGAAGCTGTCAGGCTCTCGCCGTCATGGTGCTCGCAGACGAAAGGAGTCCGGAAGCGGAACAGGCCATTGCAGCCATAGAGAGGAATATGGACCCCGTCTACGGCAACGGCTACAGGCTGGCAAAACAGTATATCGCCAACGCGGGCATGGGCGGCTGGCTCGCCTATCTGGCCACGAAACAGAGCGGAGCGGCGGCCGGCGGCGGTGACTTGTCGGGGATCCTGATGGGAAAATCCCTGCTGCTCTTCGGCGTTCTGGCAGCGCTCTTCGTCTGCCTGATCATCCTTCGAAAAAAAGCGAAGCAGTCCCTTCTGTCATGAGACGACCAAGGCCGATCCGCATTTCAGGGGTTCCCTAGGACGTCTGCAAGGGTTGCATTCCTGAGGTCACTGGGGATGACAGAGGGATGTTCTTTCAGCTATAATCCCTCCCATGGAAAACATATTAAATCCCCAGGAGTTCATTGTCAGGCAGAATGAAGGCTCGGCCATCGCCGCTCTCGTGTCGAGACCGGATGCACATCTGGATTATCTGATACGGGAGAATTCGAAGACCATCCGCAGCACCTCACAGTCACCCAACATCGTCCTGCCCTGTATGATAAGGGAGGATAATGTCCTTCTCATCATGGTCCTGATCAGGACGACGACGCTGATGGGAACGACAAATACCTATGAAGTCTGGATCGACTATCACGGCGCTGACGGTCCGCGACACTTCGAGGCGGGCGCTCCCAGGAGAACTACGGCATTCACTTTTACGGGGACGACCTCGACGACGAAAGAACCATCTTCCTGAGGAATCATCTCGCCGATTTTTATGCCGCAGCGGCGAAGGCGGCAAAAGAGTTGCCCCCCTGGACAAAGGAGATGTTCGAACAGGTCCGTCAGGCTTTCTGCTCCCGGCATAAGACAATCCAGGACCGCTGGACCTTCGCCGAAACACAGGGGCGCTAGCCCCTTTTTTCGGCCTCTCACACCATAGCTGATCCAACCGGGGTCAGACTTGTGTATTGCTATTGGCTTTCTGAAACTCCGGACTCTTGATAACGTCTGGTTATTGGCTTCCCTGAAATCTCGCAATCACCGACCGATATCTCTTCAGATACGCGGCAATCCGTATCCCGAGATGCCCATAGGCCCTTGCCGAAAGACTGAAGAGTCGCCATGACTTCAACCCCTTTGTCTTTCTCCCATATTGCCTAAGTTTAATCCGAGAAATGCTCTCTGCCTCGGTCAATCCAAAAAATGTTAATTTCTTATGTCTTTTCGGGTTCGTATTACTATGTTTCCATGTCTAATGCAATTCGCAAGTCTGACCCCAAAGGCTGGGTTCCGGATTGTTCTGTGTATGGGATATAATAAAACAAACAAAAAAACTGTCATTCCGGGAGGAGGGGTGTTGTGAGCGGATACTATCGTGAAGAAGACCTCGAGAGGTTCGGCGAGATGGGGAAATACAACCCGGAGCTTTTCCGGAAATTCATGGACTGGTACAGTGCGGCACTCGAACCCGGGATCCTGTCGAAACGTGAAAAAACCCTCATCGGGCTTGCCGTCGCCCATGTCCTTCAGTGCCCGTACTGTATCGACGCCTACACGAGGGCATGCATGGAAGAGGGCATGAGTCTCGATCATGTCACCGAGGCGGTGCATGTCGCTTCTGCCATCAGGGGAGGAGCGGCGCTCATCCACGGCATCCAGGCGCACAATGCCGCTGACAGGATATCCTTGTAACGAGGTTTGATTGCCATGACGGCTTTTCTGGAGAAGTTGCAGACGGCGGGGCTGTCATCGCTCGGCGCAAGAGAAATCAGCATCCTGCAGGTCAATCTCGGATACCGGTGCAACATGGCCTGCAAGCATTGTCACGCCGAGGCCGGCCCTGCGAGGACGGAGGAGATGGACGACGTCACGGCTGGTCATGTCCTGAGGATTCTCGGCGAAGGCTCTATCAGGACCCTCGACCTGACAGGCGGCGCGCCGGAGTTGAACCCCCATTTCCGGCGGATTCTCAGGGAGTCGGCGTCCATGGGTATTCGCACCGTCGTCAGGAGCAACCTGACCGTCCTGTTTGAAGAGGGCATGACGGACCTGCCGGAGATGTTCGCTGCAACGGGCGCCGAGGTGGTCGCTTCCGTCCCCTATTATACGGAGGATACCGTCGACAGGGTGAGGGGGAAAGGGACGTTCTGCAGAAGCCTGCAGGCGCTGAAACTGCTCAACAGCCTCGGCTACGGGATGGACTCATCGGGTCTCGTGCTGAACCTCGTCTATAATCCGCCGGGGGCCTACCTGGCGCCGCCGCAGAAGAACCTCGAGGAAGAATACCGGAAGATTCTTGCAGAACGGCACGGGATCCATTTCAACAACCTCTATACCTTCACGAACATGCCGATCGGCAGGTTTCGGCATTTCCTCGTCCGGTCAGGCAATCTCGGAAGGTATCAGTCAAGTCTTGTCAATGCCTTCAACGCCGGCACCCTCGATGGTCTCATGTGCCGTCACCTGGTCAGCGTCTCCTGGAACGGCAGTCTCCACGACTGTGACTTCAACCAGATCCTCGGCATTCCCCTTGCAAAGGACTGCCCCCAGCGCATCGAAGAGTTCGACTACAGCCGCCTGTCGGAAAGAAAGATCGTCGTCGGCGATCACTGCTTCGGCTGCACGGCCGGCCAGGGCTCGACCTGAGTGGGCGCCATCGCCTGAGCAGGCGTGCACCTGCCGAGAGGGAGAGAAAACATGAAGGACTGCATCGTCTGTGTTTACAGCGGCGATGATCTCGGACGGTACAACTTCGGCCCTTCCCATCCCCTGGGGCCGCGCCGCCTCAGCGTCTTTCAGGATGAGCTGTTCCGCCTCGAACTGGACCGAAAGGTCTGCCCCGGCAAACCCGTCATGGCAACGGGGGATGAGTTAGAACGCTTTCATACCCACGATTACGTCGAGCGCGTCAAAAGCCAATCGGAGAGGGGGACCGGGTATCTTGACTACGGTGATACCCCTGCCTTTCCCGGCGTGTTCGAGGCGGCTTCCTTCGTCGTGGGAACGGGCCTCGACGCCCTTTCGCGCATTATGGACGGCTCCTGCAGGAGGGCCTTCATTCCGATCGCAGGATTGCATCATGCCCGCAGGAATTCCGCCGGGGGATTCTGCGTCTTCAACGACTGCGGCGTCGCCATCGAGACGCTGAAATCAGTCTTCGGACTCGATCGTATCGCCTACGTCGACATCGATGCCCATCATGCCGACGGTGTCTACTATTCCTTCGACTCGGATCCGGCGGTCATCTTTGCCGATTTCCACGAAGACGGCCGCTATCTCTACCCGGGCACGGGAGACGCCGACGAAAGGGGGCGTGGGTCTGCGGAAGGGTCGAAGGTCAACATCCCCATGCCTCCCTATTCCGGCGACGATGAGTTTTTCAGACGCTGGCGCCCCGTCGAGGAATTCCTGAGAGACGGCAGACCCCAGTTCATCCTCTTTCAGTGCGGCGCCGACGGCCTGTCCGACGATCCCATCACACAGCTCAATTATTCCGTCGCCGTCCATGATCACGTGACGAAGCGGCTCTGTCTCCTTGCCGAGGAATGCTGCGGTGGGAGGCTGCTCGCGCTCGGAGGAGGGGGGTATAACCTCTCAAATATCGCGAGGGCCTGGACGACTGTCGTCAGGGCACTCATCGAATCGCGGGTCATTCCCTTTCCAACGCCATAATAAACCTTTGGCCTGTGGCTGCATCGGGCTTGGGCAGCTTCGTCAATTCCAATCTTTCTTGATAGAGGTGCGCTGAATCCTCGACGTCCCTTTTCGTCTCGACGAGAAAATATCGCAGGTATCCGTCTCCGGCGTCGGGGCTGACGGTCCGCAGCCGTTCCTTGAGTGTGAGGAAGTAGCAGTAATGGAATAGGTCCTCGCCGGGCTGATAGCGTTTGTCGAAAATGGCCTCGTCGGCCTTCTTCAGAAAGAAGATTTTTTCCGATGCCGTGAGTTCCCGCCTGAAGAGGTCCCTCAGTTCCGGTTTTAACGGGGCGATTTCCTGCATGCCTATACCTCTCTTCTCGAACGAATCAGATCCACTTCTTCCTGCGGAAATAGAGGACCATGGAGAGGCCGATGACGAGCATGACGAGAAGGATGAGGGGATAGCCCCAGGGCGAGTCCAGTTCGGGCATAAACTTGAAATTCATACCGTAAACGCCGGCGATGAAGGTCAGGGGGATGAATATGGTCGAGATGATCGTCAGGACCTTCATCACCTCGTTGAGCCTGTTGCTGATACTTGAAAGATAGATGTCGAGCATGCCCGAGATGATATCGCGATGGGTCTCGACGGTATCCATGATCTGGATAGTGTGATCGTAGACGTCCTTGAGGTAGACGCGGGTCGCCTGCTGGATGATGCCGGATTCATGCCGCTCAAGGAGGCTGATGATCTCCCGGAGGGGCCAGACCGACCTCCGCAGGAAGATCATTTCGCGCTTCAGTTCATGGATCTCCCTCACAATCCGTGTCGACGGCATGGCGACGACATCCTCCTCGACAAACTCGATTTTCTCCCCGATCTTCTCGAGGATGATAAAGTATGCATCCACAACGGAGTCGATCAGGGAATAGGCGAGATAATCGGCGCCCAGTGACCGGAGGCGGCTCTTTTCGTTCCTGATGCGCTCCCTGACGGCGCCGAAAAAATCCCCCCGTTGCTCCTCGAACGATATGACATAGTTCGGTCCGACGACCAGGCTGACCTGTTCCGCCGCGAGGGCGTTTTGCCCCTCGTCATAGCTCAGGATCTTGAGGACGATGAAGAGGTACCCGTCGTATTCGTCGATCTTCGGCCTCTGCTCGGTGTTCATGATGTCTTCCATGATGAGGGGATGGAGATGGAAGCAGGCGCCGATCTTTTCGACGGTCTCCGCTTCGTGAACGCCGTCGATGTGTATCCATGTCACCGTCTGTTTGCCGCTGACGATGGGACATTCCTCAAGAGACGACAGTTCGCGCTCAATGAGCGAGTCCGACGAATACTCCGTCACGGTGATGCCGATCGTTCCGGTTTTCTCTCCCCCGATGTGCACGAGGGTGCCGGGAGGGAGGCCGGCCTTGGTCGATCGTTTCCTCGCCGTGCCCTGCACCGGTGCCCGCAGGTGTGAATTGTTATTCGCTTTCCCTTTCATATGTCGCATAGTCCGGCCCCAGAAAAAAAGTTACCGGCCATCGCACCAGGCCCGGGCATTCTGAAACATCCTGAGCCATGGCGAGGCCCGGAGGGTTTTCTTCACCTCTTCGGGCATCCAGGCCCATTGCCACAAGAGGAAGGTCCGCTCGGGATGGGGCATCATGGCGAGGTGCCGGCCGTCAGGCGTGCAAAGGGCCGTGATGCCCCGGGGCGAACCGTTGGGGTTGAAGGGATACCGCTCCGTGATCTCTCCGCCGTCGTCGACGTACCTGACGGGGGCGAGTCCCCTGGCCTCTACGTCATCGATCGTCGAAGATTCGGGGAAATGGACCCTTCCCTCACCGTGGGCCACCCAGACACCGAGGACGGAACCGGCCATGTCCCTGAGCATGATCGACGGACTTTCGAGGATCCTGACCGTCGAAAACCGGGACTCGAACCGGCCCGATGTGTTCCTGACGAACCTTGGTTGCGTAACGTCGTCTATCCCCCGCCAGGGGACCCATCCGAGAAGGGCCATGAGCTGGCATCCGTTGCAGACACCGAGGCTGAAGGTGTCGGCACGGTCGTAAAATGCCCGGAACTGGTCGGAGAGGACGGCATTGAATCGTATGGCGCCTGCCCACCCTTTTGCCGAATCGAGGACATCGGCGTAGCTGAACCCGCCGACGAAGACAACCCCCCTGAACCCCGAGAGGCTGACGCGGCCTGCGATCAGGTCCGTCATCGTCACGTCCCAGGGCTCAAACCCCGCTGTGTAAAAGGCGGACGTCATTTCCCGGTCTCCATTGCTTCCCTCTTCCCGAATGATCGCGACGGCCGGCTTCGACTCACGCAGCAGGAGCGCCTCCGGGGTCGGTTCCGGCGTGAAGGATACAAGAAACGACGGGCCGGTCCTGCGGGCGACCGTCTCCCTTTCCTCGTCGACGCACCGGGGATTCGCCTGGAGCCTGTCGAGCTCGTAGCTCGTCTCCTCCCAGAGGGACCTCAGCATCGTCACGTCCTCCTCAAGAATGACAGTATCTCCTGCTGTGATCCTGATCCTCGGTTCGACAGTGCTTTCCCCTATGACCTCGAAGGGTACGGCATATTCACCGAGGACCGCAAAGACATCATGCTCGTCTGCCGGGTCGTACCCGATCACGAGGCCCAGCTCCTCGGAAAAGAGCAGGGGGATGGGGTCGCTCAGCCCGGCCGGGAGGGGCACCGTCAGATCGACGCCGCAGTTGCCGGCAAAGGCCATCTCGAGGACCGCCGTGATGAGTCCGCCGTCGCTCCTGTCATGGCCGCAGAGGATGAGGTCCCTCCCGATGAGGTGCTGGACGGTCCGGAAGGCGCTCTTGAGGAGCCCTGTGTCATCCACATCCGGGGACTCGTCACCGATCTGACCGTAGCAGTGAGCCAGGGCGGACCCGCCGAGCCTTGTTTTTCCCCTGCCGAGGTCGATCAGGAGCAGCCTGCTCTTTCCGGGCCTCCTGAGATCGGGCGTGAGGACCTTCGTGACGTCGGGGCAGGGCGCGTAGGCCGAGATGACGAGGGTCCCGGGAGACTTCACCACTTCGGTCTCCCCTGACGGGCGGGTCACCCTTGCGGCCATGGAGAGGCTGTCCTTTCCTCCGTCGACGGCGATGCCGAGGTCGATCATGATGTCCCGCATCGCCACCGCCGCGTCGTAGAGCTTCGAGCCTTCACCGGGAAGCTTGGGAGCCCACATCCAGTTGGCGGAGCACCTGATGTCTTCGATGTCGCTGATCTTCGCCCAGACGATGTTCGTCAGGGCCTCGCCCACGCTCATCCGCGCCATGGCGGCGGGGTCGACAAGACCCTTGACAGGCTGCTCGCCGATCGCAATGGCAGCGCCTGTCAGTCCGAGGTGGCTCTGTGCTATGACCGCCACGTCGGCGACAGTGAGGTGAAGCGGACCGGTGCACTGCTGGCGGGCGATGAGGCCCGTGACGGAGCGGTCGACCTTGTTGACGAGGAAGCGCTTCGAGCCGACGGAGACGAGCCTGAGCACCCTTCCGAGGGCCTCGGTGATGGCGTCGCCGTACGACCCCTTCCACCCCTCGCCGTTCCAGGGAAAACGGAGAGGCCGGAGTTCCGCCGGACTGCGGTCGAGGTGAAAGGTCTTGCCGGGCATATGTCCAAGGACTTTTTCGAGTTCGAGGTGGACCGGCGTGGATCCGTCGGATTCGTCATGAAGCGTGATGAACCCGTCGCCGGTAATGTCACCGATGACGGCAAAGGGCACTTTTTCGCGCTCGCAGAGGGCCCCAAAGAGACCGGCGCTCTCCCGCCTGATGAGAACGGCATCCTGCTCCTGGTACTCGGCTCCCCAGATTTCGAGGACCGAGAGAGTCTCGTCGCCCAGGATGACCTTGCGTATGCTGATTTTTGCGCCGGCGGGGTAGATGATCTCCTTGACGACATTGCAGTTTCCCCCCGCTCCCTGGTCGTGGATGCTCAGGATGGGGTTTGCGTCACCATATTCGACGCAGGCCCTGATCACCCTGTTGACCTTCTGCTCCATCTCGGCGTCGCCGCGCTGGACGGCGTTGAAATCGAGCTCTTCCACATTTTCTCCCTGTATCATGCTCGATGCCGAGCCGCCGCCCATGCCGATGCGGTAGGCCGGCCCGCCGATCTTGACGACGACCATGTCCTGCCCGGGAGCGCCTTTTGCGGTATGCCTGTCGTCGATCTGACCGACGCCGCCGGTGAACATGATCGGCTTGATCCACTCACGCCTCTCGCCTCCGGGGATGCGGAGGCCGAAGGAACGGGTGAATCCCTGGATGACGGGTTCGCCGAACTTGTTCCCGTAGTCAGAAGCCCCGTTGCTTGCCTCGATCTCGATCCGGAGAGGCGGCGCAAGGTTGCCGGGGTAGTGGAACGACGGATCTTCCCAGGGAAGGGGATAGCCTGGTATCTGCAGGTTGCCCACGCAGTAGGCCGCAGTGCCGGCAACGACGAGGCTTCCCGTGCCCGTCGCGTGGACGTCCCTGATCCTGCCGCCTGTTCCCGTTTCGGCGCCGGGGAAGGGTGCCACGCCGGAGGGGAAATTGTGCGTCTCGGCCGTGAAAATAATGTGGTAATTCAGCCGCCTCTGACGGAACGGCGAGGGGATGCGGGGGTCCCCGGGGAGAATCGTCCTGATCTCGTATCCCCTGATGGCGCTGGAGTTGTCGCTGAAAGCAATGATGCTGTTGCCGGGGTTGCGCAGATAGGGCTCTTTCACAACCTGCATCAGCGTGTGCGGCATTTCCTTGCCGTCTATAATCAGCCTGCCCCGGAAAAACCAATGACGGGAGTGCTCGCTGTTCGACTGGCTGAGGTCGAAGCACTCGACGTCGGTGGGGTTCCTCTTCAGGTCCCGAACGAAGAGGTCGTGGTAGTAGTCGATGTCCCAGGCGTCGAACCCGAGGCCCAGTTCCCTGTTGATCCTCTCCAGGGCCGGTTTTCCCTCCCCGATGACGGGGACGATCCTCACATTCTCCGGTTTCATGCCCGTCGCAAAGGTGGCGAGGGGTGCCGGATAGGGACACTCAGTCATCCGGTCGTGAACGAGACCGGGGAAGAGCGGCAGGGACTGCTCGATGAGGGCGGTGCGGGCTTCAGGGGAGAAGAGGAGCCCGAACCGCCGCGACCGCTCGATGCGCCTTATCTTACCGATGCCGCAGGCATGGCAGACGGCAACGGCATTGGTGGACCAGGCCGTCGTGAAGTTCATCCGTGGACCCACCTCGACGATGCGGTGAGGGGTATTGTGCGATACGCCCGCCGGGGCAGGGGCGGAGAGGAAGCTTTCGGCGGAAAAAAATGAGGGCTCGAAGGTTTCCGCAAGAAGCCACCTGAGGACGGCGAGTTCGCTGTCCGTGAGCACGGCAGAGGTCTCCACATTGAAGCAGTATTCGGAGAGGATATCTTCAAGGGCCGTCATGCCCACATCACGCGCTTTGGAGAGGAGATTCTCCTTCTGGTATGGGCTGAGCGCGGGGCTGCGGTACAGATGCATGATAGGTACGGACATGGACCCTCCCGTCTTCTGCAGGCTGTGACATTTTACCACAACGGCACAGGTGGGAACATTGTGCATAGCCCGGGAAATAATTGCCCTTTCGGGATCATAATGGTGTTCGTGTTGTGATACACAAGTGTTCCAAGAAATGTAAGTCCACAATAACCTGATACGAGTTTCAGCCGTGATTTGCTTCAGAAACCACACCCTATCCTCGTTTTCAAAGTCCGGCTGCAAAATATTTTGGACAGAGGTGAGGAATTATTATGGATATTATGGATATTTTCGGAAAGGAGCGGCCCCGGATGAGAAAAATCGTCACTGAGGTGACAAAAATCGGCTCTGACAGTGTATGTTCGGGACCCCCTGAGATGTAGCATTGTCGGTCATTCAGGAAGTCAGGCCCTTTCCGCGGGGGGCTGCGACGCTGGGAGTTGAAATTGGCATCATAATTGCTTTATATTCACTAAACGACGTGCAAGGAGGGTCTCCATGAAAGCGGATCTCAAAATGTCAAGGTCGGTTCTTTCGGAATACAGCAGACTGGTTCATGCCATGAAGGAAGCCGGGGACCCGCCCTGCATACACTGCAGCAACCGCAGGGTCGCCCGCTGTGCCAGGACAGGATACCAGTGCGCGGACTTCATTGCTTTTGTGGGGGACATTTCCGAGGGGTTCCAGTTCCGTATGATTGATGAGGACATTTCGGATCACCCGTCCAGCCGCAGGAACTGACAGACAACGCCGGTTTTTTACGGGCCCTGCCCGGCAGGCCCCTGCAGTTTTCAGCCGACCGCGGCCGCCCCGGCCCTGTGAGGCGAAACACATTTTTCACCCGCCCCTTTCGTCTATCCTTTATGTGAGGACGTCACCGATGCACGACGGGCCTCACCGATCCTAACGCACCGCTTCCGATACGTATCGCTGAGATTGAATGATCGTTTATTGCAAAGCTATGACAGGAATGAACAAGAACCTTTCAGGAGACACGGAGGGAGTCATGCAAGAGGAAAATGCCGCGTTGACGGACAGGGGAGATATTTCCAGGCAGAGGAATATGCTCAGGAGCAAGATGGGTGAACAGAGCAGAGAATTCAACAGGCTCTCCATGGTCATCAGGAGCGTTGACCCCTGCGGCACAAAAGTGTGCCAGTATCTGAGGGGGATCGTTCCTCCCGTACGAAATGCCGCCTGGCTCCAGGTGCTCAAGACGCTCTCCCTCGAAGGCCTTTGCCAGTGTCTTGTTCGCATTCCCCGGCATGACAGGGCGCTCAGAAAGGCTATTGTCGTCCTGATCACCATCAGGAGGCTGGAAATGATGGACAGGGGACTCGCGCGCTCCCTGGCCCAGCAGTCATAGGGCATCCGACCGTCGTTCTTATTTTCCGGAAGAGAGCACTTCTCCCAGCCGGTCCCTTTTCCTGTAGACCGTTCCCTGAAAGAGCGCGATGAGCGCACCCTCCTGGTCCTCGACCCGAATGAGATAGGTGGCGAGTTTCGGGTTCAGGGAGACCTCTTTCCCCTCGGCGAAGAGCGTCCCGCTCTTGACGGCCTTGAAATAGGATATGGATACGTTGATGGCCATCGCAAGGGTCCCGTGGGAGTTTGATGCGACGGAAAAGACGGCGTCGGCAAGGGCGAAGATAGAGCCGCCGTGGACCGTGCCTGCGCTGTTGAGATGAAAGTCCCTCACCTTCATCCTGGCCTTCGCACTGCCCTTACCGTAGTCCATCACCTCGATCCCGAGATGCCCGGCCAGCGCATCCGATGCGACGAATTTCTGCAGGTCATCCATTGTCGATCATCTCCGTTGATGCATGTTCCTGTGAGTGGTTGTCTGCAGATTATACCACCTCAGGACGCATAATTTTAAACCTTATCGTTGCAATTGGGTCGCCGAAAAGGCGGGGTGTATGCGCTCTGAAAGACAGTGTCAGTGTCAGTGTGAGTGTCAGAAAAAGAGCTCACTTTTTTCTGTCATCGGCTTGAGAACGCTGTCTTTTGTGACGGTTAAGGTGTCGCCTTCAGCAAGGCTTTGAGGCGCTTCGCCCCGCCTTTTTTCACGCAACAGAAAGGTAACCCTTCCATTTTCATTGAAACGATAAGGTTAATTCCTTCTGGCATCACTTGCACTTCACACTGACACCGTCTCTTGCATTTTTCCCGCCGCCTCCTGCAATGTAATAATCGGGAAGGGGGGAGAAGAGAAATGCCGAAACGCAAGAAAATCGCCATAACAATCGGAGACCCTGCCGGCATCGGTCCGGAAGTGGCCCTCAGAGCGGTCCTTAACGACGAGGTTATGGATCTCTGCAATCCCCTCATCATAGGCGACAAGCCGGTGCTCGAAGAAACGGCCCAGGCCCTGGACATATCCATCGACCTCGGGGCATACGACGTACTCGGCACCGGCGAAATCAAAGGCCGCGATTTTCAGAAGTCCAGGACGGATGCCGCCAACGGCAGGGCCTGCGTCAGTTATATCAGGAAGGCCGTCGAGCTTGCTCAGCTTCGCATTGTCGATGCCGTCGTCACCGCGCCGATCACGAAGGAATCAATCAGAATGGCGGGATTTCCCTGGCCCGGCCATACGGAACTGCTTGCCGAGCTGACGGCGACGGCCGATTATGCCATGATGCTCTGCGGCGGACCGCTCCGGGTGATCCTCGTCACGATCCACCGTCCGCTCAGGGATGTGCCCGGTCTTATCACCCGGGAGAATGTGTTTAAAACGATCGTCCTCGCTGAACAGGCCTGCCGCATGATGGGGATCGGCAATCCGCAGATCGCCGTGGCGGGACTGAACCCCCATGCCGGCGAGTCGGGGCTCTTCGGCAGTGAGGAGATCGACGAAATCGCCCCGGCGGTGCAGGAAGCCTGGGGCAGGGGCATTCCCGTCTCTGGTCCATATCCTGCCGACACGCTCTTTCACCGGGCCTACCAGGGGGAATTCGACGTCATCGTCAGCATGTATCATGATCAGGGTCTTGTGCCCCTGAAGATGATCGCCTTCGACACGGGCGTGAATGTCACCATCGGCCTGCCCGTCATCAGGACCTCACCTGACCACGGCTCCGCCTATGACAGGGCCTGGAAAGGCATCGCGAATCCCTCGAGCATGATCGAGGCGGTCAAATTCGCCGTCTCCCTGTCTCGGAGCAGGGAATAGGAGGAGGCATGCTCTTTCACCAGTGCACCTTCGGGGGTGTCACCCTGAGGAACCGGATCGTCCGCTCGGCGACGTATGAAAAGAGGGCCGATGTGGACGGTTTCGTCACCGATGCCCTCATCGATTTTTACCGTGAACTCACCCTTGGCGGTTCAGGTCTCATCATTACCGGAAATGCCCTCATCCACGTGTCGGGGCGGTCCGCTCCGCAGATGATGTGCATTCACAACGATCATTATATCGACGGGCTGAGGATGCTCACCGATGCGATCCACAGCCTCGACGGCAGGGTGGTCATCCAGCTTGTCCACGGCGGACGGCAGTGCTTTCCGGCGCTCCTGGGCGGCAGCAAACCTCTTGCGCCGTCGGAGGTCCACGACCCCTCGACGAAGGTGACACCCGCCGCGATGACGAACGAGGAGATATGGGAGATCATCGAGTCCTTCGGCGCCGCCGCAGGCAGGGCCTTCTACGCCGGGTTCGACGGCATCCAGATCCACGGCGCCCACGGGTATCTCGTCAATGAGTTCCTCTCTCCCCACACAAACAGGAGGGACGACTACTGGGGTGGAGACGAGGAGAGGAGATTCCACTTTCTCGAAGAGGTCTACAGGGCGATGCGGGCCGAGGTGAGGCCCGATTTCCCGATCCTCATCAAGATGAACGCTGAAGACTACGTTGAGGGGGGACTGACGCGCGACGAAAGTCTGAGGATTGCCAAGAGGCTGGAAGACATGGGCATCGCGGCTGTCGAGGTGAGCGGGGGCATGTATGAATCGGGAAGCAGGACGGCGCAGCTCAACATCCTCAGGACCGAACAGGAGGCATATTTCAGGGAATCGGCGCGGTTCTTCAAGAAGGACCTCACGGTCCCGGTGATGCTCGTCGGAGGCATCCGCTCCCGGAGCGTTGCCGAAGACGTCCTGACCAGCGGCGATGCGGACTTCGTCTCCCTGGCCCGGCCCCTTATCAGGGAGCCTGACCTGCCGTTAAAATTCAGGGACGGCAAGGAGAAGGCGGACTGCATCTCCTGCAACGGCTGCATGCGCTTTATGAAGCTCGACGTCGTCAAATGCACCCAACTCAAAAGGGGGAGCAAGAATGAGGAGTAACCTGAGCGGATGAGAAGCGGCCTCATGTTCTTAGTCCGTGTTTTTCTTCTTTTCGGGTTGGTTGTGACACTGACCCATGGAGAGGGTATGGCATACGAAGAGGCGAAATACACCGTGCTCAGCAAGGACGGGGACTTCGAGATCAGACAATATGAGCCGTACATCGTCGCCGAGACGATCGTCGAGGGGGATTTCGACGACGTGGGGAACGAGGGCTTCCGCCGGCTGTTCCAGTATATATCGGGTAAGAACCGCAAGAAGGAATCCATCGCCATGACCGCGCCGGTGTCGCAGGACGCGGCCTCTCAGAAGATAGCGATGACGGCGCCGGTCAACCAGGAAAGCACGGGCGGCGCCTGGAGGATCACCTTCATGATGCCCTCCGAATATACCCTGGAGACGCTGCCGGAGCCGCTCGATCAGAGGGTGGTGCTGAAAAAAGTGCCGGGCCGCCGCGTGGCGGCGATCACCTACTCCGGGACGTGGGGCAGGAAGCGGTATGAGGAAAAGGAGGGCCTCCTCAGGGCGTTCGTGCAGAGGCAGGGTTTGCGCCCAGTGGGAGAGCCCGTGTTTGCGCGCTACAATCCGCCCTTCATGCCCTGGTTCCTCCGGCGTAACGAAGTGCTGATCCCCGTGCAGCAGTAGCAATCCCTCGTCGTTGCATAAGAAGGCGGGGCGAGGCGCCCGTCATTTTACTGTCCCGCGCTCCAGCATCTCGATCCTTGAGCGAAGATCGTCGATAATTTTCTGCTGCTCCTGCACCACCTTCGTCATGACGGCGACGATGTCCATGGGGCTCAGGCCATTGCGGTCCTTTGTCGCGACGAGTTCGGGCACGTCCTCGGCGACGAAGCCGACGTGCTTCTCCGATGGGTCCGCCTTGTACGAGAACGTCACAGGGTTCAGGTTCCTGATCGTCTTCAATGCATCTTCAATAGCCAGGTCCTCGATGTGGTCCTTATACTTCCTGCTCGATGCGTTCATCCAGATTCCCCCAGCCGTCACATGTGCGCCGCTTGCCATGTCCAGGGGATGGATGGGTGCGATGCCGAAGCCGACATTGCCCGTATAGTCGATCATCATGCGGGTAATGACCGGGCAGACAGCACCGACTGCGCAGCCCGTCCGCGTCATCACGCGGTACCCGGAAGGCCCGGATCCGGCCATGACGGCTCTTTCATCAGGGGACTTCTGGACCCAGCCGGGTGTGGGCACCGCAGACGAGTCCCACATCGCGCCTGAGGACACGAAGAAGTTGTTGTCAGCGACAGATGTCAGCCAACCCCCCACGTCGGTCCCGGTGTTGGTGAAGTGGAGGGTCGAGCGGTTGGACCCCTCGCCGCTCACGGAGAGCTTATACTGAGGGCTAACCATCCCGATTCCCAGGTGTGATAAAGAACGGTCAAAGAACATCCCATCGGCGGCGAAACGGAGGTCTCCGTTGAAATCAATGACGAGGCTGTTCGCCGGGCTGTTTACCCCGAGTGCCCCGGTGTGGTTGATCGTTATGATCGGGACGGCGATACTGCAAGTTCCAAATGCAGATTCCCCCATGCCGGAGATGGTGAAGACATTGTTCGCGTCATTGTTGCTGATGCCTCCCGATGCCGTGATCTGCCAATCATGATTGGTCGCGCAGTCCTCGTCGTTGGTGTCATCAAAGAAGAGCGTGGGTAAGGCGCTTTCGACAACCACGTCGACAGCCTCTGCGTCCGGCGCAAGAAACGCCATTGCACTCCCCATCGCTTCGGCCAGGTATGTCCCCGCCTCATGCACAATGCCCTGTGACACATCAACGTTCCTGACCACCGCCCGAGCGAGGGCTTTGCCGCCTTGCGCCGCCAGAAGTGAGACAACGGACAAGCACAAAATTAGCCCCCCGGCGAGACACGTCAAAACAGTCCATCCCTTCATTCTTCCCATAACCTGCATTGCGTTTCCTCCCTGCATGTTCATGTCAGTTAATACAAAGCCCGTCATGTGACTCCCTCTTTCCCCAAAGAACAGGCAAATCCCTCCATCGTCACACTGCGGGGGTCTGACAGCCGCTGCATCCCGGTTCGTCATCCCGCCTTTCCCGGCGACCTTGGCTTCTTTGCAGGAAAACCGGCGCTTTTATGATCTCCTCAGTGATCCATCGCGCGCTCGATCCTCTCAAGTCTTGCGCTCAGGTCATCGTTGATCTTCTGCTGAATTTCCATTGCTTGCTGCTGTTTTTCGATGACCTTCTGCTGCTCCTGCACCACCCTTGTCATGACGGCGACGATGTCCATGGGGCTCAGGCCATTGCGGTCCTTTGTCGCGACGAGTTCGGGCACGTCCTCGGCGACGAAGCCGACGTGCTTCTCCGATGGGTCCGCCTTGTACGAGAACGTCACAGGGTTCAGGTTCCTGATCGTCTTCAATGCATCTTCAATAGCCAGGTCCTCGATGTGGTCCTTATACTTCCTGCTCGATGCGTTCATCCAGATTCCTCCCGCCGTCACATGTGCGCCGCTTGCCATGTGCAGGGGATGGACGGGAACGATGCCGAAGCCGACATTGCCCGCATAGTCAATCAGCATGCGCGTTGCGACGGCGCAGATATTGCCGACGGCACAGCCGGACCGCGTCATAACCCGGTAGCCGGACGGTCCCGATCCCGCCATGACGGCCAGGTTGTCCGGTGACTTCTGGACCCATCCGGCGCCGTTCCACATGGCGCCGGAGGAGACGAAGAAGTTGTTGTCCGCCACGGATGTCAGCCAACCCCCCACGTCGGTCCCGGTGTTGGTGAAGTGAAGGGTCGAGCGGTCGGACCCCTCGCCGCTCACGGTCAGCTTGTACACTGGAGCGGTCGTTCCCACACCCACCCTGTTGGACAGCATGTAGATGTTGTGGGCGGGCGCAGGCAGGTCGGCCCGGATCCAGAGGTCGGCGTTCAGAGCCTCAAGGTCGGTCGCAAGACCGTCGGTCCTCAGCATGATGGTCTGGGCCGTTCCAGTCGTGTTGTTTCTCAGCCTCACCCGGTCGCCGACGGCGTCCAGGGTATAGCCGGGTGTTGTGAGCCCGATGCCCAGGCGCTTGAGGGAACGGTCAAAGACCATGCCGTCATTGGCGAAATGAATGTCGCCGGCGCCGTCGACAAGGAAGCTGCGGAGGACGTTTGGCGAGTCAGCGAGTCGCAGGGCATATCCCGCGACTCCGTAACTCCAGATGTCAAAACACGTCCCGAAGCCCCCCAGGTTGCAGCCGACTGCGTCAATATCCCACTGAGCCGTCGCGCCGACATTGGTTACGTGGATGAACAGGTCTGCCGAGCCTGCGTCGGACACGGTCAGGTCAGCAGCCTCAGCCCCGGAAACGAAGAAGCTGCAGACCGATTTGGCAAAGTTCTTCATGACTTCTGCAAGTGCGGACAAAAGGCTCCCGGCCCTTCTGTCTTTCTTCTGTACCGGCACGAGGACCTGGCCGTCTTTGACCGTAAACACCCCTGCCAGACGTTCAACGATCTTCCCGGTTTCTGCGTCCACAAGCTGCACCTCGAACCGGTACGAGGCATCGGTAAGTTCCGAGGTGGATAGAAACACGGGGCTCTCTTTCGATTCCGTATGGAGGACGCCGATCCCGGGGCCCGCGATATCGATGCTGATCACTTCTGCCCCGGTGAGGTCGGCAACGATCTCCAGGCCTCCGCCTGCGGCGTTTGCCGAAAGGCGCGGCGATTGGGCGATGGTCTGACTTTGAGCCATGACCGGCAGGAGCGACAAGAGAGCCGCCAGGACCCCGGCCGAAAAAATCATAAACTTTGATGCTCTGCTTCCTGCAATGGTTTTCATGTTTCCTCCAAGGGAAAGGTTATGTGACAGAAGAATGATGAGAACACCGTCATCCCGAATGTTTCCAATGCGCTTTCCGCGCTGCCGCAGGACAGTTCGTCCGTCAGATGCTGATCCCTATTTTGCTTTTACACCTTCAACGGGCTCTCCCGGGAGAACCAATCTCCTGAGTTCAGCCATCTGCGCCACGAGGTCTTCGATGATCCTCTGCTGTTTTGCCATGTCACTCCGTTGTTTCTCGATGACGCTCTGCTGCTCCTGCACCACCTTCGTCATGACGGCGACGATGTCCAAGGGGCTCAGGCCATTGCGGTCCTTTGTCGCCACAAGGTCAGGGACGTCCTCGGCGACGAAGCCGACGTGCTTCTCCGCCGGGTCCGCCTTGTACGAGAACGTCACAGGGTTCAGGTTCCGGAGCGTTTTGAGGGCATCCTCGATAGCGAGTTCCTCGATGTGCTCCTTGTACTTCCTGCTGGATGCGTTCATCCAGATCCCTCCCGCCGTCACATGTGCGCCGCTTGCCATGTCCAGGGGATGAACGGGAACGATGCCGAAGCCGACATTGCCCGCATAGTCGATCAGCATGCGGGTAATGGGGATGGAGCAGGCAGTGCCGACGGCACAGCCGGACCGCGTCATAACCCGGTAGCCGGACGGTCCCGATCCCGCCATGACGGCCAGGTTGTCCGGTGACTTCTGGACCCATCCGGCGCCGTTCCACATGGCGCCGGAGGAGACGAAGAAGTTGTTGTCCGCCACGGATGTCAGCCAACCCCCCACGTCGGTCCCGGTGTTGGTGAAGTGAAGGGTCGAGCGGTCGGAGTTTCCTCCGCTGACGGAGAATTTATAGAAGGGACTTGATGTCCCGACGCCCACTCTGTTTGAACTCAGGTAGATATTGTGGGCACCCGTCGTGCTGATGAGAAGATCGGAGTTGGCGGCCTGAAGGTCAATCCACGTTCCGTCTGTCCTCATCTGTATCGACTTCGCCCCCGCAGCAGTGCTGTTTCTGAGGCGGATGCGGTTCCCTATGGCGTCCAGGGTATAGCCGGGTGTTGTAAGACCGATGCCCATACGGGCATTGAAACGGTCAAAGATCATGCCGTCGTCGGCAAAATGCAGGTTCCCGGCTGAGTCAATCAGAAGAGAGCCCGCCAGATTCGTTGAATACGTTGCCTCGTCTCCCCGTATGTCGATCACTGCTGTGCCTCCCCCTTTGAACAGACGCCACACGCTCCCGAGTCCGAATCCGTCGACGTTGTGGTTGGTGAAAATACGCCAATCATCGCCGTTGTCCGAATCGTCAAAAATGATCTCCGGCGTTGAATCTGTTATGATGAAGTCGGCTGCCTCGGCCTGCGCAACCGGTAAGACAACAAACGCGCAAAGAAAAAGACCTCCCGCCAGATACGTTAAAGCCGTCCACCTCTTCATTCTTTTCCCGGCTTCCATTATGTTCCCTCCCTGCATAGGCATGAAACGGTGAATACATTCTGATACCGTCTTTTCTCCTGCTTTCCGTATACCATGTATTAAAAGATCTGTCAAGATATAAATGATGAATTCGGAAATATCCCTCTCTGGGGCGGGTATTCACACTATACGACATCACCCGAAAGTGGAGAATTCCCGCTCGCACGGAAATAACGGACGACTGCCGTGTCGGGCTTCCTGCGGGATCGTCAAATTGGTGATGTTGATGGCATATGGTCAGGCAATGGGGGAACTGATTCCATGCAGGGGCGGGACCGGGTTAACCTGCCGCTATTTGACCTCCGGGACCGGCAGATTTTAATATAACTGTCATGCTCAAACCGGAAAAACAACTGGAAGTCATCAGGCGCGGCGTCGTCGAGATCATCGTCGAAAAAGAGCTTGTCGAAAAGCTCGAGGCGTCCTACCGGGAGGACAGGCCCCTGAAGATCAAGGCGGGCTTCGATCCGACGGCGCCTGACATTCACCTCGGCCACACCGTCCTGCTCGAAAAGATGCGCCACTTCCAGGAACTGGGCCACGAGGTGACATTCCTGATCGGCGACTTCACCGGCATGATCGGCGATCCCACGGGCCGGTCCGAGGCCCGGAAGCCGCTAACCCGGGAGGACGTGCTGAAAAACGCCGAGACGTACAAGGAACAGGTGTACAAGATCCTCGACCCCGGCAAGACCGTCATCCGTTTCAACAGCGAGTGGCTCGGTGCCATGACCGCCTCGGACCTGATCAGGCTCGAGGCGACTCTGACGGTCGCGCGCATGCTCGAACGGGAGGATTTCAAGCAGCGCTTCACGAGCCAGAACCCCATCGGCATCCATGAATTCATTTACCCGCTCCTTCAGGGGTACGACTCGGTCGTCCTCGAATCGGATGTGGAACTGGGGGGAACGGACCAGCGGTTCAATCTCCTCATGGGGAGGGAGCTCCAGGCCCACTTCGGACAGAAGCCGCAGGTCGTCGTCATGATGCCCCTGCTGGAAGGACTGGACGGCGTCAAGAAGATGTCGAAGAGCTACGGGAATTATATAGGGATCTATGAGTCGCCGCGGGAGATGTACGGCAAAGTCATGTCCGTCAGCGACGACCTGATGATCAGATACTACGAGCTGCTCAGCCACATCAGCGTCGACGAGTTCAAAGGGCTGCAGGAGGGGCTGAAGGTCGGAAGCGTTCACCCCAAGAGGGTGAAGGAGGACCTGGCGATCGAGATCGTCGGCCGGTACTGGGGAGACGAGGCTGCACGGCATGCCCGGGAGGAGTTCAACGAAATATTCAAAGCGAAGGGGCTTCCTGATGACATCCCGGTGAGTGAAATACAGTGGGAAGAAGCGGAGATGTGGCTTCCGAAGATCATGAAGCTCTCGGGCCTCACGGCAAGCACCGCCGAGGCGATCAGGCTCGTCAGGCAGGGCGCCGTGCGGGTGGACGACGCAAGAATAGACGATCCAGATCACCGGCTGAGGCCAGGTTCATACATCATCAAGGCGGGTAAGAGAAAGTTCTGCAGGATCACGCCCGCCCCATGATCGACCTCATCAATAAACTGTTCAAGCGCATCGGCAGACCCGTCAACCTCATGGAGGTGTGCGGCACCCATACCGTCGCCATCTTCAGGTTCGGCATCAGGAGCCTTTTGCCCGGGGGTTTGAGGCTGCTCAGCGGTCCGGGCTGCCCCGTCTGCGTCACCTCCATCGCCGATGTGGACCGGGCCGTTGCCATCGCCCGGTCGGAGGGGGTCATCCTTGCCACCTTCGGCGATATGATGCGCGTGCCGGGGTCGAAGGTATCTCTGTCGGAGGCCAAGGCGGAAGGCGCCGATGTGCGGATCGTTTATTCTCCTCTTGATTGTCTTGATATGGCAGCGAAGGAACCAGGACGAAAGGTCGTCTTCTTTTCCGCCGGATTCGAGACGACGGTCCCTTCCGTCGCTGCCACTGTCGACGAGGCGGAGCGCCGGGGTGTGGAGAACTTCCTGCTCCTGTCTGTGCACAAACTCGTGCCCCCCGCCCTTGAGGCGCTCCTCCAGAGCGGGGACGTCCGGATCGACGGTTTCCTCCTGCCGGGTCACGTGAGCACCATCATCGGCACGGAGCCCTATGAGTTCATCGCTGAGAGATTCGGACGGCCCGGCGTCGTCACGGGGTTTTCAGCGGAGGATATCCTCTCGGGCATCGCCCTCGCACTCGGGCAGATCGCCGACGGGAAGGCGGACATTGAAATCCAATACCGGATCGCCGTGACGAGGGAGGGGAACAGGAAGGCTCTGGCATTTATGGATAAGTATTTCGAAAGGACAGACAGCACGTGGAGGGGGATCGGCGTGATACCGGGAAGCGGCCTGCGGCTCAGGGAGCGCTGGCTGTCCCGCGAGGCGGTTCATGTCATTCCCGTCGACGTCGCCGCCGCCCGGGAACCGAAGGGCTGTCTCTGCGGCCTCGTGCTGAGAGGGATCAAAATACCGCCGGAATGCCCGCTCTTCGGGAAGTCCTGCAGGCCCGAAAAACCCGTCGGCGCCTGCATGGTGAGCACCGAGGGGAGCTGCGCCGCCTATTACCGCTACGGAGGCGCAATGCCTCTCAGACGTTGATCACCCGGGAGCTGTAGCTGATCTTTGCCGTCCCTTCGAGGGTCGCCTTGACGGAGCAGTATTTCTCCATCGACGCCTCGACGGCCTTCCGGACGGCCTCTTCTGAGAGATTCCTCCCTGTGACGACAAATTCGACCTCGATATCGGTGAACTTCTTGGGGTGGGTCTCGGCCTTCTGGCCTTTCACGTTGATCTCGATGTCCGTCACATCCTGCCTCTTTTTCTGGAGGATCGACGCTATATCCATGCCCGAACAGCTCCCGATGCCGACGAGAAGCAGCTCGGCGGGCCGCATGCCCGTGTTCCTGCCTCCCACTTCCTCATCGGCGTCGAGGACGATGGCGTGTCCTGACCCCGACTCACCGACATACTGGAGTCCATTGATCCAGTGTAGTTTTGCCTGCAGCATGATAGCCTCCTGATGGTTTCCGGGCTAAGGGTGGGTTACCTGCAATCGCTGGATGGCCCTGGCTTTTCCGCTTTTGTCGTCGATCTCGACGACGACGGCGGAAAGAATGCCCTTGCCCCCGGCAACGTCGTACTTGCGGGGCATGAGGGTCAGGAACCGTTCGATGATCTGACCGACCTCGATGCCGATGACGGAGTGGTACGGGCCTGTCATACCGACGTCCGTGATATAGGCCGTCCCTCCGGGCAGTATCCTCTCATCGGCCGTCTGGACATGGGTGTGGGTGCCGATGATGGCGCTCGCTTGTCCGTCCAGGTAATGGGCAAAGGCGATCTTCTCGGACGTCGCCTCGGCATGGAAGTCGATGATGATCACCGGCGCCGCGTCCCTGATCCGGTCCAGCTCCCTCTTTGCCGCCCGGAAGGGGCACTCGAGGGTGTTCATGAAGACCCTGCCCGAGATGTTGACGATGGCGACACCGACACCGCCGGCAACGGTGAGGACGATGCTGCCTGACCCGGGCGTGTCGGTGGGATAATTGATCGGCCTGAGCAGCCGTGCTTCCTTGGCGATGTAAGGGATCGCCTCCTTCTTGTCCCACACATGATTGCCCGTCGTAATGATCTGGATGCCCAGGGAGAACAACTCTGTGGCGGTCTTCTCGGTAATGCCGAATCCGCCGGCGGCGTTCTCCCCGTTCGCGACGACCAGGTCGGTCTTGTACCGGGTCACGAGGTTCGGCAGCAGGGCCCGGACGGTGTCGCGCCCGGACTTGCCGACGATGTCGCCGAGAAAAAGGACCCTCATCGGCTCAGCGACCGGGTCTACTTGGCATAGTCGATATACCGCGATTCACGGATGACCGTCACCTTGATCTGTCCCGGATAGGTCATGTCGGTCTCGATTTTCCGCGCCAGATCCCGTGACACCATGGCGCACATGTCATCGGTCACTTCCTCGGGCTTCACGATGAGCCTGATCTCACGGCCCGCCTGGATAGCGTAACATTTGTCGACGCCGCTGAAGGACATGGCAAGGTCTTCGAGCTTTTCAAGTCTCTTCAGGTAGTTCTCGATGCTCTCCCGCCGGACGCCGGGCCTCGCCGCTGACAGGGCGTCCGCCGCAGCCACGAGGGCTGACTCGACACAGACCGGGTCGACCTCGCCGTGGTGGGCCAGGATCGCGTTGAGCACCTTTTCATTTTCTCCGTATCTCTTGCCGAGCATCGCCCCGATCTCCTGGTGGGACCCCTCGATTTCGTGATCGACGGCCTTGCCGATGTCATGCAGAAGGCCCGCACGCTTTGCGAGCTTGATGTCCACCCCCATCTCGCCTGCCATCATGCCGGCGAGGTAGGCCACCTCCTTGGAATGCTGGAGCACGTTCTGACCGTATGAAGACCGGTACTTGAGCCGGCCGATCGTCTTCGTAAGCTCCGAATTGATCCCCGTGAGCCCGAGGTCGAAGACCGCTTTCTCCCCCTCTTCTCGGATCGTGAGGTCCACTTCCTTCTTTGTCTTGTCGACGACCTCCTCGATTCTCGTCGGGTGGATCCTGCCGTCGGAGATGAGCCGCTCCAAAGATATGCGAGCCACTTCCCTCCTGACCGGGTCGTGTGCCGAAAGGGTGACGAGTTCCGGCGTGTCGTCGACGATCAGGTCAACGCCCGTGGCGGCCTCGAAGGCCCGGATGTTCCGACCCTCCCTGCCGATGATCCGGCCTTTCATTTCGTCGTTGGGAAGGCTCACGGCGGAGACGGTTGCGTCCGCCACATAATCGCTCGCATACCGCTGTATGGCGCTGCTGATGACCTCCTTGGCCTTCTTTTCAGCATTTTCACGGGCCTCGTCCTCGATCTGCTTGGCGAGCCTGATGGCCTCGAATTTCGATTCTTCCTCGATCCTCCGGAACAGTTCCTGCCGCGCATCCTCTTTCCTGATGCCCGACAGTTCTTCGAGCACCTGCGTCTGCCTGTCGATGAGCTGCTTGTAATAATCTTCCTTGTCCACGAGCCCTTTTTCCCGGCTGTGGTATTCCTTGTCCCTCCGGTGAAATTCCTGTTCCTTCCGCTCCATCTGGTCGAAGCGCTTTTCCAGCTGCTCCTCCTTCTGCCGAATTCTGCGGTCGAGCTGATTCAGCTCCCTCGTTTTTTCCCTGATCTCCCGCTCCGCTTCGGCCTTCGTCTGGTATGCAAGGTCCTTCGCAGCCAACGCAGCTTCTTTCCGTGTCGCTTCGGCTTCTCTTTTCGCCTCTTCAATGAGCTGGACCCGCTCGCGCTCGAGGGTCTCCCGCTGGGTCTTCAAGAGATTTCTCTGCATGATCAGGTAGGCGAAAGCTGCAACACAGATGGCGACGAGGACAATCAGAATAAGAATGACTGTACTCTCCATGGGGGAACCCCTCCTCACTGTGGAACGCGTGGCGTAACCGGCGGCGATGCCCGTCGGGAAGGCCGGTTACGGGATTACACTCGTGACGACGGCGAATAGGACAATACAGTCAAAGGCTTACGAACGAATCACATGGGCCTTTGCGATTGGATGTGGACAGCGATCGGAATGTCACAGACGACGACAGAAGAAAAACGGGGCGGTCCATTGACAACCCTCAGTCCTTCTATTCCCCTTTTCATCTCCAGCGTCCTCTGCTCTTCTATTCTATGCGCGTATTGCATCTATCCGGTCGTCAGGCCCACCCTGCCGTGTAGGCAGTAATCAGATCCCTGTGTCGACAGGTGGGTGCCCAGAAGGTACCTTAGGCTTTCTTCTCTATGGAAGACCTGCACACCGCGTACCAAACATCAGCTCCCAAAAATCTAATTTGAGGGATCAACATTTCCGCCCTAATCACAAACAGGGTAGGCTCACCTAATTTCTATATATTTTTATACCAGAAATAAGGGAGCAGAAGCAATAGAAAAAAGTGTGAGTCACAGTGGGAGTGTCAGTGAGAGGGCAGTGGCAGGCGACCCCGTACGGGTTTGTGAAAAGGTGCGGTATAATAGCCTCGTGGAAAAAGTATTTCTGAAACGCTCAAAAAGGATACTCGACGGACACCTCTGGGTCTTTTCAAATGAACTGACGGAAAGCCCCAGGCGCTTCGAGCCGGGGTCGCTCGTCGAAGTCCATGACAGGACGGCTTTCCTCGGCATCGGCTATATCAATCCCCGGTCCCTCATCGCCGTCAGGCTGCTGACGAGGCGGAAAGAGACGATCGATGCATCATTCTTCAGGGACCGCATCGGCGATGCGCTCCGGTACCGGCAGAGTTTCCTGGAGGACCAGCGGTCCTTCCGGGTGCTGTTCAGCGAGGGGGATTACCTGCCGGGGCTCATCGTCGACAAGTTCGACGACGTCCTCGTCGCACAGTTCCTGACCCTCGGCATCGAGAGGCTCGGGGAGACGATTGCCGGGGTCCTCGATGACATGTTCAGGCCCCGCTGCATGGTCCTCAGGAATACATCCAGAAGCAGGACCCTCGAAGGGCTTCCCCTGGAGACGAAGGTCCTGGCGGGCAATCCCGAACCCCTTCCCCGGGTGACTGAAGGATCTCTCACGATAGAGGTCGATCCCCTGTCAGGGCAGAAGACGGGCTTCTTCCTCGACCAGAGGGAAAACAGGATCGCCCTGAGCCGTTATGTAAGGGGCGGAAAGGGCCTCGACCTCTTCTGCTATTCCGGGACCTGGGCGCTCCACCTCGCGCAGAGGGGCGTCGTCATGACCGGGATCGACGAGTCGGAGGCCGCTTTATCACAGGCGCAGAGAAACGCACGGCTGAACGGCCTCGATTCGCGCATCGCATTCAGAAAGGACGACGTTTTTCATTATCTCGGCGAGGCAAAGGGAGATGAGTACGATGTCGTCGTTCTCGATCCCCCGGCCTTTGCGAAGAGCGCCGCCAATCTCAGGGAGGCCCTCAGGGGGTATCTGGACATCAACTCGCGGGCATTGAAGATCGTCAGGCCCGGCGGATTTCTTGCCACATCGTCGTGTTCTCATCACGTCGACAGGGCGGTTTTTCTCGACATGCTCCACAGGGCCTCACGCCTTGCCGGCAGGCGTGTCAGGCTCCTGGAGTACCGCCACCAGTCCAGGGACCATCCCATACTGCTCTCCGTCCCGGAGACGGCCTATCTCAAGTGCGCCTTCCTCGAAGTGCAGTAGCGCTCAGAGGCCTATTGAGAGAATGTGGAGGAATGTGTCGATGTCCTCGTCGGTGTGCGCGGCTGTGACGGTCACCCGGATCCTGGGATCTCTGACGGTGGGAGGCCGGATGACCGGCGCGTACTGGCGATGATGCCGCAGATGCTCTGAAAGCCTCATTGTCCTGTCGAGATCTCCCACGATGAGAGGGATGATAGGCGTCTCGCTCCTGCCCGTGTCGATACCGAGAGCCCGGATGCCCTGGTAGAGCCTTTCCCTGTTGCGCCACAACCGGTCGACATATGAGCCGTCGCCCTGCATGACCTGAAGAGCCGCGATGGATGCCGCCGCTGCACAGGCCGGCAGGGCGGTGGAGAAGATAAGCCCCCGGGCCGTATTGATCAGCCAGTCGACAATATCGGCCGTCGCGGCGACGAAGGCGCCGCATGATCCAAGGGCTTTTGAACAGGTGCCCATCTGGATCACTCCGTCATCGGGCGCGAGACCGCAGTGGGCAAGGCCTCCCCGGCCTTTTCCGAGAACGCCCGTGCCGTGCGCGTCGTCAATATAAAGGACCGCGCCGTGGTCCCGGCACAGACCATGGAGGTCCGCCAGGGGGGCGATGTCGCCGTCCATGCTGAAGACGGTGTCGGTAACGACGATTTTTCTCCCACTTTTCTCCCTCTCCAGCAATTCCGCAAGGTGCGCGGCATCGCGATGACGGTAAATGAGGGTCCGCGCCCGGGAGAGCCTGCAGCCGTCGACGATGCTCGCATGGTTCAATTCATCGCTGAAAATCACATCGCCTTCCCTTGCGAAGGCCGGAATGACGGCGAGGTTCGCCGTGTAGCCCGAGTTCATGACGACGGCGCTTTTCGTCCCCTTGAGCCGGGCAATCAATCCTTCCAGATCCCGGTGCAGCGACGTCCCGCCTGACAGGAGCCTCGATGCGCCGCTGCCGAACCCGAAAAGATCGATGGCTTTTTTTGCGCTGTTGCAGACTGCAGGAGACGCGCCAAGACCGAGGTAATCATTGGAGGAAAAATTGATGTACGTCGTGCCTCCGATGACGATCCTGGCGAGTCCCGCCCCATTCTGACAGGGTTCCCTGTCCCGGATGGACCTGAAGAGATGCCCCTCCCTGAGACGGTTCAGTTCATCATGTATTTCCATAAAAAGGCGGGGCAAAGCGCCTCAACGTCCTGCTAATGCGATATTGATTATTTCAGCGTCGGTTCTCATCGATTACATCTTTTCGTGGTTGCTCATTCCCCTTAAACGGTGGTCTGTCTGCCTTTCTGTTGCATGAAACGGCGGGGCGAAGCACTCTGAAAACAGTGTCAGTGTGAGTGTCAGTGTCGGAAAAGATGTCCAATTCTCCTGACATCGGCGTATGCCTCGTCTTCTGTCACGATACAGGGGTCGCCGCATCAAGGTTTTCGGCGCATACACCCCAGCCCCGCCTTTCCCGGGAGTGTATTGCACTTTAATGTCGATTGATAAGGTGTCTTAGCACCAAGACTTTTCGGCGCCTTTACCCCGCCGTTTGGGTCGGCCTATGCGACGATGAGGGTCATCGGTGAACACGCCGCTGTTTTCCCCTATATCTTGTGGAAATCAGAGGGCCGGCACCACATCATGTGGTGATCGATAAATAGCTGAAAAAAAGTGGATTCAGAAGCATTTTTTGCTTGACAATGCCCCCTTAAAATCCCTATCATTGTGGTATGAAGTGGTAGAGATTGGTAAATTGTGGAGGGAATCTTGGCCTTCTTGACCGGCAAGTACTATTTCACCCTCGATCCCAAAGGACGGGTCATGATACCTGCAGCCCTCCGCGATGTCATAGTCCGCACCTACAACTCACCTACACTATATATCACAATCGCCGCCGTCGACAAGTGCATACAGATCTTTCCCGTCGAGGAATGGCGTTTACTCCTTGAAGAAGTGAAGAAAAAAGCGCCGAACGAACCCACCATCAAGTTTTTCATGAGACGCGTCGTCGCGTCTGCCGTTGAGTGTGAGATCGACAGGCAGGGCAGGGTGCTTATACCGGCGTCTCTCAGGGAGGACGCTGAAATAAAGAGCGAAATCGTTGTCCTCGGACTCGTCAACAGAATCGAGGTTTGGGACAAATCCCTGTGGGAGTCCGCCATGGATCCGAGCAAAGTCGACACCAAGGCAATAGAGGCCGGTCTCGCTCAGCTCGGTCTCTGATCAATACGATGAAACCCGCGGAGATGCCGGAAGCGGTTCATGTCCCGGTGCTCCTGGAAGAAGCGATGTCTCTCCTCTCGGTCAGGGAGGGGGGGATCTATGTGGATGGTACGGTCGGCCTGGGAGGCCACGCGGCGGAAATCGTGTCACGGCTCGGCGCCGGGGGAAGGCTGGTCGGGATAGACAGGGACGAGGAAGCCCTTCGGTATGCGGGGGTAAGGCTGGGAAACGGACGGGTCATTCTCAGGAAAGGCACATTTTCGATGGTCCGCAACATCCTTCAGGAATATTCTATCGGGGCGGTGGATGGAGTCCTCCTCGATCTCGGCGTTTCCATGCTCCAGATGAGAGACAGAACGAGGGGTTTCAGCTTTGCTTCCCATGAAAGGCTGGACATGCGCATGGATACATCGGGACCCGTCACGGCCTGGGATGTGGTCAATACCGCTGCCGAATCCGACATCGAGAGGATCCTTGTGGAATACGGAGAGGAGCATCAGGCCCGCAGGATCGCCGGGGCCATTGTCAACGGTCGACGGAAAGGGCCGATCGACACCTGCTCGGACCTGGCGGACATCGTCGCAAGGGCCGTTCCGAGGAGAGGAAGGATACACCCGGCGACGAAGACCTTCCAGGCGCTCAGGATCGAGGTGAACGACGAACTTGGGGAACTCCGCCGAGGCCTTGATGCATCGGTGGCGGTCCTGAAGCCCGGCGGCAGGCTCTGCGTCATCTCGTACCACTCCCTCGAAGACAGGATCGTGAAACGGTTCATGCGGGCGCAGGAAAGAGACGGGACGGTCCGGATACTGACAAAGAAAACGGTTAAGCCCACACTCCGGGAGACGCGTATGAACCCTTCGTCACGGAGCGCAAAACTGAGGGGAGCAGAGCGGATATGAAACAGAAAAAGAAAAAGAACGGACGTATCCGGCTGCTGAAGATGCTGTGTTGTGTTCTCCTTGTGGGCGCCTTCTTCGCAACCGTTTCGCTTAAATCGGGCATTGTGACCCTCGAATACAGCATCAACAAGCTCGAAAAAAAGAAGCAGGACCTTATGACAGAGCGGAAGCTCCTTGCCGCAAAGTCTGCAAAACTGCTGTCGGTGAACCGCGTCGAGAAGACGACGGCAACGTCGGGCTTTTCCTTCCCGGACCGCACGAAGGTCGTCTACGTGCAGAAGACAAAGGATGCCGACATCTACAGGGCGTCGTACCTCGCTTCGAGGAAGTCTGCCCCGAACGTCGTGGCGTCTGTGCCCAAGCGTGACTGACGATGGACAGACGAGCATATATCGTCGTCGGCTTCGTCCTGTTCTGCTTCGCCGCCGTCTCCGTCAGGCTCGTCGACATCATGCTGCTCAGCCACGAGACCTTTCTCGCAAAGGCGAGGGGACAGCAGCTCAAGAAGGAGACCATCCCTGTGCGGCGCGGCCTCATCTATGACCGCAGGGGCAGGGAGCTTGCGATCAACCTGGAGGCCGAGTCGATCTTCTGCAATCCCGCCGAGATCGGGGAAAAGGACAGGGAGAAGCTTGCCCGGGTCCTTGCCCGGGAGCTGAACGAGAAGCCTTCTCTCATCCTGGCGAAGCTTTCCAAGGGCAAGCATTTCAACTGGGTTGAACGGAAAGTGAGCCGCGAATCGACGGAGACGATCAAAAACATGCACCTCAGGGGGATTTATCTCAGCCCCGATGCGAAACGGTTTTATCCCAAGGGCAACCTCGCCTCCCACATCATCGGCCACGTCAACATCGACGGCGCGGGACTGGAGGGAGTGGAGAGGCAGTACGACCGCTATCTGAACGCCAAGGCCGAAGAGACGTACGTCGGGCGGGACGCGAAGGGCAACGAGCTGTCCGAAGGCACGAGAAAGGAGATCCGCGGCAACAACGTCGTTCTGACCATCGACGAGGGGCTGCAGTTCATCCTCGAAAAGAAACTCGATGCCGCCGTCGAACATTGGAAGGCCGATTCCGCCACGGCCATCATGATGGACCCCTACTCCGGCGAGATCCTGGCGATGGCGAGCAGGCCCACCTACGACGCCAATGAGCCCGGCAGCGTCAAGGCGGCGCAGCGGAGGAACCGGGGGATCACGGATTGCTATGAGCCGGGATCAACCTTTAAAATAATCGTCGGCACGGCGGCGCTGGAGGAGCGCGTCGTCAAACCGGATATGAAGTTCGATTGCAGCGCCGGAAACGTCGAGGTGGGCGGCAGGAAGATCAAAGACGCCCACAGGCACGGCGTACTGACCTTCAAGGAGGTCATCCAGAAATCGTCGAACGTCGGTTCGATCAAGATAGGCCTGCTCCTGGGCAAGGAGAAGGTGTATGAATACATCAAGAAGTACGGTTTCGGAGAGAAGACGGGCATCGACCTGATGGGCGAAGTCAGCGGCTGGGTGCGAACACCCGAAAAATGGTCGGGCATGTCCATCGGCGCCATCTCGATCGGCCAGGAGATCGCCGTGACACCCCTCCAGGTGCTGCGCGCCTATTCCGTGATTGCCAACGGCGGCTTCCTCGTCAAACCCCATGTGGTGGCAGAGGTCTTCTCCCCTGACGGAAAGCTCCTCTACGAAGCTGCGCCCGAGTCGATGAGGGTCATCTCAGAAAAAAATGCGAACATATTCAAGGACATTCTTAAGACCGTGACCATAGACGGGGGCACGGCGACGCAGGCCGCCGTCAACGGAAACGAGGTGGCGGGCAAGACGGGCACGGCGCAGAAAATGGACCCCGTGACGAAACGTTATTCGAGGGACCGCTTTATCAGCTCTTTCGTCGGTTTCGTACCCGCCGGAGACCCCCGGATCGCGATGATCATCGTCATCAATGAGCCGAGGGGACAGATTTACGGCGGTGTCGTTGCAGCGCCTGTCTTCAGGGACATCGCGAATGAAGCGCTCTCATACCTGAGGATTCCGAGGGACGATTCCCAGGAAAAGGGTCTCCACCTGGTCTCTTCAAAATAAGCGCTCCGATCACCGGGCCGCCGCTTCAGGGGATTGTGCTATGCGCGGAAAATGCAATCGAGGAGAACCGATTAGACCTGTCATCGTCCCATTCAATGACACCTTGAGGCGCCCCGTCCTGCCGTGTCACACAGCGGCTCAGTGAAGATCAGGGACATCATCGGAAGCGCCCGTCTTGTCAGAGGCGACGGTGACGGGACGGTCAGCAGCGTCACCTATGACTCGAGGCAAGTGCGCCGCGGGGACCTCTTCGTGGCCATACGGGGTGAGAGGAGCGACGGTCACGCCTACATCGGCGACGCCGTCGGCAGGGGGGCCGCGGCGATTGCCTTTGAAAAAGGGGCAGGGGACCTTGCGGACATCATGTCATCGGCTGCCGGCGTGACATGGATCGAGGCGCCGGACACGCGTGAAGCCCTCGCGTCCTTTTCGAGTCTTTTTTACGGGAGGCCGTCTGACGCACTGACGGTTGCGGGGATTACGGGCACAAACGGAAAGACGACGACGTCCTATCTCCTGAAATCCGTCATCGAGAGGTGGGGGAAGAAGGCCGGGCTGATCGGCACGATCCGGTACCTGATCGGCCGGGAGGCCTTCGATGCCCCTCACACGACGCCCGAAGCCTCCGATTTCCAGAGACTCTTAAGGAGCATGGCAGATGCGGGGTGCTCGCACGTCGTCGCCGAGGTGTCCTCACACGGCCTCGCCCAGCGGAGGGCCGACTGCACAAGGTTCTCCGCAGCGGTCTTTACGAACCTGACAAGGGACCACCTGGACTTTCATGGGACGATGGAAGAGTATTTCACCGCCAAAGAAAGGCTTTTCACGGAACTGCTCGATGAGGGAGGGTGCGCTGTTGTCAACGTGGACGATCCGTACGGACGACGCCTGGCGGCGAAGCTGAGGGATGTGAGAAGGGACGTCTCCGTCCTGACCTATGGGATTACAAGCAAGGAGGCAGGACTGACCGCCTCGGAGATGAAGACGGGCGTCAGCGGGACCTCCTTCAGGATAGACGTCAGGGACCGGGAAGGAAGATGCGTCCCGGCCGGCCTGAGTGCGCCGGGAGACGCTCCCGGCAGCGGCGTCAAGGGGCCATGGACCGTCGCCTCGTCGCTCGTCGGCAGGACGAACGTCTACAACATGCTTGCCGCCATCGCCGCCTCATATTGTCTCGGCATACCTCCCGAGGTTGTCCGCGACGGGATATCATCGGCTGGGGCCGTAGACGGCAGGTTCGAGAAGGTCGATGCGGGACAGGAGTTCCTGGCTGTCGTCGATTATGCGCACACGGGCGATGCCCTCGAACGCCTCATCACAACGGCCCGTCAACTCCTTGAAAACGGGGACGGTCACAGCCCGGTCCGCCGGAAAGAGCCCGGACGGATCATTACCGTTTTCGGGTGCGGAGGAGACAGGGACCGGGGCAAAAGGCCGGTCATGGGGAAAATCGCCGCGGAACTGAGCGACTTCGTCATCGTCACGTCCGACAACCCGAGATTCGAGGACCCCGGCGCGATCATCGCCGACATTGAACAGGGCATGCAAGGTGACCGACATGTGGTGATACCGGACCGGGAAACGGCGATTGCTCTTGCCGTTGTGATGGCGGATAGGGGCGACATCGTGCTCGTCGCCGGCAAAGGGCACGAGGACTACCAGGAAGTCAGGGGGGTACGGACGCACTTCAGCGACAGGGAAGCCATACAAGCGGCTGTGAAGCGAAGAGGCGGGCGCAAGAGCCCGCCGGGAGACAGGACAGGACAGGGGAATGCTGCAGTTTGAAGAGATCATAGACGCGACGGGCGCACAGATCATCTCCCGCGGGGAGGAGACCTTTACAGCCCTGTCCATCGATTCCCGGACGATCCGTCCCGGCGAGCTCTTTCTCGCGCTGAAAGGCGAGCGCTTCGACGGACACGAATTCTTCGCACAGGCCTTGAAGACCGGCGGCGGGGCCATCGTGAGCCGTCTGCCGGGGCCCGATGCCTTCGTTGATGACGGCGGTCGCGGAAGATGGCAGGGAAAGACGGTCCTGCTCGTCGCCGACACGCTGAAGGCCCTTCATGATATGGCCCGTTCGGCGCGGACGAAATGCCGGGGGCCTGTCATCGGTGTCATCGGGAGCAACGGCAAAACGACGACGAAGGAGCTCATCGCCTCGATTCTCGGCAGTGGGATGAAAGTCCTGAAGACATCGGGAAACCTGAACAACGCCATCGGCATGCCCCTCTGCATGACCGGACTTGAAGAGAACACGGGCGCGATGGTCCTCGAAATGGGCACGAACAGACCGGGCGACGTGGATGAGCTGTGCAGGATCGCATCGCCCGACACGGCGGTGATCACAAATATCGGGTATGAACACCTTGAGGGCTTCGGCAGCATCGAAGGGGTGAGGCGGGCCGAACTCGAGATCCTGCCCTATGTGAAGCGCCTGATCGTGAATGCCGATGACGCATTCCTCATGGAAGGCGTCAGGGCATCCTACAGTGGAGAACTTGTCACCTACGGCGTTGAAAGTGCTGATGCGGCTGTGACGGCAAGGAACCTCTCCATATCGCTGGAAGGGTCGGCCTTCACGCTCTGTTTCGACGGTGGTACGGTCGATATATGCTCCCCCCTGCCGGGACAGTTTAATGTGCTCAACTGTCTCGCTGCTGCCGCGACGGCCCGTTCACTGGGCAGTGCGGCCGATCAGATCAGGGAGGGCATCGGGTCCTTCAGGGGAGTGAACATGCGTTTCGTCATTAAGAGGCAGGGCAGTGTGACATTCATCAGCGATGTCTACAACGCAAACCCTTCCTCCATGAGGTCGTCCCTTGCCGAATTCGCCCGGTTCATCTCTGCGGGAGATCAGCACCGTTCCCGCCCCTACCGCCATGCCTATGCGGTCCTGGGAGACATGTTCGAGCTGGGAGAGCAGAGCGAGTCCGAGCACCGGCGGCTGGGGGAGTGGTTGTCGGGGCTTCCCCTGGACCTCTTCATCGGTGTGGGCGCCCGTATGCAGGCGGCCGTGTCGGGATACAGCGGAAAGGCGGTCGCATTGGCGAGCCCCGAGGAGGCGGCGTCGGAGCTCAGGAAATGCGCCGGAAGCGGAGACATCGTCTTCATCAAGGGATCGCGGGGTATGCGGATGGAACGGGTGCTGACCGAACTCGGGGTCGGGGACTAACGCCATGCTCTACGAGGCGCTCTACGGTTTGCATGAATACTACTCTCCGTTCAACGTCTTCCGGTACATCACGTTCCGGTCGGCCCTTGCCTCCTTTACGGCGCTGATCGTCACGTTCATCATCGCCCCTCCCCTGATCAGGTGGCTCAAGCAGATCAGCATGATCCAGCAGATCAGGGATGACGGCCCCAGCACCCACCATGCCAAGTCGGGCACTCCGACCATGGGCGGCATCATCATTCTCGCATCGATCGTTGTGTCGATGGCGATGTGGGGGGATTTCCGGAATGTTTACATCTGCGTCGTCATGACGGCCCTCCTCGGGTTCGGCGCCATCGGCTTTGTCGACGACTACCTCAAGATGATCAAGAAAAACCCGAAAGGATTGAAAGGACGTTACAAATTCGGAGGACAGGTGGCCCTTGCCCTCGCCATAGGCACATTTCTGTATGCGAACCCCCACGACCCGTACACAACGGTTCTGAGTGTGCCGTTTTTCAAGAAGTGGCTCTTCGACTTCGGCATGCTCTACGTGCCTTTTTCGATGTTCGTCATGGTGGGGTCATCGAATGCCGTCAATCTCACCGATGGGATCGACGGCCTCGCCATCGGTCTCGTCGCCATCGCCACCCTCGCCAACGGGGCCCTCGTGTACCTGTCGGGACACGCGCAGTTCGCCCGCTACCTTCAGGTGCTGTACCTGCCGGGGATCGGGGAGCTGACGGTCTTCTGCGGCGCCCTATTCGGCGCGTCCCTCGGGTTCCTCTGGTATAACGCCCATCCGGCCGAGATCTTCATGGGCGATGTGGGATCCCTCGGGATCGGGGGCGCCCTCGGGACACTCGCGGTGATCACGAAGCACGAGATCGTCCTCGCCATAGTCGGCGGCATCTTCGTCATCGAGACCGTTTCCGTCGTCATGCAGGTCGCCTCCTACAGGCTGACAGGCCGGAGGATCTTCAAGATGGCGCCGATCCACCACCACTTCGAGCTCAAAGGCTGGCCGGAGCCCAAGGTCGTCCTGCGGTTCTGGATCGTCGGTATTATCCTTGCCTTATTCAGTCTTGCAACATTAAAATTGAGGTGAAACGATGAAGCATATCCGGAACAGGCACGGGAGATTCCTCTTTAAGGACGGCAAATGGCCCATCCTTGCGCTCACCCTCATCCTCCTCGTCATGCCAGCGCTGTCATTGCCCGCCGCCGCGCCGGCCGAGGAGATTTCGGCGGCCGCCGCCGTTGTTATCGACGCGGGCTCCGAACGGATACTCTACGCGAAGAACCCTCACCTCAAGCTGCCCCCCGCGAGTACGACAAAACTCGTCACGGCAATGGTCGTTCTCGACAGGATCCATCCCGATTCCGTCGTCACCGTCAGCGCCAATGCCGCCGACGTGCCGTCCGTTGCGCCTCATCTCAGGCAGAACGAGCGCATCAGCGTCAGGAACCTCCTTCATCTCGCACTCATGAGGTCCGTCAACGGGGCGACAGTGGTCCTCGCTGAAGCCGTTGCCGGATCGGAGGACGCCTTTGCAACGCTGATGAACGAAAAGGTCCAGCGCATCGGCGCCCACAACACCCGGTTCATCAATGCCTCGGGACTTCCCGGTCCGGGGCAGCATATAACGGCCTTCGATCTCACAAAGGTCATGAAGGAGGCGCTCACGTACCCGCTCATCAGGGAGATCGTCAGCACGCGGACCAAAAAAGTCTATACCCAGGGAGGCAGGGGGCTCTTCGTCAAGAACACCAACAACCTCCTCTGGACGGATGACGACGTGGTGGGCGGCAAGACGGGATACACAAAGGCGGCGCGGCACTGCTTCGTCTGCGCCGCCCAAAGGGGAGAGTCGATGCTCATAACGGCCGTCCTCGGTGAGGCGGCCCGGGAAGGCCTCTGGGAAGAGTCGACGGACCTACTCGCCAAGGGCTATGACGTCGTTACCGAGAGGGCCAGGCCCGTCATCTATGTGAAGGATACCTCCGAGAGACCCTTCGTGCTGGCCTCCTACGCGCCGGCGAAGGCGGACAGGAAAGTGAGCAAGGCCGAAAAGTCACGTGGCAAGAAGACAAGCGTCGCCGCGGCGGATCGGAAGAAGACGACCGTCAAGGCGAAAACGAAGGGAGGAACGACCTCCAAAAAGGCCGCGACGAAGAAATCAGGGACGAAGCAGCCCAAATCTCGGCAACTGCAGGCCCGGAACGGGTCCGTTCCGGATAACTCTTAATTCCCCGCCGGTGCTGTCGGGATCATGATCGATTTCAGGGGAAAACGGGTGACAGTCGTCGGCCTCGCCCGCAGCGGGGCCGGTGCGGCGACGCTCCTTCACGGACTCGGCGCCGATGTGACCGTGACGGACCGGAAAGGCCCGGAGGAGTTGGGGGATGTCCTCGGCAGGCTTCCCCGGGGCATCCGCCGGGAAATGGGCGGTCATCCTCCCGCCCTGTTTGAAACGGCTGACCTCATCGTCGTCAGTCCCGGCGTCCCCCTGACGATCGCGCCGCTGCAAAAGGCCGCCGACAAAGGCATCCCGATCATCGGTGAGCTGGAGCTCGCCTACCGGGTCATGACGGACCGCGACGCCGGGATGGAGTTTCTGGCCGTCACGGGGACGAACGGGAAATCGACGACGACGATGCTGCTTTATGAGATGGTGAAGGAGAGCGGATTTCCCGCACTCCTGGGCGGCAACATCGGCACGGCACTAACGGACGAGATGATCAGGACCGGCGCGGAGAAGGCGGGCAAAGAGAGACAGGGCCGGTCTGCCGTCGTCGTCGAGCTCTCCAGTTTCCAGCTCGAGACGATTCAGACTTTCAGGCCCCGTGGGGCCGCTCTCCTGAATGTCACGCCGGACCATATGGACAGGTACCCATCCCTTTCCGCATACACCGATGCCAAGTGCCGCGTTTTCCTCAACCAAAGAGGCGACGATTTCGCCGTTCTCAATGCGGACGACGCGGTGACACCGGACGTCCTCTCCCGGATGGACCGCGCGGGCCTCGGTGCGCAAAAAGGTCCCGAACGCTACTTCTTCAGCAGAAAAGGAGCGGTAAAGGGAGCGTTTTACGAAGACGGGATCATCCGGTTCGACCTCCCCCTTCGCTGCGCCGCGCAACTGCCGTCAGGGTTCACCCTCGACCCGACCACCTTCGTCATCAAGGGGGTGCACAACATCGAAAACGCCATGGCCGCGTCATTGACGGCGCTGCTCTTCGGCTGCAGCGGAAAGGCCGTGACGGACGTCCTGCAGCGCTTTCCCGGCCTCGAGCACCGGCTCGAGTTCGTGAGGGAGGTGGGCGGCGTCACCTACATCAACGACTCGAAGGGCACGAATGTGGGCGCCGTCGTCAAGTCACTCGAAAGCTTCGACCGCCCTGTCATCCTCATCGCCGGCGGGAGGGACAAGGACGGCGACTTCCCGGTCCTGGGGCCGCTGGTGAAAGAACGAGTGAAGGCTCTCATTCTTATCGGCGAGGCGGCAGGGAAGATCGAAAAGGCCGTCGGCGACGACACGGCGACGCACCGGGAAGGGACGCTGGTGTCGGCCGTCAGGAAGGCCCGAGACCTTGCCGTCAGCGGTGATGTGGTGCTCCTGTCTCCGGCCTGCGCGAGTTTCGACATGTTCAGGGATTTCGAAGACCGGGGAAGGCAGTTCAAGGAGGCGGTGCTGGCACTATGACTGCTTTTTACGACCGCTCCATCCTCGTTGTCGTTTCCCTGCTCATTCTCATCGGGCTGACAGGTGTGTACAGCTCGACGTCCGTCATAAGCCCCGACGTCATGGAAAAACAGGCGGGTAAACAGTCAACGCTGAGCCAGTTCCATTATGTGAAGAAGCAGGTCTTCACGGCGATTCTCGGTCTCTTAGCCCTCATCGCCGCGTCGAGACTCCCCCTGGAAACCATTAAAAAACTCGTCATCCCACTGCTCGTCATCTCGCTGATCGGCGTCCTGCTCGTGTTTACACCTCTGGGCGTCAGGGCGGGCGGGGCGAGGCGCTGGCTGAGGCTCTGGCCGTCGGCCTTCCAGCCCTCGGAGCTGGTGAAGCTCTCCGTTGTCCTTTTTCTCGCCTGGTATGCGAGCAGCGAACATTTCAGGAAGGACTCCGTCGCTTCCTTTGTCATCCCCATCGGCGTGATGGTCGTCTTTCAGGGCATCTTCATCAAGCAGCCCGATTTCGGGGCCGTCATGAGCCTCGGGATCATCACCATGTTCCTGCTGTTTCTCGCGGGGACGAGGATGCGATATCTCCTGTGCCTTTCAGGGGCTGCACTGCCCGTCGTTGTCATGCTTGCAATGAAGCCGTACAGGCTGAAACGGATCCTGGCCTTTCTCGATCCCTGGGCCGATCCGCAGGGGAGCGGGTTTCAGCTCATCCAGTCCTACATCGCTCTCGGCAGCGGAGGAGTGGCCGGCATCGGCCTCGGTGAGGGCAAACAGAAACTCGCCTTTCTGCCGGAGGCGCACACGGACTTCATCTTTTCGATCATCGGCGAAGAGGTCGGCCTCATCGGCGCCATCGCCGTGGTGATCCTTTTCCTCTTCCTCTTCCTGCGGGGCGTCGCCATCGCCCGGGGGGCCAAAGACCCCAACGACCTCTTTGCCTACTACCTCGCCTTCGGGATCTCAATCATGATCGCCCTCCAGGCAGCCATCAACTTCGCCGTCGTCACGGGAATGGTCCCCACAAAGGGACTGCCCCTGCCCTTTATAAGCTACGGAGGCTCGTCGCTCATCGTCAGCATGACGGCCATAGGCCTCCTTCTCAACGTTTCTCGCCGCACGGCAACGGTGGGAGAAGCGTTGGGGGCGGATGCCATCGGAAAGGGGGCGGGCGACAACACTCCCGCTCCGGCAATGGGGCAGATCCCGGCGACGTCCCCCCTGCGGTGGGACAGGGGGTTCGGCTACAGCCGGTACCGGAGGAGCACGCCGGCAGGAAAGGATCACCCTGAGGACGACAGGTGAAGGTTGTCATCGCCGGCGGTGGCACGGGAGGACACCTCTTTCCGGGCATCGCCGTCGCTGAAGAGTTCCGGGCGACGGGGGGCGCCGGCAGCGTCGTCTTTGTCGGCACGGACCACGGCATCGAGGCGCGCATCGTCCCCCGGGAGGGCTATGCCTTTCACCGTGTCCGGGCCGAGGGAATCGTCGGCAAGTCATTCGTCAGGAAAGCCCGGGCGATCCTGCTCTTTCTTCTCTCCCTCTCTGACGCACGCCGCATCCTGAAATCCCTCGAACCGGACATCGTGATCGGCGTGGGCGGGTACGCGTCGGTCGGGACGGTGCTTGCGGCCCATGCGCTGGGCATCCCCTGCATGATCATCGAACAGAACGCCGTTCCCGGGCTGGCGAACCGGTTTCTCGGCCGGTGGGCCGATGCCGTCGCCGTCACCTACCAGGAGAGCATCTCTTTTTTCCCCGATGAAAAGACGTTTCTCACAGGCAACCCTGTCAGGCGCGGTCTGCTGCGGAGAGACATCGAGGCGGCCTATGGGCTCTTTCCCCTGGACAGGGAGAAGTTCACGGTCCTCATCATCGGGGGAAGCTCAGGCGCACAGCGCATCAATGAATGCATGGCCGAGGCGTTGCAATACCTCGTCGACCTGAGGCAAAATATACAGTTCCTGCATCAGACGGGCGAGCGTGACCATAAAGTGGTGACCGAATCATACCGCAGGCTCTCGTTTCAGGGCATCGTCGTCCCGTTCATCTATCAGATGGCCGAGGCATACACGCTGGCCGATCTCGTCGTCAGCAGGTCCGGCGCAACGGCCCTCGCCGAGATCACGGCCGTCGGGAAAGCGTCGATCCTCGTTCCCTATCCCTTTGCGGCGGCGCATCACCAGGAGTTCAACGCGAGAAAGCTCCAGGACATGGGTGCGGCGCGGCTCATTCTCCAGAAGGACCTCGACGGGAAGGTCCTGGCCCGGGAGATCCGCGGGATTTATCAGGACAGGGGACTCCGGGAGGAGATGCAGAGGGCGGCCAGGGCCTGCGGAAGGGTGGATGCTGCGGAGAGGATCGTGAAGATCGCCGTCAGCCTGGTGAAGACGAGAAGGAAGACGTAAAGACCGCCGGCAGGGCGGTCAGATTTGAAACACAGGGGGAAAAGGTTGTTCAACACATACAGGATCATTCATTTTGTGGGCATCGGCGGCGTCGGCATGAGCGGCATAGCCGAGGTCCTGCGCAACCTCGGCTATGAGGTGACGGGGTCGGACGTGAAGGAATCGGAGACGACAAGAAGGCTTGCGGCGATGGGAATCAGGATCTCCATCGGACACGACCGCGCCCACGTGGGTCATGCCCATGTCGTCGTCATATCCTCTGCGGTGCCGCAGACGAACCCCGAGGTTGTCGAGGCCAGGCGCCGTTCGATCCCGGTGATACCGCGGGCGGAGATGCTCGCGGAACTGGGAAGGTTGAAATACGGCGTCCTCGTCGCCGGTGCGCACGGCAAAACGACGACGACCTCTCTCATCGCGACGATCCTCGCCGAGGGGGGCAAGGACCCGACCGTCGTGATCGGCGGGAAGCTCAAGGCAATCGGCAGCAACGCGAAGCTGGGGCAGGGAGATTTCCTCGTCGCCGAGGCCGATGAGAGCGACGGGTCCTTCCTGAAGCTGAACCCGGTGATCGCCGTCATCACGAACATCGACAGGGAGCACATGGAATTCTTCCGGGACATGGAGAACCTCAAGCGGGCCTTCATCACATTCATGAACAAGGTGCCCTTCTACGGCGTCTCCATCGTCTGCCTCGAAAACGAACACGTCAGGGAGGTGCTTCCCTTTGTCGAGCGGAGGGTCCTGACGTACGGGTTCTCGGAATCGGCCGACTTTTGCGCCAGGGATATCAGGCGGTCGGGCACCATGATGGTCTTCGACGCCCTGTTCCGCGGCGAGCCGCTCGGCACATTCTCCATCCCCGTGCCGGGTGTGCACAACGTGCTGAACGGGCTCGCGGCGATCGCGGCGGCCCGGGAGGTGCAGATCCCTCTGCCGGCCATTGCCGATGCCATGAGGGGCTTCAGCGGCATCCAGAGGCGGTTCGAGCTGAAGGGGGAGGCCCGGGGGATCAGGGTCTATGACGACTACGGCCACCACCCGGCCGAGGTCAGGGCGACGCTGAAAGCTGCCCGGGAGTGCTTCCCCGACAGGAAGCTCTCCGTCCTGTTTCAGCCCCACCGCTACACAAGGACGCGGGACCATCTCGAGGAATTCGCGGAGAGCTTCGGCGACATCGATGTCCTCTATCTCATGGACATCTATCCCGCCGGTGAGCGGCCCATCGAGGGCATCGATTCAGGACGGCTCCTCGGCGTCATGAAGGCCAGGGGCCTCAAAAACGCGATCCACGTGAGAGACAAGAGAGATATCATCGGGCGGCTTCTCTCGGACCTGAAGCCCGGCGATGTCCTCATGACCCTTGGAGCGGGGAATGTCTACGCCATCGGCGAGGAGCTCCTGAGGGAACTCCGCACCCCGGAGACGGCGCTCCGGGCATAGACTATCGCGCAGAAGCATGAAAAGGCGGGGCAAGGCGCCTCAAAGCCTCGCCGATAGCGAGAGTGATTATTCTAAATCGGGCTTAGGGATTCCATCCTTTGTGGCAATGACCGTCGCCTGAAACAGTCTTTATGGGAAGGCAAAGGTTTCGCAGCACCGAGGTTTTTCGGCGCATACGCCCCGCCTTTCCGGAGGGTGCATGCAATGATGCGCCATGACGAGTCCGGGATAGAGGCATTCTGCCTGTCCCGGAGGATCGGGCTGACGTTTTCCGAACCGATGGCCCGGCATACATCCCTCGGCATCGGCGGTCCCGCCGACATGCTCCTGTCCCCTGACGAGCAGTCTCTTGTTGAAGTCATCGCTATCCTGAGAGACAAACAGATCCCGTACACGGTCCTCGGCAGGGGGACAAATGTCCTCGTTCATGACGGGGGTATTGAGGGCGCTGTCATTCTCACCGCAGCCATGAAGACGTGCTCCCTTTCCTGCAACGGGATCGCCTGCGTCCAGTCCGGCATGGCGCTTCAGGCCTTCATCGTCTCCGCAATTCGGGCGGGTTTTTCCGGTATGGAAGGCCTGGCTGGCATACCCGGCTCCGTCGGCGGCGCCGTCGCCGGCAATGCGGGGTCTTTCGGCTATGAAATGAGGGACGTCTTCCTCTCCTGTTCGGTTCTTATGCCTGACGGCGTGTTGAGGAACGTGAAAGCTGAAGAAATGATGTTCGCCTACCGGAAAACGGCACTGCCGGATGGCGCCGTTATCGTGAGCGCGGAGCTGGCGTTGAAAAGGGACGATCCCGTCGAGATTCAAAAGAGGTTCCGGTCCTTTATGAAGGAAAAGAAAGCGGGACAGCCCGTCTGGCAGCGCTCCGCGGGGTGCGTGTTCAGGAACCCCCCCGGCCTTTCGGCGGGAAAACTCATCGACGAGGCAGGGTGCAAGGGCATGACAGCAGGTGGCATCTCCGTCAGCACCGTCCATGCGAATTTCTTCATCAACACCGGCGGCGGCACGGCCGCAGATTTCCTCCGCCTCATGGACGCCGTCTCCCGGAAAGTGCATCAAGCCTTCGGTATCATCCTCGAACCGGAGATCAGGAGAATCGGAAGATGGGGTCAGACTTGCAAATTGCATTAAGCATTAAAACATTGCTAATATAATTAATGGCGCGGAAGCCTCGCATCGAATTTGAAGGAGCCTTTTATCACGTCATCACGCGCGGCAATCAAAAACAGCGCATCTTCAGAGATGACGGCGACTATGAAAAATACCTCAACATCATCGCCGACTATAAAAGTCGATACAACTTTCTGCTGTACGCTTATGTTTTGATGCGCAACCATGTCCACCTTCTTATTGAGACAAGGCAGACAGGCCTGTCGAAGATCCTTCAGGGGGTCAACCAGAGATACACGCAATACTTCAACTGGAAATATAACAAGGTCGGTCACCTCTTTCAGGGCAGATACAAAGCGATTCTCTGTGACAGAGACGAATATCTGCTGACCCTGCTTAAGTACATCCACCGGAATCCTGTCAGAGCGCGACTCGTGAAGCATCCGGGCGTATATTCGTGGAGCAGCCACAAATTTTACATCACCAAGGCGGACAGTGCGGGGCTGGTTGATACGGATCGGGTGCTGCGGATGTTTTCAGAGGAAACAGGCGGGGCGCGGCGACTTTATCAGGCCTTTATGGAGGAAGGTAGTGCAGTGAGCAAAGATGATGTCTACCGGACCGTAGACCAGAGGATACTCGGCGATGAGAGCTTTGCAGAGGAAGTGAAAGAGAAATACAAACTCCAACTCACGATGACAAAGAGACCAAAAGAATATACATTACGGGAGATCGTCCAGGGAATAGAACACGTCCGTGGGATTAACCTTGCTACGATGAGAGAGAAAGGCAAGGGGGCTGAAGTTATGGCGGCGAGGAGGCTCTTCAGTCAGATGGCGAAGGAGTATGGGTATCGCGGCAAAGAGATAGCCGGATACCTGAAAAGAGATCCTGCGGTGATCACAAGATATCTCATGGAAGCTGAAGACGTTAAAGAGCAGATGTCGGAAGTTATTAAGATTCTGAAGTTTCAGAGAGCCAAAAGCAATTTGCAAGTCTGACCCCACATATCCACCAGGGGAATCTCAGTCGGAACGCGGATGAGCACGCCGCCACTCGGACGGCATCTCCTGCAAACCCTTCTCGCCCCAGATGCCCCGTTTCTGCGACCGGGCCTTCCTCTCGGCCTCCAGGAAGAGATCGGCGTGCTTCACGTTCGGCGGGACGGTAAAGAGCACGGCGTAACCTTCTGCCACCATGCGCTCGTTGATCAGGTTCCCGTCCCTGCCGCGGAGATAGACGAGGAGCCGCCCGTGCTTGTCTCTCTGCTCGACATCGAATTCGACTGTCGTGACCCAGTCGCTCTGACTGATGAGCTTCTTGAGATGGCGGTGCGCCTTCCGGCCCCAGGGCTCCTGTTTCAACTCCGGCGCGTCGATGCCGATCAGTCGCGCACGCTCAATCTTGAGCGGAATGCCCGCGTAAGCCTTGACACGTATGCTCACGGTATCCCCGTCGTGCACTTCCGTGATTCGGTATTTCGACTCCTGGGCAGCGGCAGTGGATGAAAGGAAGATGAGAAATGTGAATAATACCATGATGAGGATTTTCAGGTGTCTCATGCTCATGGGGTTATTTTACATCAACAGCGGTGGGGATGGCGACAGGAAGGACAGAGGACAGAGCACACCGGAATGAGGAAAGGGGCATGAAACAGGCTCTCCAGAGCAAACCCGCTGATGCCGCGTCCTACCGGAGGGCGCTCCGGACCCTGTGGTTCGGCACCGTGGCCGTGATCTCGGACATCTATATCGCGCAACCGATCCTGCCGCTCCTGGGCGCCGAATTCACGGTGAGCCCTCCTGTCGCAAGCCTCGCCGTGTCCTTCACCATTTTTTCCCTCTCCTGCGGGCTGCTCATCTGCGGGCCCCTCTCGGATATCGTCGGCCGCAAGCCGGTTATGGTCCTTTCCGGTTTCCTCCTCACCGTGCCGACGGCGCTCATCGCTTTTGCGACAGATTTCCAGGCATTCCTCTTTTTCCGGTCCCTTCAGGGTCTCTTTGTCGCGGGGATCGCTGCGATTGCCATGGCCTACATAGCGGAGGAGTTCCCGCCTTCCCTCGTGGGCAGGGGAATGGGGATATACGTCAGTTCCATGATAGCGGCGGGTTTCTTCGGCAGGGTCTTCGGCGGCGTGCTCTCAGGGCAACTGGGATGGCGGACGGCATTCCTCATTTTCAGCGTCCTCAATCTTGCCGGCGGCATCCTCATGGTCCGGTATTTGCCTCCCTCGTCGAGGTTCAGGGGGAGGGGAGGCGTGCTGGAGTCACTTGCGGGTCTTTTCAGGCATTTGGGAAGCCGGCGCCTTCTCGGCGTGTTCACCATCGCCTTCATGCTCTTTTTCACGTTCACCGGCGCCTTTACGTATGTCACATTCCACCTCAGCGCTCCTCCCTACAGCCTCTCGACGACGTCTCTGGGTCTCCTTTTCAGCATCTACATCGCCGGAGTCGTTTCGCCCGTGGCGGGTTCCCTGTCGAGCCGCTACGGGAGGACGCCCGTCATATGCGCGGGATTGATCACTGCTTCAGGGGGCATGCTTCTGACTTTTCTGCCCCACCTCGGGGTCATTATCGGCGGCCTGTTTCTCCTCTGCGCTGGGCTCTTCATCAGCCAGCCCGCAGCGAGCGCCCTCGTCGGTGACCTTGCACGGGAAGGGAAGGGGTCCGCGTCATCGCTCTATCTCTTTTTCTATTACACCGGAGGCGGCGCCGGGGCGATCGTCCCGGGACTGCTCTGGCACAGCCGGGGTTGGCACGGCGTTGTTGCCATCTGCCTGCTGTCGATCGGGGCGGCCTTTGTCTCACTCTTTACACTTTGCCGGGACTCCTCTCAGCGCAGAGAGCAGCAGGTTCATTCCCGATAGGGGTACAATAAATATGTGAGGTCACCTGCGTCATAAGCTTGCAGCGACACCTTGCAAACGAGGAGCGGGTTTGGTTTTTGAAACAATGTTTACGGGCATACTCATCGTCATGTCAGATTATTATGGACACCAGTGATGTGGGATAATTATGATCAGGGCTGCCATATCTTGGACGGTTCTCACAGTCCTCTGCATGGCGGCGTTTTCACCGGGCTTGTCGCAAGCTGACGAAAGGAAAGATATGGAAGCGCGTCTCAGAATGACGGTGCGGTTCCTCGCTGAGGAGATCGGCCAGCGGAGTTTCCGCGACGTTGAAAAGCTCAACCGGGCGGCGCAGTTCATCGAAGATTCCCTCCGTTCGGCCCGTTGCGTCGTCAGCCGGCAGGCCTTCGTATACAAGGACAACACATACTACAACATCATCGGCGAGGTGAAGGGCACGGGGGCGGATGATGACGGCATTGTCGTCGTGGGCGCTCACTACGACACGGTCATCGGGACACCCGGCGCAGACGACAATGCGAGCGCCATGGCGGGCCTCATCGAGCTGGCGAGGATGACATCGGAGAGGCCGATGAGTCGGACTGTGCGGTTCGTTGCCTTCACCCTTGAGGAGCCGCCGGTCTTCATGACGAGCCGGATGGGCAGCCATGTCTACGCGAAGAGCCTCAGAGAGGAGGGCGCAAAGGTATACGGGATGATCGCCCTCGAGATGCTCGGCTTCTATTCCGGCGAAGAGGGATCCCAGTATTTCCCGCTGCCGTTTTTCAGGCTCTTCTATCCGACACGGGGGAATTTCATCGCTTTCGTGGGGAACATCTCGTCACTGCCCTTCACGAAAAGGATGCAGCGCGCCTTCCGGGAGACCTCTACGATGCCCGTGGAATCGCTGAGTTCGCCGTCGATCATCCCGGGAGTCGATTTCTCCGACCACCGGAGCTTCTGGAAATTCGGGTATCGGGCCTTCATGGTCACCGACACGGCCTTCTACCGCAATCCGAACTACCATGGGCCGGGCGATACCGCCGACACTCTCGATTACGGCAAAATGGCAGAGGTCGTTACAGGTCTCTACAGGGCACTCGGCACCCTGTAGCATGTGTGGATTCCCGTCGTGCCTTTGTCGTCTGATTCCTGTCTGCTGTGTACTGTTCTACGGCATCTTCGCCCCGCCTTTCCGGATGTCCCGTTGCAGCGATAAGTTTAAGAATGCCTGTTCTCATGTGCCCCCGAAACCTGCTAATATAGAACCCGACACAGATATGGGAGGATGTCGATGATATCGCGATACACACGAAAGGAGATGGGCAGGATCTGGGAGCCGGAGAACAGGTTCCGGAAGTGGCTCGATGTAGAGATTGCCGTCTGCGAGGGATGGGAGGAACTGGGAGAGATTCCTCACGAGGCGGTGAGGATCATAAAGGAGAAGGCCCGGTTCGACATTGCCAGGATCGACGAGATCGAGCGGACCGTCAAACACGACGTGATCGCCTTCCTCACCTCCGTGGCGGAGTTCGTCGGCCCTGAGTCGCGGTTCATCCACCTGGGAATGACGTCCTCGGACGTGACGGACACGGCCCTGACCCTCCTCATGAAGGAGGCGGCGGACATCATCTCCGGCGACATTAGGGAGCTGATGTCCGTGCTGAAAGAGAATGCCTACGCATACAAGGCCACACCCTGCATGGGCAGGAGTCACGGCGTTCATGCCGAACCGATGACCTTCGGGCTCAAATTCGCGCTCTGGTACGAGGATGCGAAGCGGAGTCTCCGCCGCATGGAGCAGGCCCGGGACGTGATCAGCGTCGGCAAGATCTCCGGCGCCGTCGGCACCTTTTCGAACATGCCTCCAGAGTTGGAGGAAAAAGTCTGCTCGCGCCTCGGCCTCAGGCCCGAATCGATCGCAACACAGGTTATACAGCGGGACCGTCATGCGGAGTACCTCGCAGCCCTCGCCCTCGTCGCCGCCTCTGTGGAGAAGATCGCCGTCGAGATCAGGCACCTCCAGCGAACGGAGGTCCTCGAGGCCGAGGAGCCTTTTACGGCAGGCCAAAAGGGGTCGTCGGCGATGCCCCACAAGAGGAATCCCGTGGGATGCGAGAACCTCTCCGGCCTTGCCCGCGTGGTCAGGGCGAACGTCATCCCGGCCATTGAAAATATCGCCCTCTGGCATGAGCGGGACATCTCCCATTCATCCGTCGAGAGGGTGATCATTCCCGACAGCACGATCCTGGTCGACTATATGCTGAACAGGCTCACCTGCACCCTCAGGGACCTCCAGGTCTACCCGGAGAGAATGGAGGCGAACATGCAGCGGAGCTTCGGACTCTACAACTCCCAGCGGGTGCTTCTCGCCCTCGTCGGCAAAGGGATGACGAGGGAAGAGGCCTATGACATCGTGCAGCGCAACGCGATGCGGAGCTGGCGGGAGGGAAAGCCCTTCAGGGAGCTCCTTAGCGGCGATGGGGCCGTCACGGCGGTCCTGAGCGGGGACGAGATCGGGAATATCTTCAACCTGGATTTTTACCTGAGACACGTGGACTTTTTGTTCAGGAGGGTGTTTGATGAAGGCTAAAGTAGAGCTGAACTTCACCGGCACGGACCCGTCCGATGCCCATTGGCTTCTGAAGGAGATCCTCGACCGTTTGAAAGAGGCGAAAGTCGTGGAGGATTACAGCTTCGAAATCGAGGGAGAGCAGGGAGTCGTCACGGACAGGTGCATCTTCTCGCAGGGTGCGGTCGTCGCCTGAAGGCGGTAGCATGCCCGTGAGGCATAAAAAAATGCCGAAGGCGGGAGTCGAACCCGCACGGCCTCTCGACCACTAGACCCTGAACCTAGCGCGTCTGCCAATTCCGCCACTTCGGCAATTTTTTATTTTACCACATCTGTGCGAAAAACAGTCACCCGACCGGCAGCTGTGCAAGTTAACTCTCTCCCCTTGAACGTTGCTCCCCGCCGGGTAGGCAGAAATGGTTCAAAGTCTTTCCAAGGCGATGATGAGACATCTCAAGGTGTTCGGCCTCTGTTGCCTGACGGGCTTCCGGTATCGATCGACACGGCGAAGGGTGGTCCGGAGATGAACAAGGCATCCTAGAGGAAAGGCTTTTCGCCACATCAGCCTTTCCGTCGGTGCCTTTGTCGTCTGGTTCCGACTGTCGACTACCGCCTAATGACTCGTGGCTTAATGATTTTTCCGGGGCTTATGCATCGATCAGGTCTATGCTAAAATACTTTGATAGCAAAACCGAATAAACACACAGGGGAAGCATTATGAAAGACAAGTCAGAGGCGCCCTCTTCGCCGCCGCCGAATTTTATCAGGAATATCATAGAACAGGACAACAGGACAGGCAAGTATGACGGCCGTGTCATGACGCGGTTTCCGCCGGAGCCGAACGGATACCTCCATATCGGCCATGCCAAGTCGATCTGCCTGAACTTCGGCCTCGCCCGAGAGTTCGGCGGCCTCTGCAATCTGCGCTTCGACGATACGAACCCGACCAAGGAAGAGGTGGAGTATGTCGAGTCGATCATGGAGGATGTGCGCTGGCTCGGCTTCGACTGGGAAGACCGCCTCTATTACGCCTCGGATTATTTCCGGAAGCTTTACGAATTCGCCGTCCGTCTCATAGAGGCGGGCAAGGCATACGTCTGCGACCTGAGCGCCGACGAGATCAGGGAGTACCGCGGCACCCTGACGGAACCAGGAAAGGAGAGCCCCTACAGGAACCGCTCCGTCGAAGAGAACATCGATCTCTTCACGCGCATGCGGGCCGGTGAATTCCCGGACGGGACGCGGGTGCTCCGCGCAAAGGTCGATATGGCGTCGGGCAATATCAACATGCGCGATCCCGTTTTGTACCGTATCCTGCACGCCGAGCACCACAGGACGGGAGATGCCTGGTGCATCTATCCCATGTACGACTGGGCCCACGGCCAGTGCGACTCCATCGAGGGTGTCACCCACTCCATCTGCACCCTGGAGTTTGAGGACCATCGGCCCCTCTACGACTGGTTCATCGAACAGCTCGGCATCTACCATCCCCAGCAGATTGAATTCGCCCGCCTTAACCTGAGCAACACGGTGCTGAGCAAGCGGAGGCTCATCCGTCTCGTCCGGGACGGCCATGTGTCGGGATGGGACGACCCGCGCATGCCGACCATCGCCGGCATCAGGCGGAGGGGATACACGCCTGCATCGATCCGCAACTTCTGCGAGCGCATCGGCGTCGCCAGGCGGGACAGCATGGTCGACATGGCGCTGCTGGAATACTGCGTCCGAGAAGATTTAAACAGGACAGCCCCCCGTGTGATGGCAGTGCTGAGACCCCTGAAAGTGATCATCGACAACTATCCCGAGGGCGGTGGGGAAGAACTGGATGCCGTCAACAACCCCGAGGACCCGGAGGCGGGGACGAGGAAGGTGCCGTTCTCCCGGGAGCTCTATATAGAGCGTGACGACTTTATGGAAGACCCGCCGAAGCAGTTCTACCGCCTGGCGCCGGGCCGGGAGGTCCGTTTGAGATATGCCTATTTCATCCGCTGCGAGCGGATCGTGAAGGACGAGATCACCGGTGAAGTGACGGTGCTCCACTGCACGTATGACCCGGCGACGAGGGGCGGCGATGCGCCGGACGGTCGGAAAGTGAAGGCCACTCTTCACTGGGTGTCGGCGCCTCATGCCGTCGACGCGGAGGTCAGGCTCTACGATATCCTTTTCACGAAGACAAACCCGAACGAGGTGGCGGAGGGAGAGGAGTTCACCGATTATCTGAATCCGAAGTCGCTTGAAGTGATCGGAAACTGCAAGGTCGAACCGGGGCTCAGGGACGCCGAAGGGGGCTCCCGGTATCAGTTCGAGCGTCTCGGCTATTTCTGCGCCGACGCGAAGGACTCGCGACCGGGTAAACCCGTATTCAACCGCATCGTGACCCTCAAGGACGAGTGGGCCAAGATCCGGAAGGCGGAGGGGAAATAGTCAGAAATCGGGAAAGATCTTGATGGAGAGGGCCCGTCCGTTTTCCATGGGCGCCTGTGCCTTCAGGATTCCCCCCTCCACGTAGGCAAGCTCGAAATTCCCGAACCCTTCCCGGACCAGACTCAGTGCGTTGGCCGGGCAGCCGTTCTCGCATCCCGCAACTCCCTTGACCATGCGCGGCAGGAGTCCCCTGATGTCGAGGCCGGTTACGCTCGTCCCCCGTATGGCGGCAAAGTCCTCGATCTGTCTCGTAAGGGCGTTCATATCGATACGGTACGGATTGTCAACAGGTATCGAAAGGGAGTCTCCTCCCATCTGCACATCGATTTCCATGATCTCGCCTCCGCTGCCTTGCGTTCTCTATACTGTTATCGAAGCAATCGTATTATACCTAAACCTTGACGACCCCGTAAAAGCCCGAGTTGTTTGAATAATAATATCCTTGACAAGGGTAAATTACTAAAGTAAAATAAATTAGTATTTATATTAAATTACCTGTTCTGTTCCTAATTATGTACTAATTAATGTCAAATTAGTATTTGGAGGTTCATTGAAAAAACCGGAGAAGGCGCCCCGCTGGGAGGAAACGCTGAAAAAGCCAATTGCGGGTGCATTGGCATATAAGATGATGGACCTCGTCAGAAAGGCAAACAGCGACTATATGTACTGGGACCAGTTGAAATACCAGCCTCTGCCGGAAGGCGCTGACCCCGAGACGGCGTGGGGCATGGTAAAGCTTTCCCGGCTCGTTCAGCACAGGTCCCTTCCCCTGGCTGACCCATCGGGACACAATTTCGTGTATTGGCTTCCCGATTGCGTGCTCCGGGAGCTTGATTTCATAGACCGGCAGGCAGGCGGATCTATCCTCGTTGATGACCCCTCAGTCCACGGGGACGAAAAGAAGAGATACATGATAGGGTCCCTCGTCGATGAAGCGATATCATCCAGCCGGATCGAGGGAGCGGCGACAACGCGTGTCATAGCGAAAGAAATGCTGCAGACAGGCAGACGGCCGCGAGACCGATCCGAGCAGATGATCTATAACAACTATCTGTCGATGCAGCTCCTGAAGAAGCGGCTCAGGGAACCCCTCACGATCGGACTGATACAGGAGATTCATGCCGCAATGACCATCAATACACTGGATGACTCTTCATGGGCGGGTCGATTCAGGTCCCCTGGTGATGAGGAGATACACGTGGCTGACATTGACGGGCGGACGGTGCTCCATATTCCTCCAAAGGCCGGCGATGTGCCCGAACTCATGGCAAGCATGTGCGACTTTGCGAACACCAATGGCGAGGACGCATTCGTCAACCCCGTCGTCAAGGGCATTATTCTGCATTTCTGGCTCGCCTATGTTCATCCCTTCATGGACGGCAACGGGCGAACGGCTCGGGCATTGCTCTATTGGTACGCGCTCAAGCATCGCTATTGGCTATTCGAGTACCTGTCGATCTCCACGGCTATTCTCAATGCGAGAGCCCAGTACTACAGATCGTTTCTGTATTCCGAGATTGACGACAACGACGTCACGTACTTCATCTACTATAATCTCAGGGCCATTCACCGCGCGATAGAGAAACTGAACGAGTATCTCGATCGAAAACAGCGGGAGAAGAAGAGCGCATTCCGCTTTGCGGCGAAATACCCCGCTCTGAATATGAGGCAGCGGACGCTTCTGACAAGCGCTCTTGAAAAGCCTGACGGGATATTTACAATCGAAGCCCACGCCATTGTGCATGGCATCACCTACCAGACGGCCCGAACGGACTTGCTGGGCCTGCGGGATATGGGGCTTCTTGATATGCGCAAAGAAGGCCGGAAGTTTGTGTTTTCACCACCGTCAGATCTTGCCTCGAGGCTGGAAGGTTGATCGTAGACGTGATGCCGGCCCGTTTCTCGGCAGAATACGGTGGGCTGGCGGACAGTATCTGTGCCCTGACACTTGTACGCAGCGTGAATGGCTTTATAATTCAATTTTTCGGGTGTCCTATCCATAATGAAAATCCTGCCTTGATGAGTGACGTGGAAAGAAAGGAACTGATCAAAGGATGTATCCCTATGCCAATCGTGGCCCGCAAACCCCGAAGTTATTAAAAAAAAGCAATTTCACAGATAATGAGCGATCACGAAATCAACTCATGCATCTAACTTGCCTGATACGGCTCGATGGCATTAATTTGTCGGTTAATCTTACACTTCCTGCAACAATAACGGAGAGAGAGGTCTTCAAACGGCAATATGAGCAGATCATATCTTCAAGGTGGCCTGTCGGTGGTCTTTACACTTTCCCCTGACATGCGCGCGACTTTTTTGAATATCAATAAGTTAAATGACAGGCATAAATATTGCGATTTAATGCATTGGATAGGTCTATTGAGTACCGTTCCAGGGCGTTTATCGTTATACCCATCTTCTACAGTTGGACCCGAAAAGCGCTCCGAATCAGACATAAGAATCTATGAGAAACAGGGTGATATGAGGAGAGGAATTGGAAAGAAGCTCAAAACATAGTGCCACGTCATAGCCATTATAAGCTTGCCAATAGGGATTAGAATGGGTATAATATTAATGTCATGTTCATCAGAATCAAACCATCCGGCCCCCGCTCCTATCTGCAGATCGTTGAAAGCCGATGGGAAAACGGCAAGGTCCGCCAGAAAGTCATCGCCACCCTGGGGCGTGTCGATAAACTCCGGGAATCGGGAGCTTTGGACAGCCTCGTACGCTCGGGGGCGCGGTTTTCAGAAAAGCTTGCCCTGCTTGATGCCTATGACAAGGGAGAGGTTCCGTCTGTGGGACAGCAAAAGATCGGACTGCCTCTGGTGTTTGGCCGACTATGGAAGGAACTCGGCATCCCGGACGTGATCACCCGCGTGCTGTCGCAGAGGAAGTATCAGTTTGCCGTGGAGAGGGCGATCTATCTGACGGTGCTGCACCGGCTCAGCGCATCGGGCTCTGACAGGGCGGCGGACAAGTGGAAGGACGACTACCGGATTGAGGCGGCGGAGGGGATCGAGCTGCACCACCTGTACCGGGCGATGGCATGGTTAGGGGAGGAGTTGCCGGAGGACGACCAGGAAGGGGCGACACCCTTTGCCTGCCGGTGCACGAAGGACCTGATCGAAGAAGGGATCTTTGAGCGCCGGAGGGACCTGTTTACAGATCTCACCCTGGTGTTTTTTGACACCACGAGCATCTATTTTGAAGGAAATGGGGGAGAGGAGATCGGGCAGTTGGGCAACAGCAAGGACCACCGGCCTGACCTTCTGCAGATGGTGGTGGGTGTGATCATCGACAGCGCGGGTCGGCCGTTGTGCTGTGAGTTGTGGCCGGGCAACACGACGGACGTCAAGAGCCTTCTTCCCGTCACCGAGAGATTACGCAAGCGGTTTGGGATCCAGCGGGTCTGTGTCGTGGCGGACCGGGGGATGATCAGCGCGGCGACGGTCAAGGAGTTGCAGACGGGGGAGGTCCCGTACATCCTGGGCGCCCGGATGAGGAGACAGAAAGAGGTCACCCAGGAGGTGCTCAGCCGGGCGGGCAGGTATGAGGAAGTGTATCCCAAGGGTGCGGACAGCAAAGCGCCCTCACCGCTGAAAGTCAAGGACGTGCGTGTTGACGACAGACGGTACGTCGTCTGTTACAACGAGGATCAGGCCAAGAAAGACGCTCTTGACCGGCAGAGTATCGTTGCCTCCCTGCGGGACAAACTGCAGCAGGGACACAAGACATTGGTGGGCAACAAGGGGTACCGGAAGTACCTCAAGGCGACGGGGCAGAGGTTCGGGATCGATGAGGACAAGATCAAGGCGGAGGGACGGTATGACGGCAAGTGGGTCCTCAGGACGAACACGACACTGCCGGCGCGGGAGGTGGCGCTGCAGTACAAGCAGCTGTGGATGGTGGAGCAGATCTTCCGGAGCATGAAGAGCATCCTCAGCACGCAGCCCATCTACCACAAGTGTGACGAGACGATCCGGGGGCATGTGTTCTGCAGTTTCCTTGCATTGGTGCTGATCAAGGAACTGCAGGGGCGGATGGAAAGGAAGGGGTGGCAGGCGGAATGGGCTGATGTGATCCGTGACCTGGAGAGGGTCGAAGAAGTGACGATCCGGACCGGTACGAAGGAGGTCCTTCTCCGGAGCGACCTCAAGGGACAAGCCGGCAAGGCGTTTCAGGCGGCGGGCGTGGCTGTGCCGCCGACAGTCAGGATACTGAATCAGACTGCATTGGACATGGAGACGTCATGACAGTGAGCGTGAAGCTGACAAGGGGATTCCTAGTGCCACGCCCTTCTTGCGCCCTCATATCCCCTTGTTATAAGAAAGTTATTTTCTTGCTACTGTAGAAGATGGGTTATAGACGTTACCCTTCGATAGTCGTTCTTTTCAGGCATACAGAAGAGAAAGATATCGGGTTGCATGAAGGTAAGCCCTTTCGGACTCAAATTTTATTGTAAAGGAGGGATGAAAAAGTATGAGAGCGCTAAGAGCAACGATCATCATCATATTAACTTTTGTGGTTGTTGTAGTCTTGTTCAACCCGAATAATAGTAGGGCTAATACGTTGACCTTCTATTCCGAGGATTTTTCTCTTGGGGTCATTGGTAATGAGTGGTCATTCAATCAGACTGAGGTGGCGCCAAATGGGGAAAGGTTTCTCGGGATGATGGGAACACCAGGCCCAACGGGTGCGCCTTTTGATGTAACACTTACCCTCGCCGCTTTACCACAACATGTCGACGCAACGGTATCGTTTTCTCTTTATGTCGTTAGCACATGGGATGGAAACAGCAACTATTGTTGCGGTCCTGACATTTGGCAATTTAGTGTTGACGACGGTCCCATTCTTATGGAGACGACTTTCAGCAATACAGGGCCTTACAACAGACAGGCTTATCCAGGAACATATGGCACGGGAGATTACCAGGCGGGCACAGGATCCGCCAGTACGGATGTTCTTGGGTATTTAGCCGGTGGGCCTGGAAGCAACGGCTCTTACTGGTATGGCGACTCAGAATACAATCTGAGTTTCACCTTTCCTCACAATGCCGAAGATCTTACGTTCAGAATTCATCTATATGGCGCTGGCTTACAGCCGTGGGATTATTGGCTTGACGAAGGATTTGGCATTGACAATGTTAAAGTCACCTTGAATTCAACCGCAGTTCCTGAACCATCGACTATTCTCCTTTTTAGTGCAGGATTGTTAGGGTTAGGATTAATGAGATGGAAATTCTGTAACCGCGAGAAGAGAAGATGAGACAGACGTTTTAGCCCCGATACGCCGCCAAAACTTGTCATCCTTGCATGACTCACGCCATTTATCCGTTATGCTGTCACTAAATGCTATCTTTTGGCAGACTGGGAGCTGACCATTAAGAAGCAGACCGTCTTCACAATTGATCCATAGTACGCAACGATGCACCACAGAGTGTCGACAGTTCAGGCAAATGCCGATCTATTTCTCTATCATATTAATGAACGGTGAGGCAATGCGATTTGACATCTATCCGCATCTCGATAAGGGGATTTTTCGAGAACTGAGAGACCCACGGGCATTCAAGCGTGTGAGGCCGTTTCTCGGCAGCATCCAGTGGGCTGGTGTATGGGATATATGCCCTGACATCTTGTATGAGGAGAGAGACCCCGAAACGGACTGACGTTGGCCGACAGAAACTGATAGAAGGATACGATATCCCTATAGCAATCGTTGCTCATGAAACCAGAGTTCCCTGTTGCCTGTTGTAACACCAGTGTTCGTCAGGTAATTGTCCTTGCCATTGACGGCTACCCTTTTTTGGGGTATCATGTGACGAAGGGCAGCCGTTGCCTTGTTATGTACTCATGAGGAGGCAGTGACTGCCATAAAGCAGACATCTCGCTAACGCTGTTAAAAGGGGAGGGAGAAGACCATGTCTTTTAAAATAATAGCTGGCGACTTCCCACAAAATGCATCATTATCAACCTTTTTGGGACAGGCCAATTTAGTCTGGGGCTGGGGAAAGAGCTTTGATTTAAAAGATCAAATTGAAAATATTGAGTTACTGACGGAAGAGAATAAAAAGAAAATATTGGGAAGTGCTGGCTGGGGAATAACAGGTGCTGTTCTTGGCGGGGTCATAGCTGCACCAGTTGCTTTAGCGGCGGGGCTTGCGGGCGTACTTAAAGGTGGAAATAAAAAGGAATTATGTTTTGTTTGTACTTTGAGAGATGGTCGAAAATTTATGGCAATTGCTGACAGTAAAACTTATTAAAAACTATTTGCACTAACGATGTGATAAGGCATATAAGTCATTAAATTATACTGATAATAACAATTGTATATCGAAAAAGAACGAGCTATTAAGGATATCTGGAAGGAGAAGAGCATGACAAAGGTCATTATCAAATATTCTGCTATTACATTATTTATGGCTATCATAGCACTTTGGAGTTCTCCAACATATAGCAAACCGACTTGGATTGAATATGATGATGGCTATTCATACGATAAGAGGAGTGTAAATAAAGTTAGTCACAACCTTTATGAGGTTATGACCTTAATCAATAAGGAAAAGGGTTATGCAACGATAAAGGTAAGGATTAACTGCAAGACTAGAGAACTATTTTATGGGACCGTCAATATGTATGATAAACAGGGCAACTTCTTGTTTTCCGATGATGCTCAAGGCTTCTCGGGGGGGATCCAAGAGGCAAGCAGGACAAACTGCTAGTCGAGACAATATGCCACAGAAAATAAAGAGCGGAGTGTAGACTATGGCAGGTGCTTTGGGCAACATTCAATACTGGTGGGTTACGGCAAGCATCGAGTGGCATTGGGACGATATTTTAAAGGATTACACTGACCCTAAGAAATTTGAATGGGGTGGAGAGGAATGGATTAAGTCTCCAGTGTCCTTTGCTCGTATTAAGAAGATGCGTAGAGGCGATATTGCAGTTGCGTACCAGGCGAAGGAAGGTGTGATTGGTCTCGGTTATTTGATGTCCAATGGATATCAATCGCCTGATGGCTGCAATTATAATACATTTGACCTAAAACCAAGCCCAAGAGTTAGACTCAACCGACCCGTTCCATACGCTGCAATTAGGGAATCGAAGAATGCAGATCGTGCTATCGAATTCGTAAGAGTCAATCGGGGATCGGTTCTTGGTATTACTCCTGATGGATTTGATACACTGATTTCATTAATGGTCGATTTCAATCCAGAACAGAAAAGAGATATTATGGTCTTCTTGGGTTCCACAACGAGTACTTTTGGCAAAGCTGGAGAGGCGGTGATTGATTCATATGATGAAATGACGTCTCCCTTGAGGAAAGATCTGTTCACTCAGAGAATAGTTCGAGACGGTAACGTCGTCAAACAACTTAAGGAGCAGTATCGTTACGAATGTCAAATCTGCGGCGAAACCATCGAGCTGCCAAATGGAAAACGATATGCGGAAACTCATCATTTGAGGCCTGTTGGTGCGCCTCACAATGGCAAAGATGGCAAATCAAATATCTTAGTTGTTTGCCCGCAGCATCATGCGATGCTAGATCTTGGGGTAATTGCTTTGAATCCGAAATCGTTAATAGTTGAGCATTGGAAATCTGGAAAAGGCACAAAGTTGAAGTCATTAAAGCACAAGCTGCGTGAAGATAGCCTTAGCTACCATTACACGCAGATATACAAGTCCTTTGATTGATTGCACTGTGGACAGTGCGGTTCAGGCGCGTATGGCCGTATTAAGGAAGTCGTTGACTTGTTCGACGTGGGGTTTGACATTTGAGTTTGGAGTCAAGTCTTTCGAGCGAAGGTACCCCTAATCCCGCGCCGCCTCGGGCGGGCATCATTATTATATCCCTCTCAACTCGATGTTGGGCCACGCAATGAACATACCGTGAGGTGATTACATGCAAAGTCAAACCCAGAATTCAGAGTATCCAACCCACCTGTCATGATAGGCAAGCCTGCAATTATAGGAACCCGTGTCACCGTAGAACTCGTCCTCGATAAACTACAGCAGGTGAAAGAGTGGAGCAGATTCTTTTGAGGAGTTGTTCTTACTCAACTTTCGCACATAGAAATCTGGAGCGGAGCCTTGAGAAATAAAGGCAGAGCCCCCATAAAGTTGGCCATAAACTGCTCCAGTCTCCGTGGGGTGAGTGAAAGAAATCGACTCAAGTGATCCTTCAAGACCTCTATGACAATCAGCATCGCCTCGATAAATCCGAGTCCCTGCAGTTCATCACAATGAACGTAAAAAAGCATCCCGATTGTCCGAGGGTCCTCACTTTCCCGCTTCTCCAGCGCCAGCATGATGTATCGGCAGCACACGATCGTCGTATGAGCCATCATCGCGTCATAACTGCGTCCCATGAACTCCCTGGCAAGCTTCAGATGCGATTTCGCCATTTTGAAAAATACCTCGATGTCCCACCGCCTCGCATAGGTAGTGATGATGTCCTCGTCACTCATGGCCGTATCCGTCGACAAGACGGCAAGCCACTTCCTGCTCCTGCGGTCCCGCACAAACACGATCTTCGCCTCGACGACCTTTCCTTCCTCATCAACGCCGAGCCTGACAATGACGGATGCCAGAACCTTCGCCCGGCCCCTCTTCTTCCGCACAGACGCATACAATTTGCTCAACGTCATTTTGCTGTCTCTATACCCATACGAGACTTTGGTATCTTTGAGCATGCAAATGCAATGAAACTTCTCCTTGAGGACGTTCATGATCACCGAAGGACTCGAAAACCACCGGTCAAACAACACATACTGCGCGTCAATCCCGGACGTCTTGACCTGTTTGAGCAGATCAAACATCGTCTCAGTCGCCTTCTTGATGCTTTCCGCCCGCCTCTTGTACCCGTTGGTCCGTTTGTCGATCTCTTCGTTCATTGCACAGAGTCGATTGTCCTGTTTGACGGAACTCAGCAAAGAAAACGCCACAGGCAGAAAACTCACCCCGTCAGACCAGCCCACCGTCAGCATCCGGAATCCCCGGCGGTATTTCTGCTCACAGTGATCGTACACCCGTGCCAGAAGTTCCACCACGTTGCTCCTGTTCCGGCTGAACAGGGAATCATCGATGATGAGCACCTTGATCCTCTCCGCAGAGGTCAATGTTGCGACCCGGTCTTTGATGATCGATGCGCTCAGCAGCAACAGAAACTTTCTCCAGTTATAGCGAGCCGAGTTCAAGAACCGATACACGGCATCTTTGCCGGGATTCCCCTCTGTCGTTGTCATCTGCAGTGTTCGATACAGATTCTTCCCGGTGAATACCAACAAAAAGATGAAGCGAAACAGTGCCACGCAGGGGATACCCCGCTCTTTGCTGAAATTGGACATTTTCAGAATCCTGGCAATACGATGGGTCTGGAGAAATGCACGTGTATAATTCTGAACATCTTCGTTTTGTGGTACAATGCTCATAGAACATCCCCTCCTCGTCTTTGTATGTTTCGCGACAATATTGTACAAGGTTTGGGGATGTTCTTTTTAGTTTTTTCTGTTCATTCCCTTATAAGACGCCATTTCATGACCGTTTTCTATCTGCGAAACTTGAGGTTCTTAAATGGACAGTGAACGACCAAATCTGTATATCATTGCAGGCCCAAATGGAGCGGGCAAGACGACCTTTGTCGGCAAGTTTCTGCCTGAGTACGCTCATTGCCTGAACTTTGTCAATGCTGACATGATTGCTGCCGGCTTGTCTCCCTTTTCTCCTGAGTTGGCCTCAATAAGGGCGGGGAGACTCATGCTTGAGCAGATTCATAATTTCTCCAGACAGAAAGTGGACTTTGCTTTTGAGACGACACTTTCGGGCTTGAGTTACATAAAGAAGCTGAATGCCATAAAGGCGGACGGATATAGGATAGTTCTCCTGTTCCTCTGGCTTCGCAGCCCGGAGATTGGCATTATGAGGGTAAATCAGCGTGTTAAACGTGGCGGGCACGATGTACCTGAGCCTACAATCCGTCGTAGATATTACAGAGGGTTGTTCAATCTGTTCAAACATTATCTTGCGCTTGCCGACACATGGATAATTTTCGACAATTCGACCGATTCGCCCGATATAATCGCTTTTTATGAAAATGAAAGGCTTTCCATAAGAAACACAGGACTTTTTGAACAGGTTAAGCGATATGCGGAGGGAGCATGAGTGAAGACAGTAAGGAGAATATGTCAATCATAAGCAAGGCGGAAGCGGCATTGAAAGAAGCTGTGGCAGGAGTTATCGCCGACCATAAAAAAAGCGGAGACCCCATTGTTGTGTGGCGCGATGGTGCTGCGGTTTCAGTCCCGGCCGACAAGATAAAGGAATATTGAGCCACGGCTATTGCGAGAGTTTTATCGAGAAGGATTTATGCAATCATAAGATATGATTATATTTAACCCGCGGCGGATGATTTGCGGAACATTTTTCCTGTTCTTTCTCGTCATGGCGCTTTTCCCCTTCTGCCACTGCCATGCCGGAGAACACCTGCCGGACGGAAACTGCGGCGGCTGGAAATCATCGGGCGGAGCCGTTGCGTTCAGGCTGAGGCCCGTGATCATGACCGCACTTGCTGCAGGACTCGCGCTCGTCCCGTTCGCTTTCGCCGCGGACAAGCCGGGCAACGAGATACTGTCGCCCCTGGCAGTCGTCATCCTCGGCGGGCTGTTGAGCTCCACGGCGCTCAACATGATCGTGATCCCCTCCCTGTTGTCAGCGCCGAATGATATAGTCCACAAAACGCCGGACTAAGATGTCCTCCAAGCCGGGCATGGTAAGGTACCTTCTGCGAAGGAGGTGCCGGATGCTCAACAAGGAGGACTGGATGGATATTACCACACAAAGGGACAAGGGCGTCTATATCAAGGACATCGCCGCGGAGCTTGGGGTGCATCCCAAGACGATCAGCCGGGCGATAGAGAGAGGGGGGCCGCCCTCGGGAAAGAGACCTGGAGCGCGCAAGAGCAAGCTGGACCCGTACAAGCCGATAGTAGACAGGCTGCTGCAGGAAGGGGTGTGGAACGCAATGGTGGCGCTTCGGGAGATACAGGAGGCGGGTTACGAGGGGAAGATCTGCATATTGCGCGACTACATACGACCCAAGAGAGTGCTGCGGGCCAGCCGGGTGACCGTGCGGTTTGAAACACCGCCGGGGCGGCAACTGCAGAGCGACTGGGGCGAGATCATGACGACCATCGGGGAGGAGCCGACGAAGGTGTACTTCATCGTCAACGAGCTTGGATATTGCCGGCGGTTTCACTTTTGGGGCACCGACAGCCAGGATGCCGAGCACACCTATGAGGGTCTCATCAGGAGTTTTGAGTATTTTGGGGGAACGACATCGGAGGTGCTGGTTGACAACCAGAAGACGGCGGTCATCTCGCACCGGCACGGTGGACGGGTGGTCTTCAACAGCCGGTTTCTGGACTTGGCAGGACATTATGGGTTTACACCGAGGGCATGCCGCCCCAGCCGGGCAAGGACAAAGGGCAAGGACGAACGGATGGTCGGCTATATCAAGCATAACTTTTTCCAGAGGTACCGCCGGTTTGACAGCTTTGAGCATCTGAACCAGCTTGCCCAGAAGTGGCTGACAGAAGAGGCAGACCCGAGGGTGCATAGCACACTGAAGGAGATCGTGAGGGAGCGCTTTGCACGTGAAGCGCCGCACCTGAGTTGCCTGCCGGCTGTCAGATACGACACCTCCTACCAGGAGTACCGCACGGTAAGCTGGGACAGCTATATTGAGGTCAGAGGCAATCGCTACAGCGTCCCCGGCAGCCTTTGCGGCACGATGGTGCAGATTCGACTGAGTCTTGAGGGCGGGCTGAGCGTCTATGCGGGGGATCAGAAAGTGGCTGAGCACCGGCTTAGGCCTGCGCGGGATGGATGGGTGACCGTGCCCTCGCACCACGAAGGGCTCTGGAGACAGACGCTTTGGGTGGAGCACAGAGAGCTCTCCGTCTACGAGGAGGTGGTAGCATGCAACTCGTAGGGCTTCTTGAGAAGATGAAGATGGAGCACCTGGCCTCTGGACTCGATACCCTTTGCGAGCAGGCATCAAAGCGCGATCTGGGGTATCGTGAGTTTCTTACGGAGGCACTGCAGACAGAATGGCAGGGGCGGCATCAGCGGGGGACCGAGGCGAGGCTTTCCCTTGCACGGTTTCCCTGGGTGAAGACCCTTGAGCAGTTCGATCTGAGCTTTCAGCCGAGCATAGACCGGAAGGTGATCCGGGAGCTTTCGGGCCTGGGGTTTGTGGAGAGGGCCGAAAACGTGATCCTGCTTGGACCTCCCGGGGTAGGAAAGACCCATTTGGCGATCGCCCTTGGGATCAAGGCGGTGGAGGCGGGCCATAAAGTCCACTTCCTCACCCTGGAGACCCTCATCAGCCGCCTCAAGAGGGCACAGGTGGAGAGCCGCGTGGACAAGCAGCTGCAACTGCTGCTGTACCCCAAGGTTCTGATCATCGACGAGATGGGATATCTGCCGATGAACCGGGAGGAGGCAGGGCTCTTCTTCCGGCTCCTGACAAGGAGGTATGAGAAGGCGAGCCTGATCATCACCTCCAACAAGAGCTTTGTGGACTGGGGCGAGATATTCAGCGATCAGGTGCTGGCCACTGCCATCCTCGACCGGTTGCTGCATCACGCGACAGTGCTCAACATCAAGGGCGAAAGCTACAGGCTCAAGGAGAAACGCAGGGCGGGTTTCTTCGGGGATCACACGAGGGCCAAGGAGGTGATAACGACGGATACAGTCGAGTCGGAGGCGTAACGTGCGGCAGTCGCAGGTTTGTTATCGATGAAAAGCGGACATTTTAGTTCGGCGAATTGGGAACAAAAATGATCGGCCTTGACACTGTATGTAAAATTCGGTAAGGAGGGAGATAACCCCTAGCTCAGCCGGCGATTGCTGCCTTCAGCTTTTCCGCCACGGTGTCGATGAACTCGCCGGTGAGGGAGTACTTTGACACGGGCGGGTCGGCGATGAGCATGAGGTCCTTTGTCATGATGCCGCCTTCGACGGTCTCGATGATGACCTTCTCCAGCGTCTTCGCGAAGGAGACGACGCCCGGCGTTCCGTCAAGCTCTCCTCGTTTCGCGAGGGCGCCCGTCCAGGCGAATATGGAGGCGATGGAGTTCGTCGACGTGGGATTCCCCTTGATGTGCTCGTAGTAGTGGCGCGTCACCGTTCCGTGGGCCGCCTCATACTCGTACTTGCCGTCAGGCGAGACGAGGACCGACGTCATAAGACCGAGGCTCCCGAAGCCGGTCGCCACCATGTCGGACATGACGTCGCCGTCGTAGTTCATGCAGGCCCAGAGCATGCCGCCCTGTGATTTGATGACCTGTGCGACGGCGTCGTCAATGAGGAGATAACGGTACTGGATGCCGGCTTTCCCAATCATGTCTTTCGACCTCTCGATCTCCTCGGCGAAGACGTCGCGGAAGAATCCATGGTATTGTTTTGAAATCGTGTCCTTGGCGCCGAACCAGATGTCGACCTTTTCACTGACCGCGTAATTGATGCAGGACCGCGCGAAGCTCCTGATGGAAGGCTCCGTGTTGTGCATGCCCATGATGACGCCGCGGCTTTTGAAGTCGTGGATCGTGAGAGTTTTTTTCGGCCCGCCGTCAGCGGGGGTGAAGACAAGCTCCGCGGTGCCGGGTCCCTCGATGAGGAGTTCCGTGTTTCTGTAGATATCACCGTAGGCATGACGGCCTATGATGATCGGCAGCTTCCAGGACTTCACGACGGGCGGGACATTCTTCACGATGATGGGCTTGCGGAAGACCGTCCCGTCGAGGATCGACCTGATCGTGCCGTTCGGGCTCTTCCACTGCTGCTTGAGGTTGTATTCCTTCACCCGCGCGGCGTTGGGCGTAATCGTGGCGCACTTCACGCCGATGCCGATGTCCCTGATCGCCTGGGCCGCTTCGACGGTCACCCTGTCGTCCGTCTCGTCGCGGTGTTTGACGCCGAGGTCGTAGTACCGCAGATCGACATCGATGAAAGGCAGGATCAGTTTTTCCTTTATCATAAACCAGATGATCCGCGTCATCTCGTCGCCGTCCATCTCGACGATGGGGTTCTTTACGCGTATTTTCTCAGACACGTCTCCTCCTCAAAAAAAATAATAACCTCACAGTTGCATGACAAAAGCGAGGCGAAGATACCACCGTAAAAGTCATTAAGTCATTGAGTCATTGATCATCCGTCGTCAGAGTCGACAGTCGGTCATTAAAGCATTACGCCAACAGTCGCCGGATCCATTGTTTGAATGGACTGCCGTTTCATTGTAGGGGCCGTTCCCCGAACGGCCCGAAAAGTGGCGGCGAATGCTTCTCTCTTTGCGCGCATTGCGACTTTGCGTGAGATATGATTTCATACTTGGAAATAAAACTCGTGTCCAAAACAGTTTACAGCAAGACCTTGAAGACGAGGATGGGGTGTGGTTTCTGAAGCAAAATTCACGGGTAATGTGAACGGCGGCGGGAGTCGAAGGCGGAAGCCGCAGCGGGAGCCGCACAGTGTATTTGTGCGAACATTTGTCTTCATCGCAAGCTATGAACTTGAGGAGAGGTAGTTTATTTTGCGAAGAAAGCATGCCCTATCCTCGTGTCAACATTATTTTGGACAGCGATCATAAAGTTTCAGAGTCGATTTAAAAGCCGATAAGGCGCGGCGCCCGGGGGCAGGGGATGACGTCGCGTATGTTCCCCATCCCCGTGACGTACTGGACGAGGCGCTCGAAGCCGAGGCCGAATCCCGCGTGAGGCGCAGAGCCGAAGCGCCTGAGGTCAAGGTACCACTGCAGACCCTCACCGGGGATGCCGAGCTGGGCGATGCGCTCCTCGAGGACATCGAGCCGTTCCTCGCGCTGACTTCCGCCGATGATCTCGCCGATCTTCGGCATGAGTACGTCCATGGCCGCGACAGTCCTGCCGTCATCGTTCATTCTCATGTAGAACGCCTTGATCTCTTTCGGATAGTCCGTCACGATGACAGGCCCCTTCACCACGTGGTCCGTCAGATACCGCTCATGCTCGGACTGGAGATCGAGCCCCCACCGGACGGGGAATTCGAATTGCTCCTTCGACCGCTCCAGTTCCCTGATCGCCTCCGTGTACGTCATATGGGCGAAGTGCGATTCGGCGAGTGCGCCCAGTTCTTCAACGCTCATGTTTTTATAATGAGAAGCGAAGAAAGAGATCTCTCCGCCTCCCTGCTCGACGGCCGTCCTGAAGAGGAAGCGGAGAAAGTCCTCGGCGAGTTTCATGTCCTCGGCAAGACCGGCGAAGGCCATCTCCGGCTCGACCATCCAGAACTCGGAGAGGTGGCGCGTCGTGTTCGAGTTTTCCGCCCGGAAGGTCGGGCCGAAGGTGTAGACGTTGCCGAGGGCCATGGCGAGGAACTCCGCTTCGAGTTGCCCGCTCACAGTGAGGAAGGCCCTCCTGCCGAAAAAGTCCCCGCCGAAATCGACGGCCCCGCTCTCGTTTCTGGGAAGGCCCGCGAAATCCAGGCTCGTCACCGTGAAGAGCTCTCCGGCGCCCTCGCAGTCGCTCGCCGTGATGATCGGGGTGTGGACCCAGAGAAAGCCCCTGTCCTGGAAAAAGGCGTGGACGGCCCGGGCGAGGATGTTCCGCATCCTGAAGACGGCGCCGAAGGTGTTCGTCCTCGGACGCAAATGACCGAGCTCCCTCAGGAAGTCGAGGGTATGCCCCTTCTTCTGGAGGGGATAGGTTGCGGGGTCGGCGCCACCAAAGACCTCGATCTCCGAGACCTCCACCTCGACGCGCTGTCCCTTGCCGGGCGATGCCTTCAGGGTGCCCCTCGCCCTGATGGCGGCGCCGGTCGAGCAGCGGGGAAGCTCCCGGAAAGCATCGGCATCACCCGGCACAACGAGCTGCAGTGTCTCCTGCGAAGACCCGTCGCTGAGGGCGATAAAGGCAAAGGCCCTGGACTCGCGCTTCGAACGGATCCAGCCGCAGACCGTCACGGGATTTCCGATGACCCCGTCGGCGAGAACGGACCGTATGAGCTGTCTCTCCACTATGATTTCCCTTTCAGTTGAATGGAAAGGCGGGGCGAAACGCCTCAAAGCCTTGCTGAAGGCGACGATACGCATCGTCAGCTTCGTTTTTCAGGAATCCACTCTTTATGTCATCGACCATTTGCCTGTAATTCGTCTTTCGTCTCGATACAGGTGTCGCCGCAGCAAGGTCTTCGGCGCATACACCCCGCCTTTCATTCGCGTATACGTAAAGTTAAAGCCTGATCGCCTCTTCGACGAGCATGACGGGAAAGCCGTCACGAATGGGGTAGAGGAGCCCGCAGGCAGGGCATGTCAAGCCGTCTCCCGCCTCGTTCATGTGAACGTCGCCCTTGCATTTCGGACAGGCCAATATTTCGAGAAGCTCTTTGCTGATCCCCGTCATTTCTCCTCCGTAACCCGTGCGATTCTCTTCAGTACCTTCTCTTTTCCGACGATCTCCATGACTTCGAAGATCCCGGGGCTCGCCGTTCCTCCTGTGATGGCGACGCGCATCGGCTGGGCCACGGCGCCGAGCTTGAGGCCCCGCTCTTCCGTAAAAGTCTGGAAGACCTTTCCCAGCTCGTCAGCCGTGAACTCGGCCAGTCCCGCGATCGGCCCCGTCAGCTCCGACAGCAGCTTTACCTGATCGGGCTTGAGGAACTTTTCCCTCGCTTTCGGATCTATGTCGACATGGTCCAGGACGTAATACCGCAGGGACCGGGCGAGCTCAACAAGGGTCTTGCACCGCTCCCGCAGGGTACGGACAGCCGCCGCGAGCCAGGGCATATCCATGGTCTGTCCCTCGCTGACGATACCCTCCTGCACGAGGAAAGGCATGACAAGCGATGCGAGGATGTTTTCGTCAGTCGCGATCATGTACTGCCCGTTTAGCCAGAGGAGCTTCTCGGGGTTGAAGACCGCCGCCGACTTGCCGACGCTGTCGAGTGAGAAGTGGCGGATCAGCTCCTCCTTCGTGAAAACCTCCTGGTCTCCGAAGGACCATCCGAGGCGCACGAGATAGTTGACGAGGGCCTCGGGCAGGTACCCCATGTCGCGGTAGGCCATGACGGAGGTCGCGCCGTGGCGCTTGCTGAGCCTTGCCTTGTCGGCGCCGAGGATCATCGGCAGGTGCCCGAACCGAGGGGGCTCCCAGCCGAAGGCCCGGTAGATGTGGATCTGCTTGGGGGTGTTGTTCAGGTGGTCGTCGCCCCTGATGATGTGGGTGATCCGCATGTCGATGTCGTCGACGACGACCACGAAATTGTAGGTCGGTGTGCCGTCGGATCGCATGATCACGAGGTCTTCAAGCTGATTGTTGTCGAACTCGATGGGTCCCTTGATCAGGTCGTCTATGACGGTGCTGCCCTCCTGCGGCATTCTGAAGCGCACGGCCGGCTCCACGCCCGCAACAGGAGCGGAGAGATCCCTGCACCTTCCGTCGTACTTCGGCGTCCGTCCCTGCGCAAGGGCTTCCTGCCTTCTTCGCTCGAGTTCCTCGGGAGAGCAGTAACACCGGTAGGCCCTGCCCTCATCGAGCAGGCGGTTGGCATAATTCCTGTAAACGTCAAAACGGTCCGTCTGGCGGAATGGGCCCTCGTCCCAGTCGAGTTTCAGCCACCCCATGCCGTCGATGATGGCATCGATGAATTCTTCCGTCGAACGGCTCCGGTCGGTGTCCTCGATCCTCAGGATGAAGATGCCGCCGTGATGACGCGCAAAAAGCCAGTTGAAGAGGGCCGTCCGGGCGCCGCCGATGTGGAGGTGGCCGGTGGGGCTCGGCGCAAATCGCACCCTGATGTTTTCGCTCAATGGATGTGCTCCCTGTATATGTGGACCTGAAAAACGGCTATGGAACAAACATCATGATACCGTACACAAAGAGGGCGATTCAAGGGCGGCCCCGCGATGCGTCGCTTCAATACGACATATTATCTCACGCAAAGCCGCAAAGAGCGCAAAACAGACATTGTCATTGCATACGCCTTTCCGGGTGAGTTCCCCTTATCGTTACCTGCAAAGGCGGGGCGAAGATGCCACGAAAAATTAGACAGCAGACGGTAGACAACAAACAGGATCCAGATGACAAACACGCGCGAAGGGAAGGCTGATGTGGTGAAAAGCCTTTCCGCTAAGATACCTTATTCATCACCGGACCACACTTTGCCGTGTCTATTGATGCAAAAAGCCCGTCAGGCAACAGGCGCTGAACATCTTGAGGTGTCTCATCATCGCATTGGAAAGGCTTTGAACCATATCTGCCTTCCCTGAGGCAGCGGTAGTGACACCGACACTCACACTGACACCGACACTGTTTTTCAGAGCGCTTCGCCCCGCCTTTTCATGCAACGATAAGGTTTCCCCTCCTCTGGGGCGAGGAGGGGGAGAGGTCGGAGTGAATGATGCGATTATTCGACGGGCGTCACGACGGCCATGACGACGAGGTTGTCCCCCCTGTCCGCTGCGAAGCCGTGAGGTACCATTGGATCGCAGAGGATGCACGTCTTTTCGTCGGCCTCGATTTTCTCGTCTCCCACGGTGAAGGTGCCTTTCCCCCCGACGCAGTACATGAGGAGCCTCAGCGGCGCCTTGTGAGGATCGAGCTTCTGACCCGCCTTGAGGCACATGAGGGCGATGCGCATCTCCGGTTTGTCCGAGAGCATCTCCCTGTAGATTTTGTCGGGATGAAAGGTGATGAGCTTTTTCAGATCGAGCACGTCTGCCATGATGATTCCTCCTTTTGGTGACTTTATATGCAACTATATCCAGTAGTCCGGGTATCTCCGGTTTTTCGAGAGGTTGTTCACGAGAAGCGCCATGATCAGGAGAACGAGGGCGCCGGCGCCTGCGGGGATGAAGGCATAGAGAAAACCGAGGTCCTGAATCTTCCTGCCCCCGACGACTGCTATGAGGGCCGTGGCGCCGCCGGGCGGGTGAACCGTCTTCGTCACGAGCATGGCAGCAATGGCCAAGGAGACGGCAAAGGCCGAGGCGATCCACGGCGTTTCACCGAAAAGTTTGAAGCAGGCCACACCGATGAGAGCCGAGATGACATGGCCGCCGATGAGGTTTCTCGGCTGGGCGAAAGGACTCCTGACGGCGCCGTAAATGAGGACCGCCGAGGCGCCGAAGGAGCCGATTATGAGCGTCAGGTCTCGCGGCTCGAAATACAGCGCCGAGAGATAACCGCAGAGTCCGATGCCGGTGAAGGCGCCGAGCCATGACCAGAGCACTTCCGGAAGGGGCAGGCCGGGAGGGACCTTGGCGCCGCCTTTCATTTTTTCGAAGTACGTCCCGATCATGTTCTCTTCACCTCCGGAATGCCGACCGTCTGCGAAGCATGGGTCAGCGTACATGTTCAAGTATGCCTGCTGCGCGTGACCGGCGTCATTGACTTAGATCAAGGATGGTCCCGCCGGGGAACCTTTACAGGGCTTCGGGACATATGCTAACCTAATATTCTGAAAGACAATGATTTTAGCGTTTCATTGACAGTGCTTCACGCCGGAATGACCGGTTATTACGCAGAAAGGTGGTGCATGGATGGCTCTCATTACGGACAAGAAAAGGGAAATTATCGAATCATACAAGATTCATGAAAAGGATACAGGTTCTCCTGAAGTGCAGATCGCTCTTCTGACGGAGAGGATCAATTACCTGACCGATCATTTCAAAACCCATAAAAAGGACCACCATTCAAGGAGAGGGCTGCTCAAGCTCGTCGCGATGAGGAAGAAGCTCCTCCTGTATCTCAGGACATCGGACAAGTCCCGCTACGAAAAGATCATCGAGCGCCTCGGACTCAGAAAATAGCCGCCTTCACGGCAAGTACCCGACCAGGTACCACACATCCAATAATACAGAAGGGGAAGAGACGTTCATGACGAGTGCAGAGATTGAGATTGATGGAAAACGCCTGCTCATAGAGACCGGCAGAATGGCGAGGCAGTCCGACGGGGCTGTCGTGCTGACGTATGGGGATACCGTTGTGCTGGCGACGGCCGTGGCGTCCAAGAAAGCGAAGGAAGGGCTTGACTTCTTTCCCTTGACGATCGATTACCAGGAAAAGACCTATGCCGCCGGAAAAATCCCCGGCGGTTTTTTTAAGAGGGAAGGAAGACCGTCCGAAAAGGAGGTGCTCACCTCCCGCCTTATCGACCGGCCCATGAGGCCGCTCTTTCCGAAAGGATTCTACTGCGAGACCCAGGGCATCGTCTCGGTCCTCTCCTACGGGACGGAGAATATTTCCGATATCCTCGGCATTATCGGGATGTCTGCGGCGATTCACATCTCCGACATTCCCTTTGACGGACCTGTCGGCGCCGTCAGGATCGGACGTCTCGACGGGGAACTGATCATCAATCCCGACCTTTCACAGGTGGAGCAGATCGATCTCAATCTCGTTGTCGCCGGGACGGATGAAGCCGTCATCATGGTGGAAGGCGGCGGCGGCGAAACGACGGAGGACGTCCTTCTCGAAGCGATCTCCCGTGCCCATGAGGAGATCAAGCGGATTGTGGCCGCCCAGCGGGAACTTCGGGATCTCGCGGGCAGGCCGAAGAGGGTTGTCGAGCCGCCCGTCGAAAGGACCGAGTTGAGGGATGAGGTAAGGGCCTTCATCCGGGAACGCCTTCACGATGCCATCAGGATCCCCGGAAAACAACAGCGCCAGGACGCGATCACGGCCATCCTCAAGGATGTCGTCGCTCATCTCAACGTTCCCGAAAAGCGGGAACAGTACTACCAGGACGCCAACAAGGACTTGACGAGGGAAGTCGTCACCATGGCCGAAGATTTCGAGAAAGAGATCGTGCGGACGATGATTCTCGAAGAAGGGATCAGGGCGGACGGACGAAGGTTCGACGAGATCCGGCACATTTCCGGCATGGTGAGCATTCTTCCCCGCGTCCACGGATCGGCCCTTTTCATCAGGGGTGAGACGCAGGCCCTCGTCGTCACGACCCTCGGTACGTCGGAGGACGAACAGAAGATCGACGCGCTTGAAGGTGAGATGTATAAGACCTTCATGCTCCATTACAACTTTCCGCCCTTCAGCGTCGGCGAGGTGAAGCCGCTCCGTTCGCCCGGACGCCGCGAGATCGGTCACGGATCGCTGGCGGAGCGGGCGATCAAGTATGTCATTCCCTCGAAAGAGGCTTTTCCCTATACGATCAGGATCGTTTCGGACATCCTCGAGTCGAACGGTTCTTCATCGATGGCCACGGTCTGCGGCGCCACCCTTTCGCTCATGGACGGCGGCGTTCCCATCCAGAAACCTGTTGCCGGCATCGCCATGGGACTCATCAAGGAGGGCGAACGTGTCGTCGTTCTTACTGACATCCTCGGTCTCGAGGACCACCTCGGAGATATGGACTTCAAGGTCGCCGGGACGAGGGACGGCATCACGGCATTCCAGATGGATGTGAAGATCGGAGGGGTCACGCACGGGATCATGAAGGACGCCCTCGAGCAGGCCCGGAAAGGCAGGCTCTTCATTATCGACAAGATGAATGAGGTGCTCGCGGCGCCGCGCACGCAGCTCTCCCCCCACGCGCCGAGGATCTTCGTCATGCAGATCAGGCAGGAAAAGATCAGGGACGTCATCGGGACGGGCGGTAAGGTAATCCGCGGCATCATCGACCAGACGGGCGTGAAGATCGACATCGACGACTCCGGTCTCATCAACATCGCATCGCCGGACGAAGAATCGGCGAAGAAGGCCATGGATATCATCAGCGGCATCGTCGCCGAGGCGGAAGTGGGCAAGCTCTACACGGGCAAGGTGAAGAGGATCATGGATTTCGGCGCTTTCGTCGAGATCATCCCCGGCGTCGAGGGTCTGCTGCACATCTCTCAGATCGCCGACAGGAGGATCGCCAAGGTGACGGACGAGATCAACCTCGGGGACGAAGTGGTCGTCAAGGTCCTCGAGATCGACAATCAGGGCAAGATGAGACTGAGCAGGAAAGAGGCCCTCAAAGAGGGCAAGGGAAAACGCCAGGACCAGTAACCCGGGGAACCTCTTCCTACAGCCTGCATATCACACCGTAAGGGGAAGGAGACCCGCTATCCATGTTCACGAAGCGCCATCTCGACAACGGCATTCCCATCGTGATGGAGCAGTTGAAGAACTTCCGCTCCGCCATTGTCGGGATATGGGTCAAGGTCGGCTCCCGCAACGAACCCTCCGAAAAGAACGGCACGTCCCATTTCCTTGAGCACATGTTTTTCAAGGGGACGAAAAAACGGAGCGCCACGGACATCGCCTTTGCGATCGATTCCCTCGGCGGCGATCTGAACGCCTTCACATCACGGGAGAATACCGCCTTTTATGTCAAAGTCCTCGACGAGTATGTCGCCAAGGGTGTCGAGCTGCTCGCCGATATCTTTCTTCACTCCACCCTCGCCGAAGAAGAGGTCGAAAAGGAAAAGGGCGTCATCAAGGAAGAGATCAAACTCGTCGAGGATACGCCCGATGATTACATCCATGACCTCTTCAATAAAACCATCTGGGGCGATTCAGGTCTCGGCCAGTCCGTTCTCGGCAGGCGGGAGACGGTAAGGACGCTCACCCGCGACGACCTGGTCGGACATGTCAGGAAATATTACGGCACGGCGGACACCGTCATCGGCTGCGCCGGCAACTTCGATCCTGAAGAGATCGTCCGGATACTCAACCATCACCTGGGAGATCTCCGCAGGGGCTCGGAGCCGAGGACTCTCACGCCGCCGTCCTTCGTCAGCCAGGTCGCCGTCTATCCCAAGGACCTGTCGGAAATCCACTTCTGCTGCGGTGTCGAGGGCCTCCCTCACGCAAGCGAGGAGAGGTACTGCCTTGCGCTCCTCAACTGCATTCTCGGGTCAAGTGTCAGTTCCCGCCTCTTCCAGGAGATACGGGAGAAAAAGGGCTATGCCTATTCGATCTACTCCTTCGTTTCTTCCTATGTCGATACGGGGTATTGGACCGTATATGCCGGCACGGGAAAGAAGAGGGCGAAAACGGTCATCGAAATGATCGTCAGGGAAATGAGGGGCCTCGCTGACACCATGACGGATGAAGAGCTGAAGAGGGCGAAGGACCAGCTGAAGGGCAACATCATTCTCGGTCTCGAGTCGACGAGCAACAGGATGCAGAGCATCGCCCGCCAGGAGATATATTACGGCCGCTATTTCTCCCAGAAGGAGATCATGCGTGGGATCGACGCCGTGAGCATGGAGCAGATGCGGGACCTCGTCCACCGCCTGGTGAACGCGGGGAAGATGAGCGTCGCCGTCTACGGTCCTCTGGACCAGGGGGAGTTCAAGGGGCTCCTCGACTCAAGTTCGCACTGACCGAACCTCATCGTTGCACAGGCCTTCCGGAAAGGCGGGGCGAAGATGCCACGAAAAATTAGACAGTAGACGGTAGACAACAAACAGGATCCAGATGATAAACACACGCGAAGGGAAGGCTGATGTGGTGAAAAGCCTTTCCGCTAAGATACCTTATTCATCACCAGACCACACTTTGCCGTGTCTATTGATGCCAAAATTCTGTCAGGCAACAGGCGCTGAACATCTTGAGATGTCTCATCATCGCATTGGAAAGGCGTTGAACCATATCTGCCTTCCCGGCGGAACAGCATATGGAATGAAATGATCAATGTCGCTATCAGCAAGGCTTTGAGGCACTTTGTCCCGCCTTTTCATGCAACTGTGAGGTAAACCCTGCCGATACGTTCATTCCTGCCATGCTCCGTGAACTGAGAATCAAGAACTTCACGATCATCGATAGCCTGACCGTCCAGTTCAGGGAGGGGCTGAATATTCTCACAGGCGAAACGGGGACCGGCAAGTCCGTTGTCGTCGACGCCCTCGGGCTCATGCTCGGGGAAAGGGCATCTCCCGGCATGATACGCTCGGGCGAAAGGGAGATGCACATCGAGGCGTCCTTCGACAACACGGGACACATCGCGCTGCAGTCTCTCGGCATCGATGACGGCGACGGCATCATCCTCAGGAGGATCATCTCCGCCCAGGGCAAGGGGAGGGCCTACGCGAACGATACTCCCATCAGCCTGCAGACCCTTTCGGCCCTCGGCAGCAGCCTCGTTGATATTCATGGCCAGCATGAGCACCAGGGCCTGCTGAAAAGAGAAAGCCACCTGTCCTTCCTTGACGCGTTCAGCGGCCTTGGAGACGATGTCAGTGCCCTCAGGGCGCTCTACGGTGAGGCCTCCGCACTGAGGGAACGGGTCAGTGCCGCCCGTGAAGACCTCCGTGAACGGTCGCAGAAGAGAGACTTCCTCGAGTTCCAGATCGGCGAGATCGACGCGGCGGACCTCAGGGAAGGGGAAAAGGAGGCCCTCGTCGAAGAAAGGGCGATCCTCGTCAACCTCGGCAGGCTCAGGGATGCCGCCGAATCGGCATACCGGTCGCTCTACGGGGCGGAGAGTTCCTGCCTCGGTCAGCTCTCAGCCTCCATCGGCAGAATCAGGGAAATGGCGTCCATCGACCCTGCGGCGGCGGAGATCCTTGCGATCACCGAGTCGGCCCTGCCTCTCGTCGAGGAAGCCTCGCTCGGGCTTCGCTCCCTGAAGGACCGCTATGAAGAGGACCCCGGAAGACTTGACGAGATCGAGGAGCGGCTTTCTCTGCTCAGGAGACTGGAGAAGAAGTACGGTGAATCGAACGCGGCGATCCTTGCCTTCCGCGCAAGAGCCGCGGAGGAGCGTGACCAGCTCGACCATGTGGATGAACAGATCGGCACATGGGAGGAGGAACTCCGTCGCGTGGAAGACAGGCAGAAAGCCCTCGCCGGCGATGTCTCGCGGCGGAGGCGGGAACGGGCTGATGCGCTCGGGGTAATGGTGATCAGGGAACTCCGGGAACTGGGTTTCCAGAAAGCCGATTTTCAGGTCCATATCTCGACGAAGGACATTATCGGCGAGACAGGGCTGGATGATGTGGAGTTCCTCTTCTCGGCCAATCCGGGAGAGCCGCCGAAACCGCTGATCAGGGTCGCCTCGGGCGGTGAGCTCTCAAGGATCATGCTCGCCATGAAATGCATTGAGACCGCCGATCCCCGCCGGACACCGGCCGGGGAAGGTGTTCCCGGAGGCAAGACCCTTATCTTTGACGAAGTCGACGCGGGAGTCGGCGGGGTGACGGCCCAGCATGTGGGCAACAGGCTCAAGGCGCTCTCCCGAGGCTACCAGGTGTTGTGCATCACCCACCTTCCCCAGATCGCCGCACTGGCCGACCATCACCTGAAGATCGACAAGGCCGTCGATGAACAGCGCGTCTCCGTGGAGATCAGCGTCGTCACCGGCGAGGACAGGAAGAGGGAGATTGCGCGCATGTTGAGCGGACGGTTTACGGAGGGGTCGTTGAAACACGCGGGGGAGCTGCTGGGGGATCAGGAGTAAAGCACGGTGTCAGTGAAAGGAGTTCATTCATAAGGTCAAGATGCTGGGGGGGAAGGCAGATATGGTTCAAAGCCTTTCCAATGCGATGATGAGACATATCGATGTGTTGAGCGCTTGCTGCCTGACGGGCATTTGGTATCGATCGACACGGCAAAGTGTGGTCTGGTGACGAATAAGGTATCTTAGCGGAAAGGCTTTTCACCACATCAGCCTCCCCGCCCGGTCTTCGTAGCGCGGTTGCCAAAATGAGTTGCGGTGAGACCCCGGAAGCGAGGATAGGGTGTGGTTTCTGAAGCAAAATTCACGGGTACCGTGAGCGGCGGCGGGAGTCGAAGGCGAAGCCGCAGCGGGAGCCGCACAGTGTGCCGGAGAAGGTAAAGGTTTTCGTAACAGAGACATGCACATGAGGAAAGGGAGTTTATTTTGCGAAGAAAGCATGCCCTGTCCTCGTGTTACGTTATTTTGGTCGCCAATGTAATGACTTAATGACTCTTGACCTGAAAGGGGAGTAATGATGATCCGTTTGCTTGTCGTTTTGATCTTGCTGCTGCTGATTCCCGCCGTTCCTGACGCGGCGGTGCAGGAGTACCGGCTCGAGAACGGGCTCAAGGTGCTCGTCATCCAGGACCGGAAGGCGCCCCTGGCAACCTTTCAGGTCTGGTACCGCGTGGGGTCCCGGGATGAACCGGAGGGAAAGTCAGGTATCAGCCACCTGCTGGAGCACATGATGTTCAAGGGGACGACGCGGTACGGCTCGAAGGTCTTCTCGAACATCGTCCAGAGGAACGGCGGCTCCGACAACGCCTTCACCACGAAGGACTACACCATGTACTTCCAGACTTTGGCGTCCGACAGGATCGACATCTCGATAGAGCTTGAGGCGGATCGGATGACGAACCTTCTCCTGAACGAAAAGGACGTGGCGTCGGAGCGGAATGTGGTCATGGAGGAGCGCCGCATGCGTTACGAGGACGATCCCCAGAACCTGCTCTATGAGGAACTCGTCGCCACGGCGCTCAAGGCCCACCCGTACCGGCGTCCCGTGATCGGGTGGATGTCCGACATCTCTTCCATCGGGCGCGACGACCTCCTCGGCTATTACAAAAAGCATTATGCGCCGCAGAACGCTTTCATCGTCGTTTCAGGAGACGTCGACCCGGACGACATACTCGCCCGGATCAGAAAAGCCTTCGGCGGCATCAGCCGGACGGCGGATCCCGTTGCGGCGGTTCGGACGAAGGAGCCGCAGCAGCGCGGCGAAAAGAGGATCCTTCTGAGGAAAGAGGCGGAGCTCCCCTATGTTCTCATCGCCTACCATGTGCCGAGCATTCCCGACGACGACAGCTACGCCCTCGACGTGCTGTCCACGGTCCTCTCGGGAGGGAAGAGTTCCAGGCTATACAGGAGCCTCGTGTACGAAAAGAGAATAGCCCTCAGCGCCTTCGCAGACTACAGCGGCATACACAGAGACCCCTTCCTCTTCATCCTCGGGGGCACATCAGCGCCGGGTAAAGATGCGGCAGCGGTCGAGCAGGCGATTTATGATGAGGTGGCCGGGATCATCGCCGAGGCGCCGGCGGAACAGGAGGTTGAGAAGGCGAAGAACCAGACTGAGGCCTCCTTCGTTTTCGCCCAGGACTCCAACTACGCGCAGGCGCTCTACACGGGCATGTTCGAAATGATGGGCGACTGGCGTCTCAAGGAAGGTTATCTCCGGGGGATTCGGGCCGTCAGTGCCGGAGATCTCCAGAGGGTGGCGAAGAAGTACTTCACTCCCGGGAACAGGACCGTCGCCGTACTCATCCCCGTGAAGAAGGAAGGGGGTGCGCAATGAGTCTCCGTCAGAAAATCGTCCTGCTTTTCTTCACGGTCATCGTTTTTCTCGTCCCGGCCGGCGAAGGGTATTCCCTCGATTTCGCGCGCAAGACCCTCCCGAACGGCCTCGTCGTTTATCACAGCGAGCGGCACAACCTCCCCGTCGTCATGGTTTCTCTCCTGATCAAGGCGTCGCCTCTTGACGAGCTTCCCGGCAAGGCCGGAGTCGCCTCCATGACCTCTCACATGATGACCGAGGGGACCTCGACACGGTCGTCCCTTCAGATCAGCCAGGAAATCGAGTTCATCGGGGCCGACCTCGACGCATCGGCGACGAAGGACTATTCGACCCTCTCCCTCTCGGTGCTGAAAAAAAACGTGCAGAAGGGGTTCGAGGTCCTCTCCGATGTGCTCCTGAACCCGGCATTTCCCGAAGAGGAACTGAAGAGAAAAAGGGAGCTCGTCAAGGGCTCGCTGAAGCGGATGGAGGATGAGCCCTCCTATGTGGCTGAAAAGACATTCCTCAGGGAGGTTTTCGGCGATCATCCCTACGGAAGGCCCGTCGAGGGCTCCGTCGAGACCATCGACACCCTGACAAGGGATGACGTCGCTAACTTTTACAGGGATCATTACAGGCCGGACAATGCGGTCCTGTCCGTCGTGGGAGACGTGACTCAGGAGGAACTGAAAGACCTTCTCGATCGATATCTGTCCCCATGGAAAGGGCGGGAGAGTCCGATCAAGGCAGAGGCCGTCAGGCCCGCTGATAAGGAACGGAAAGAACCGAAGATCGTCATCGTCAACAGGGACATCTCCCAGGCGAACATCCACCTGGGACACAGGGGCATCGCCAGGAGCGATCCCGATTACTACGCCGTGGCGGTCATGAACTACATACTGGGGGGAGGCGGGTTCGCTTCCCGTCTCACGTCGATCGTGCGCGACGAAATGGGGCTCACCTATTCCATATACAGTTCCTTTGCCGGCAACAAGGAACCCGGTCAGTTCGATGTGGAGGTGCAGACAAAGAACGAGTCCGCAGGGGCGGTGATCGGCGAGATATTCAGACAGATGACAAGAATGAAAAACGAGCCCGTCACGGACCAGGAACTGGCCGATGCGAAATCGTACCTGACGGGGAGCTTCCCCAGGAGGCTCGAGACGAGCCGAAAAGTCGCCGATTTCCTCTCCGTCGTGAAATTCTACGAACTCGGCGACGATTACCCGGAGCGCTACGCCGGTTATATCAATGCCGTGACTAAGGAAGACATCGGGCGGGTGGCGCAGAAATACCTGCACCCGGACCGGGTCGTTATCGTCGTTGTGGGCCGCGAGGGAGAGCTGCGATTAGCGGACCTTGAGGCGCTGAAAAAGGTCCAGTAGTTCTGTAACGGAGAGTTGACCGGGTGCCGAGGGCTGACGGATGTACCCGTAGGTGACGAGTGACCCGAGGATGGGGGAGAGGACCCGGGAGGGCAGACCGGCATCGCCCATGGACATCGTGATGACAGGTGTCTCGCGGTGGCGGTACGTGAAGGACATCAGCCGCGCCGTGTCGTCCCTGCTTCCGGCTGTGAGGGCGATCTTGACGATGTCGGCGCCCAGGGCTTTTCCCCGTCGGACGATCTCCTCGAGGAAGGCGTCGCCGGGGCTGCCCGCAAAGTTGTGGTACGACCCGATGAGTATGCGGCCCAGGTTCTGATAGAGTTTCGCCACCGAGGTCAATAGGTCCGACGATGCGATCTCGACATCGGCTGCGTCGGCGAGGGGAAGGACGGCACTGTATAGGGAAAGTCTGTCCGGTATGTCTTTCCGGCCGCCTTCCGCCGGGTCCCTGACCGTCGCAAGAAGGGGTTTCCGGAATTTTTCCGCCGCAGACCTGAAGACGGAGGTGACATGGCCGGCATCAACATTGTCGAACATGTCGACGCGGAGTTCGAGGAGGTCGGCGCCTTCTACGTCTCCGGCGCCCAGGGACAGCACGTCCCTGTCCGTCAGGACGCCGGCGATGACGGGCGCATTGCCCAGAGTGAGATTCCCGATACGAACGATATTGTTCAATCCCGGCATAAGGACATTATAAACAATTGCCGGGGTAATGAGGATAGGGCATGATCTCTTCGCCAAATAAACCGCTCAGTTCACCCCTGTCCAAAATATCCTGCAGCGAGACCTCGAAAACGAGGACAGATTCTAAGCAATTGTGCATTTGCGGTTCTTGGCGACCTTGGCGTCTTGGCGCGAGGAATGTCTTTTCCTGGTCGTAAAAGAGAAAACCAGGAATAGTCTCACGCAAAGCCGCAAAGAGCGCAAAGAAAGATAAAGACCTTTATCCTAAGAAAGTTTTTAAGCACTTGTGCATTTGCGGTTCTTGGCGGCCTTGGCGTCTTGGCGCGAGGATAGGCCTTTTCCTGTTTGTATAGTCGGGAATTATTGGTGTATCAGGAATCCATCCTCCCTGTCATCGAACCGGATGATCCATGTACAGCGCATCGAGCGGGCTTGCGGGTACATTAGACATATCTCTGAGCACATGCGTATAGATCATCGTCGTCTCCACGTTCTTGTGTCCCAGGAGTGACTGCACCTCCCTGATATTCACCCCTGCCATCAGCAGGTGCGTCGCAAAGCTGTGGCGGAGCGTGTGCACCGACGCGTGCTTTGCGATGCCCGCCTTTCGGAGAGCACGCTTCACCGCTTCCTGGATCGCCGTATCGCTCATATGATGCCGCCCCACCCGTCCGGTCCGGGGATCGACGGACAGCTTTACCGACGGGAACACATACTGCCAGGCCCATTCCTTTCCGGCATTCGGATACTTCCGGCCGAGGGCGTCGGGCAGGTGGACCTCCCCGTATCCCAGGCCGAGGTCCCGCTCGTGCACCTCCTTCACCTGGCGCAGATGCTCCTGCAAACGATCCCTGACAGCATCCGGGAGCACCGTCGACCGGTCCTTGTCGCCCTTGCCGCTTCGGACGAAGATGGTCTGCGCATCGAAGTCGATGTCCTTGACGCGCAGGCGGGCAAGCTCCATGAGACGGAGCCCCGCGCCGTACAGCAGCTCCGCCATGAGCCGCGTCGTCCCACTCATGGCCGAGAGGAGTCTTTTCACCTCCTCCACGGACAGCACGACGGGCAGCTTCGGCCCCCGTTTCGCCCTCACCGCGCCGCCGAGGTCCGCTGTTTCCCTGCCCAGGACATGGCGGAAGAGAAACAGAAGCGCATTGAAGGCCTGGTTCTGCGTCGAGGACGAGACCCTCTGTTTCAGGGCCAGGTGGCTGAGGAAGTCCCTGACATCCTTTGAAGACAAATCGGCAATGGCCTTCTGTCCGGAATGCAGGGCGTAGGAGAAAAACCGCTCCGCCCATTGCAGATACGTTCTCTCCGTGCTGTAGGAGTAATGCCGCAGCCTGAGGTGGCGCTTGACCTCCCGCAGCACAGCCGGCACGGAATCGGGCTGCGCAGAACCGCCCGGCTGCGCCGGCGACTTGCCGAGAAAATTGACATAGTAGAGCTTCAGCGCGTCTTCGGCCTGCCGCGGCTGCCAGTCGAGCACCCGCGTGTCGGACCGGAGCGCTTCAAGGAACTCGATGACGGCCGGTTCGCGGTATTCTGAGGCGTCGATGTCGCGCTTCCGCGCAAAGGAGAGAAAACGGCTCACCCAATAGGCCAGATAAGGGATGTTCTTGTCCGGAGCCAGCTTGCGCTCCCGGAGAAACGACTGGAAGTCGGGAAGCTGTTCCGGGCTATGCTGTGCCGTATTGCTCATATAACACCATTACCATTTATAGTTCTTAATACCAAAATATACCATATATTTTCAATTAATGCCCATTGATTTGCGGGGTTTATATCCTTTGCGGAACTCCCCTTTTTTGTGCTAAAGTGATTTCATGAATGATTCGCCTGTTTGTCATATTAAATGATGGGGCGAGGATATTTAAAATGTCCCTGCCCACGATAAATAACGACAAATACAATGGGCAGGGACTATGAACGACAATAAGGAGGCCTCGCCCCATCAGGGGCCGCTGTGCTTGCACCGCCAGCGTCTCGCTGTGCGTCCTCTGATAGAGGCCGCCCATCAAGCCACTGGAGCGCACTGCGTCCTGCGGCTACCAGCCCACAACTTCGTGGGCTTCCCGCCTCCGTCGCAGCCGCTCAGCGGCCCCTGTTATGTGAGGAATTAGTGAACTGGAAACATTTAGGTTTATGGTCGATTCTTCTGATCCCAATATTTTTTGGGTGCGCGAGTAGGATACACCCACCCTCATTGGATGGACCAGAGAAAGAACGGCTTATCGGCTATTGGTTTGGCGTTCATGAGCAGGAAGGAATAGATGGTGATATCCAAGCAATTTTTCAGAGAAAGGCAGACGGAACCTTTTATGTAAGATTTTGTATTATCAATAATGGCAAGCCCACATGGAATCAAGAGGAATCAGGTACCTGGCATTTGGATGGTAGCTTGAAAACAACGGTTACTACGCATATTAACGGTAGGCATCTTGGGGAGTCCCGATACATTACCGACAAATATTTAATCACGAAATCTACAGACTCAGAGATATTATTTGAGCACGTCGGGACAGGAACAAAGTTCAGATATATCCGTGTCAAGGAAGGATTTGAATTCCCATAACCACGGCATCCACCGGATCGCCGATAAGACTGGCTCCCGGTGATGCCAAGCGTTATCTTCAAAATTAAATAAGACAAATGGAATATTTAGGGCAAAATACTAAAAAAGGAAATCCTATCCTCTTCGTCATTTCGGGAATGGTCCTCGCTACCATTATTACTGGTGTATGGTTCTATATCTTGGACAAAACTAAAGGCTGGAATCCATACGGCTGGTGGTTCATGGCCACATTTGCTTCTGCAATATTAGGCGGTCTTGCCGGCCTTGTCCTTTTTGGCTACAAGAATAAAAACAAACAATGAAAATTAAAACTCAAAAGATAACACCTGGCTCGATCCGACAGGGGATTAACTGTAGGTATTTTTTTATTAATTATATTTCCCCTGCGGCTCAGCCATTTCGATGGGGCGAGGATATTTAAAATGTCCCTGCCCACGATAAATAACGACAAATACAATGGGCAGGGACTATGAACGACAATAAGGAGGCCTCGCCCCATCAGGGGCCGCTGTGCTTGCACCCCCAGCGTCTCGCTGTGCGTCCTCTGATAGAGGCCGCCCATCAAGCCACTGGAGCGCACTGCTTCCTGCAGCTACCAGCCCACAACTTCGTGGGCTTCCCGCCTCCGTCGCAGCCGCTCAGCGGCCCCTGTAAGCGCCGCGCTGCGCGCGACGCTTACGCCGAGTTGAGCGGAAAGTACCGCTCTTACTCCTTGTTTTTCATCTGACGATGAAACCGCACCGCGCGCTGACTCGCGCGGCGCTAACAAGTCGTTCGAGCGAAGGTTCCCATAACCCGGCTCCGCCTCCGGCGGGCCTTATTATGAGAACCCCGCTCAACTCGGCGTTAACCCCACAAAACAAATATGGACAGATCGCACGTATCCCCCTATAATTTAAGAGAGACTTGATATGCCGACAGTCAGGAACATCGCGGGACCATACCGATTCTTCTTTTACAGTTTCGACTGCAATGAACGAACGCATGTCCACATTCAGAGAGAAAGGATGGTCTGCAAATTCTGGATTCAACCGGTGGCTCTATCGAGGAATCAGGGGTTTGCGCCGAAAGAACTCAACATTATACGGGGGATAATCGTAAAGAACAGAGACAAGATCACGGAGGCATGGAATGAACACTGCGGTACAAATACAGGAAGTGCGAATTAAGGATATAGACGTCACCGAAGACTCCATTACGGCCCATCTTATGGATGGGAGGACAATCAGTGTTCCGCTTGCCTGGTCATGGAGGTTGTCGGAGGCTACGCCGAAACAGCGGGCAAACTGGGAGATCATCGGAGACGGCCATGGTGTGCATTGGACCGATATTGATGAAGATATCAGTGCCGAAGGCATGCTTTACGGTATTCCCGCTCCCAGGCCTCGGGAGTCTTCCAAATTGAATCCGAAGCCAGCAAAGAAGAAACCCGCGGTTAACAAGGGCATCCAGCGGACCGCCAAGAAAGCCGGCTCCCGCTGAAGCCCACGTCAGCGAAAGGAGAAAACATGAAACGTTCTATACGATTGCTGCTCACCATAACATTCTTCCTGCTGGTGTCGATCGTATATGCCCAGCCGCCCGGCAGTGAGTTGCTGGAAGGCAAAGACACCGTAACTGCCGTCGTTCTTGCACATGGGAGAGGCGAAGGACCGGACGGGAAGGTTGTCGGTCTGCTGCGCAAAGCCATTAACAAAGAGCTTGGTTTCTACACGCTTTCGCTTCAAATGCCAGTGCTTCCCGTTAAGGATTTCCGAGCCTATGCCCCAACTTTTCCGGATGCCTATAAAACCATCCAGGCAGCCATCGATTACCTAACGAGGGAGAAAGGTGTGAAGCGGATCTATCTAATGGGTTACAGTATGGGGGCACGGATGACCACTTCCTTTATTGTTGAAAGGCCAACGCCGGTGATTGTTGGGTACATAGGCGTAGGACTCTTGGAAGGTGGAGGTAAGCCATTAGACGCGAATCAGAACCTGTCGGGCATTCGACTATCGGTAATTGACATCTTCGCCGACCAAACGCCTCTCGATCTGAAGAGCGCTGAAAACCGGCGCTCGATGATCTCAGATGCGTTTAAACAGGTCAGAATCTCCGGTGCAGATCACAGTTTTCTGGGCTACGATGAACAGATCGTTCGAGCAGTCGTTGAATGGTTGACGGAGCGAGAAGGAAAGAAGCCACGCTAACACTCGTTCACGGGATCGCGTTCCACGCTCCCCGTGATTCTTAGCGTTCGTCAGACCTATGGAGAAAGCAATGAAGGAGAAGGCCGCATGGGAGCGCGGTTTCGTCGGAACGGAACTCAGGCTGCTCTTTCGCCTTGCGGGGCTGTCTGTCGTCAACATGTGGGGCGGAACGGCCGGCAACTGGGGGAGACGAACTCTCGACTTGGACGAGTATGAAATCATGATTGTGGCAACCAAGACTGCCGAACCGTCGGCCGGTGCGGACACGCTATTGCGCACCGCACAGCCGTAACGTTGCTAACAGGACATACAAGTAGGAGTCTGAAGCTTCAAATGTTTAGCGAAGGAGGAAATTGTCCATGGACTATTTTCAAATGACCGCTCCATGCGGCCTGGATTGTTTCAATTGCCATTTCTATTTGGCCAAAGAGAACCGGGAATCCATGGCTGTAGTTGAGAAAATATCCGGCGAATACAAGATTCCGGTTGAGGCAATGCTTTGTAAAGGTTGTCGCAGCCACAATGGCCAAATACCAATTCAAAAACAAGTCTTCGGTGAAGCGCATCATTGTGCAGCCTATGAATGTTCCCACGAAAAGGGTTTCAGATTTTGCGGCGACTGCGATCAGTTTCCCTGCGACAACCTGCATCCATATGCTGACAAGGCTGGCGATCTGCCCCACAATATCAAAGTGTTCAATCTGTGCTTGATTAAGAAGATGGGCTTGGAAAGATGGGCCGAGCATAAGGCCGCTGAAGTACGCAAAGTCTACTTCACCAAACCTTGGACCCTGGTGTGATCTCTCGATCCGTTTGAATTAGCTTGAAAAACCAGGAAATTGAACAGCAAAATGCAGCGGAGCGTGGAACGATCTGACAGCACGATCCCGTCCCGGGAGGTCTCCGGTTAGACCATGCACATCTGCCCGTCATATTTGTCTTTCATCCTGTACAACCCAATCCGCAAGTTATTTACCGACAGGGCAAGGATTGTCTTGGAGGCGGGGGTGAATGAATCCTCGGTCGTCCTGGAGGCGGGCGCCGGAAACGGCTTTCTGACGGAGGTCCTGGTGCAGCGGGCGTCCAAAGTTCTCGCCATGGACGTGCAGCAGGGCATGGTGAAGAAGCTCAGGAGACGGATGTCGGCATATGGCGACAGGGTCGACATCATTCTCGGTGATGTCGCGACGTATGCATTGAAGGAAGAGTCTATCGACGTGGCCATCTTTCTGTACAGCTTCCACGAGATCACCAATCAAACAGGGGCGGTCCTCAATATGGCGAAGGCAGTCAGGCCTGGAGGCTTCGTCGCCGTCTACGAACCGAAGGTCGAAGTGAACCGGCGGGACATGGAGAATCTGGTCGAAAAGTTCGAATTCATGGGGTTCGAAAAGGACAGGGAGCACGAAAACATGTTCACGAGATTCGCCAGGCTGAGGAAGGTGAGAAGGGTGGTGGTCTGAATGCGGGGAGGTGAGAGTGGAAATGATGAGCTATGAGGAACGCCTCGGCAAGGCCGTTCGTCTCGTCTTGGCATCGCAGAGAATCGTCGCCTTTACCGGGGCTGGCATATCGACGGAATCGGGACTGTCCGATTTCCGGAGTCCCGGCGGGATCTGGGAGCGCCACAGGATCGTCATGTTCCAGGAATTCGTCGCCAGTCATGACGCCCGCGTGGAGGCCTGGACGATGAGGAGGGAATTAAACCGTCAGATGATGAGCGCCCGGCCCAACAAGGCCCATCTTGCCCTTGCAGCGCTTGAAAGGAAAGGAAAACTCAGCTGCCTCATCACGCAGAACATCGACGGTCTCCACCAGGAGGCGGGCAGTTCGAACGTGATCGAGCTCCACGGGACGAACAGGAAGGCCCTTTGCCTCTCCTGCGGGAAGACGTGGCCGATGGGGGACATTCAAAGGCTGCTCGATGCGGGCAATCTCGACCCATCATGTGATGACTGCAAAGGGATCATAAAGCCCGCGACTGTCTCCTTCGGGCAGGCTATGCCGGAGCGGGAGATGGAACTCGCCTATACATACTCGTCAAAGTGCGATCTCTTCATCATGATCGGCTCGTCTCTTCAGGTCGAGCCGGCTGCATCGTATCCGCGGCTTGCTCACAGGGCTGGGGCAAGGCTCATCTTCGTCAACAGGACGGAAACACCCTGGGATCATATCGCATCCGTGCTATTTCAGGAAGATGCCGGAAAGGCGCTCGGAGACATGTCCGAGATGGTCTGACAGCGCGGCTGCATTTGAAATTCGCGGTCCGTTAATGATACATTTAAAGTCACGGGCGGTTAGCTCAGTTGGGAGAGCGCCAGAATCGCACTCTGGAGGCCGAGGGTTCGACCCCCTTACCGTCCACTTTTTTCCTCCTCTGTGTATCAGCAAGTTAAGCTCATCACGATGTGCCAAACAATAGAGGCAATTTGCACGAAAGCGGTTCCCTTCACATTTCCAGTCCCTTCATGGTATTGTTTTTTGCGTGACACTATCGTCACCTTGCGTGAAGAGACGGGGCAAGAGTTTTATGTACATGCAAGTTGAGTTGGGCGGGTTTCAATGGCGATCGGCAAGTCAAAGATTGAGAAGATAATCTCATTGGCAAAGGCTTACGGGGCGACGCGATTAATCCTTTTCGGCAGTGCCGCGGAGAAGCTTTCGAAAGCGCGTGACATCGATCTGGCCTGCGACGGGGTATCGGGATGGAAGCTTTATGAGCTTGCGGCGAGGCTTGAGGAAGAACTAAGTACGCACTTCGACATAGTTCCTTTGAGCCCTCCTTCCAAGTTTACGGAGCATATTGTAGAAAAAGGGAAAGGTCTTGCTATGACCGTGAAAGACCTCTCTGACGATAATCGCCATTTTTTATTTAACAGGTCGACTCCTCGCATCCGGGAGAGCCTTTATGGCGGGATATTGATCCCCGGAGAGTGGCGATTGATCCGTGACGCAGACAGGCGTGCAGGTGAAGACGTCCCTGTCATCGAACAGTTCTCATGGATAAGTACGAAAACCCCGGTTCTTGCCGGATAGTCTCTTCTGGTTCCCGATTTGGGACATGGCGAGCAGAGGTGATTGCGCTCGAAGAGAGGTGAAAGGAGCCTTGCTTATTATTGATGACGCACTGGGGCGCCGGATTGCCAAATTGAACGGCCTTAAGATTACGGGGACTGCCGGTGTTTTACTCAGAGCAAAAAATAAGGGAATTTTAGCGGAGGTTAAGCCGATTTTGGAGAGGATGAGGGAATCCGGTTTTTTTCTCAGCGACAGGTTGATGAGTGAGATATTGGAGATGGCCGGTGAGAGATAGTGCGAGAATTGCAATGAGCAGGGCTGAGCTTAAGTCGGAGCTGAAACGCCTCCGGAACAATCTTGAAGATCTTGAGGACATGGTCAGGTTCGATTTTACCTTTACGTCGGCCCACATCGGCGGCGCCCAGGTGAGAAGGGACGAAGACAATATGAGAAGACTGAGGGAGACGATAGCGCGGATCGAGGAACTCCTGTCGGCGGAGGACAGGAGATGACGCCCTCAGGATACGATCTTCTCGATGACGGCGAGGAATTCCCCGGCTGCCCGTTCAATCGGGTACTGTTCAGCCTTTGATCTTGCTTCCGCTCCCATCCGTTCACGTTGATCCAGCGTCTGTCTGATTCTGCCGGCAAGCATGACCGGGTCACAATGTGCGTCGACGACATAGCCCTCCACGGCATCACTCACGAGTTCGGCGGCGCCGTTGTTCCTTGTCGTTATGACGGGAAGCCCTGCCGCCATGGCCTCGATGGTGGCATTGCTGAAGGGGTCGTAGAGCGTAGGAAGCACGAAGATGTCCGAGGCTGCGTAGAGTCTTTCGATCCCGCTGCAGGGACCGAGGAACAGGACATCGTCCGAAAGTCCCGCGCGCCTGATAAATGCGCTGTATCGGCGCGACTCTCCCTTGCCCGCCACGATGACCTTCAACCCGCCGACACCGACATGCGGGACGGCTCTGAGGAGCACATCAAGGCCTTTCCGTTCGAAGCCCGACCCCGCAAACAGTACGACCTTCGCCTGTTCGGGAACCGCGAGGTCCGCCCGGATGCTGTTGCGCCATTGTTTCCTGTTCTCCGGCGTGAACCGTGACAGATCGACGCCGTTGTACACCGTCGAAATCCTCTCCGCCGGGACGCCGTAGTGCCCCATGATCTGCTCTTTCACCATGCCGGAATTGGCGACGATGCGTTTCGTTCCGGAGAAGAGCCTTCTTTCAAGGCTCAGCAGGAGGATGTGAAGGGGGTTGATCCTGAAGGAGAGCCTCTTGTGAAAGGGCTCGACGTGCCGCCTTATTGTCAGCCACTCGGCGTGGCATCCTTCACCGGCACGGTAGACGTCCTGGCAAGTCGTTCGTTCGAAGCTGACGACACAGTCGAATTCTCTGTGCCGGCGGATTTCCCTGCAGACACGATGATTGAAGGTGTATGTCGAGAGGAATGATCCGGCGGTGATGACGGGAACGCGGTGGAAGGTGACTCCCACCACATCCGACCAGAGGGAGGAAAAGATGTGGGTGCCGTGGCCGGAGCGCTGCAGCGCTTCAACGAGGGTCTGGAGATACCTTTCGGCGCCGCCGTGAAAGGAGAAGCGCTTCTTGATAAAGGCAAGGTTCACCTTCCAGTCGCGTGAAAGGCGGGCCGAAGCGCCTCAAACCCTTGCTGAAGGCGACGATGAGCATTGTCAGGTTCGTCTCTCAGGATTCCGCTCTCTGTTAGATTGACCGTTGGCTTGAAAAGTCGTCTGGTGTGATGGTTAAGGTGTCGCCGCATCAAGGTTTTCGGCGCGTGCACCCCGCCTTCCTGTCGGGCGTATGCGACGACACGGTTCATGGACGGGCTGGTGGGCGCCCTATTCCCAGTTCGTCACGTCCGCGTCTTCTCCCTCTCCTCCAGGCTTTCCGTCCCTGCTGTAGGTAAAGAGGTCATACTCCCCGTGCGAGCCGGGACTCTGGTAAAGATACGGTTTTCCCCAGGGGTCGACGGGCAGCCCTTTTTTCAGGTACGGGCCCTCCCATTTTTCGACGCCCGGGTTTGTGGTGAGGGCGTTGAGGCCCTGCTCCGTCGTGGGGTATGCCGCGACGTCGAGCCTGTATTGGTCGAGGGCCTGACCGAGGAGTTCGATCTGGGCCTTTGCGGCAGCCTGCTTGCCCTTGCCGAGTTTCGGGAACAGGCGGGGACCGACGAGGGCGGCCAGGAGCCCGATGATCACCATGACAACAAGGAGCTCAACGAGGGTGAAGCCCTTCCGGTTTCTGACTCTATGCCATTGAGATTGCATGATATTCCTCCAAGTGAAATTTTGTTTATTCTACCAGACGGGCAGATAGGGGGTCAAACGGACTCCTCCAGTTGCGTGCAAAGGCGGGGTGAAGCGCCTCAAATCCTTGCTGAAGGCGATGATAAGCCTCGTCAGGTTCGTCTTTCAGGCTTCCACTCTCCGTGCGATCGACCATTGAGTTGAAAAGTCGTCTTCTGTGACGCGTAAGGTGTCGCCGCATCAAGGTTTTCGGCGCATGCGCCCCGCCTTCCCGGATGGCGGGTGGCACGAACCGCACCCCGGTGGCCCTTGCCTTGCCATTACGGGGAAATCTCGTTAAACTATAGCGAACCATGTTAAATAAACAGACACTTTCGCGGGCATTCCGGTTTAACATTCCCTCGTGAATCAGCGAAGCGACATTCATCCGCCCCTCGTCTCGATCATCGTCAGAACGAAGGACAGGCCGAAACTCCTGCAGAGTGCGCTGCACAGCATCGCCGCGCAGACTTACCGGAACATCGAAGTCGTGTTGGTCAATGACGGCGGCGTCGACCTTGACATCGATAATTTGAGATCCCTCCTCGGCGGGATGCCCCTTACCTACGAAAAGCTGGACGTCAACAGGGGCAGGGCGCACGCTGCAAACATCGGAATCAGTCATGTCCGGGGTGAATATGTCGGATTTCTCGATGATGATGATGAATTCTACCCTGACCATGTGGAGTCTCTCCTCGCTGCATTGCATGACGACGGCCGGTTATTCGCTTACAGCGATGCCGAGATGGTCACCAGACAGTATGACTTCACAACCATGACATATACGGACCGGGACGTGTGCGTCTTCCGGTCGAGGGATTTTTCGCTCTGCGATCTCCTCCTCGAAAACTATATCCCCCTTATCAATGTCCTCTTCAGCAGGACCGTTACAGATATGATCGGTACATTCGATGAGGAGTTTGCGGCGTATGAAGACTGGGATTTCTTTATACGCTGCGGATCCCGGTTTCCCCTGATCCACCTCGACAAGGTGACGGCCCGCTACGTCCAGTGGAGTCCGGAGCACCAGATAGCGCAGAGCAGGGACTTTTGGGATACGCTGGCTATAGAGTATGATAAGGTCGTGCTGAAGCACAGGGACAAGATCACCGGCGAGGTGATGCGGTATTACAGGGACCGCCTGAATGCCCTGACCGCGGGCAACGAGGAGAAAGGCAGGGTCATAGCGGAGAAGGAGTCCGAGATCTCCAGTCTCACCGAAATGACCGTTGAGAAAGATGATGCCATCGGCAGGCTTCGCTCCCGGAACGAGGGGCTCGAAGGGCAGCTCCGTGAAAAGGAGGAGTATATCCGGATCATTCAGGGAGGACGGGGGTGGAAACTCCTCTGCCGCTATTACAGACTGCGCGACAGACTCCTGGAGGCACTGCGCTGATGCGCTCATCCCTTTTTGTCGTGAGAGACACTGGTGTCCAAAATAACGTTATATGAGGATAGGGCATGCTTTCTTCCCAAAATAAACTTCCTCTCCTCATGTGTATGCCCCTGTTATGAAAATTTTTGCCTTCTCTGGTACACTGCGCGGCTCCCGCTGCGGCTATCGCCTTCGACTCCCGCCGCCGTTCACGATACCCGTGAATTTTGCTTCAGAAACCACACCCTATCCTCGTTTCCAAGGTCTCGCTGCAAGATGTTTTGGACAAGGGTGCATGAGAGATAATAAGGTGTCATCGTCATAATGCCGAAAGTCAGCGTCATCATCCCCCTCTATAACCACGAGCGCTACATTAAGAGGGCCATTGACTCCGTCCTCGGACAGACCTGCGAAGATTTCGAGCTCATCGTCATCGACGACGGGTCGCAGGACCGGTCCGGCGACATCGTACGGGCCTGCGAGGACGGCAGGGTCCGTTATTTCTACCAGGAGAACAGGGGCGCCGCCGCTGCGATCAACCGCGGCATCGATCTGTCGCAGGGCACTTTCGTGGCAGTTCTCAACTCCGATGACATCTATCATCCGCGGAGGCTCGAGATCTGCGCTGAGAAACTCGAAGGTGAAGCCTCACTTGCGGCGGTTTTCAGCTACGTCGATTTCATCGACGATGAGGACAATACCGTCAAATCGCCGCGGGGCCCGGAAGAGTATTGGATGGATCACAGCCCGGAAGACTCCTTCAAGGGTGAGGAAAACATAATCCTCAATCTCCTGGCGGGTAATTTCCTCATCACCACGTCGAATCTCTTCTGCAGGCGGGAGGTGTTCGGGACCGTGGGCCTTTTCACGAACCTCCGCTATGCCCACGACTATGACTTCTTTCTCCGTCTCTGCTCGAGCGCCAGGGTGCACGTCATCGAGGAAGCGCTCGTCAAATACCGGGTGCACGATCTCAACACCCTGCGGGAGAGCGAAGCTGCGGTGAGCATCGATGTCGGCCTCGTTTTGTCAAGCTTTCTCCTGAACCACGACATGTCGCCCCTTCTTCCCGCAGAGCCGGATAACGGCTCACTGCCGTGCATGACTCTCGTCAAATTATACAATTCGATCAAGACCTACGACACCGACAGGATGATCATGACACTGCTCCTGTTCGGTATCATCCGTCCCGACAAGAGGTCGGCGCTGCTCGAAGAGTTCGCGAGGCACCCGGACAACCCCTTCAGACGACTCTGCCTGGACAGGATGAACAGGCTCCACGCATCGTGGCGCCATGCACAGGAGGGCTGGCAGAGGTGGGACGACACCAACAGGAGGCTTATCGAAACGGAGACGAAGCTCGGAGAGGTGTGGAAGCACGGGCAAGAGGGCTGGCAGAGGTGGGACGAGACGAATCAGCGTCTGATCGCCTGCAATGAAGAACTGCAGAAAAGGACGGAAGAGCTTCAGGGCAAGGAAGGTGAGTTGCGCGACAAAGAAAGAGAGTTGCTGGCTGAGGCGGATCATGTCAGGAGCTTGACCGGTGAGCTTCAGGCTGTCACCGGATCTCTCTCCTTCCGCGTGGGAAGGGTATTGACATGGCCGGGGAGAAAGCTGAGGGACATGATTCAACCGGGGGGCGGCAAGACGTGACGAGCAGTCACGGCAGTAAAGACATAACAGTCGTTATCGCGGCCCACCATGAAGGACGACTGGCCCATCACACGATGCGCAGCCTTCATAGATCCCGCCGGTATGCGACGGAAAGAGGTCTGTCCGTGGAGGTGGTCGTCGTCCTGGACAGGCCGGACGAGGCGACTGTGAAATACTTTTCATCCCCCGAAGGTGAAGACATCACCCTTGCGAGGGCCGACGTCGGCGACCTCGGACTGACCCGCAATGCCGGCATCGCCCGAGCGACCGGTGAATACATCGCGGTCCTCGATGCTGACAATCTCATCTGTCTCAATTGGCTTTATGACGCCTATCAGTACCTCCTCGCGCGGGGCGGCAAGGTGGTGGCGCATCCCGAATACCAGATGTATTTCGAAGGGAAGCATCTTCTCTTCCGCCAGATTTCCTCGACGGACCGGTCGTTCAGGTATGCCAACATCATCGAATACAATTACTGGGACGCCGTCTGCATGGCGAAAAGAGAGATTTTCTTGAACCATACTTATGAGAGCACGACGGGAGGTGAAGGTTTCGGGTACGAAGACTGGCACTGGAACTGTCAGACCCTCGCAGGCGCCATCGGCCACGATGTCGTGCCCGGGACGGTCCACTTCCTGAGAATCAAGAGATCGGGCTCTCTTCTGGCATATACGAAAGAATCCAACAGGATCATCCGGCCTTCGAGGCTGTTTGATCCCGACATATACTCGCGTTTGCTGCAGGAGGATGGGAAGGGACGAAATGAAGCGGGGTCATGAAGAACAAGGCTGCTGAGGCCATCTATACCCTGAGTCGGTCGGCATACCGGGCCGTCAAAGGCCCCCTGAGGCCGATCGTCCACAGGCATCCGAGAGTGCACCGGTTTGCCGTCGCATTGAAAGAGGCCTTCAAGGGGCTCTTCGATTCATCTCCGGACCATCGGGAAAGCGGTGCGGAGACCGCACATATGACGGAGCAGGACCATACAGTGCCTCAGCGCGACGTCCACGGCCGCAGGGACCGGTTTCCCCCGTGGCTCATTGACGAATGGAGGGAGATCCATGCCATAGAGCCGCAGCTCTTCCCCGATTTCAGCATACCCGTCGAGGTTGTCACAGACTACATCTCACCATCGCGGGTCGGTGAGCACTATCTCGACCTGTACCGGCTTTTTGGGGCATCCGTGAGCCACGTCATCCTGACGCCGTGGCTGAAAAAGGGAGGCGCCGAACTGGTGACCCTGAACCTTGTCAGGGCTCTCGTCACGGAGAATCTGGCGACGGGCGTTGTCGTCGTAACGACGGAACGGGACGACTCGCCCTGGGCCGAAAGGCTGCCTGCAGCGGTGAGGTTCATCGAGTTCGGCAAACGGTACGGTCACCTGAAACAGGATGAACAGGAAAAGCTCCTCGTCAGGGTGCTCCTTCAGATGGCCCCGCCCGTTATCCATACGATCAATTCGCTTTTAGGATACAGAGTGTTTATCACATACGGGAAGGCGCTGGCCAGCCGGTCGCGGCTCTATGCATCGGCGTTCTGCGAGGACGTGACGCCCGAGGGCAGGATGATCGGGTATCCCATCTGCTTCCTGCCGCACTGTTTTGATGCGCTCACCGCCGTCGTGACCGAAAACCGCACGATCATCGACAAGCTCTGCGGCATCTTCGCTTTCGACCGGGGAAAGTTCCATGTCCAGTACCAGCCCGTTGATCCGGTTTCGGCAAGGGAGTACGATCCCGGCAAGACCGTTAAGGAGCGTATGGACATCCTCTGGGCGAGCCGGCTCGATATACAGAAGAGGCCCGACATCCTGATCGGCATTGCCGAAGCGTGTGACGCCGCCCGTCTCCCCTTCACGTTTCACGTTTACGGGACACCTGTGTACGGCACATCGCACCTGGATGCGGACCGCTTCGTCACGGCACTGAGGACGTTGCCGAACGTCCGTTATCAGGGGGGATTCGAAGGCCTCCCCTCGCTGCCCGCAGATCAGTACGACCTGTTTCTCTATACATCTCAATGGGACGGCATCCCAAATGTGATTCTCGAGGCCATTTCCATGGGTCTTCCGGTCATTGCCTCGAAGACGGGAGGGATCCCCGAGGTCATCATCGACGGCGAAACGGGCTTTATCGTCGATCCCTACGATGACGTCGGAGGGTATGTGAGGCGTTTGGATGGCATTTTCGCCGACCGTCAGGTCCTCGGCAGGATTGCCCGTCATGCGAGGGATCTTATCGAGTCGAGGCATTCATGGAGAGTTTACGCGGAAGCACTGCGGACCGTTCCCGGCTACGTCATGCCGCGGGACGAGCCGGCTAAAAAGTGAAAGGAGAAGGACATCATGTCGTGTAACGAGTGGATACAGGCGGTCGTCCGGGGGAAAACATTTGCGGATGTGGGCGGACTTTGGGGGACCCTCAACGAGCGGGTGACGGTCGCCGCAAAAGCGGGGGCTGCTGAGGCGGCCATGGTGGATATCGCCCCTCTCGATCATGAGATGTGGACAAAGTTCCATCAGCGCTGCAAAGAGCAGGGAGTGGTCTGCTCGCGGTGCATGCAGGGAAATGTCGATGATCCTCATTTCCCCGAAAGGGTAGGATCCTTTGATGTCGTCCACTGTGCCGGTGTCGTCTATCATTGCCCGAATCCCCTCTACACGGTCTCCCAGCTCGCCAGGATCACGAGGAAGACCATGATACTCGGCAGCACCGTCATTCCTCTGACGATCTCGAACGATGCGGGAACGATCGCGATGGCAGACAACACGGCGCTCCTCGTCCCGGCGCTGAGCAACGGGCAGAGAAGCGTCGTCGCCGCCTATTTCGAAGAGGTGGGTGCGAAGATCGTCGGCATCAATCTCCCTGTCGAGAGCGGATGGTCTCTCGATGACTATGCCGCATGGTGGTATCTCTTCACCACGAATTTCATCGCCGGTTTACTGAAGGTATGCGGCTTCAGGGTGATCGAGACGACGTCTGAGTGGCAGGGGAGGGCTGCATATTTCCTTGCGGAGCGGGACACGAGTGCCCGATGACCCCTCCTGTTTCCGTCATAATCAGGACGAAGAACGAATCGGCCTATCTCGGCAGGGTGCTGCAGAGGCTGAAGGAGCAGGAGTACGGCGGACCCGTCGAGATCATCCTCGTCGATTCGGGCTCGACTGATGAAACCGTCGGGATCGCCCGTTCCTCGGGCTGCCGGGTCATCGAAATGAAACCGCAGGCGTTCTCATTCGGTCGCGCCCTCAACATCGGGATAGCAGAGGCCCGGGGCGATATTATGCTCCACCTGAGCGGGCACTCGGTGCCGGAAGGAGTCGATTATTTCAACCTCATGGTCGAGCCCTTCGAGGATCCCGCAGTGGCAGCTACCTTTGGACGGGACATCCCCTGGCCCGAGACCTGCCCGTCCCAGGCAAGGGACATCCTGAACCACTTCCCTGAGGTGGGGCCGGACGGCAACAAGTTCTCGAACGCGAACGCGGCCGTGAGGAAATGGATGTGGGAGCAGGTGAGATTCGACGAAGCGCTCCCGGCCTGCGAGGATCTTTTCTGGGCAAAGGAAGTGATGAGCCGGGGATTCTCTATCCGTTACATCCCTTGTGCCCGGGTATTCCATTCGCACTCGTCATCTCCGTGGTACTACTTCAGGAGATACCGGAAGGAGCGGTGTTCGCTTAAGCATTGCCTGAACCTGCCGGACAGGACCCTGAAAGACGTCTATGTCGACTGGAAACGGCACGTCCGGACGGATTTCAGGTTTGTCAGGGAAAACGGGTATAGTCCGATGTGGCTCTTTCACATCATCGTCTACCGGCTTGCGCAGGAATTGGGGCTCTATGTCGGCAGCAGGGAGGCCCGGTGAAGCAGGCAGGCAGTAAGCCTTTCAGTTGTGTGAAAAGGCGGGATAAAGCGCCTCAAGGCCTTGCTGATAGCGAGAATGATCAGTTGAAATTGGAAATGTGGGATTCATCCTTTGTGCGATCGACCGTAGGCCTGAAATGATCCTTGTGGGAAGGCAAAGGTTTCGCAGCACCAAGGCTTTTCGGCATCTTTATCCCGCCTTTCCGGACATCCTATTGCAGCGATAAGGTAAGCAGCAAACAGTGGACGGTAGACAAAAGAACAGGTGACAGAAAGCAGGAAGCGCATGTCTCTCGCATCTAATTGTCAGAAGCAGAAAATCATGATGGTCGTTCTCTGTTTTCTCCCGGAAAGCGTCGGGGGATCGGAGTTTTACACTTATCACCTCTCTCAGGAGCTCGTGAGAAGGGGGCACGAGGTGGTTGTCCTGACGGGACTCCAGGACCTGTCGATCGACAGGTACAAGGTGATCCACACCACCTTCGAGGGGCTCCGTGTCATCAAGGTCGTCAATTCCTTTTACTTCACCCGGACGTTCAGGGATTTCTTCATCGACGAGGCCATCGACGGCATATTCAGGGAAATAACTGAACGGGAAAAACCCGATATCATTCACTTTCAGCACCTCCCGTTCCTCTCGGGCAACCTGCCGGAGATCGCTCATCAGCTTGGGGTGCCGAGCCTCTTCACGGTCCACGATTACTGGTACATCTGCTTCCGCAGTCAGCTCATCAGGCCGGGATTCGGCGCCTGCCCGGGACCGAAAGGGGGTGTCTACTGCGCGTCCTGTCATGACGTTGCGGTGCCCAATCCGTCGGTGACGCCCAGGTTCGGGTTCCTGTCGCGCATCCTCCAGTCCCGTCTCGTGGCGAAGATGAACCCGAAGGAACGATTGTCGCCTGCCATGATACAGAAGATAAAAGCGATCCTGTACAAACAGCCCGTCGCCGACGTGAAGGCCGAAGAGCCGGTGAATGATGAAAACGTGAGGGATCATGTTTTCCGGTATACATTTTTTAAGCGCCAGTTCGAATTTCCCCGTGTCGTCCTGAGCCCGTCCCGGCATTTGAAGAGGAGGTATGAAGATGAAGGGTACCGGGAGATCCTGCATGTACCGCTCGGCTTCTACGGCGTCGACAAGGTAAAAAACATGCCTTTTGACGGCACGCTGCGAATCGCCTACCTGGGAAATATTGTTCCCTTCAAGGGCGCCCATGTTATCCTCCGGGAGGTGATGAAGCTCGGGAAGAGGGAAAGGGTAGAAGTGCACATCCACGGCAGACCGGTGAACGAACTCTACTATGAAGAAGTGAAACAGTATGCCCGTCAGTTTCCCGGGGGAAAGGTCTTCCTGCACGGCGGCTACCGGAGCGACAGGGAAATGAAAGATATACTCTCGAAGGTCCACCTCGTCGTCTTCCCTTCCCTCTGGGAGGAGAACTATCCCCTTGTCGTGAGGGAAACCCTTCTGCACGGCGTGCCTGTCATCGGTTCAAGGCTCGGCGGAGTCCCGGAGGCGATCGAGGACGGAGTGAACGGCTTTCTTTTCGATCCTTACCGGGAAGGGGAACTGGCGGAAAAGATCGGTATCATACTCGATGATCCCGCAGTGTTGGACAGGATCACCCGGGGCGCACGGGAGACGAAGATCGTGAGCATGGATGAGCACATGGAGAGGATGACCGGTCTCTATGCAAAGGCCACGGAGAAAGAGGGGGGCGCGGGGTTGTGAATGTCCTCCGTCAAATTGAAAAGGGAATCATCGTCAGCCCGCGGACATTCGAACGTCTCTCTTTTTTCTGCCGACGGACGCTTTATTGCGACGGAGGGAGGAGAGTCGTTCCCCGTCATCAGGAACGGGGACACGGTCGTTCCCGTCCTCCTCCTCGATCCCGTCTGGGCGGACAGGTATGCGAAATCCTCGGAAAGGATGAGCGGGGAATACGGGTGTGAGAAGAGGCGATTCGGCTCATGGGAGATTGCGCGGCACCGGTTCGGGACTTTCCTCCGGAAGGATTACCGGAACAGGAAGACTTACACCTATTTCAGTAATATGTTTGATTCGCTCGATACGGGGCAGTCATTGGTCCTGTCGATAGGCGGAGGGCCTGCCCGGCAGCATCCGGTCTTCACGAACCTGAACATCGGGCCCTTTCCGAATGTCGATGTCGTTGCAGACGCCCACCATCTCCCCTATGCACAGGGCAGTGTGGATGCGATATTCTGTGAGGCCGTGCTGGAGCACCTTTCCGATCCGGAGAGGGCCGTTAGCGAGATGTTCAGGGTCCTCAGAGGAGCGGGCAGGGTGCTCTCCATAACACCGTTTCTTCAGGCATATCACGGCTATCCGAACCACTTTCAGAATTTTACTCTCACAGGGCATGCGCTGGTGTTTGAAAAATGCGGTTTCCGTATCGTCGACAGCGGGACCTGCGTCGGTCCGATCTATGCATTCTTTGATCTCAGTTCCCGGTTCTTCAGGGAGTATTTCCATCCCCTCGTTCATGTGCCGGCACGGGTGCTTCTAAAGATCCTTAGTCTTGTGCTGAAACCGCTTGACCGGCGATTCCACGAAAGGGGCAATGCAATGGTCTTCGCCTCGACGACGTTCGTGCTGGCGGAAAAGGAGGGATAACCGTGTTCGTTGCGTTAAAAGGTGGGGCAGACCGTTTCACCGATGTCGGGCCGTTTCGGGGACCGACCCCGACATCAGTCACTCTTTATGTGGTTGCATGTTCCCCTTAAACGGTGGGCTGACAACTGATTAAGGATCTTACAATATACGGAGGTAACCATGGGGTTGAAACGTTTCCTGCAAGGGAGTACGAAGCTGACTGAGCATGGAAGTGAGAAAGAAGGGACGTCGCCGGTGAGTGCCGACCAAAGGTCCGGCGCGGACGCTAACACGGAAGAGAACCGCTATAGCCGGGACTGGAATGCCTACAGCAAGACATGGGACACGCGTTTCTCTGATCGATACGCCCATCTCGGGGACGAGTGGAATGATGACCGCACCCGCGACAGGAAACGTGATGAGTTCTACTTCCAGGTTTACGCAGAGCGGTTCCTGAAACCGGAAATGACGGTCCTCGAAGTTGGACCGGGCGGAGGGAAGTGGTCTGTCCGGCTTGCAAGGAGAGTCAAGAAACTCATTGTGTTGGACGTTGCCGAGGAGATGCTCAGGCGGACTCGACAGCGCATGGAGGCAGAGGGTATAGGGAATGTCGAGTACGTGCTCGCCAGCGGAAAAGACTTCCTTCCCGTTGCGGATAGCAGCGTCGACTTCTTTTTCAGCTATGACGTCTTCGTGCACATTGCCCTGGAGGACACGTTTCTCTACACCAAGGAAATCGCCAGAGTCTTGACAGACCACGGGTGCGGAGCCTGTCACTATGCCGTTAACTCGGTACCGAATGCCTGGATGAGGATCGAGCACACGAACGAAGGGTACAGAAGGAATCCTCACTCGTCCGGCCAGTACTACTACTTCTCTCCGGATGCCCTAATCAGGATGTATGAGCACTTTGGCCTCTTCACTCATGAGTACCACGTCGAGTGGTGTGTTTGCACGCTTGTTTTCGAGAAACTCCCGGCGTTGTCGCATATAGAGAGACTCCTGCACGCCCTCGGCGATGAAGAGGCTGATGATGAAAGTCGGCGCAGTTCAATCACAGAGGAACTGGAGAGATCAGTCACTGACCTCAAGCGGGAACTGACGGAACTGACGAGGGAGGCAGCCAAGGAGCCGAGTTTGGAACGAAGGCGCGACCATGTCTCCACGATGCGTCGTCTGCTGAGGGGACTGTAGATATAGAGCAGATGGGAGGGAAGGCGTTCGGGGTTCTTCGCCATGGAAAAGGAATTCGAATCAAAGTACCATAGCCTTGAAGAGGGGCACTGGTGGTTTGTCGCCCGCCGTGACATGATATCGAGACTCCTGCCCGATGGGGAAAGGCAGGCGAAAATACTCGAGATCGGCTGCTCCGGCGGCGCTCTCATCAAGGCCCTCCGGGAGAGGGGATTTTCCGGCATCACCGGCATAGACATCAGTGAACGCGCCATCGATGTGTGCAGGCAGCGGGGTCTCGATAATGTCATGGTCATGGACGCCGCGGTGCTGGATTTCGACGACGAGACGTTCGACATCGTCATCGCCTCGGATATCCTTGAACACATGAAGGATGACGGATCGGCGCTCCGCGAATGGAAGAGGCTGCTGAAAAAAGGAGGCAGAATGATCGTCTTTGTGCCTGCCTTTCCCTTTTTGTGGAGCCGTCATGACGAAGTTAACCACCACTTCAGGAGATATTCGCGGTCTCAACTGAAAGGAGCTCTTCTGGATGCGGGCTTCTCCGTGAAAAGGGTTTCATTCTGGAACTGTATCCTCTTTTTTCCCGCAGCCCTGGTGCGTATCGCCCAGCGTGTTTTGAGATGGCAGGGGAGAGAATCGAGCGATCAGTTGCAGCCCGTCAATCCCGTGGTGAACAGTCTTCTTGTATTGCTTGTGAAGTCTGAAAACAGGATCATGGAAGCGGCCGACCTGCCCTTCGGGGTCAGTCTCTTCGCTGATGCAACGAAGCCGTCGGCATGACGAAGCTCTTTGTGACCTGCGTCTTCGCTTTCTCCTCCTTTGTGCTTTTCTATAATCTTGACGGACACTATCTCGTCGATTGGGATGAGGCATGGTATGTCCTGATGGCGCAGCGGGCGATTGAGGACGGCAACTATCTTTTCCTGCGGTTTCAGAATCAGGTGTTCTGGGACAAGTCGCCCTTCACAATTTATCCCATGATGCTGTCATTCAAGATCTTCGGGATCACGGAGGCGACTGCCCGCCTGCCCTCTGCCATATTCGGCCTCGGCGTGATGATCCAGATCTTTCTTCTTGCAAGGAAATTCTACGGCCCTGTCGCAGGAGCACTCGCCGTGCTCATTGCGGTGACATCAACGCAGTTTATCTTTCTCCACGGTCTCAGGACCGCGAATATTGATGGGATCACGATATTTTTCGTCACGGGCTCACTGAGTTGCTGGTTCCTTATAGAGAGACCGGCAGCCAGGGTTGCCGGGACCTTTGCCTCCCTGGGCTTAGCCTTTCTCTGTAAAGGGCCGATCATTGTGATACCGCTTGCCGTGGTCGCTCTGAATCTCCTGGTCGGCAATCCGTTGAAGGGTCGGATGCTGAAATCGTTCATGACGGCTCTCCTGACTATGCTCGTCATTGTCGTTCCCTGGTATGCATACATGTACGTTGCTTTCGGCAGAGTGTTCATTCAAAATCACATTCTGCGGAACTTTCTTGAACGGTACACAGTTGGACTGGACCATCATACATACGGTGACATGTATTTCACCGGCGTGCTCCTCTCTCCCGAGAACTTCCTTTGGTATGGCGTCGGCATGCTGGGGTTTTTCTATTTTTTCAAGCTCTATGCCGAAGAGAAGAATCCCGCGCACCTTGCACTCATTTCATGGGTGTTCACCACCTATATCATCGTAAACCTCTCCCACACAAAGTTGGCATGGTACATCTTTCCCCTCTACCCGCCGCTGGCGATTATGGCGGCAAAAACACTTGACGACTTCATCGGGAAAAAAAATTATCTCAACATCGCTGCCTTTTACTTCGGATCAATCATCATACTTGCCGCCTATCTCAACCGTGAGATCTTTCCGGAGCATAACGCACCAAACATCGCGAGGGCATGCATCGTGTGCCTCGGTCTGTTCTGCATCGACACACTGATAGAAAAAAAGCTGCCGGAATATAGAAAGGCATTCTCCACCCTGTTGGTGTGCCTGCTGTTTTTGTACCCTGCATACAGGTCCTACGATCTTGCAGGATACACGAGCAGGGATGCCCCGATTCATTCCATCGCTGAGCGGGTCGAACAGAACAGCACGATTGCGACCTTTCTACTGTACAATCCAGGCGCAAGCTACTATCTGTCGAAGAAGGGTATCCTGCAGGAATTCTTCTCCTATGATGACTTCCCGAAACTGAGAGGTCGCGTCGTCATCACAACAAAGGATGCACTGAAGGGCCTGAACAAGGATGTCCCGGACGGTCCATTTCCTTATACATTTCAGGGGGAGCATTATACGGTGACCCCACTGTTCAGCGCGGATGTTTTTTCCATGGTAAAAGTGGAATGATGCCCGTTCGCTCGGCGATAGACGCAAAAGTATGCGACTCGCAGGGAAATCGGCTGTTCCGGCGGAGCTCTCATCAAGGCCCACCGGGGACGGGGATTTTCCGGCATCACGGCATAGACATCAGTGAACGCGGCCACGCGGTATGACGAAGCTTTTCGTGATCTGCGTCTTTGCTTTCTCTCTGTTTGTGCTTTTCTATAATCTTGACGGCCACTATCTCGTCGATTGGGACGAGGCGTGGTATGTCGTCATGGCGCAGCGGGCGATTGAGGACGGCAACTATCTGTTCCTGCGGTTTCAGAATCAGGTGTTTTGGGACAAGTCTCCTCTGAGCCTCTATCCCATGATTCTCTCTTTCAAGCTTTTCGGTGTCAACGAAGGTACGGCCCGACTGGGATCTGCCGTGATCGGATTCGGGCTGCTTCTCCAGGTCTTTTTCCTGGCCAGGCGTTATTTCGGACCATGGACGGCCGCACTTTCGGTGCTCATTGTCGTGACGACGGTCCAACTCGTTTTCAATCACGGACTGAGGAACGCCGATATCGACAGCATCACCCTTTTCTTCCTGACGGGAGCCGTTTCTTCGTGGGTTTTGTTCCGTCGCGGAAGCCGTCGGGTGGTCTTCACCGCTTTGTGCCTTTCCGGCGCCGCTCTGTGCAAAGGCCCTATTGTGGTCATCCCCATCCTGGTGATTGCCGCGATGATCTCTGCGGAGAGGGTCGGCAGAAAGGAGATCATCCTGAAAGAGGGATTGACGTGCCTTGCAATGACGTGCTTCATCGTTCTTCCCTGGTATGTCTACATGTACGTCACATTCGGTCACGAATTCATCCGGCAGCACATTCTCAAGAATTTCATCGCCCGCTACACGGAGAGGCCGGCCGGGTTCAGTCACTCGGACATGTTCTATATCGACACAATGCTGTCGCCGGAGAACTGGCTCTGGTACGGTGCGGCGCTGACGTCTCTCTTGTTTGCGGTCAGGGTCTATGCCGAAGAGAGGAAGACGATAGACCTGTGCCTTATAGTCTGGGCAGTCGGTGCTTTCCTGGTCGTCAACGGTTCGCAGTCACAGCAACCATGGTATGTCTTCCCTCTCTATCTCCCGCTCGCGATCCTGACAGCCCGGGCACTCGTGGCATTCGTTCAGCGCGGCGACTACCTGAACAAGCTTGTCCTGTACCTCGGTCTTGTGGTCACTGTGACATATTTCTTCAACCGTGAGGTTTTTCCGCGGAGCACGGGTTCGAACATCGTCAAGGCACTGCTCCTTGTGCTTGCGCTGGGCGCGCTCGTTTCCTTCATCGGCCGTAGAATGCCGCACTGGAAGAATGCGCTTTCCATTGTCCTTGTCGCTGCCCTCTGCTTCGTGCCGGTGCTGGCAACGCTCCAGAAATTGAATTTCACCAACACCGTTCCGCCGATTGCGCCGATCGTGGAAAGACTCGATCCGGGCGTGCCCATTACAACACTGTTTCTATACTCCCCGAGCGCGGTCTACTATCTTTCAAAGAGAGGCCCTGTCCGGGAAGTTTTTAACCTGGATGACATAGAGCATCTCAAGGGTCAGCGCGTCGTCACCACGTCGCAGGTGCTTGAGACCGTCCGTGCGTCGAATGCCGGACGGTCGCTGCAGTTTGATCACAAGGGGAAGAGCTATTCATTCACCCCGATTGCGAGCGCGAAGGGCTTCGAGGTCGTGCGTGTCAACTGAAGCGGAACAATGTGGCTATGGCAAATTAACGAGAAACTCTGCAGGTCATCACGGTCAGGAGATCAGGATCCTGTCATAACGGAAAGAGCAAGAAGACATCCGAAAGGATCAGCCTGAGGGCTTTTTCCGGTCCCTGAAGTTTCCCAAAATAGACCGAAAATCTATGACGGCTGTCCGGCTCTCCCCAATAGCAGGCACGGCATCCGCCGTCGCAGACTCCGTCTTGACTGTCGCCGGATATCCCCGCTCCCTCATGAAAAGAGCGACCATGGCTTTGGAGGACCATGTGTGGACGGAAGACGGTAATCCGAACTCGTCGTAAAATACGTGAGGCGCCAGGTGATCGTCCCAAGTCGAGGGGATGACGTAGACGGTTGTGACTCTTGACATATCGATCAGGGAAACTGCCTCACGGGCCAGCTTCATCTCTGTCATCTGAGGCTCTATGAAATACGAGCGGACGGTTTTGGATGAGACGACGAGACATGTTGCAGCAGCCGCAAGCAGGAGGCCGTTGAGAATCAGTTTCCGGCGATCTGTTGAAAGGAAGCTCAGGAAGCCCCTGATTGCGCAAAGTCCATAGATGACGACGAGGGACTCGACAACCATGATCATGCGATATGCAAACCAGTTGTGGGAAGCGATGAGGTTAGGCAGGAAACTCAGGGGGAGGATGAAGAAAAGGAGAGCAGTCAGAGTGACACGATTCATCAGGGGACCCTTCAAAAAGAGCATAAGGCCGCACATGCTGAAAAAAAAGGCGGTGACAGCCGCAGACTTGCTCGGCCGGATGCTGTGGAGGTTAAAGGCGTTTTTCAGAGGTTCGCGGATGAACCAAAGCATTTTACCGACGGCGTCGCTGCTGATAGAAGACCTTTCAGGCCCGACAGCACCGGGAAACAGCGCCTGACCGGCCTTGACCATGATGTACGCAACAATCATAGCGGAAGCCATGATTACAAAGAAACAGAGAAAGCGCCGGAGGGTGAGGGCGGGTGTGTCTTGCTCATGCAGGAAAAGGACTGCGGCAAAAAACCAGAAAAACATAGCTGTCGGCTGATAGACGGCAAAAGATACGGACAGGAGCGCCAAGGCAATCGCAGAAGAGATTAAGCGGCTGGACCCTTTTATCAAAAGACCCTTTTCTGCGACGATGAACCCCAGCCCGGACAGCAATGCGGAGTATGGGAACAAAGACGTCGTCGCCCAGGCGGCAAATACCTGAAATGGAGGAAGGGTGCAGATGACGATTGATATGAGTGCTGACTGTAACCTGTTCCATCCGTGGGTCGACAATACCCTGAAAATGAGGAGGGCCAGTGCAATGATGCCGATGACTCCCGCAAACCTTATATATCGCAAGTCTGCGATTCCCGTCAGTGCTGTAAAGGTCCGTTCAAGGAAGAATGCATTGAGAGGCCGTCCCGATGCGATGACCTGCTCCCGGTCGACGAAGTTCTTGTCGACGGCAGCATTGTAAAACAAGGAGTAGTCATCGGAGAAAGCGTAAGGCACAAGGATGACCGGGCCATAGCAAACGAGGATAGAAAGAGACAAAAGAAGAGGGATAAGCCATGCCGGGTGTCGTCGCCTGCGGCTCATGGAAGATCTGAGCGAGGATGTTTTTTCGGGCATCTGCACTCCCCTGCGCCATGGTCAATCACCTTGAGTAATTGCGGAGGCATCTCTATAATACAAAGAAACTTACCGTTTATGTCAGTCTGATGAATCCATGAAACTGAGCGTCGTCATACCCGTTTATAACGAAGAGGCTGTCATCGGGACCACCCACGAGACTCTCTCGGGCCTGCTCAACGGGCTGGTGCGGGCCGGCTCCGTTGATGAATACGAAATCGTCTATATCGATGACGGGTCGAAGGACGGCACCATGCCCATACTGAGAAGGCTCGCAGAAGCATCCAAAACGGTCAAGGTGCTCTCCTTCAGCAGGAACTACGGCCACCAGCCGGCACTGGCCGCCGGCATTCTTCACTCTTCCGGCGACGCCGTCGTGAGCCTCGATGCGGATCTCCAGGACCCCCCGGAACTGGTCGGGGAGATGGTAGCAAAATTCAGGGAAGGCAACGATATCGTCTATGCCGTCAGGAGGACGAGGAGCACCGACACGTTGTTCAAGAGGTGGACGGCCCGTTTTTTTTACAGGCTCATGAAATTCATGGGCGTGGACATCATTTACGACCATGCAGATTACCGCCTCATATCCCGGAAGGTCGTCGAGGAGTTCAGGAGATTTCCGGAGGTGAACATCTTTCTCCGGGGCATCTTCCCTTATATGGGATTCAGGCATGCGATCGTTCCCTTTGACAGGCGGGAGCGGTTTGCCGGTGAGACGAAGTATCCTTTGCGGAAGATGCTCTCCTTCGCCTGGGAGGGGATGACGTCATTCAGCAGAAAGCCGCTGAGAATCGCGTCGGCCACGGGTTTCTTCATATCGCTGTTTGCAGGCATCCTCATTGTCTGGGCCTCATCTGCCTGGATGGCCGGCGACGTCATGCCGGGCTGGGCCTCGACGGTCATCCCCCTGCTGCTCATCGGAGGGCTCAATATCTTCTTCCTCGGTCTCATCGGCGAGTACATCGGAAAGATTTACATGGAGGTGAAGAGGAGACCCCTCTTCATCGTCAGTGAACGCTACAATTTCGGGGAGGAGGGCGCGAAGGGCGGGGACGCGAAGGACGGGGAGCGGTCAGGGCGGTGAGAAGCATCACACTCTGCGCCAACCGCCTGCCGTGAACACCTCCATCATCATCAGGGCGAAAAATGAGGAGGAATCAATCGGCGAGGTCCTGGGGAGTATCTTCTCCCAGAAGTGCGACGGCGCCTTCGAGGTCGTCCTTGTCGACTCCGGATCGAAGGACCGGACCCTGGACATTGCGCGGTCCTTTCCTGTCAGGATTGTTGCCATACCACCGGAGAGGTTCACCTTCGGCTATGCACTCAACTACGGCATACGAAGCACCTCAGCCGATATCATCTGCTGCCTCTCCGCTCACTGTACACCCTGCCACGACCGGTGGTTTGACGCACTGACGGGCCCGGTCAGGTCAGGGGAGGCACAGGCCACATATGGGCGTCAGGTGCCGGTTAGCGGTAGAAATCCCTTTGAAGAGCTCTTCCTGCTCAGGAGGTTTCCTGAGTACGGGGCACCTGACGGGAGGGTACCCTTTTCCAACGCGAACTGCGCCTTTCTGAAATCGATGTGGGACGAGGTGAAGTTCGACGAAGAGATCCCGAGCTGGGAGGATTACCTGTGGTATCGGCTCACCTGTGAGCGATACGTCTTCCGCTATGCTCCCGACGCCCCGGTTCATCATAGTCACCCCTTTTCCCTCAGACGCATTGCAGCAACGGCATACCGGGACGGCAGGGCGTTCCGGTACATGGAAAGCAGGTACCGTCTGTCTGTTACGGACAGGGTCGGATCGGCCCGCGGGAAGATAAGCTATGTCCTGCAGGACCTTGCAGGGCACGGCATCTTCTTTCTCAGAAAGGGGTACGTGGGCCATCTCCTTATGCTGCCCTTCGTGAAGTGCTATGCCTACCTGCAGTACTGGCGGGGATACCGGTCATGGCGATGACGGGCGGCAACGGGAACAACGGCCTGGTCACCGGATCTCTCATCTCTTTCATCATCCCGAACTGGAACCGGAAGGACCTCCTCCATGCATGCATAAAGTCGATTCATGAAACGATGCAGGCGGGTCGATTTGAGATCATCGTCGTTGATAACGGGTCGACGGACGGCAGCGACCGTCTCATAGCAGGCTCATTCTCCGGGGTGCGGTGGATCGGGAACGACACCAACCGCGGGTATGCGCCGGCGGTCAATCAGGGAGCCGCGCTGTCGCGGGGCGACGTTCTCTACCTTTTGAACAATGATGTGAGACTGCTGGAGGGGACCGCCGCCGGACTCAACTCTTGTCTCGATGAACATGATGATGCAGGGGCTGTAGCCCCTCTTCTCTCCTATCCGGACGGGAGGCTGCAGGTTTCGTGCAGAAGGTTCCCGACACCGCAGGCCCTCGTGCTGGAGGCTTTTGGAATCGACCGCATCGGTTCGTTCCGGCGATGGAAACTCGTTGAGCATGAGCACCTCCGGGGCGGCGTCGTCGAGCAGCCCATGGCGTCTGTTCTCGCGATCAGACGGCGATGCTGGGAAGAGGTTGGTCCGATGGACGAGGGATTCCCGATCTTCTTCAATGACGTCGACTGGTGCTTCAGGCTTTACAGGGACACGCGATGGAAGATCTATCTCTGCACGGGAGCGAGGGCGATCCATCATCACGGCGCCACAACGGCATCACTGGGTTTCAGAAAGAGGATCGAGTTCTTGCGCGGGCTTGCAAGGTTCTACAGAAAGCACTATCTTTTCGGCGCATGACCCCTGTCTTTCCAAGAGCGTATGCAACGATAAGGTTTACCTTTTCGCTGCAATAGGATTGCCGGAAAGGCGGGGCGAAGATGCCGAAAAGCCTTGGTGCTGCGAAACCTTTGCCGTCCCATGAGGATCGTTTGTGGCCCACGGTTGACCGCACAAAGAGATGGGATCCCGAATCTCCATTTTCAAATGATCATTCTCGCTATCAGCAAGGCTTTGAGGCACTTTGTACCGCCTTTTCATACAACTGGAAGGTTTGAGTCCCTGCGCTACCGTTTCGTCCTGTAAAGGAGCCAGTCGGAGATTTCATCTTCCGTAAGCGGCCTGTCGATCATCCAGAACGCCTCGTAGTATGATTGTCGCTGGACGAAGAAGGACCGCTGGGCGTTCAGACCCAGGATCGCATGGGTGTAAATGCCGGGTATCCCATAGAGACTCTTTCTGTATGCCATGAGCGCCCTTTTCTTCACCTCGACTATATCTCCGATATCGATGAGACGGTTGAACCGGACAGTCCCATAGACTTCATAAAAGGCGAGCCTGAAGGACCGGAACCGGTCGAGGCATTTCAGGGCGATGGCCGCCGTGGCGAGATGGTCGCTGTGATAGTCCACGGGCGAGGGGGCAAAGACGATGTCCGGTTTTACAGCGCCGATGATTTCCGCCACGGATTCCCCTGCTTCAACAGTGTGGCCGGCTACGTCGCCGTCGGGGAGGTAGAGAAAGAGGGGCTCTGCGCAGCCGAGGAGGGATGAGACCGCGCGGGCCTCGGTGACGCGCTGCGCCGCGATCTCCGCATCGGGCTCGCCGCGGAGACGCTCCCCGCAGGTAAGAAAGACGACCGACGACGACACGCCCCTGCCGTTGAGGAGCGAAAGAGTGCCGCCGCAGCCCAGCGCCTCATCGTCGGGATGGGGAGCCAGAACGATGACCGACCGGGCCTCGGGAAGGCTTAGATCCCAGGACATCCCTGTTCCTCTCGTTTTTTCGTTCCCGATCTTTTCACGTGCTCTCACAGAGCCATGCCCGAAGGCTCACAAGACTGTGTCCGGAGTGCTCTCTAATAGTGACCGAACCGGATCTGGAGACGATCATCTGTCCGTTCTATGCCTCTGGTCATCGTGGGAAGGCTTGTGGCCCAACACCGTCCAGTTCCATCCTGTCTTTTCGATTTTCTATATTGTTCGCAAGTATATAAAAGGCATCTGAAGGATCAACTGCGACCACCTGACGGGCACCTGCATCGAGAAGCATATTCACCACTCGCCCGGTGCCACTGCCGATGTCGCAAACTTCTTGATCCTTGACTGACTCAACCGATAAAAGGGGACCGAAGATATCCTGGAGCAGCTCAACAGATCCGTAGTAACCAGAGTTGTCGGTGAAGCGTGTCCACTGGATACTGTAATCATCAATCGTTTTCTTGTCGGTTTCCGTTAGCATCCGCGGTCTCCATGACTTCATTATAGTATTTCAGAACATTGCTGTCCAAAATAATCTGGAACGGGGATAGGGCATGATTTCTTCGCAAATAAACTACCTCTGCGCTTGTACATGTTTTGTTATGAAGATACACGTTCTTGCACGTCCACCTGTGCGGCTCCCGCTTCGGCTTCCGCCTCGACTCCCGCCGCCGTGAAGGTTGCCCGTGAATTTTGCTTCAGAAACCAAACCCTATCCCCGTCTTCAAGGTTTCGCTGTATTTTATTGTGGACACGAGAGATTTCAGCAGCACATTTCAGAATCAGAAATCCATCGAGGATCCATGCAGATGAACCGGCGAGTCAATTCTGAGTATCCTCAATTGCCCCGCGAGACTATCGCTTGTCTTCATCAATTTCTTGCGTTTTTGTTTTTTCGAAGACAAAAAGATTGTTCAGTCCAAACTGAAAGCGTTTATGCCGCTTCAACCGAAACCCACGGGTCTCAAATATAGGGGCCGTATCATAAGGGTTGAAGTGGTCGTGCTCTTCGGCAGACATGCCATCGACAAGATGAAAGGCTTTCAGTAGATTCAGGATATGATCAACCTTATCGCTCGGGACGGTCAGGACGACCGTTCCCTTAGCTGCCAGAACACGGGCGACCTCGTCGGCAATGCTGAACCGGTTGGCGGACAGATGTTCGAAAACCGCAAGCATAGTGACGACATTAAACGAAGCATCTGGATAAGGGATCACGCTGGTAATATTGGACCTGACAAAGGTAAGGTTTCCCTCCTTTGCGTCATTGATGTGAGGGTCAATGCAGACGCCAACTGCGATTCTCCGGGCTATGCGTCTGAGAAGTGAACCGTCATATCCTCCAATGTCGAGAACACGCGAGCCGTCGGGAATCCATGGTTCAGCTAAGCGGTATCGCCAATCCCTGAGAAAATAATCGAGGGCTTTCATCGGTCCTCGTCCCCCGCTGTCTCTTGTGTATCATCTTCCTTCTCAGGGCGTAAGCGTGGCTCTCTTTTCATGATAGAAAGGAGAAGGCTTTCTTCTGTCCCTTTGGTCTCAAGAAAGAGGATTGAGAGCATAAAACTATTGAAGAAACCCTGTACTGAAAGAGCGATCATTGTGAGTGAAGGTACGAGGATCCTCATGGTTACTCGTACATTAAGCTCTGAAAAGGCCACTTGATACCATTGCCATACTGCATAGGCGAAGCCCGCGATACCCGCAAGCCCAAAGATGACGGATACAAAAAGAAACCGTTCGAGGGAAAGTTTTCTTACCAGCCGGAGGAACATTGCATTGATCGGCAGAATACCGACGATATGAGCGTAAATATTAGCAAAGATGCCGGTAAAGACTGTCTGCATGCCCAATATGAGGACAAAGGATGCGACAAGAAGGGATTGAACGTCAAGTTGCGCAGGACCGATTGAAAAAGGACCCCTCATAAGAATTATTGTGCTGAGAACCCCGAAACCCACCATCAAAGTGCCAGGCAGAATAAAAAGCCACGTAGGCGCATGAAGGAGCATGAACCGGAGATGGCGCCAGCCGTCTCGCCAGCGCTTCAGGTGCGGCGGACGGCTTCGTCCGTCCCTGAAGAGGGTGATCGGGACTTCGGTCATCGAGAGGCCTGCCAGCCTTGCCTTGATGATCATTTCAGAGGCCCACTCCATGCCCGTCGTGACGAGGTTCAGGGCAAGGATGGGCTCCCTCCGGAAGGCGCGGAGGCCGCAGTGAAAATCGCTCAACCGGATCCCGAAGAAGATCCGTCCGATGGCGGTCAGGAGGGGATTTCCCAGATAGCGGTTCAGTGCAGGCATGGCGCCGGGCACGATCGTTCCCCTCAGTCTGGTCCCCATGCAGATGTCGGCTCCCTCGCGCAGCTTCCGGATCATGGGAAAGGCATCGTCGAAATGATAGCTGTCATCGCTGTCTCCCATGAGGATAAACTCCCCTTCCGCCTGCTCGATGCCGCACTGCAGGGCGGCGCCATATCCCCTGACGGGGCACTCGATGACGCGGGCGCCCAGACCGGCGGCGATCCCTCTGCTTCCGTCCGTAGAGCCGTTGTCCGATACGAGGATCTCACCGTCGATGCCGTGGTCGGACAGCAGTTTCCGGGCCCGGCGGATGCACATACCGATCGTTTCGGCTTCGTTCAGGCAGGGCATGAGGATCGTGAGCTCTTTCATCCCCAGCGGCTCCATTCGCTGCCGTCCCTTCCCCTCATCGTTGCCGTGCCATCGATCAGGGAGACAACGATGAAGAGCAGGAGGAGAGGATAGGCAGGAGACAGGTATCGGGGGGAGACCGCAGGAAATGATGTTACGTGAACCAGGGAGAGGATGACGAGCCGGGCCACGATCGACACAACAAGGGCGGTCGAGATGATCCATGCCGCCGTCATGCGCCGCCGCTTCACCGTTCTGAAAGTTGCAAAAAAATACAGTCCCAGTGACAGGACTGTCGCGATGGGAAGCAAGATCCGGTAGAATGACGCGATGCCGTCGAGCCGCCGGAGTTTCAGGGTGTCTGCCTCTGAGGGGCCGGATACGGGGCCAGCCGAATCAAGGAAGACCTCGATGCCGCCGCCGCGGAACTGTTTTACTGAACCGTCAAGCGGGATCTTCCCGATTATGGCGCCGCCCGATTCGACGGACAAGAGCCACGTCGCGTGGAATATTCCGGAAAGACTGAAAAGATTGCCGGTCACATCGAAGGGGACCGGCGCAGAGGGCAGGTCCCTTCCGCCGGAAGAAGGGAGACCGGAGCTATCTGTTCTTTCTGAACGAAGAGGAACGGATTGCACCGGCACACCCCCGGCTGTTCTCAATGTGATGACGATCGGGGCCGGCGGGCCGGCGACCCTCCCCTGGATCCGGTATCGCGCGGGGGTAAGCCTTTCACGGGTGATTTCACGGAACGGCCGTAACAGGGATTCGTCACCGTGGCTCGGCTCCGGGTTGACATCGAATCCCTCGAGTTTCGCCAGGTACATTGTGCCCTCGCCCATCGTCGTCAGGGCGGGCGTCAGGTACCAGAGGCGGAAGGGCGGCGCAAAGGATGACCTCCCGGGACCGCAGTCAAGGGTGCCCGCGCCGCAGGCATTGTTCACTTCGTCGGCGATTCTCCTGTAAAAGGCCGCGGCAGACTGCCCGGAACGGTGATGCCCCGCCGCGGCGACTGCATCGCGCAGGGCCCATAAAAAAAATCCCCCGTGGATTTCCCTGTCGTCGGCCATTGCCCTGTCCCAGATGCCTTCGGGGTCGACGGAGAGATAGGGCCGTATCTTTTCCGCGAACACGGGGTCTCTCGCCGCGAACTCCCGGATGGTCCGGAACATGCCGCTCCAGGTCCTGCCGATCCCGCCTTCGAGATGGGGTCTGAGCTCCGAAAAGGCCGGGCTGACGTCATAGACGCGGTTGCGCACTTCCCGCTGAACGGGAACAGTGGGTTCCCAGCGCGCCGGGTTCACCCGCGAAAGGGACCCGTATGCATCGAGAAAATCGGGAGACTTCATTTCCGTCGTTCTGTAGATGCCATAGTATACCTTGTTCAGCATGCAAATGCCGGTCACGCCCGCAGTACAGATGATGAACGGGATGAAAAAAGGAAGAAGTTTCACGGGAATGCAGCGACCCTCGCGGACAATCTTTACCGTTCCAAAGAGGGCGAGGAGCAGAAGTGGAGGGACGATCCAAACCCCCTCCTCGCGGGTCAGCCAGAGGGCGGCGAGGGAGAGTCCGAGCACGGCGGCCCAGGGAAGCTGCCATGGTGACCGCGCGGTCCAGCCGGAGGAGGAACCCTGCGGCTGATCCGATGACAAGGAGGGTGAGGGCGGGATAGATCCCCTCGCGAACGACATGAGCCATGACACTGCCCGTAAAACTCATCGGATTGAAGAGGACGAAAAGGAATATCACATACCGGGGCAGCCATGCAGGGATGAGAGGCTTCAGCGCAACGGCGGCGATGATGCAGGCCATGCTGTACAGCAGGTGCTGCGCAAGAAGCAGGGGTATTCCCAGATATGAAACCGCGGCGACCCACAGAGGGTAGAGGGGCCCTTTTGCAAGGGTGAGATTGTTGTATGGTCCGAGCCACTGACCGGCCAGGATCGATTCGGCGAGTGTCAGGAACAGGCGGTCGTCATGCCCGGCGTCACCGAGCGCGGTCAGGTGCTGACCGCTGACGAGCCAGAGCTTCAGCAAAGTCGCAGCCGTCAGGAAGAGCGTCTGGAGCGGTCCTGTCAGCCACCCGGGGCGTTGCGAAAACGAAGAGACAGGATGGGAATGACGGAATGACATAGGTGATTCTATTTTACTATTTTGCGCAGTAATCAGACCTCTCCTGATCGCGGACCTTCGTCTTGCAGCCATCATTTTGGTAATATAAAAAGTTAATGCTTGTCGGAGGGAAGAGATCTTCTCAAACACCACGGGTTCATGCTGAGACAAATCGCCGAAATATCACGGAACTTCATCACTTTCCGTCATCTGCTCGCCCATATGATCTTCAAGGAGGTGAAGAGCCGTTTCGCCGGATCATCGGTGGGGCTCCTCTGGAATTTCATTCACCCCCTCGTCATGCTGCTCATCTTCCTTTTCGTCTTCGTGTATATCTTCAAACTGAGGCTGCCGGACCAGGGAGGCACGCACAACGCCTCCATTTACCTCATGTCGGGACTTTTTCCCTGGATGGCCCTGTCGGAGGGGCTCATGCGCTCGACGAACAGCCTCATCGAGAACGCCGAGATCATCAAGAAATCCTATTTCCCGACGGAGATCCTCCCGGCGAAGGCCGTCGTCGCCGCCTTTTCGAGCCACGGCGTCGCCATCGTCATCCTTGCCGGGTATGTCATTGCGACGAAGCAGAGCTATGGCATTTTGCTCTACCTTCCCCTCGTGATTGCGGCGCAGGCGCTTTTCACCCTCGGCGTCGGCTTCATATTTTCCTGCCTCACCGTTTTCGTCCGCGACACCGTCCAGATCCTCAACCTGGTCATCGGGTTCTGGGTCTATGTCACGCCCATCCTCTATCCCCTCAGCATGCTGCCCGAATGGGCGCGGAGCGCGATGTACGCAAACCCCGTCTTTCCCTTCGTGCATATCTACCAGTCCCTCTTCCTCAAGGGCGAAATCGGCGATCACACCATGATGCTGATGGCCGTCGCCTGGGCGTTTTTCGCGTATACCCTAGGCGCATATGTATTCGCAAAACTGAAGGGAGAATTTGCGGACTGGCTATGAATACAACGTTCAACGACCAGGCGATCATCGTGTCGAAGGTGTCGAAGTCCTTCAGGATTTACAAAAGGCCGGCGGACAGACTCAAGGAGATCATCCTGCGGAAACCTTTCCACTCCTCGTTCACGGCATTGAACGACATCTCATTTACGGTCCCCAGGGGCGAGACCTTCGGCATCATCGGAGAAAACGGCGCGGGGAAGAGCACACTCCTCAAGATCCTCGCGAAGACCCTGAAGCCGACGTCGGGCGAATGCGTCGTCAACGGCCGGAGCGCGGCCCTTCTCGAGCTCGGCACCGGCTTCAATCCCGAAATGACGGGAGAGGAAAACATCTACCTGACGGCCTATCTCATGGGCCTGACAAAGCCGGAGATCGATGCGCGAAAACAGGGGATCATCGATTTCTCGGAGCTGAACGATTTCATCGGCAGGCCCGTGAAGACCTACTCGTCGGGCATGCACGTGCGATTGGCCTTCTCCATCGCCACGTCGGTGAACCCCGACGTCCTCATCATCGACGAGGCGCTCTCCGTCGGCGACGAGTATTTCCAGAAGAAATGCATCGACCGCATGGTGAGCTTCAAGGACGCCGGCAAGACCATCGTTTTCTGCAGCCACAGCATGTATCACATCCAGGAGTTGTGCAGCAGGGTCGCCTGGATTCATAAAGGCCTCATCAGGAACCTGGGGAGCACGGGGAAGGTCGTCATCGACTACCAGAATTTCGAAAGGGCCAAGTCGGCGGCGGTCCGGGAAAAGGCTGCAGAGGAGATCGTTGCGACGGCGGAGACGACCGAAAAGACGATGCAGGTCGTCGACATAAAGGTCCTGGGCAAAGACGGCAACGAAATCGAGACCATACGACCGCTCGATCCGATAACCATCTCGTTCCGGATCCTCTGCCGCAGCGACGATATCACCGGTCACATCGGCTTTGGTATAATAAGGAACGATGAGGTGACGGTCTTCGGGACCATGTCGCATTACGACGGACTCCCCCCCATCCGTTTCAGGAACGGCCAGGAATTCAAAGTGAACATTAAATCCCTGCCCCTGCTGCCCGGCATATACAGCCTCGGCGTTTTCGCAGCCGACGAGTCTGCATTGCATCCCTTCGACCTCCAGAGGACGCGGAACATCTATGTGACGCACGGCAGGAAGGAATTCGGCGTGACGCACATCGAACACGAATGGGTTATTGGGGCTTAATCTTCCGGGTGCACGGAAAAGCGGGGCGAAGCGCTCTAAAAGCAGTGTCAGTGACAGTGTGAGTGTCAGCAAAAGGTTCATTTTTTCAGACGTCTGCTTGAATAGGTCTGTACGGGAAGGCAAAGGGTTCGCAGCACCGATGCGTGTCGGCGCATACGCCCCGCCTTTCCGGGGGTCCGATTGCAGCGTTAAGGTTAACAGGGAGGCAAATGGAACGTAAGCGGGTCGTTTTCTGTTTTCATACGCATGACCATGAGATCAACTTCGGTGTCGGCTTTCTCTCGTCTGCCCTCAAGGCGAGGGGCATCGACGCCGGGCTGGTCGTATACCGGGAAACGGCGGACAGCCAAGACTCCCCTGAAGATGTCGTCGCGGCGATTCTGGAAAAGGATCCCCTGATTGTGGCGTTTTCCGTTATGACCTTCAACTGGCACAAGATCCGGGATGTCATTCCCCTTCTGAGGAAGGACTTCGGCGGAATGATCGTCGTCGGCGGCTACCATGCCGTTCTGTCGCCCGGGGAAGTGATCGCCTTGCCCGGCGTCGACGCCGTCTGCACCGGCGAGGGGGAAGGCCCGATCATCGAACTGGCGGAGCAGGCGATCGGGGGGCGTTTGACCGGGCCGATCAGGGGTGTCATTTTCAGCGGCGAAAGCCGCGACGGGCTTGCCGGCAAAGACAGATGGCTCGTCGAGAAGCTGGATGAATACCCGTACATGGATTTCGGGATCTTCGGCGACAGGGAGGCTCTCAGGGAGAAGCATCTCGGCGTGCTTTCACCGGGCGGGATTTTCGCTTTGCCCGTCATCACCGGCAGAGGATGTCCGTACCGCTGCACATACTGCAGCAACAGCGCCCTCATCGACTATTACGGGGGCGTGAAGAGGTTTGTCAGGCGCTACACGCCCGCCGATGCAATCCGTCATTTCAGGGGGCTCAACGAGCAGTATAAGCCTCAATATTTCGAGTTCCTCGATGAGACCTTCACGCTGAACAAGGGATGGATAAAGGATTTCTGTAAAGGTTACAAAAAAGAGGTTTCGGTCCCTTACATCATCATGAGCAGGATCGACCTTCTTGATGAGCCGACGGTGGCGATGCTCGCCGAATCCGGGCTCAAACTGTTCTTCTTCGGCATCGAGTCGGGTGACGAAGAATACAGGGTAAAGTATCTGAGGAGGAGGATGACGGACGAAACGATCATCAGCGGCGCGCGCCTCCTGAAAAAATACGGCATCATGATCGTCACGTTCAATATTTTCGGCATGCCCCTTGAAACGAAGGGGACCGTCGGGAAGACCTGGGAGATCAACGAGCGTATCGAGCCCGATGCGGCACTCCCGTTCATCTATCAGCCCCTCCCCGGGACGGAGCTGGCGAATCTCGCCCGCGAGCATCACATACACACCATCCCGAAAGGCGACCGGTGGGATTTCTGCTCGCCGTCGCTTGACTCGGCGGAGCTGCCGGCATCATATGTCACCGAAATAACGGACAGGTTCAGGGAGCTTTTCGCCAACCAAAGAATCCCGCCTATATATGAGCGGCTGCGGAAGATGGCGAATCCCCTGCAATGACCGCATCGCATCTTCCCGGCGAACTGATCTACTATTTCCTGAAGCTTCCCCTGTTCCTCCGCAGGATATCGGACATGTCCTTCTCCGGGCTGGCGGACATCGTCACATGCTGTCCCGTCGGGCCGAAGGTGCGGAGCTACCGTGAAGCGATCGGGAGGGCCTGCGGCAGGTATGACTTCCTGAGCGGTCACGATGCCCGGACACTTGCCGACTTGTACACCGTCGTGTCGGCTGTGCGCGAGGCCGACTGCTTTCTGTATCCTTTTCTATCGGACAGAACGGTCCACCGGTTCAACGCCTTTTCAGGGCTGGAAGAAATGTCGGAATGCTATGAAAGGGGACCCGCACTGGTCCTCTATGCGCACACGGGCAGCTACTATGAGGTCATTGCAGCCACATCGGAGCTGGGTTACCGGGTGCACCCCATCGCATTCAGCATTGATCCTTTGACCATGGACAGGCCGCTGCGCTGGCTCCTTGGTCTGAACATGAAACTGAGCGAGCGTCATTTTGCCGGGGGACGGTACCTCTATGCCAACACGCCCGACTTCCCGAAGCACCTGAGAAAAATACTCGCCGCCCGGGAAAGAACTGTCCTCTATGCCGCCATCGACCTTCCCCGGTCCTTTATTACGGACAGGAGGATGGAGGCGGACTTCCTGGGGGGGCGGGCTTTCTTTCCCAGCAGGCTCATCGAGGTCTTCCACGGCCGTAAACTTCCCATACTCACGGCCTTTCCGCTCGTCGACGTTGCCGGCGGCACCGTGAAAAGGAGCGTCCGCTATGAAAAGATGCCCGATGGCCTCCATCCGGACGGCATGCTGCAGGTTTACGCCTCCCGCTTCGACGCCTTCATCCGGGCCGCCCCCGAACAATTACTGACACTGATCCACCTCGAAGGTTTCTTTGGACAGGCTGCTCCTTGATCTCAACGCGCGGGTGATCACTCCCCTGATCAGCCGCTTCAGACCGGCGATCGCTTACCGGCTGGTCAACAGGACCGGAGCGCTCGGGAAACGGCCGGACGGCGCCTGTTTTCGCTATGACAGCTTCGACCCGGAGTCCGTGCGCAGGGCTTTGGCAAGATGCCTTCGTCTGAACGCTGAAGGGAGCGGGAGGGTGATAAAGGGCTTCTTTAAGGTCGAAACGCGGATCCTGTTGGAGCACCTATGGCTCGGAAGGATGAGGACCGATTATCTGCCGGGCATTATCGACATGGAGGCGGTCCGCAGAATCGCCGGAGAGATCCGGGAAAAGGGACCGCTCCTTCTCCTGTCCGCCCACACGGCCTACTATTTCATCATCCCCTGGGCCTTGCACAGGCTGGGGGTCAAAATCGCCTATGTCTCGGCCGACCCGGGAAGGGCAGGCGCCCAGCGCCACCTGCTGAGCGGGATAGGCTGCTTTCAGGCCCTCTCGAAACTCGTCCCGATGGTCTTCACGAACGAGGGCGATACGGTCGGCAGATGCATCGATCTTATCCGACAGGGATATTCGGTCCTCATGCTTGTCGATGTGCCGGGATATCAGGAAAGAGGCGCGAAGGTGAAGCTCTTTGAAGAAGAAATCTGGTTGCCGCTCGGCTGCAGCAGAATCCGGAGCAAGACAGAGTCCCCGTCGCCGCCGTCTTCCCCTTCCTGTCGGATATATCGGAGCCGTACCGCCTGTCCTTCGTCCCTCTCGCCGCGGACACCGAAGGCATTCTCCTGCAGCATTGGGCCGATGCGCTGCGGGCGGTGGTGTCTCATTCTCCGGAGTCCTGGCTCGGGTGGTTCTATCTGGGAGAGATGAGGTGACCGTAAGGTCTTCATCGTGTTGACAAAGGGGACGAAATAGGGGTAACGTGCAACATGGGCAGCCTTCGTATAGAAGAAGTCAATATCGAGACGGTCAATACCTGCACGCGGAAGTGCCCGTACTGCAAGTTCGGCCTCGACAGAAAATGGGAGCCCAGGGTGATGGACAGGGAGGTCTTCGAAAAGATCCTCTCCGACCTGAGGGCCGCCGGATATGACGGATTGATCGGTCCCTTCGTCAACAACGAGCCGCTCATGGACAAGAGGATGACGTCCTTCATAGGCATGATCACGCAGGAGCTTCCGTCAGCCCGGAGTTATCTCTTCACGAACGGAGACCTTCTGGACAGGGAGAGACTTCACGGGTTGTTCGAGGCGGGACTGCACAAAATATTCATATCCGTCCATTCTCCCGAGAGGAGCGCGCTTTTCAACGAGTTCGTCGCGACATTCGGCGCGGACAGGATCGCGTTATTGTCCGTCCACGGGTATGACAAAACGGCGATGTTCCACAACCGCGGAGGGTCCATCGGGTCCGGCATCGTGAACCAGTCGCTCAGCAACGATGCGGGATGTGTCCTGCCCTTCCGCCAGATGGTCATAAATCCCGACGGAGATGTCTGTCTCTGCTGCTGCGACTTTTATTACGATGAGCGCTTCGGCAATGTCAGGGACGCTTCGGCCGTCGACATTTTCCTCGGGAGCAAACGTCTCGGGGAGATCCGGAAACGTCTTCAGGAGGGCACGCGAAAGGGCCTGAAACTGTGCGAACGGTGCAGCGTCCCATCCGCCGCCCCCCTGTTGACCCTGTGAGCAGAGGCCGATGGGCCTGTCAACAGTGAAGAGTGCTGAGGATCTGACGATGTCACACTGCGATTCCCCGCCGGTGAACGCCTTCGGCGTCATCTATCCGTCCTTCGACCAGGACAGACTCAGGGCGGTCCTGCGCATCGACGACAGGGATCGCGTGCTCGATGTGGGAGGCGGTCACAATCCCTTCAGGCGCGCCGACGTGATCGTCGACTTCGACATGCGTGACGGCGTTCATCGGGACGGTGGGAAAGTGCCGGAGGATCTGAAGGACCGGTATGTTGTTGCGGACATCCAGGCGCTTCCCTTCAGGGACGGCGCTTTCGATTTCATCTTCTGCTCCCATGTGCTGGAGCATGTGCCCGATCCGGAGAGGGCCTGCAGGGAGCTCATGAGGGTGGGAAAGAGGGGCTATATCGAAACGCCCCGCAAATGGACCGAACTTGTTGCAGGCTATCCGTCGCACCGCTGGCTTGTGGACCTGGTCGACGGAGAACTGGTCTTTGAAGAAAGGGGATTCATCGAAGCGCCCTACCTGAGCACCCTGCTGCACTCGGTGTGGAAGCACGGAAGGCTGCATGACAACGCCCTGAGGCATTATTTGAACGTGTCATGCGTGCAGCTCTGCTGGGAGGGGACGTTTCGTTTCAGGGTCATACGCACCGGTAACGGAGCCTTCGATTATTCCGATCGACGCCAGGCGGCGCTTGCCCATTTCCACTTTGCGAAAAATATCCTTTTGTTGGGGGCCCCGCCCGAGCACGGCCTGTACCATGCCGAGAAATGCGCGGCCCTTTGTCCCGGGGAGGACGCATACTGGGCGCTCTGCGGGGCCTATGCACTGACGCTGGACAAGGGGGGGCTCAGGGACCGGTCGCTCGGCCTTCTGAGGGAGAGGGGACTCATCGGTCGCACCGATGTCCTCCTTGCCCGGGCGGGCCTGAAGGGCGCCCTCATGAAAAAGTTGCTGCGGATGGTTGAACACCATGAATCTTCTGGAAAAGATTAAGGAAAAACTGCGTCCCGCCCCGCCGGTGCTGCAACGGGAAGACCCTCTTCCGCCTCCGCAGAGCTATTTTCTCGAACTCACCGATCACTGCAATCTCAGGTGCAGCATGTGCAATTTTCACAGTCCCGCCGTTGTCCCGACGAGGAAGAAGGGATTCATGGACACCGGCCTCGCCGTGAGGCTCCTTCATGAAATCGACGGCCTCAACAGGGATCACGGCATACCCTGGGTGGCACTCCACGGCGCGGGAGAGCCCCTGCTTCACAAGGACCTGCGTGCGATCATCGGGAAAACAGCGCATCTCCGCCTCAGCACGGGTTTTCTGACGAACGGGATGCTGCTCGGCGAGGACATGTCAAAGGGTCTCATCGATGCCGGCCTGTCCTGGATCGGTTTCAGCATAGACGGCACGGTCAGGGAAACGTTCAATAAATACCGCTGCGGCGCGGAGTATGACCGGGTGGTCAGGAACGCCCTGGCATTTATCGAAAGGGCACGCGTGAGCCGGCCGGACCTGAAAATCCTGGTGAACATGACCGTCCAGGAAGAGATGAGGGAAGACGTGCCCCGCTTTATCGATTTCTGGCTTCCTCTTGCCGACGAGGTCTCCGTCTCACCCTGCAGGCCCGTCGGGACGAGGGACAACATCCTCGTCAGGGAAGCCCCTCCCATAGAGAGGATCCCCTGTTACATGCTGTTCACGATGCTCGTCGTCTTCTGGGACGGAAGCGTCGGACTCTGCTGCGAAGACTGGTTCAACGACGGAAATGTGGGGACGGTGAGCCGAAACACCATCGAGAAGGTATGGAACGGAGCGGTGTTCAACCGGTACAGGACCCTGCACAAGGAAGGGAGGTATTCCCTGATCGGGCTGTGTGCGGACTGCAATTCCTGGTATAATGCCGTACCGCAAACCCTTCATGACCGGGAGCGCGACTGCCGCGTTGTGAAGGGGGCATGGCAGTGCACATACAGCAAAAACGCCGTGCCGGGGACACCGTGAATCGCAAGACCCCGACCGACGGGTTTGCCTTCAGGTCCTATGAACAGGGCGACGAAGACCGCCTCGTTGACATGTTCAATGAGGTGTTCCGGGAGAACCGTCAACTCCCTTACTGGATATGGAAATATCGGGACAACCCGCAGGGCTCCTGCTGCATCAGCCTTGCCGTGTCGCCGGAAGGGGTCCTTGCTTCGCAGTATGCGGGGTATCCGGTGTGCCTCCGCTTTTATCCTCCCGGCGGAAAAGGATATGAGGAAACCACGACATTCCAGATCGGCGACAAGATGACCAGGAAGGCCTTCAGATCGGTGGGCTTCGGAAAAACGTCTCTTCTCGCGAAGACTTTTGAACATTTCAAAAATACCCATGCCCGCAATGCGCCTTTCGCGTATGGCTTTGCCACGCACCACAGCCTGCGGATCGGCCTCCTGTTTCTCGGTTATGCCGACATCGAGCCGGTGCATTACAGGCACGCGCCCGTCGGCGCCATAAAGATCAGTGCCAGGGAGAGGGTCGCGGCCGCTGTCTCACGTATCCGCGTCGAGGAGACGACGTCCGTCGATGAGGAATGGACGGCTTTATTCGAGCGGTGTGCGCCGCGTTACCGTTATCTCATCCGCCGGGATGCCGCCTATCTGCGCTGGCGATACCTCCGGAGACCGGACAGGCGGTATCTCATCCTCGTTCTCAGGAGGGCGGGACGGCTTGCCGGGTGGTCTGTCTTTTTCAGGGAGGGCCGGAGCATGATCTGGGGAGACGCCCTGTTCGAGCCCCGTGCAGCAGCCTTCGTCATGCCCTTGCTGGGCCATGCCCTTCACCATCCCCTGGCGGAAGGGATCGATGCGATCGAGTGCTGGTTCCCTCCGAGGCCCTCCTGGTGGGACAGGACGATCGGTGACATCGGCTTCATTTCTGAAAGGGAGCCCCGGGACCTCCACTTGACGGGACCGATCTTCAGCGACCATCAGGCGCCGGAGAGACTGAAGACGCATCTGTACTACACAATGGGAGACAGCGATCTCTTTTAAACCGTTGAGATGGGAAATAAGTCAAAAAAGGAAAAGGTTCAGGATGGGGTTCACTTGCAGGAAGTGAGAAAGACGGAAAGCGGTTTCTTGAAGAATGAAACCATCAAAAGCCATCTCCTGGCGCTTGCCCTGATCGGATTTTCGGCGATGCTTGCCTATGCGAATTCGCTCAACGGGACGTGGGCGCTGGACGATGTGGTGATTAACAGACCCATAAGCATCCAGGACTTTCAGGATCTCCTCGGATTCAGGAAAATCACCTATCTCACCTTTCTTGCGAACCAGCGGGTGGCGTCTTTCAGCGCGATGAACTTCAGGATCGTCAATATCGTGATTCATCTTGCCAATGCGATCCTGGTTTATGTACTGACCTTTTGGACCGTCCGGTCCTTTCTTGCGGGATGTCCCGCTGCCGGCAATAACAGAGCCGCAGCGCCGGACGGGGAGACATTCAATCAGCGGCATCATGACAGGCTCGCCTTTGCTGCGGCATTGCTCTGCAGCGCCCTCTTCGCCCTGCATCCGATCAATGTTTCCGCCGTCGCATATATCGTGCAGCGGATGGCCCTTCTCGCCGCTTTTTTCGTCCTCCTCGCTCTGTTGTTTTACAGGGCGGCCGCTGAGTCAACGCATCCCGCACGGTCCTCACTGTTATTCATGCTCTGCGGCGCCTCCCTTCTGCTCGGCCTTTTTTCGAAGGAGAATGCGGTCATGGGTCTGCCTCTCATTCTTCTGTACGATTACGTGTTCCTGTCAAAAAAAGACATGAGATCATTCAAGAAAAGGCTGGCTGTCATCGGTGTATTGGCAGTCCTTGTCCTCGGCGTCACTGCTTATTCGCTCCGGCTCACTCATGTCGTCGCCGACCTTGCGTCACTTGTTGTTCATTATGATCAGCCGATGGAGGACAGGGGATGGATGGCCGCCGACGTGTACTGGACACCTCTGCAGCACGTTCTCACTCAGTTCAGGGTGCTCCCCCGCTACCTGTTTTTGCTGCTTGTCCCGGCGCCGGGTTTTTTTGTTTTCGACTGGTGGGGATTCCCTCTGTCCTCCGGCCTGATGACGCCCCCGACGACGGTGGCCGGTGCTCTTCTCATCGTCGCGCTGATCGTTTTTTCCCTTGCAGCCCTGAAACGGCTTCCCCTGCTCAGTTTCGGCATTTTGTGGTATTTGGCGGCGATATCTCTTGAGAGCTTTGTCGGCATCGGCGCCGACCTGTATTTCGAGCACAGGAATTATCTTCCCGTTGCGGGACTTTTCATGGGTGCTGCAGGCCAGGCCATTGTCTCGCTCCCCTTTTCCTGGGACAGGACGAAAATATGGATTGCAGCGATACTTGTGTGCGTGACGCTCGGGTCGGTCACATTCGTCAGGAACGCGGTCTGGAAGGACTCGTTGACGCTTTGGAATGATACGCTGGACAAGGCGCCGGGCAACATCAGGGCGATTATGGCACTTGGAAATACCCACATGAACGAATACGACCTCAAGAAGGCTGAAGAGTATTTCAAGAAAGCCATCCTGATCGCCGGCAAGGAAAGGAGGCCGTTTTTCTTCGACGAGGCCGTGTACAGCCTTGGGATGCTCTATCTCTTTTCCGGAAAAATTGAAACGGCCAAAAAGCTCATCGATCAGCACGAAAAGAGCATGATATCGTCAAAGACCCAGATCATGAGAGGTCTCTACAAGGCGTCGACCAATGATGTCGAAGGGGCGCTGCGGGAATACGGCGACGTTATCAACAGGACGCAGGGGATTGAAACGGTCATCGTCTATACCTTAACGGGAGACGCTTACAGGAAAAGCAATTTGTGGGACGATGCGCTTGTGTCGTATGAGCGTGCCCTCGCCATCGATTCGCGCTTCTCCGGAGCACTGTACGGCATGGCTTCATCGTATATCGGAAAGAGAGATATACGAGCGGCTTATGAATATTTTCAGAAGACGCTCTCCGTCGATCCCGGCAATGTCCTTGCACTGTCGGATTTCGCGGACCTGCTCGTCATCGAGCGGGCGGAACGCGACAGGGCGCTTGACCTCGCCGGTCGCGCCGTTTCAAAGGACACGCCCTTCTATCAGCCCTATCTCACCATGGGAAACGTTCTCACCGTTGTTGGCAGGGAAAACGAGGCGGAGCCTTACTACAAGGCGGCGGTCAACAGGGGAATGGCGGAGTACCTGGTCTCCCTGGGAAAGGCCAGGGCTTATTACATCAGGGGCGAACAGGACAAAGCCCAGCATCATCTATCGGAGCTCAGGAGATTCGGAAATCTCCCCGATGAGATCAGGAAACTCCTTCGATGACGGCTCGCACGGCATCGCGGCGATGTATTTTTAGCGAAATGCCTGTGGTATAATGAAAATATTTTGGCGAAACCGGTAGAAAGGAACTTTGATTTGAAGAGGATCGGCGTTTTTATTCTGCTCTGTATATCGTTCGGCTTTTGTATGCCTGATTCATCATGTGCACAGCCTCGCGGAACTCAAAGGCCCGCGAACAGCGCCGACGTCTTGTCTCAATACACGACGGTGGCGCAAAACCAGCGGGGCATTATGAATTTCTTCACCCCCGGTGCGCAGACGACACCGGGCAGGAGGGGCGCGGAGCAGCCGCTGCCGCCTCCTCAGCCGGCAGTCCAGCAGGAACAGCAGCCCCAACAAGTCGCGCCCCCCGGTGTCCAGCAACCGCAGCCTCAACCGGCGGCGCCGGGCGTTCAGCAACCGGCGCCCCAGGCTCAGCAGCCTCCGCCTGTCCCCCTTCCCGTCATCCCCCGTCCCCCCGTGAAACGCGGTGAGGTGAGCTTCAATTTCGATGACGCCGACGTCTATTCGGTGATCCAGACCATTTTCGGCGACATTCTCAGGGTCAACTACATCGTCGATCCGAATGTAAAGGGAAGGGTGACGTTCCGGTCTGTGGCGCCGGTGCCGAAGGACGATGTGCTGCCTCTTATGGAGGTGATACTCAGGCTGAACGGCATCGGCATTGTCGAAGAATCCGGCCTGTACCGGATCGTCCCGATCGGCGAAATCCCGCGGGAACCCGCACCCGTCGGCATCGGGAGAAACCCCGAGGATGTGAAGATAACGGGCAAGGCCGTCCTCCAGATCGTGCCGATTCTTTACATGCCTTCGTCGGAGGTGGTCAGGGTCATGACCCCCTTTCTTTCGAAGACTGCTGTTATCATCGACATCCCGAAGAGCAACTACATCGCCATCATCGACACCGACTCGAACGTCAGGCGCCTTCTCCAGCTTATCGATGTGCTGGACAGCGAACAACTGAAAAAGATCAAGCCCGAGGTCTTCGTTTATCCCGTCCAGAACGGGAAGGCCAAGGACCTCGCCACGATGATGCAGCAGATATTTCTCGGTTCGAGGGCGCCTGCGGCATCGCGGCCCGCGGCTCAGCCCGCACGGGCCGCCGCCCCGGGCCAACCCCCGCAGCCTGCAGCGGCGGCAGGGGCCGCGGCAGGGGGGCCGGCCGGCGAAGGAGAGGCCCTCGTATCCGACATAACGAGAATTTTCGCCGACGAGATCACGAACGCGATCATCATCCTCGCCACACCCGACGATTATGAGCTTATCGCCGATACCATCAGGAAGATCGACATCGTCCCGCGACAGGTGATCATCGAGGGGCTCATCGTCCGCGTGGACCTGACGGACAACTTCAGTCTCGGCTTCGCCTACTCGTTCATTACGGATATGAAGCTGCAGTTTAAGCAGTTAAACAAGGACATCAACCTATTGGGCGGCGTCGGCATCCAGCCCGGAACAGCCCTCGATTCGAGCACGACGAATTTCACCTTCCTCGCCGCAGACCCGACGGGCAACCTCAGGCTCAAGATCATCGCCGCCATGAACGACTCCAGGGCGAAGGTCCTCGCGGCGCCGCATATCCTCGTGTCGGACAACCGGGAGGCGAGGATCCAGGTGGGCCAGCAGATCCCCCTTGCGACGTCGACCACGGCGACGCCCGTCTCCGGGGGGGCGATCGCCAGCAATACGCTGACATCAACGATCCAGTACAAGGACATCGGCATCATCCTCAAGGTGAAACCGCAGGTGAACGACAGCGGGCTCATCTCTCTGGAGATCAGCCAGGAAGTCTCGGCGCTCGGCCAAAACGTCCAGATCGCGGGGCAGGACTTCGCGTCGGTGACCAAGACAGAGGCAACGTCGAACCTCGTCGCTCAGGACGGAGAAACGATCATTATCGGCGGGCTGATCCGGGAAGACACGACACGCTCAAAGTCCGGCATCCCCTTCCTGAGCAGTATTCCCATTCTCGGCACGCTCTTCTCCACGACAAGCGACAGCAATATACGGAATGAGCTTATCATCCTCCTCACTCCGCGCGTCGTCAAGTCGAAAATGGAGGCGTCAAAAGTGACAAAGGAATATTTAGACAAGTATCAGGGAAGGACCAAGGACGACGAGATCAACGAGTTTATCCGGCAGAGGAAGATGGAAAAGAGCGGCGGCCGTTAGCAGGAGAGGGAGTGCGCAGGCGCGGGATGCCGGGATGTTCTGTAAATATGGAGTGTAAAAAATACACACCTCATGTCAAAAACTACACACTTTCGCCGGGCAGGACATTGAATGAATAATGTAGATCAATATGTTATGGAATGGCCCCGAAATTGCTAAATAACTTATGGAGTTGGTATTTTTATTTATCGGTGTATAAGAAAATATTGTGGTACATAGCTTAAAAAAGGCTTGACATAGGGAATGGCTTCTTGTATATTGTTTAGAACATATGACAGCCGCAGGTTTAGAGGGTCAGTGGGGTTGTGGAAGAGCGGCAAATCACTCATTGCGGCGATTTTTTTCTTGATTATTTTTGCGGGATGTGGTACAAAAGAGGCTGTAAGAATCGGCTCAGCAGAGGAACTGCGCGGTAGAATCGAGACATATTGGCAGCACAAGACGAGGGAAGAGCTGGATAAAACGTATGAGATGGAATACCCTTTGTATAAAAAGCAGATGACTCTGGTGAATTACATCAAGAAAAATTCGAATCCCCATGTAAAGATTAACGGCTTTACGATCGAAAATATAAGTTATGACAGCGACGATTCCGCCCAGGTGAAGCTCAGGATGAATCTGACGGTGAAGGCTCCTGGCGCTGCGCCGTTTACGCACGACATCGACAGGACAGATCACTGGGCAAGGATCGATAGCAAATGGTATCATGTCCCCTCTCAGTCGAATTCCATCAAAGGGGGGGAAAATCAATGAAGAAGGAGGTGATGGCGTCGGAGAGCAGCGAAGGGATCTGATGATATATATGTATTAGCCGGCGTTGCCGGCGAGAAGTTTTTGACTAAGAGAAAAGGAGGAAAAATGTTGAGGAAGAGCTTAATAACCGTCTTGCTTGTTGCGATCGGCATTTTCGCTTTCGGCACAGCACAGGCAGCTCAGGTCGACGGTCTGGCGAATAATGCCGGGCCGGCGTCTCCTACAGCCATTTTTGTGAACCCCGGTGGCCTGGGCGACGCACTTATTTACGGCTATTACAATGCAAGGGGCAGCCTGAACTTTATCCGCGTCGTGAACACCGCCACCCAGACGGGTGTCGGCGTCAAGGTGAGGTTCAGGGAAGGTGAGGACAGCATCGAAGTCCTCGACTTCTACATCTGCCTCAGCGCCGGCGACCAGTGGACCGCCTGGGTCACCGACCTGGTCGGCACTGCAGCGGTCGGGAACATTGTGTGGTATGACAATGACACGCCCACATTCCCCGATCCCCAGGGCGACAACGATGTGACGAACAACATACTGGCAACCGTTCCTTTCAGCACGGCAGGCGGTACGGCCGTCACACCTGACGACACCAAGGAAGGCTATTTCGAGATGATCGGCGTCTCCGCATGGGCCGATCCTCTGCCCGGCGTTAACAAGGTCGTCAAGACTCCTCAGGCTTGCGGCGAGCAGCTCGGTCTTCCGAACGCCAATGACACGACCTTCACGCCTGTTGCGCGCATCGACGTGCCGAACGTCCTTGCGGGCACCAGCACGATCTTCAACCTCAATGACGACGCTTTTGGGGCCTACGCCTACAATGCAACGGCGCTTGCCAATTTCCGCAACACCATCGTCGTGAACCCCGGCCTCGCCACTGACGATCCTCCGCGGCTGAGCGATGCGACAGAAGGTCTCGTTGCAGTCAACTTCGTGCTGACCAAGTCTCTCGAGTTCGCCCTTTATGACCTCGAGAACATACTGGACGGCGAAACGATCATCATCAACACCTTCCCGACGAAGAGACTGAGCATCGAGCTCGATCCTCTGCCGAATGCAAACGGTCCGTTCAATGACGCAGCTGTGATCGACGCAACGACAGGCGCGATCGGTAACGCCGCAGCCCGTTGCGAGACCGTCGGAGTCCGCATTTGGGACGACGCGGAGAACACCCCCGGCGCCACCGTCGGATTCTCACCGGGCCAGCAGCAGCAGGTCCAGAAGTGTGACGAGGTCAGCCTCTTCATACTCGGCACAAGCGGCGCGCCGCTTATGAACACCACACTTGATCAGGCTAACACGCCGGTCGTTCCCGCAGCCTTCGAGCTCGGCAGGGTCGACATCGACTTCACCACTGTCCTTGGCAGAACGACGACAATCGGCAGCGTTGGCACAACGGGACTCCCCGTGATCAGCTATGAGCTTCAGGGCTTCCTGAATTCACCGCTGACCCAGATGCTCCCGCTCATGTACACCACCACGATCAACGGATTGCTGCAGCCCACGACTCCTTAGTTGTAGGACGTCGTGCAGTCGCACATGACTCAGGAAAGAGGTGAGGGTCTTCCCTCACCTCTTTTTTTGCGCGCACTTCAAACAGTAACGAGAACTTTGGGCATCACGGACACATTCATTAGCCTTCAATGGGACGTAATTGTTACGGCATCGATACTCCTATTGGAATCGCGGCGAGGTCTTGATTCCGAAATGGAACACACAGGCGAAGATGTTTCCATACATTCGATCGGCCGGTTTTCGGTCTTTCTCGGTGCACAGGCCGACAGATTAAGATTACAGGCCGATTTACGATAATGAAGAAAGATAGAATCGAGCTTGCATAGACTTTGCAAGTAAAACTATAATATAAATATATGACCGAACATAGGGAGGTTCGTATGAGGGTTAAAAGGTTGTGGGTCGTATTGACGGTCTTTGTTTTCAGCCTGATCATAACAGGGGGACTTCAGGCGGCAGTGTATCTGAATGATTTCCCCGCCGATATCACGGTGAACGAGGGTGAGCCTTTGATTGTCCCTATCTTTCTGGAAGGAACGTTTTTGGCGGGAAGTCCTATTGAGCTGTTTGTGTGGGTTGAGGACGTCCGGGACCCCTTGACGAGGGGGTACCTTGATGCGACCGGGTGGGTGCCTTTTACCGACATCGCGACGATGGTGCCGCTGGGCGCCGCAACGATGGTCCAGTATGTCAACGCGCAGTGGCGCGCTTTTGAAACGACCTTTGGCATGAGTGACTTTTATATTAATATTTGCATGGACGGCAGTGTTGACGGAACGCTCTCAGGCGGCGCGGACTGTGCCGAGCCGCGAAGAGTGGTCATCGTCAAGGGCGGTGTGCAGCCTCCTCCTCCAACCCCGACGGACTGTACACTTGTTGTCAACCCCGCCTCATTGAACGAAAGCGTCGATTGGTACGGGACGAAAAAAATACAAATCCCTGTAAATGATTCGTGCAATAAGGCCCTTGAATTCAGCGCTACATCATCGGCGGAATGGATGACCCTGGTCAGGCAGACCGGACTGCTGGAGGTGACCCTGAACGGGCACCGCACTTCGGGCACCTATTCCGGCGTAATCACGATCACTGCGGCGGGGACGACGAGGCAGATGCCTGTGACAATGACTGTCAAGGATCTCTGCATAATCGGCAACTGCGGAGGGACGACGCCGCCGACTACCTGTACTCCCACGTCTATGAGCGTCTGGCCGGCTCCGGTCGGGCTGAGCGCGGCCGCCGGTGAAACCCCGTCGACGAGTGTTCAGGTCAGTGACAATTGCGGAAATGCGGTCTCGTACAGCGCATCGACTGCGAGTTCATGGCTCAGTGTGACTCCCAGCGGTTTCGGGACGCTCACGATAGGCGCGGTTAATACGTCGGCGTTGTCTCCGGGCACATACACCGGGACCATAAATATTTCATCGGGGTCCCTTACGAGGAGCATCGACGTGGTGTTGACGATAACCGGTGTCTGTGAGCCCACATCGGCACAGATTTTCCCGCTGAGCGTAGCGCAGACCATCACGGCCGGCACGAATGCGAATGCTGCTGCACTAACGATACAGAACAACTGCCAGGCAAGAATTGCCTACACGGTGACCGCCGTCGACCCGATAAAGGATGCCTCTTCGGTGCCGGTGTCGCCTGCTGTGATCGTGACGCCTGCGGTCAACGCTGCGGGAACGGGAGATCTTTCCATTACGTTTAACAGTGCCCATCTCGCGGTCGGGACCTATACGGGCAGTATTACGATCGCTCCGGCCATCGGGACCCCGCGGACCATACCGATCACGATCACCGTCGTCAGTGCGGACGCCACCATCCCTGAGGTGACGAATATGAGCGTAAATTATTTCAGCATGTCACCTAACGGCATTCGGACCTTTAAGTATATGTCCATGCCTGTGGGGCAGGGGCAGGCATTGCAGATAGGTCTCGCCAATATGGTTCAAACGGAAGGCGGCAACATCGACATGATTATCAAATACGCCGGACCGGCCTGCGAGAGCGGCGTCCCCGTCATGGCGGATTACAATCTCGTGAAGGACTATATAGCGGCGAACGGAAATTCGAGGTGGACCGCTTCCTCAGGCACATGGAGCCCTCTGAGAGCCCGTGACGACCTGTACTATCAGATCGGAGATGCCTCTTTTGAATTCAACGAGATCTATGGGGTGCCTGATAATCCTCAGGGTTGCTACTTCATCATGTTGGTGAATACCCTGACGCAGTTTCAGAGCAGAACGAGATTGACCATCGGTGACGCGGACTGCAATGTACTCGGTAACTGCCCGGCGTCTTTCGAGGTCTTCTGGTAAAACCAGGGTAAGCTGTAACTTTCTTAAGACTGCGCTTCAAATTCAGCCGGACCGACCGACGGAATAGTCGGCGGTCCGGCAAGTTTTTCCCGCTCCTCATTCGCAATAGGACAAAAAGTCCCTATGCGGCTAATGATTTCTGCAGAACAAATGACCTGTTTCCTGTCACTCCCGCTTGTCGGGAGTCCTTCTCAAAGAAAGATTCCGGACGAGCCGGAATGACAAAGCGCAGAACATGAGTTTTGCATGGTTCAATACTGTATGGATTCGTAGAAAGTCGTCATACCCGTCCCCGCGGATAGTAAGCGGGGAGCGGGTATCCAGACTATAAGGAACTGCCTCAAAATACTGGATCCCCGTCTGCACGGGAATGACAGAATAGTGCTATGTAAGGCTTTTTTGCGAGGTCGTCAGTAATGTTTGCCCTCCACTGCGTGAAATCAATACAGGAGGGCGGGCACGGTGTTATTTCAAGAAATATCCGGAGGATTGAAATGAAGCGGATGTTAATGGTTATGTTTGTCGTGATTGCGCTGTCCTGTGTCCCTGTTTTTGCCTCTGACGATCCTGTTCTCGCAAAGATCGGTGACGAACAGATAAAGCTCTCCGATCTGAACAGGATCATCGGCTATTATGACCAGAATCAACGGAAGATGTTTCAGGAGAGCCCCCAGCGCAGGGAAACCCTGCTTCGCCGAATCGTCCAGGGGAGGGTGGTCGGAAGAATTGCAAAGGGAAAGGGGTTTGAAAAGATCGATGACGTGAAAGAGCAACTGGACCTGCTCTCCGATGATTTTCTTTCCCAGGAATACGTCAGGAGGGAGATAATCGCCAAAATAGATGTAACGGAAGAGGATACGAACCTGTATTATAAAACTCATCTGAACGAGTTCAGGACACCGGAAATGGTGAAAGCGAGCCACATACTCATCAAGGTCGACAAGAGCGCCACTGCCGATGAAAAGGAAAAAGCACGGGGCAAAGCTGCGGATGTGCTGAAAAGGGTCAAGGCGGGAGAAGACTTCGCCAAGCTTGCATCAGAGGTTTCCGATGATCCCGGATCGAAGGCGAAAGGTGGCGATCTCGGTTATTTCGCCAGGGGAAGAATGGTGAAACCCTTTGAGGATGCATCGTTTTCTGTCAAGGCCGGAGAGATCAGCGACATCGTCGAGACGCCGTTCGGGTTTCACATCATTCGTGTCGACGATAAAAAAGAGTCTGTCGTCGAACCTTATGACAAGGTCAAGGACAAAGTGCGTGAAAAGGTCTCCAATGACATGAAAAAAGGCAAGATCCAGGACTTCATGGACAAGGCCCTGAAGGATGCGAGGGTCGAGTTCAATACGGCGCCGCTCATGCCCGCGACAAAACCATAAAAGAAAGTGGCAGTAACAGTGACAGTGGAAGGGGGTCTCTGTCCAGGTTGCCGATGAATGACGAATGGCTTTTCGGTGGCATCTTCAGCCTGCCTTTCGTTGTGGGCCATTCAACGTTGATGTGTACCTATTTCCGGGAGACGCTCATGTCCTTTTATCTCTGTTTCCTCATTCTTAGAGCGTCGAGGAACGTGTTTTTCGTGTCTCCGCCTCCGACGGCAGCAGGCGCCCTCGATGGGGCCTGCGCGGATGGTGGCTGCGCGGCTGCCGGCTGCGGAGCCGTTGCCGCCGGGGGCTTCTGCCCGGAGGACGGCGGCGCCGGCGGCTGACCGACCGCTCCCGGCCGGATGCCGGCAGGCGCGGGCGCGGCTGCCGGCGCTGCTTCGCGTGCCTTGGGCTTCGACGGGTCGTTCAGGGTGACGACCATGTGCTCTTCACCCCTGACAAGGAGGATCTTGTCCTCGCCCACCTCTTTGAGGACGAAACCGCTCAGCGATTCGCCCTTCTTCATAGTCCTCAGCCTCTTTCCCCTCCCTGGCGTCGTGTAAGGAGCTTTTACGTCATCGATGTACGCGACGCTCATATCCTCCGTCACCAGGGTCCCGTGGAGCACAATCTCGGGCTTGGGCAACGGCGGAGGAGCATCCTTCTTTTCGGGGGGGATCCTCCGTTCAGGATGGAAGAGGTTCTGGTCCGCAATCAGGGCGAATTCCAGGGGAGACGGCGCCGGAAGCTCCTCGTCCGTTTCGGCCGCTTTTTCATCCTGCTTCTTGGCTGCCGGCGGGACGAAGGTCACCTCCTTCTGCAGTGCAGGCAGAAGGACATAGAGGCCGAAAAGGACAACGACGGACAGGAGCGCCACATTGAGTATATTGAGATGCGAAAGGGGCTTTCGAATCCTCACCTATTTGCCTCCGAGGTGGGCACTGTTGCCGAGATTTACCATGAGTTTTTCGGCATGTCTGACATGATCGGCACGTCAGACATGTCAGGCGTGCCGCTGAAAAACCCGCAGGATTCATTCATTCTAACAGTCCGTCAGGGATATAATCAAAACAGTGTGAGTGTGAGTGCATGGATCATATCGGGCCGTTCGGGGAACGGCCCCTACAGTCAGTTATAATAAACAGCTGACGCCATTCCCCGAAGCCCTGATCCGGCGCTGATATCAGTTTTGATGTCTCTGAGGGGTGTCGGGTTTAAACGGGAAATTGAGATTGATCGACCGCCCTCGGCTTTCCGGCCGATAATGTCAATCAACGACAACTGTGCGGCCCGCATCTCGATTGTGTCATAATAATTGAGTTGCCGGCGCGAGGTGTGAGGGAAACCCCGCCCGGATACTGCAGCCTCGCTGCGATGACTCTAAAGATGCATTCTCAGACAGGGAGGTTTTCGTATGAAGAAGGTTGTTGTTATGTTGATCCTGCTCGCGTTGTCCGTCGCTCCTGCCGTGAACGCGGCAGAGGAAAAGGTGCTCGCCAAGGTAAGTGACAAACAAATCACGATGGCAGACCTTGAGCGGATGCTCGGGTACTATGATCCGGAAAGGCGGAAAATGCTCGAGCAGAACCCCCAGTTCAAAGTGACGATCCTGCAACGGATCGTGCAGGGTATGGTCATCTCCAAGATGGCGCGGGATCAGGGATACACAAAGAGGCCTGAGGTCATGGAACAGTTGGACATGCTGACGAATGACTTTCTCATGACTGAGTATATCAAGAAAGAGGTGATCGGAAAGATCGATGTGTCCGCCGAGGACATCGACGCCTATTACAAGACGCACCAGGAGGAGTTCAGGACGCCCGAAATGGTGAAGGCCAGGCACATCCTCGTGAAGGTCGACAAGACAGCGCCGGAAGAGGCCAAGAAAGCGGCGAAAGAGAAGGCTGAAGGTCTCCTCAAGAGGCTGAAGGGAGGCGAGGATTTCGCGAAGATCGCCGCTGAATTCTCCGACGATCCCGGCTCGAAGGCGAAGGGAGGAGATCTCGGCTTTTTTGCAAAAGGGAGAATGGTGCCGGAGTTTGAAAAGGCGGCCTTTTCGCTGAAGCCCGGGGAACTGAGCGATGTCGTGGAAACGCCCTTCGGATTCCATATCATTAAGGTCGATGAAAAGAAAGAATCCACCCTGGAGCCTTTGGACAAGGTAAAGGACAAGATCCGCGAAAAGATATCAGCGGACAGGAGGAAGGCGAAAATCGAGGAGTTCGTCAAGAAAGCGATGGATGATGCCGGTGTGGTTATGGATACGGAGTTGCTCGCACCGACGAAGAAATAACGGCGGAAGATCTTTGCCGAAGCCCCGTGTAAAAAGCGCGGGACTTTTTTATTTTCCTCCCCTCCTTAGCAGGTCGAGGAAGTTCCTCCTCGCATCGCCCGTACCCGGCTGAGGCGCCGGCTGTGCGGGTTGAGCAGGTGCCGCCGCCGGCGGCGTTGTCACCGTCGCCTGCCCTGCCGGTGTCGCCGGTGGCGGCTGTGACCTTGAAGTCGCCGCCCCTGAAGCGCGGGTTGCCGGCGCAGTCGTCGGCTGAGGCGTCGCTATGCCGGAGGGCTGGGTTCCTGCCGGTGTCGGGGTTGCTGTCGTCACGCCTTCACGCGCTTTGGGCTTCGACGGGTCGTTCAGGGTGACGACCATGTGCTCCTCGCCCCTGACGAGCAGGATCTTGTCCTCGCCGATCTCCTTGAGGACGAAACCGCTCAGCGATTCACCCTTCTTCATCGCTCTCAGTCTCTTTCCCCTTCCGGGCGTCGTGTAGGGCGCCTTTATGTCATCGATGTAGGCGACGCTCACCTCTTCCGTCACGAGGGTCCCGTGGAGCACGATCTCGGGCTTGGGCAACGGCGGAGGGGCATCCTTTTTTTCGGGGGGAATCCTCCGTTCGGGATGGAAGAGGTTCTGGTCCGCGATCATGGCAAATTCCAGGGGAGAAGACGCAGGAGGAGGCTCATCCTTCTGCTCTGCCCTATCGTCCTGCTTTTTTGCCGGCGGAGGGACAAAGGACACCTCTTTCTGCAGCGCGGGCATCAGGACATAGAGCCCGAAGAGGATCGTGACGGACAGGAGAGCCACATTGAGCACGTTAAGATGTGACAGGAGTCTTCGAATCCGCACCTACTTGCCTCCGAGGAGGGCACTGTTGTCGAGCTTCACCATGAGGTCTCTGGGGTCCCTGAGGTTTCTCACACGCACATCGAGCTCCTTGACGACCAGATAGGGCGTGCGGGTCTCGATGGAATACAGTACGTCGCTCAGGACCCTCGCATCGGGAAAGACGGCGTCAAGACTGACGGTGATGAGCTTGAAGGCATCGAAGTCCTCCGGTTTCCCGACGCGCTCACTCGAAATCGTTCCGCCCCGGCTTGTCACGATGCCCTTGACGCTTTCCTGGAGAGTCGCAGCGGCAAGGGATGGCGTCTGTCCTTCGATCAGCTTCGCGTCTTCCGCTTTCCTCAGCTCTTTGAGCGCCGCCAGATCCTTTTCGAGACCGGGCTTCTCGGAGATGAGGGCGATATATTTTTCGAGGGTCTTCTGCTTCATCGCCTGCTCTTCTTTGATCCCGGCCAGTTCCTCCTGGACGCGCAGATATCCGTATTGATATGTGATGACACCGACAAGAACCGCCATCAGGGGGATTGTGAGGATGAGGCTTTTACTTTTTCGGACCACTTTTCGGCTTCTCTCCTTCCTCTTTCTTCACTCCTTCCAGTTCCATTTTGATGATGAACCGCTCGGCATTCATCCTGACATCCCGGAAGGTCGGCGAGGCGAATTCCGCCTTCCTCAGGTGTTTCGAGGCCTCGAGCTTCGAGAGGATCTCCGTCGCTGAATTCGAGTATCCCTCGATCTCGACGGTCGTCTCGGTGATCCTGAGCCTCGTCAGCCAGGCCGTCTTCGGCAGCACCGACGTTATTTCCTTCACGATCGTCATCGTCATCGGCCTGTTCTTCTTGAAATTCTCGATGACGGCGATTTCTTTTTTCACCGACTCGATCTCTTTCTTCAGGGATTCCACCTTCTTCACATCGCCCTTTCTGAGGGCTATCTGGCGGTCCAGTTCTTTCAGCCGTTTCTCCTCTATCTGGATCGGCGATATCATGTAATAGACGGCAGCCGCGATGATGACAAGGCAGAGGATCAGCGTCAGCACCCTGGGCGTGCGGACCTCTTGATGACGTCCCTTTGTCATAAGGTTCAGCCTTCCCTGTTTGACCGCCGGCCACAGGGTGTCAAGGACACCGGCGACTGCGGCATAGGGGACATTCGACTGCGGTTCCCTCATGGCAAGGCGCAGATCGACCTCGTCGATCATAAGGACGTTCATGTTCGTTCCGAGCCTCACAAGCTCCCGCAGGGTCTGTGACTTTCTCTTCATGTGAAGGATGACTTTGGGTTCTCCCCTGTCATCATCATTATGCGCAAGGCGCATCAGGTCGGCGCCGAGCTGGCGGGACTGCGACGTCTCATCGTCCGACGAGAATTGTGCCGAAAGGGAGGAAACGATCGACCCCTTGCTGAAGAGAGTGCCGTCATATCCCCTCTCATTCGTTTCGATATAGAGGGTGTCCGTTTTCCGATCCATGAAGTGGCAGAGGGTGCCGACCCCTGCAAGGGAGACGGCGATTGCGCTGACGGTCACACCTTTGTCCCTGAGCGCATTGATATAGGGGTCGATCACCTCGGTGCGGGCGGCAAGGATGGTGAGGCTGAGCTTCTCTTCGTCTTCGCCGACAATCCGGAAGTCGTAATAGGCTTCTTCAGCGCTCAACGGGGTCAGCCTGTCCAATTCAAAGGCAATGACGTCCTGAAGGTTCTCCTTCACAGCCAGCGGCAGTTCGGCAGTCTTCGTCATCACCCAGGCCTTCGGGATCATCAGGATGATTTGTCCCTTACGGGCCCGCAGGTCATTGATGGCAAGGGTAACGGCCGATGCCGTCTCGTCCGGTGTGGGGTACCGGTCTTCGTCGATCCCGTAATGTCTGAACCCCCTGATCTTGATCCTCGACAGGAATCTCGATCCATAGGCTGTCGCCGTACCACCCTTTTCGAGAGAAACACAGAGGGCACGGCCGGGAAAGATGAGATCGTCCGATGGACTGAATGTGAGGAATCTTCCGACGGGCCTGCCGATCCTCCGCATGAGGGCCGATCCTTCGCCGATGAAAGACGATAATTTCTGTATCGCTGCAGATGCCGTCATGGATGAACGATAGCGGGACTCTTGTAATACAGGTATTTCTGCGTATTCTGCGCACTGTCGATCATGACGGTGGCCCTGATGGCATGTCCTGTTTTGTCCGTCCCCTTTCTTCCAACGGATTCTATGGTATAGATCGCCGTCGTTGCGCCGAAGGACGCATATTGCCTGCCCTCCGTCGGGATGGCCGGCTGATGAGTCTCTTCCTGCTGCGTTTCGCGATCGCTAATGATACCGTCGGCCAGTTCCTCCGTCATGCCCGGTATCGCCATCAGCACCTCTTTCGGCGCGGATGTCACGTTGATGGTAGCGGAACGTGAATGGACGGTGAGGAATTCGATTGCGCCGGGTTTTGTCCCGTCACCGTATAATATCTCGGGTGTCATGCCCTTCACGAGGAGCAGTTCCTCGACGGTGTCGAAATTGGCGTCCTTGGCCTTGTACGGCTTCGGCAATGACTGATAATAATCACTTTCAGCGCCGCTGAGTCTGTGGAGGTCATCGGGGTCTTTCCAGTCCATGATCGAATCCACAAGGGTGTCGATGACTTGATCGGAAACGCCCATGTGGATAAAGAAGTTTTTTAATAGTACATCAGGGGCGTAATTTATGTCTATCTTCCCCGACTCGTCAGTGATTTTCACCGTATACGAGCCGTTGCCGGTCTCTCCCTCGTAGGAAGTTCCGTCAACACGCCACACCTCCTTGCCTTCGAGAACGACCGTCTGGCCCTTGTAGGTGTTCCTGTAGAAGAGCTCCATGATCGCCCTCTGGATACCCGACTCGGCAAGGAACTTCTTTTCTATTCCTTCTCTGAACGTGAGTGTGGCGTGGGTTTCCGTTCTCGTCATGAAGGAGAAGGACAGGACGATCACCATGAGCATCGTGAGCACCCAAAGCACGATGAGCAAAGCGACGCCGCCCTGCGAGGCCAGGAGCGACCTGAGCGCAGGACAGGATATATGAGGAATATCAGACATGCCGGTTGACATACGATATTGTACCACTCTTTTCCTAAACAACTCTCTTATATGACAAGTGCTGACGGAATTGCGTTTAATCCGTAGGTTCTTCAGGGGGGATGCTTCCGAACTTCCCTCAGCAGGTGTATGAAGTATTCCCTGTTCCCCTTTTGACCGGGCACCGGGCAAAGGAAGACACCGGCGCTCCGGAGGGGCAGAAGCGCAAGCCCTTTCATGACGGCATCCACGGCCTCCAAACGCTTCTCTTCATCCCGGACGATGCCCCCCTTGCCGACTTCACCCTTGCCGACCTCGAACTGCGGCTTCACAAGGGCGAGGATTTCTCCCGGAGACCCGAGAAACTCCAGCACCGTCGGTATAACTTTGCCGAGAGAGATGAAGGAAACATCGACGGTGGCGATATCGATCGGTTCGGGATATCGATTCTCGGGGGAGCAGCCGGATGTTTGTCCTCTCCAGGAGGATAACCCTCGGGTCATTGCGGAGTTTCCATGCAAGCTGCCCATATCCGACGTCGATGCAATAGACCCGTCTTGCCCCCCCCTGGAGCATGCAGTCTGTGAATCCGCCTGTTGAGGACCCGACGTCCATGGCGACCTTGCCGGACAATGATATGCCGAAGAAGTGCAGGGCTGCTTCGAGCTTCAGGCCGCCGCGGCTCACATAGGGAATGTCGTCGCCTTTCAATTGCACGTCGTCGCCGGGCAAGATCAGGGCGCCGGCCTTGAGGGCAGGCACACCGCGGACGGACACCTTACCCTCCATGATGAGCGCCCGTGCCCGTTCCCTGCTTGCGACAAGGCCCCTGTCGACGAGCACCTTGTCAAGCCTCTGTTTATCCCGATGTGACATGTATTATTGTACCATTACTCACTCGTGTCCAAAATAGTTGACAGCGAGACCTTGAAAATGAGGATAGGGTGTGGTTTCTGAAGCAAAATTGACGGTTGCCTTGCACGAAAAGACGGTGCAACACGCTCTGAAAAATAGTGACAGTGTCAGTAAAAGGATCACTTTTTTCAGACGTCTGTCTGCAATGGTCTGTGCGGGAAGGCAAAGGTTTCGCGGCACCGATGCTTTTCGGCGCATTCGCCCCGTCTTTCCTGAGATATCATTGCGGTGATAAGGGTTTATTATGTGAAGAAATCATGCCCTATCGTCGTGTCAGATCATTTTGGACACCAGTGACAATCACTATTTACTCTATAGTTGCATAGAAAGGCGGGGCGAAGCGCCTCAAAGCCTTGATGAAGGCGACGATAAGCCTCGTCAGGTTTGTCTTTCAGGACTCCACTCTTTGTGTGATCGGCCATTGGCTTGAACGGTTGTCTTCTGTGAGGGTTATGGTGTCGCCGCAGCAAGGTTTTCGGCGCATTCACCCCAGCCCCGCCTTTCCCGGGAGTGTATTGCAACGATAAGGTTTAGTGTCTGTCCATAAAGCAATCTTCAGCTGTCATTCCCGCAACCCCGCACTTGATGCGGGGGCGTCGGGAATCCTTCTGAAACAACGATTCCGGATAAGCCGGAATGACAAATATACTGCACGTCATGAGTTTGTGGACAGACACTATTTATCATCCAGTCACATGAAATGGCGGGAGAAGATGTCACCGCAAAAGTCATTGAGTTATTGAGTCGAACCATATCTGCCTTCCCGGAACAGCCCCATATTGTGAACACACTGTCTCTTTATCGGTGATGATGATGTTCTTGCCGAACATAGCCCGTTTCCTCTGGACACGGACCACATTCCTGCGGAAGCTCATGGATAACGTGCCGCCCCTCTGTGACAACTCGATATCGTACAGATCGCTTGGGACGTGGAGATGCTCGCAGATCCTCAGGTATCTCTCTTTGATCATCTCGGGATCGCGCCAATGAGGCGCCCTGTCCCGAACCCGTGACCGCATGGCAAGAAGCTCTTGCCTGATGTCTTCCAGTTTGCTGTCAAACGTGTAGGTCTGTTTCCGCTCGGTAATGGGATTATACGTCACAACCACTGCCCGCTCCTTGCCCCAGTACTCCCCTTTCGTGCGATAGACGAGGATTTGGTCGTCTTTTTTTTTTTTCTCCGTTAAGAGACGGTTTTTCTTGGTATCAGCCGGCTCGAACTCATCCAAATGCATAGAGGCCAAGTCCTGGGCGAAGTACGTCGAATAGGTCGTAACGAAGTGAATCCGGGAATGCTCATCGATCCATGCAAAGTTGCCTTCGGAGTTCATCCCCTTGTCGATCACCACGGTCAGTCGCTCTTTGGTCGTATCAAAACCGCAGACAACACCGAACATCTCATCCATCACCGCAGCAAACTGGCGGCTGTCATGGAGATTGCCCGGATAGACGCAGTAGTACAAAGGCAGCCGAGAGCCGCGCGTCACTAAAAGCCCCAGGCCGACCTGCCGCAGGTTATGCCGCCCTTCCTTGTTCTTGCCTCTTTTAGCAAGGGCAGAGGGCGTATCGCTCGCCATGAAGGTATAGTAGTTCGTCGTGTCAAACAGGAGACAATCGGCATCGGGAGCCTCAAGAGCCCAAATCCGTTTAAAGAACCTCCTGGATATCTGAACGAGACCGTCTTCAGTCACCCTGTCCCACTTCTCCCAATACCTCTGGCTTGTGAGCTCTCCCAGATCAACGGGGCGAATCTGCTGTACTGCCGTCCGCTCATACCATTGAGACAGCCTGTTCTTACTGGTGGCCTCGCAATATCGTTTGTCTTTTTGCGTTGCCCTGCGATAAACTGTCCTCTGGACATGGAAGACATAATCCCGCGCGGACGCTACACCATCAAGGTCCCTCTTTTCGAAGGCCCACTCGATCTCCTTCTCCACCTCATCAGGGAGAACAAGATGGACATCTACGACATCCCTATCGCCCAGATCACTCATCAATACCTCGATTACATCGGACTGATGCAGGAACTGAACCTCGATGTCGCCTCTGAATTCATCGTCATGGCGGCGACCCTCATATACATTAAGTCGCGCATGCTCCTGCCCATTGAAACAGATCAGCAGGCGACGGACGAGGAAGACCCGAGAACCGACCTTGTCCAGAAACTGCTCGAATACCAGAGCATCAAGGAGGCCTCGGCCCAGTTGAGGGACAAGGAAGCGCTCTGGGCGGATATTTTTCACAGGCCTCTCATGGAGAAGAGCGAACTTCCTCCCGAACCGGAACTCTCTCTTTTCGATCTCAACCTCTTCGATCTCCTCGGCGCTCTGGGCAGAATACTGAAGGAGCAGAAGGAGGAGTCCTTCAGTATTTCACGGGAGACATTGACGGTCAAGGACAGGATAACAGCGATTCTCGACCGTCTCGAGGCCGAGAAGTCCCTGAGGTTCGACGATCTCTTCCGCGATGACCGCACGAGGGTCCATGTCATCGTCACCTTTCTTGCTCTTCTTGAGGTCCTGAGGATCGGCCTCGTGCGGGCCTACCAGGAGGGACCTTTCGGGACGATCTGGATTATGAAGCGGATCGTTGAAAACGAATAAAAAGGGCTTTCACCCTGACATGATGAAAGCCCTCTGAACCTTCGGAGGCGGGATGTCTACCCCGCCTGCCTGCGATCTATCCGAAGCACATACCCTGTGCCAGGAGGTCCGCCTCCTTCGCCTTCTCGATCTTTACAGCGCAGACCTTGAACTCGGGTATCTTCGATTCAGGGTCGAGGATCGGGTTCGTGAGCCTGTTCACCGAGGCCTCGACAAAGTGGAATTTCTTGAAAATCACACCCTTCGGCACCCGTTTCGTTATCTTCGTCTTCACGACAACCTGGCCTCTCCTGCTCCGGACCTTGATCCAGTCCCCGTCGGTGATGCCGAGATTCTCGGCATCGGCCGGGTTTATTTCCGCGAGGCTTTCGGGGCAGAAGTCGACGAGGAGGCCGACCCTTCTCGTCATAGTCGATGAATGATAGTGATAGTAGTCCCTGCCTGTGGTAAGGACGAACGGATATTCATCGTCGACCGTCTCCGCAGGCGGCCGGTATTCGACGCCCTTGAACAGCCCTTTGCCCCGGGTGATCTTTTCCTTGTGCAGGATCGGGGTGCCCGGGTGAGAGGTGGTGGGGCAGGGCCACTGGATCCCTTTGGTCCCGAGCCTTCCAAAGGTGATGCCGGCATACTGCGGGGTAAACTTGCGGATTTCTTCAAAGACATCCTCAGCCTTTGCGTACTTCATGGGATATCCCATTCTCGTGCTGAGGTCGGCTGTGATGTCCCAGTCCTGACGTGATATGCCCGGCTCCTGGAGCGCCTTGTTCACCTTCTGGACGCGTCGCTCCGTGTTGGCGAAGGTCCCGTCCTTCTCTGCGAAGGATGCGGCGGGCAGGACGACGTGGGCCTTCCTCGCCGTTTCGGTGAGGAAGATATCCTGGACGACGAGGAGTTCCAGGCGGTCGAAGGCCTCCTCCACATGGGTGAGATCGGGATCGGTGATCATGGGGTTCTCTCCCATGATATACATCGCCTTTATCTTTCCGGCATGTGCAGCGTGGGTCATCTCGACGACGGTCACCCCCGCCTTCGGTGAGAGCGGCACTCCCCAAGCCTTTTCGAATTTCTCCCTGATCTCCGGGACCGTCACAGCCTGGTATCCGGGATAGACATTCGGCAGGCCTCCCATGTCGCAGGCGCCCTGGACGTTGTTCTGTCCCCTCAGGGGGTTGACGCCTGTTCCGGGCCTCCCGATCTGGCCGCAGAGCAGGGCGAGGTTCGAGATGGCCTTCACATTGTCGGTGCCCTTCGAATGCTGAGTGATGCCCATGCAGTAGAGGATGGCCGCGTTCTTTGCGGTCCCGTAAAGCCGGGCTGCACGGATGAGGTCATCCTTCGGGATGCCTGTAATCCCCTCAACGTGTTCAGGAGTGTATTTCGCGACGAGGGACTTCAGATCGTTGAATCCCTCGGTCTGCTCGTCGATGAACTTCTGGTTTTGGAGATTCTCGGCAATGATCACGTTTGCAAACCCGTTGAGCCATGCCAGGTCGTGACCGGGTTTCGGGGAAAGCCACATGGCGGCCTCTTCGACGAGGTCGATCCTCCTGGGATCGACGACGATGATCTTCTTGCCGTGATACCGCGCCAGATGGCGGAGCCTCATGCCGATGACCGGGTGAGTCTCCGTGGTGTTGCTCCCCGTCACGAGGATTACGTCAGCCTGATCGAGGTCGTCGATCGAGTTCGTCATTGCTCCTGAACCGAGCGTTTGGGCCAGACCGGCCACGGTGCTCGAGTGTCAAAGTCGGGCGCAATGATCGATGTTGTTCGTGCCGATCGTTGCCCTCATGAACTTCTGGAACACGTAATTGTCCTCGTTGGTGCACCGCGCCGAGGTGAGACCGGCGATGCTGTCGGGCCCGTGGTCCTCCTTGATCCTCTTCAGGGTGCGCGCCGCATAATTCAGGGCTTCGTCCCAGGTTGCCTCCTGGAGGCTCCCGTTCTTGCGGATCATGGGCGTCTTGATGCGGTCGGGGCTCGTGATAAAGCCGTATCCGAACCGTCCCTTGACGCAAAGAGACCCGTTGTTCGGTCCCGCTTCCTCATCGGTGGTGACCTTAATGACCTTATCGTCATATATGTTCAACTCGATGGCACAGCCGACGCCGCAATATCCGCAGACCGTCGGGACCTTCTTCGCATACCATACCCTGCCTTTGCGCTCGCTCACGTGCTCGGTCAGGGCGCCGACGGGACAGACGGAGAGGCATTCACCGCAGGAGATGCAGCGCTCCGGCGCCACCGCCTCGACCCGCGTCTCATACCCTTTGTTCACAAGGTCGAGCACGCTTCTGCCTATGATCTCCCTGCAGGCCCTGACGCACCTGCTGCAGACGACGCAGCGGTTGGGGTGATAAACGATGGCGGGAGTCGCGTATTCCTTGTACTTTTTGCCGGGGATGCTCACAAGGAACTGCTGGACGTCGTCCAGGTATTCGTAAACCAGGTCCTGGAGCATGCATTCCCCCGCCTTGTCGCAGAAGGGACATTCCAGCGGGTGATTGACCAGCAGGAACCGGAGGATTTCCCTCCGCATGTCCCTGAGTTTCGGCGTGTCCGTCTGTATCACCATGCCGTTGACGGCGGGGGTGTCACAGGCGGTGACGGGCTTTTCAAGGCCTTCGACCTCGACGACGCACATCCTGCAGGAGCCGATCGGCGAAAGCTTCTTCAGGTAACAGAGCGTCGGAATATGGATGTCGTTGGCCTCGGCGATCTTCAGGATCGAATCGCCCTCAGCGGCCTCTATTGTTTTTCCGTTGACAACTACTTGCATTGTCGTCTCCTCGTTTTATTTTCCCTTTGCAAAGGTTACTACCCGGTAACACCTGAGGCACCGTGACGCCTCAGCCTTCGCCTCGTCCGTCGTGAATCCCTTGTCGACTTCGCGGAAATCCTTCTTCCGCTCCTCCGCGGGCTCATGCTTGATGGGCATCCTCGGAACGCCGCCAGGAAGGGCCACCTTCTCGGAGGGATCATAGATCTTCAGGTTCTTGATCAGTTTCTCGTCCAGTTCCTCGTCAAAGAAATCGAGTGTCCCCTCTTTCAGGAACTTGTCGATCCGGAATGCCGTCAGCCTTCCCTGGGCACAGGCCCTGATGAGGACATCCGGCCCCGTGACGCAGTCGCCGCCGGCAAAGACACCCTTTCTGCTCGACATGAGGAAATCGTTGACGATGAGGGCTCCCCACTTCGTCACGTCCACGCCGGGCAGGTTGCACATGCAGGAGTAATCCCCCTCCTGACCGATGGCGGGAATGATGACGTCGGCTTCAATGATGAAGTCGGAGTCCGGGACGGGGACGGGCTTCCTTCTGCCCGATTTGTCGGGCTCGCCCAGTTCCATCTTAAAGCACTCGAGTCCCTTCACCTTCCCGTCCTCTGCGACGATCCTCTTGGGCGCCGTGAGGAAGTGGAATTTGACCCCCTCGGCCTTGGCGTCCCTGATCTCGATCTCGTCGGCGGGCATCTCCTTTTCCGTTCTCCTGTATACGATGTTCGAATCATCGAAGCCCAGGCGGAAGGCCATCCTGACACAGTCGATGGCGACGTTGCCGCCTCCGACGACGGCGATCTTCGTTCCCTTCGGGAGCTCGTCGAGGAGGCCGAGGTTGGAATTCCTCAGAAAATACACGCCGGGCATATACCCTTCGTATCCCTTGTCCTCGCCCTCGACGCCCATGGCTTTATGGCAATGGCAGCCCATGCCGATGAAGATGGCCTTGAACCCTTCCTTTTCGAGGTCCTCGAGGGTGAAATGGATGCCCAGGGCCTTGCCGTATTCGATCTTCACACCCAGGTCCTCGACATTCTTGATTTCTCCCTGCAGGATAGCCCTCGGCAGACGGTAATCGGGGATGCCGACGGCAGCCATGCCGCCCGGCTCTGGGAGCATCTCATAGATCGTCACATCGTACCCCATCTGGGCCAGGAAACATGCGCAGGAAACCCCTGCGGGACCGGCCCCGACAATGGCGACCCTGATATTATTCCGGGAGCCCTGCTCCCAGAGGGGGCCGCCGCCGCGCTCAAGCTCGAAGTCGGCGACGAACCGTTTGAGGTGCTTGATCTGTATCGGCTCGTCGATGAGGGCCCTCCGGCAGTTGAATTCACAAGGACGTACGCAGACCCTCCCGACGACACCGGGAAGGGGCAGTCTCTCCCTGATCACATTCAGTGAATCCTCGTAGCGGCCAAACTTGATCTCCTCGATGTATTTCGGGATGTTCAGGTGAATGGGGCATGCCTGCTGGCAGGGAGCGGTCACGATGGAGCCGAACTGGTACCCGTTGCTCTTCGTCTCCTTCTTCTGGATGGCCTTGACGAATTCATCCCTGAAGGTGTCGATCATATGGATGAAGGCAGGCGGAGAGCTTTTGCCGATCTCGCACATGGAAGCATCAGAAATGGTCTGGGCGAGGGATTTGATGAGGTCCAGATCGTTCTCCCTGCCGTAGCCCTCTCTGATCTTTCCAAGGAGGTCCTGTATGACCCGCGTCCCCGCCCTGCACGGTGTGCATTGCCCGCAGGAATAACCCTGAACGGCCTTCGCGTATTCATAGCAGAGCTCTACGATATCGACCGCAGGGTCAAAGATCTGGACGCCTCCCCATCCGATGACGGCGGCAAGGTCCTTGTCGCCGTATTTCAGAGGGGTGACATCCTCTAACATCTCATTGTTCCAATAACGATAGACCTTTTCTGACATCCTTAATCTCCCATCGCGTTGATGCTTGACACATCGTGTTTTGTACGGAAAGGCCCTCCGGCCGGCCTTTTATTTCAGGACCTTTGACACGGAGAACCGTTCATTACCTGCACCATGGCGGAATTGCGCCGTCTGTTCAATTGCGTGACGATTCCGATGAAATCCCGTATTTTTCAGCAGTGTACTATATACTTTTTTTATCATATCATGTCAAGTTTTTTCCGGTCCCCGCGATCCGTCCCTTTTAACCGTTCTGTTGCATGAAAAGGCGGGGCGAAGCGCTCTGAAGAACAGCGTCAGTGACAGTGTGAGTGTCTGCAAAGGCTCACCTTTTTTCAGCCGTCGGGTGAATGGTTTTCATGGAAGGCATTGGTGTCGCCGCAGCAAGGTTTTCGGCGCATTCACCCCAGCCCCGCCTTTCCCGGGAGTGTATTGCAACGATAAGGTTAACGCTTTTGTCCCCCCTGGCGGGCGGGGGGTCAGGAGAAAGATGAAGTGCCAGCGACTGCCATTTTTGCGCCAATATTGTCTTTATCCATTCAAAATTGTTCCGAGATGAAAAATCGGGAAATCAACAGAAGCCCATTTTAAGCCATTCTGCAAACATGGCACAGAGGTTGCAAAAATCATTTCCACACATTTTCCAGAGGAGGCTCCACATGAGACAGATAGCGATTTACGGAAAAGGGGGCATCGGCAAGTCGACGACGACGCAGAATACCGTTGCCGCCCTTGCCGAGGCTGGCTACAGGTGCATGATCGTCGGGTGCGATCCCAAGGCGGATGCGACGCGGCTCATCCTGAACAGGAAGGCCCAGGCGACGGTCATGGACATGGCCCGGGAAAGGGGCACGGTGGAAGACCTGGAGATCGAGGAGGTGCTTCTCCACGGTTTCAAGGGCATCAAGTGCGCCGAGTCGGGCGGACCGGAGCCCGGGGTCGGCTGCGCGGGCCGCGGTGTCATTACAGCCATCAACTTTCTCGAAGAGAACGGAGCCTATGATGCAGAGACGGACTTCGTTTTTTATGACGTCCTGGGCGACGTCGTCTGCGGCGGGTTCGCGATGCCCATACGGGAAGGGAAGGCAAAGGAGATCTACATCGTCACCTCGGGCGAGATGATGGCCATGTACGCCGCCAACAACATCTCCCGGGGCATCCTGAAGTACGCGCAGAGCGGCGGCGTCCGTCTCGGCGGCCTGATCTGCAACAGCAGGAAGACGGACAAGGAATATGAGCTCATCGCAGAGCTTGCAAAGAGACTCGGCACACAGATGATCCATTTCGTGCCCCGCGACAACCAGGTGCAGCGCGCCGAGCTGAGGAGGATGACCGTCATCGAGTACTCTCCGGAGCATGCTCAGGCGGATGAATACAGGGTTCTCGCAAAGAAGGTCGCCGAGAACAGAAACCTTGTCATACCGACGCCGCTTTCCATGGATGAACTCGAGGGGCTTCTTATGGATTTCGGCATTCTCGAAAACGAGGAGGCCGCATAAACTTTGCGGTTGCGTGAAAAGGTGGGGCAAAGCGCCTAAACGTGCTGAAGACGACGCCCCCGTCGGTGCGTTGGTCGTCTGGTTTCCGTAGTAACCATACAGCGGAGGGATGAGGAGCTTCAGCCGGGCGGCATATAAATGCTGAAGTCCTCGTCCTGCAAAAAGGAGAAACGAGTGAGCACAGCCATTAAAGATACACAGAAGATGATCGAGGAGGTCCTCGACGCCTATCCTGAAAAGGCAAAAAAGGACAGGGCAAAGCACCTCGCGGCAAACGACCCGACAGGGCAGTGCAGCGCCTGCCAGGTGAAGTCGAACATCAAGTCCCGTCCCGGCGTTATGACGGTCAGAGGGTGTGCCTATGCGGGAGCGAAGGGCGTCGTCTGGGGCCCCGTCAAGGACCAGCTCACCATCAGCCATGGCCCTGTCGGGTGCGGTCAGTACAGCTGGTGGTCGCGGAGGAACTACTATAACGGCCGGACCGGAGTCGACACCTTCGGCACCATGCATATCACGACGGACTTTCAGGAAAAAGACATCGTCTACGGAGGGGACAAGGGCCTCGATGCCGCTCTTCATGAGCTGAAGGAGCTTTTTCCGCTTGCAAAGGGCATCGGCATTCTTTCCGAGTGCCCTGTCGGCCTCATAGGAGACGATATAGAAGCGGTATCAAAGAAGGTGGAGAAGGAGTTCATGATGCCCATCGTGCCGGTGCGGTGCGAAGGCTTCAGGGGTGTAAGCCAGTCCCTCGGTCATCACATCGCGAACGACACGATCAGGGACTATGTGATGGGCAAAGGCACCCTCGAGAAGACGACCCCGTATGACGTGGCCCTCATCGGCGACTACAACATCGGCGGCGATGCCTGGGCGTCGCGGAAGATGCTCGAAGAGATGGGCCTGAGGGTGATCGCCCAGTGGACGGGCGACGCGTCGGTGAACGAGCTCGGCATCGCGCACAAGGCGAAGCTGAACCTCATCCACTGCTACCGGTCGATGAACTATATATGCAGGCATATGGAGGAGCAGTACGGCATCCCCTGGGTGGAGTTCAACTTCTTCGGGCCGACGAAGATCTATCAGAGCATCCGGAAGATCGCGTCCTATTTCGACGACACGATCAGGGAAAAGGCCGAGAAAATGATAGAGAAGTATAAGCCGGTGATGGATGCTGTCATCGCCGAGTACAGGCCGCGCCTCGAGGGCAAGAAGGTGATGCTCTATGTGGGTGGTCTGAGACCAAGGCATACTATCGGCGCCTATGAAGACCTCGGCATGGAAGTGGTGGCGTCGGGATACGAATTCGGCCATAACGATGACTACAAAAGGACCTATCCGGAGGTGAAAGAGGGCGCCGTGATCATGGACGACGCCACCCTCTATGAGCTGGAAGAGTTCACCCGGAGGTTGAAACCGGACATGGTCGGCTCGGGCATCAAGGAGAAATACTCCTATCATAAAATGGGGGTGCCCTTCAGGCAGATGCACTCCTGGGACTATTCGGGTCCCTATCACGGGTTCGACGGGTTCCCCGTCTTCGCAAGGGACATGGACATGACCGTGAACAGCCCGACGTGGAACCTGATACGGAAAAAGAAATGACGTCGATCCGGCGGGCCCGGGCGCCTTCGCCCCGCCTTTCCTGAGCGCATATGCAACGATAAGGTTTAAGCAATTCTCCGAACACTGCAGGGAGGTAACAATGACACTGAAGATAAAAGACCACAACGAGCTGTTCCTGGAAGAGGCTTATTGCAGGCAGTTTGAAGATAAGAAGGAGTTCGAGAACGGCCCGACGGAGGAAGAGGTCAGGAAGGTCGCGGAGTGGACAAAGAGCGAGGAATACAGGGAGCTCAACTTCAAACGGAAGAACATCAAGATCAACCCGGCGAAGGCGTGCCAGCCCCTGGGAGCGATCTTCTGCTCCTCGGGGTTCGACGGCACACTGCCTTTCGTCCAGGGCGCCCAGGGATGCGTCGCCTACTTCAGAAGCCATCTGAATAGGCATTTCAAGGAACCCATGGCTGCCGTGTCGACATCCATGACCGAGGATGCCGCGGTCTTCGGCGGGCTGAACAACATGCTCGAAGGCATAGAGAACGCGCACAGCCTCTATAAACCGAAGATGCTGTCGGTCTGCACCACCTGCATGACTGAAGTGATCGGCGACGACCTGAACGCCTACATCAAGACGGCAAGGGAGAAGCAGCTCATCCCGAAGGACCTTCCCGTGCCCTTTGCCCATACGCCCAGTTTTGTCGGTTCCCACATCACCGGGTACGACAACATGATGAAGGGCATCCTGACGGCGGTGACGGCAGGCAAAAAAGGCGCACCGAACGGCAGGGTCAATCTCATCATGGGATTCGACACCTATACCGGCGACTACCATGAGATCAAGAGGCTTATGAAGATCATGGATGTCGGGTACACACTCCTTTCCGACGCGAGCGCCTCCTTCGACTCCCCCAACACGGGCGAATACAGGCTCTACCCCGGGGGGACGCCGCTTGAGGAGGCTGCGGATTCGGTCAACAGCCTTGCGACGATCGCTCTCCAGAAATACTCGACCACCAAGACCATGGAGTATATCAGGAAGGAGTGGGGCCAGAAGGCGACGGCGATGCCGATGATCGGCATAAGGAACACAGACAGGTTCTTCGAGGAATTGTCGGAGATCACCGGAAAGCCCGTCCCGCGGGAGATCGAGGATGAGCGCGGTCGCGCCGTGGATGCCATGGTCGACTCCCATGCCTACGTGCACGGGAAAAGGTTCGCCCTCGTCGGAGACCCGGACCAGCTTCTGGGCATGATCGGCTTTCTCCTCGAGATGGGGGCCATGCCGGTGCACATCGTCTGTACCAACGGAGACAGGAAGTTCGAGGAAGAGGCCTATGCCCTCCTCGCCGAAAGCCCTTTCGGAGCCGACGGCAAGGTGCATATCAACAAGGATATGTGGCACCTGAGGTCTCTCATGTTCACGGAACCCGTCGATCTTCTTATCGGCAACTCCTACGCGAAGTTCCTCTGGAGGGACACGGGCACGCCGCTGATCAGGGTCGGGTTCCCGCTCTTCGACCGGCACCACCTGCACCGCTATCCTGTCATCGGATATCAGGGCGTCATCAACCTGGTGACCATGGTGGTGAACACGGTGCTCGACGAGATGGACAGGAAGACGATGCATACGACGAGCTTTGATGTCATACGGTGATAAGGAAAACCTTGCAGTTGTGCGGAAAGGCGGGACAAAGCGCTCTGAAATAGTGTCAGTGTGAGTGTAAGTGTCAGAAAATGGATCAATTTATCAGGCATCGTTCTGAAACGTTGACTTTGTGACGGCCAGGGTTTCGCAGCACCAAGGCTTTTCGGCATCTTCGCCCCGCCTTTCCTAACGAGGACAGGGTATTGTTTCTGAAGCGAAGCGGGTAATGTGAACTGCGGCGGGAGTCGACGGCGGAGCCGAAGCGGGAGCCGCACAGTGTGCCTGCGGGAAGGCATGACTCAATAACAAGGCAAGACAAAGCACTGAGGCAGTTTATTTCGCGAAGAAATCATGCCCTGTCCCCGTGCGGCATAGAAAGGTGGACAATAATGAGAAAAAGTGTCGATACATTGATGGAACATGGCTGTGCAACGGAAAAGAGCGACAAGATCTGCCGATCCCGGGGAGGCGAGTCCTGCGCCTTTGACGGGGCCATGATCGTGCTCCAGCCGATCGCAGATACGGCCCATCTCGTCCACGGCCCGATCGCCTGCTGCGGCAACTCCTGGGAAGGCAGGGGCACCCGTTCACACCGCGGGACTCTCCACAGGAGAGGATTCACGACGGACATGGGCGAGCTGGACATCGTCTATGGCGCCGGGACGAAACTCTCGGCGGCAATCAGGGAGATACATCGCAGGATGAAGCCGAAGGCGATATTCGTCTACTCCACCTGTGTGTCCGGTCTGATCGGCGAGGACATGGAGGCGGTCTGCAAGGAGGCCGGGGCGGAGCTCGGCATACGGGTGATACCCGTTGACGCTGCCGGGTTTGTGGGCCCCAAGAACCTCGGTAACCGCATCGCCGGGGAGGTCCTGCTGAACTATGTCATAGGGACTGGAGAACCTCCGCCTCCTTTGGTTTTCTCCGACGGAAAAGGGCTGACGGTCGACATCAACCTCATCGGCGAATACAACATCGCCGGAGACCTCTGGCTCGTCGAGCCGGTGCTGAAGAGGGCGGGGTTCAACGTGCTGTCTCGCATGACGGGCGACGCCGCCTTTGAAGAAATCACATGGGCGCACCGGGCAAATCTGAACGTGGTCGTCTGCAGCAGGGCGCTGATCAACGTCGCCAAAGGGATGGAGCAGAGATACGGCATACCCTATGCGGAGGTGTCGTTCTTCGGAAAAACGGAGATGGCGAAGGCGCTGAGAAAAATGGCGCAGACGGCAAAAGCCGTAGGTGGGATGGCGGACCTGTCTGAACAGGTCGAAAGGGTCATCGCCACGGAGGAATCGGCGCTGTCCGCGAAGATCGAGTCCTATGAGCACCTCAGAGGGAAGAAAGCCGTGCTCTACACGGGGGGTGTCAAAAGCTGGTCCTTCATATCGGCGCTCATGGACCTCGGCATTGAGATCGTTGCCGTCGGGACGAAGAAGAGCACCTTTGAGGATGAGGAGAAGATGAGAGAGATCATGGGTGAGGAGGCCCCGCTCGTGGAGGACGTGACGCCGAAGAACCTCAAGAGGCTCCTGACGGAGCGCGGCGCTCACATCCTCGTGGCGGGAGGCAGAAACCAGTATCTGGCGATCAAGGAGGGCTACCCCTTCGTCGATGTGAACCAGGAGCGCCACGTCGCCTATGCAGGCTATGACGGTCTCGTCAACCTCGCGGAACAGATCAGCAACAGCATCAGGTTCTATGAGAGGGCAGATGGAGGAGGAAGACCGCAGGCGGGCGCGGGAAAAGGCGTGCCTGTGAAGGCGGAGAGTACGCGGAACGTCCTCATCGATCCCCTGAAGCACTCCGCCTCGATCGGCGCAGCCATGGCCTTCCAGGGCATCCACAACGCGCTGCCCGTGCTACACGGCGCTCAGGGGTGCACCTTCCTCGCAAAGGTGCTCCTGACGAAGCATTTTAGAGAACCCGTGGCCCTCGGGAGCACGAAAATATTCGTCGAGGATGCGGTTATGGGCAGCGAAGAGCGGCTGGAGGCGACAGTCCGCGAGTTCAAAGACAAGAACGGCCCCGACGTGATCGGTGTCCTCACCTCCGGCCTGACGGAGGTGAAGGGCGATGACGTGCCGGCCGTGGTCAGGAGACTCACGGTAAAATCCCGGAGCGATGGGGCAGAGACAAGGATTATCCATGTGCCGACGCCGGATTACGAGGGAGGCCTGGAGGAGGGGTACGCAAGGGCCGTCGAGGCCCTTGTCCGGACTGTCGTCGGAAACAAGACAACCGGACATCCCGGCCGCAGTCCCGGCAAAGTGAATATCATGGCTGGTTCCCATCTGACCCCTGCGGACTTTCTCGAACTGAGGGAGACGGCGGAGGCCTTCGGGTTGAGACCGGTCATGCTGCCCGATCTCTCCTGTCTCGACGGAAGCAGGGAGGGCATATCTCCGCTTGCATCGGGAGGGACGGACATTGAGGAGGTGGAGTCCATGGGCTCTGCCGGGTTCACACTCGTGCTCGGCGGGAGTCTGGAACCGGCGGCCCGGGTTCTGAATGAGCGGTTCGGCATCGGGTACAGGGTCTTTCACAGCCTTTCAGGCCTGGAAGACACGGACCGCTTTATGGAGACGCTCTCCATGCTCGGCGGCAAGCCGGTGCCGGCGCGTTACGGGAGGCAGCGGAGAATCCTCGTGGACGGCATGAGGGACGCCCATATCCATTTTGGAAGAAAGAGGGTCTGCATCGCCCTCGATCCGGACCACGCACTGCAGACCTCGCACTGGCTGGCAGAGATGGCCGCAGATATACCCCTTGCCGTCGTGCCTGTTTCTTCCGCCGCTGCAGGGCTGATCCGGGCGGACCGCGTCATGGTGGGCGACCTCTTTTCGATCGAAGGAGAGTTCGACCTGCTCATATCGAATTCCCACGCTGAAGACACGGCGGCGCGACTGGGCACTCCGCTGCTCCAGGCGGGGTTCCCCGTCTACAGGATCTTCGGCCATGCGAACGGGATCACCACAGGGTACCACGGTACCCTGTGCCTTATACAGGATGCAGCGAACATACTGGCAAAGGAGGCGCACTGATGAAAGTGGCGTTTGCAACGACAGACGGGACATCCGTCGACGAACACTTCGGCAGGGCGGGCAGGTTCGCCGTCTATGAAATGAACACCAACGGGTACCGTTTCGTCGAGATGCGCACGTTTGCCGACGGCGTGGACCAGGCGATCGTGGAGACGAAGGGGATGGGCCGGGTGCACGACGACCGCGTGCAGGACAAGGTGGACAGTCTGGCTGATTGCAGGATCGTCTACCTGACCGAGATAGGAGGTCCCTCGGCGGCGCGCCTCGTGCGCAAGGGGATGATGCCGATCAAGGTGAAGGAGGTCGTGTCCATCGAGGACTCGCTGGCAAGCCTTCTGGACACTATTAGGAAATCTCCGCCGCCGTGGCTCAAAAAGGCGCTCATGAACGATTAGCCTTGTAGTTGAATGAAATGGCGAGACAAAGTGCCTCAAAGCCTTGCTGACAGCAAGAACGATCATTTTTAAATTGGAAATTCCGTATTCCATCATGCGTATCAACAACCGACCGCCTGAGGTGATCCGCAGGGGAAGGCATAGGTTTCGCAGCACCAGGGCTTTTCGGCATCTTCGCCCCGCCATTCCGACGGTCAGATTGTAACGTTTAGGTTAACAGTGTCGGACGGCACCAACACAGATACCAATAGAGGGAGGCAACAACGATGAAGATGATCAGGGCATTCATAAGACCGGAAAAGGAACAGGAGGTCGTGCAGGCGCTGGAGGGCGCGGGCTTCCCGTCACTCACCAAGATGCCTGTTTTCGGAAGGGGAAAGCAGAAGGGATTGCAGGTCGGGCCCGTCCATTACGACGAACTGCCCAAGATGCTGGTCATGATGGTCGTCAATGACGGGGACGTCGACAGGATCGTAAAGATCATGATGGACAAGTCCAGGACGGGGTTTGTGGGTGACGGCAAGATATTCATCAGCCCCGTCGAGACATCCTATACCATACGAACGGGGGAGGCGGTGCTATGAAGGAGATCACCGCGATTATCAGGAGAGACAAGCTGCCGGAAACAAAGAAGGTCCTGGAGGAACTCGGCTTTCCCTCTCTCACGATCCAGAGCGTCGACGGCAGGGGAAAGCAGAAGGGCATGGTGTGCGACAACGACCTCGATCCCGAGCTGCCGGAGAAGTTCTGCACCTCCGTCAAGCTGACGCCGACGCCGTCCAAATATGCGCTGGAGCACTCTCTGCCGAAGGTGGCCCTCTTCGTGCCGAAACGCATGCTGACGATGGTGGTCCCCGATGATCTCGTCACGAAGATCGTCAAGTCGATCATCAAAGTCAACCAGACCGGCAAGACCGGCGACGGGAAGATATTCGTCAGCCCCATCGAGTGGGCGATGCGCGTGCGGACGGGTGAGACGAACGGAGAGGCGATCGCATGAGCCTTGCAGGCGCATGAAAAGGCGGGGCGAAGCGCTCTGAAAGACAGTGTCAGTGTGAGTGTCCGTGTCAGCAGCCTTAATGTCGGGCCGTTCGGGGAACGGCCCCTGCAGGATTCCACTCTCTGTGTGATCGACCAATGTCTTGAAACGCCGTCTTTTGTGACGGTAAAGGTGTCGCCGCACCAGGGCTTTTCGGCGCATACACCCCGCCTCTTTCGATGGTGGTTGAAATATTGGGGGAAATACAAGGAGGAACGGTTATGTCAGTGTTAGCCTATACGCGGGGCGGGCAGGCATGGACGCCCCGGTTCATAGAGTCGATAGACGTGGTGAAATGCATAGGCTGCGGCCGCTGCTACAAGGTCTGCAGCAGGGAGGTGCTCGAACTGATCGAAAAGCCCTTCCAGGGTGAGGACGAATACGGTGACGACATGGGCAACAAGGTCATGTCCGTTGCCAACCCGGACAACTGCATCGGCTGCGAGGCCTGCGCCAGGACGTGCACAAGACGCTGCCAGATGCACATAGAGCTCTAAGGCCGCCTTGTCAGTTACACGAAAAAGCGGGGCAAAGTGCTTCAAAGCTTTGCTGATAGTGAGAATGATCATTAAAATTGGAAGTTCGGGATTCCATCCGACCTTTCATCAACCATTGGACTGACATGACCCTTATGGGAAGGCAAAGGTTTCGCAGCACCAATTCTTTTCGGCATCTTCGCCCCGCTTTTCCGGAGGGCGTAATCACGTGAAAGAGAGGGACAATCGATGATGAAACTGCCGCTGTTCAGGGAGAAGGACATACGGAAGACCCATCCCTGTTTTTCGAAGGAGGCCCATCACAGGTTCGGACGCATTCACCTGCCGGTGGCGCCGGCCTGCAACATCCAGTGCCGCTACTGCATCCGCAAGTACGACTGCGCAAACGAATCGAGGCCGGGCATCACCAGCAGGGTGCTTTCCCCCTCGGAGGCGCTGGAGCGCGTGCGTGCCGTCGTCGAAAGAAACGAGAACCTCTCGGTCATAGGCATTGCGGGTCCCGGAGACGTTCTCGCCAATGATGCAGCGTTCAAAACGCTGAAACAAATCAACCGTGAATTCCCCGACCTGACGCTCTGCGTCTCCACGAACGGCCTGTCCCTTCCGGACAGGATCGGGGACCTCATGGAGGCCGGCGTCAGGAGCGTCACGATAACGATCAATGCCCTGGCCCCTGAGGTGGCGGAAAGGATATACTCCTGGGTGCAGTACCGCGGAAGGGTCCTCCGGGGCGCAGACGCGGCCGCCCAGATCGTGGCCAACCAGCAGAGAGGACTCGTGAATGCCGTAGACGCCGGCTTCATGGTAAAAATCAATACGGTTTATATACCGGGGGTCAACGATGCCGAGATGCCTCTCATCGCCCGGCTTGCAGGGAGCCAGGGCGCCGACATTCAGAACATCATCCCTCTCATTCCGCAGGCTGAATTCGAGTCCCTGCAGCGGCCTTCGAGGGAGATGATCGCGAAAATCCGCGGGGAATGCTCTCCCTATATCGAGCAGATGACACACTGCAAGCAGTGCAGGGCCGATGCGTTCGGCGTCCTCGGAGAGGACAGGGACATGGAGCTCGAGGTACTGAACGCCCGCATCGGGGAAGAATACTGCGAGATGGTCTGACTCGCTCTGAGGAAACCATGAGTATTCCGGTGCATTTCATCGACGTGACGAACCGGGACGGGGTCCAGGCCTCGCGCATCCTGCTGCCGAAGCTCGCGAAAACGATGATAAACCTCTATCTCGACGAGATGGGCGTCTTCCAGAGCGAGATCGGGTTCCCGACCCTCCGTCATGAGGTGAACTATATAAACGCGAACCTTGAACTCGAAAAGGCGGGGGCCTTCAGAAGAATACGGCTCGGGGGGTGGTGCAGGGGCATCGTCGAAGACATAGAGACGACGTTCGGGAACTGTCCCGGCATCAGGCACCTGAACCTCTCGGTGTCGACATCGGACATCATGATTGCGGGGAAGTTCAGGGGAAAAAAGCGGTGGGATGAGATCGTGAAATCCATGACCGATGCCGTCGCCCTGGCGCGCCGCCTCGGGGCCGGGACCGTCGGGATCAATGCGGAGGACGCATCACGCACGGACATGGGACGGCTAATCGAATTCGCTTTAGCGGGGAAAGAGGCCGGTGCCGACCGCATAAGGTACTGTGACACTATCGGCACAGAAGAACCCCTGACGGTCCACGACCGGATAAAGGAGCTCTGCGCGGCGACGGGGCTTCCCGCCGAGATGCACTGTCACAACGACCTCGGCATGGCGGTAGCCCTGTCGATCGCGGGCGCTCAGGGAGCGGTCGAGTCAGGTGTCGACTGCGCCATCAACACGACGATCAACGGGTACGGCGAGCGCTGCGGAAACTGCGATCTCGTCTCCGCCATGCTGGCATTGAAGTTTTCCCCAAGTCTTGCAGCGAAAATGAGTTGCGACGACCATGTGGACCTGACAAAGGCGTGGAAGACGGCCAGGTATGCGTCATATGCCTTCGGTCTGCCGCTGCCGGTCAACCAGCCCGGTGTGGGCGCCAACGCCTTTGCCCATGAGTCAGGTATCCATGTGGACGGCGCTCTCAAGGAATGGAGGAGCTACGAATTATACGAGCCTGCGGAAGTCGGCAGGGGAGAGCCGGATATGATCGAAACGGGCCGTGTCATCACGACCGGTGAATACGGGGGGATCAAGGGCTTCAGGCACGTCTATGACAAGCTCGGCATCCGTTTTCGCAACGACAGTGAGGCCAGGTCCGTGCTGAACCTTGTCCAGCATGCGAACATGCACCTTCAGAAGCCGTTGACCGACGACGAGCTCAGGCTGATCGCGCGCTATCCGGACATTGTTAGCAGGATCCTGACGGTCAATCCGTCAGTCTAAAAAAACTATACCCTGTGGTTGCATGAAAAGGCGGGGCTCACGGCGTTCGTGATGTCGGTCTTCTTCAATCCGCAGTCGCCAGGCCGAGGGCCACATTCGAGGGCAAAGATCTCTATCCGGACATTCATGACAAGGCTGCCGCACTCATGGAATCTCTTGTCAGGAATCATCCCTTTGTTGACGGAAACAAACGGACCGCTGTTACATCAGCGGCGATTTTCCTCGAAATGAACGGGTACAAACTGGAAACCACACAAACGGAGTTGGAGAGATTCGCATTAGAGGCGGCTACAGGAAAAAGAGCTTTCAACGGCCTCGTCGACTGGTTTCGACGGCATGCGCGCAAGAAACGGGATTCGGCTCCAAGCGATCAATAGACGTCTGTCCACCGTCACTCCCAGATAACCGAGAGATTGCCGACCGGGACGGTGATCACGCCCTTGCCAAAGGGATAGGACTCCTCGCCGCGATAAACGACGAACCCCTTTTTGTAGCGGATGTCCCCGAGGGCATTCAATGACGCGCTTCACATTCATTATTGAACATTAAAACATGCCCTTTCAATTTGCAAGGTTGACAGCCTCGTAAAAAGTCCTGTAAAGGGCTTGTCCGTCATTCTCGTGCAGACGGGAATCCAGTCCTTTCACGGCGGAAGACAGGGTTTTCCACGCCGGCAGTTCATGGAGTATAAGCGTGTCTTTCAGGACGTCAAAGTATTCATACACCGTTGTCCGGGGGACCTGGGCGTCACTCGCCACCTTTGTGAAGTTGACGACCGTCGCATTGCATAATGCCGCCGTCCGCAGAAAGCGGCTGAAGGCAGGTACATTTCTCGTCACCCCCTCGGCAACAATCTCCTGTTGCAGATAGAGGCCGGAGATCTTCGCGCGGGTCTTCGGAAAAGTAAATTGACGGCAAAAGCCCGCGAGCCATGACCTTGTGAAGGCCGAACTACTCACCAAGCTCACGACAGGTCAGAGGGTGCAGATGCCGTACCTGCGCACGTCCTCCCAGCAGGTTGACGCCGCCTTGCCCGGAGCTTCCGCGCGCTCGACCCGGTGAGCAGGAAGCGAAGGTTCTGTTGTTCAATAAGGCGGTGGACTTCGTTGAGGAGCATCGGCAGCCGCTGTATCTCGTCGATGAAGACGATCCTGTCGGCCTTCGTCAGTTCCTGTGCGATGCGGCCGGGATTCTGACTGAGCGTGAGAAACAGGGATGTGTCGGGCAGATCATAATAACGCGCGTCTGGCAGGGCATGGCGGATGAGGGAGGTCTTTCCCGTCTGCCTCGGCCCGAGGAGAAAATAGGATTTCTTCTCCAAAAGGGTCTTCAGATCAATCTGCCGCTCAATATATTCCATGTCGTGCCCCGAAATATGACGATACTGGCGTTAAATATCATGTTATCTGACGAGAAAGTTGTCAATGCCAGTCTGATCTTTCTGCCGGCGTGTCACTTTCTCGACCCTCATTTTATTCTCTCGGGCAGACTCTGAAGGAACTGTTTCCAGTTCATCACCTGGATATTCCCGAGCCTGTACGGCTCATCCACATTGCAGATAACATGACATGGCACATCGGGATAGTCTGTCTGGAAAGACTTCAGTCCTGAAAGATGTGCCGTGTCAATTGTGCGGGACCATTTGATTTCATATGCGCCGGTCAGTGTTCCGGCATGTTCTGTAAGAAGATCCACCTCTGCCCCTGCATTGGTCCGCCAGTAATAGAGGCTTGCCATTTTCTGCGATTGTCTGATCCATTTGAGCGTCTCGACAACGATAAGCTGTTCGAAAAGCCTCCCCAGCAGATAGGGGTCTGAAATCTCACTGTCATACCGGTTGATCATATTCGTAACACCATTGTCGAAATAATAGAACTTGGGATGTCCGGAAAGCCGTTTTCTTACGCTTTTTCTCCACGGCTCAAGAAGAAACCCTATGAGCGTATCAGTCAGTATTTCATAATAGGATTTTACCGTCATTACAGCCTGGTGACACTCGCGGGCAACAGAGGAATAGTTGACGATCTCGCCAAACTGGCTTGCAGCCATATCTAGAAACCGCGAAAAGGATCCTATCCGGCGGACTATCCCCTCTGCCTGAATCTCCTCACGAAGATAGGTATCAACATATGACCTGAGCAGGTCGATTTTATCTGCCTCGGTCTCTGCAAGGAAGACCGGGGGGAGAGATCCGAACCTCAGTAAATGCATGAGAGTTGCCATCTCTGCAACCTCCCGCCACAGAAAGGGATGGAGGAACCTCTGCACAGCCCTTCCTCCCAAAAGGTTTGCATACCCCCGCTTCAGCTTTCGTGCGCTTGAGCCGGACAGAATAAAATGGAGCGACGTCGTATCGATGAGATACTGCACTTCGTTCAGCAGTTCCGGGACCCGCTGTATCTCATCAATGAACACATGGGTAATAGAGTCCTCCTTATTAAGGACTTCTTTTCGAAACAGCGATGGGTCTTTTGAATACTTCAGGAACTGATCGGAGAGCAGGAGATTGATCTTATATACTTTCTCCTGAAAGAGTTTGTTTATCAGCGTGGTCTTGCCTGTCTGTCGCGGCCCAAAGAGGAAAAAGGATCTATCTTTAGGCAGACTGAGCAATCTCTCTATCATGATGTAAAAGTGTATTGTATATTTACAGTATTGTCAATGTCATGCATCATCGCGATCCATCAGAAGGGATTCGGCATGCGGGAAATATGACCGCAATTGATCAAGAATAGCAAAACCGCGGGTGTAATGTCTGGCTACCCGCCTTCGCGGGTATGACGACTTTTTACGAGTCCGTCATAGTTGTTACTTGGCCTCTTGGGTTACATTTTGGTTACAGCAGTGGACAGGGGAAATCTCTGATCTTATAAAATATTGTAATTAATAGATAATTTGGTAGTCCCAACGGGATTCGAACCCGTGTTTTAGCCTTGAGAGGGCTACGTCCTGGGCCTCTAGACGATGGGACCGTCAACGGCGACTTGCTCGAATGGCTGGGGAGAGAGGATTCGAACCCCTATAAGCAGATCCAGAGTCTGCCGTCCTGCCATTGGACGACTCCCCAACAGGAAAAAACAACAACTTCTATTTAAAAACAAACGGTCAAAAGATTTCAAGTCAGACCGTCACTTCGCGTCGTCGAAGAGGGTCTTCACCTCTTCCATGAAATCGTTGATGTCCTTGAACTGCCGGTACACAGAGGCGAACCGCACATAGGCCACCTTGTCGAGGTCCTTGAGCGCAGCCATGATCTCCTCGCCGATCCAGGAGCTGTCGATCTCCTTTACCCCGAGGTTGACGAGCTTCTTTTCGATGCCGCTTTCGATTTCTTCGAGTTTCGACATCGAGACGGGTCTCTTTTCGCAGGCCTTCTTCAGTCCCGTCAGGATCTTGTGCCTGTCGAAGAACTCCCTGTTCCCGTCTTTCTTGACCACAAGGGGCATCGGGTCTTCGACCCGCTCATAGGAGGTGAACCGCTGACCGCACTGGAGGCAGGACCGTCGTCTCCTGATGACGTCGCCCTCCTTGCCGGCCCGGGAGTCGATGACTTTATCCTTGACGGCCCCGCAGAACGGACACTTCATCAGCCGTACATCGGAAACTTGCCGCAGAGCGACCTGACACGGTCGTTCATCTCTGCAATTCCCCGTTCATCCTTCTTGTTTTCGATGATCGACGTGATGATGTCGACGATATCGTCCATTTCAGACTCACCCATCCCCCTCGTCGTGACGCTGGGCGTGCCGAGCCTGATACCGCTCGTCACCGTCGGCGGATTGGGGTCATAGGGGATGGAGTTCTTGTTCACCGTGATGCCGGCCCTGTCAAGGGACTCTTCCGCCTCTTTGCCGGTGATGTTCTTGCTCTGCAGATCGACGAGGAACAGATGGTTGTCCGTCCCGCCCGATATGATCCGGAATCCCCGCCCGAGGAGCCCCTGGGAGAGCCTGCGGGCGTTCGCCACGACTCTGGCCTGGTAGCGCCTGAATTCCTCTGTCAGGACCTCCTTGAGGGCCACGGCTTTGGCGGCGATGACATGGACGAGGGGACCTCCCTGGATGCCCGGAAAGACAGCCTTGTCCACGGCCCTGGCAAATGCCGCCTTGCACATGACAATGCCTCCGCGGGGACCGCGAAGGGTCTTATGGGTCGTTGTGGTCACGAAATCGGCGTGGGGAAAGGGAGAGGGATGTATACCCGCCGCGACAAGGCCGGCGATGTGGGCGATGTCAGCCAAAAGATAGGCGTCGACTTCCTTCGCTATGTCGGAGAAAGACTTGAAGTCGATGATTCTCGAATAGGCGCTCGCACCGACGATGATCATCTTCGGCCTGTGCGTCTTTGCGACGTCTCTCACCTCGTTGAGATCGATATATCCCGTCTCCCTGTTGACACCATAAAAGACGGGGTTGTAAAGCGTGCCGGTGAAATTGACCTTGGCGCCGTGAGACAGGTGACCACCGTGGCTGAGCGACATGCCGAGGATGGTGTCACCCGGTTTCAGGCAGGAAAAGTAGACCGCCATATTGGCCTGGCTCCCCGAATGGGGCTGAACGTTCACGTGCTCGGCGCCGAAGATTTCCTTGGCCCTCCTGATGGCAAGGTCCTCGACGACGTCGGCGAACTCGCAACCACCGTAATAGCGCTTGTTCGGATACCCTTCAGCGTATTTATTCGTAAAAACGGACCCCTGCGCCTCAAGAACGGCACGGCTCACGTAGTTCTCTGATGCGATGAGGAGGATCTTCTCCTCTTCGCGACGCAATTCATTGCCGATCGCGTCGTATACGTCCGGGTCCGTTTGCTTCAGGCTGTTCAGCATCATGGTCGACCGCCGTTCGCTCTATAAGCCGTTATAGAGACGTCCTTTCGTTCAGTTTTGTCTTTTCCTCAATGAGGCAAATTTTCCTGAGTCTGTTCGCATGCCTGCCGCCCTCAAAGGGTGTGGTCATCCAGACCCGAACGATCTCCGCCGCCAGGTCCCTGCCGATGATGCGCCCCCCCAGGACGAGGATGTTCGCGTCATTGTGGAGCCTGCTCATCCTTGCCGAGAAGAGCTCGTTGCAGAGGGAGGCGCGGATGTTCGGGAATTTGTTTGCCACGATGGACATCCCGATGCCGGTGCCGCAGATGAGAACGCCCCTGTCGAACTCCCCCGCCGAGACGGCGAGGGACACCTTTTCCCCGAAATCCGGATAATCGACGGACTGCGGCGTCTCCGTACCGTAGTCGGCGACGTCATGTCCGAGGTTGCGCAACAGTGCGATGACGTCCTTCTTCATATCAACGCCGGCATGGTCGGAACCGATGGCGATCCGCATGTGTCCTCCGGAAAGGGGAAAGAGAATGAATAAAAAAGCTTTCTATCTTAATATGAAAAAAGGGGTTCAAGTCAAGGAAAAGACAGATCCCGCAAGGAAGCGGACAAGGTCTGCCCCCCCTTGCCGTGAAAAGGCGGGGTGGAGCGCTCTAAAAGCAGTGTCAGTGACAGTGTGAGTGTCGGCAAAAGGTTCACTTCTTTCAGACGTCAGCCTGAAATGGTCTTCATGGAAAGGCAAAGGTTTCGCACCACCGAGGCTTGTCGGCGCAGACGCCCCGCCTTTCCGGAGATCCTGACGCAACTGGATGGCCTATGCAAAGATGGGGCCGATCGCCTACGATTTCAGATAGCGAACGATAGCGTTGACCTCTCCGCCCGAGAGATGCTTGTACTCGGGCATCCTTGAATCCGGGTTGTTCGCCTTTGAATTCCTGATCTGGTCTTTGATCCACCCGTCACTGTGGTTCTTTGTGACATATGTCAGGTCGGGACCGACGACGCCTCCCTGTCCTTTGAAGGTGTGGCAGGTGATGCACCCCTCTCGCTTGAAGACTTCAGCGCCGTCGATGGAGCCCGAATCGCTGCAGGAGGACAAAACGGCAAGGAGCAGGGCAACAGCTCCCGATAGCAGAAGGAGTCTTGCCGGGTAATCACGCATGACAAATTCTCCTATGAAATGAGGTATTCGAGCAGGGCCTTTTCTGTGTGGAGCCTGTTTTCTGCCTGGTCGAAGACGGCGCTGTGCCCGCCGTCCATGACCTCGTCGGTGATCTCCTCGCCTCTGTGGGCGGGCAGGCAATGGAGGACGATGACGTCCTTTTCTGCGCATTGCAGGAGCTCGCCGTTGACCTGATAGGGCGCGAATTTCTTTTTCTTCTTCTGCCCGTCCTCTTTCTGGCCCATGCTGACCCAAACGTCGGTATAGATGACGTCGGCACGGCTCACGGCCTCTCTGACGTTCCTCAGGATCAGCACCTGTCCGGCCGTCCCTCCTTCACGGGCGCGGTCGAGGACGTCCGGGTTCGGCTCATACCCCTCGGGGCAGGCGACGATGATCTGCATGCCTGTTCTGACGGCGGCTTCGATGAGGGAGTTGGCCACATTGTTGCCGTCACCGATATAGGCGATGCGCACGTCCTCGAGTCTCCCCTTCTTCTCGAGGATCGTCATGAGGTCTGCAAGGGCCTGGCAGGGATGGTGAAGGTCCGAGAGGCCGTTGATGACCGGTATCGCTCGCATGGGAGGCAAATTCGGCCTGGAGGTCATGGGAGAATGTCCTGAACACAAAGCCGTGGAGATAACGGGAAAGGACGCGTGCCGTGTCCGCAATCGTCTCACCCCGGGACAACTGCAGTTCCTGCGGCGTCAGATAGATGGACTGCCCCCCAAGTTGATAAATGCCGACCTCGAAGGAGACGCGGGTTCTCGTCGAGGGCTTCTCGAAGTACAGACCGATGCTCTTGCCGATGAGCGGGCACTTCTGCGCATCAGCACCGGCCTTGAGCTCCAGCGCCCGCTTGAGCAGGGCGGTGATTTCAGGGGTCGAAAAATCCCAGAGGGTCAGAAGATCTCTTTTGTTCACTTTCTCGACAAAACCTCCTCTATGACGTCTATGAGACGGTCGATGTCCCGCTCCTGGACGATCAGCGGCGGGGTGAATCTCAGGACATTGCCGGCGGTGCAGTTGATCAGTATGCCCCGTTCAAGGCAGGACTTCACGACGGACGCCCCGTCAAAGGTGAGTTCAATCGCAACGATGAGACCCTTTCCGCGCACATCTATGATCGAATCGGGGTAGTCATTTCTAAGCTGCTGCAGCTTCGAGAGGAAATGTGTGCCCATCCGGACGCAGTTGTCGAGAACGAAACCGTCCTCGAGGATCGTCTCGATTGTCGCGATCGCTGCAGCGCAGACGAGCGGATTGCCGCCGAAGGTCGAGGCGTGGTTGCCCGGCTGAAAAGCGCCTGCCACCCTGTCCGTCGCCACCATGGCGCCGATGGGGACACCGCCGCCCAGGCCTTTTGCAAGGGTCATGATGTCAGGGGTGATCCCGAACAGTTCATGGGCGAAGAGCTTGCCGGTCCTTCCCATCCCTGTTTGCACCTCGTCGAGAATGAGGAGGAGGTCGTTGCTGTCGCATATCTCCCGGACGCCTTGGAGATATGTCTCGGACGGGATCTTGACCCCGCCTTCCCCCTGGATCGGTTCGAGCATAACGGCACAGGTGTGCTCGGTGATTGATGACTTCAAGGCGCCGAGATCATTGAACGGCATGTACCGGAAACCGGGCATGAGCGGTTCGAAGCCGCGGCGGAACTTCTCCTGTCCCGTCGCGGTCACCGTCGCGAGGGTCCGCCCGTGGAAGGAGTTCAGGGCGGTGATGATCTCGTAGCAATGAGGCCCGGCGTGCTCCTTTGCATACTTGCGGGCGAGCTTGATCGCCGCTTCGTTCGCCTCTGCGCCGGAATTGCAGAAAAAGGCCTTGTCGGCGAAGGAGTTGTTCACGAGCAGTTTCGCCAGCTTTATCTGCGGTTCGATGTGATAGAGGTTCGAAACGTGCAGCAGCCTCTGGGCCTGTTTCTGAATGGCCACAACGACTTTTGGATGACAATGGCCGAGCACGTTGACGGCGATGCCGCCGACGAAGTCGAGATACTCCTTTCCGTCGGCGCCCCACACCCGCATCCCCCGCCCTTTCCTCAGCACGATGGGAAAACGGCCATAGGTGTGCATCACGTACCGGTCGGCTTCCTCTATGATTTTGCGGACTTCCATGGCGAAAAACATTATATTAGCACAATGGGAAAAAGAGAGCAAGAACGGTCCGGGCCGCGAAAGGCCGTTTCCTGCGGGTTCCCGAACGGGGCTTTTCTTATTGAAAAGGTTTGATATATAATACCAACAAGTGCTTGACTTTGAACAAAACTTACTGTTAAGCTGTATCCGCTTGAGATGAACAGACCGAACAATTTGCAGGTCTACCGGTTAAAAATCAGGAAAAGACAAGGAGTTACAATATGTCATCAGCAACCCTGAAATTCGAGCCCGAAATCGCCCAGTCCTTCGCGGACGAGGTTGCGGAGAAGTCGGGCCAGAACCTGCTCTCCTGCTACCAATGCCGTCGCTGCGCCGCTGGCTGTCCGGTGGGCGATGAATCGGGAGTGACCCCCGACCGTCTGATCAGGATGATCCTGCTCGGCGAGCGGGAGGAGGCCCTCAAGAACCTTCTCGTCTGGCGGTGCGTCGCCTGTTACACCTGCGGCACCCGCTGCCCGAACAACATCCATAGCGCCCGGATTACGGAGACTCTCAAACAGATGTCCAAGAAAGGCCATCTCGAACCGCTCATCCCGAAAGTCTACTCCTTCCATCATGCCTTCATCACGTCGGCAGGTCATTTCGGCCGGCTGAACGAGATCGAGTTCATGGGTCTCTTCGAGATGGACAATGCCAAGCGCGAGAAGCAGCGCGGCGGTTGGAAGGCCGTTATCGACGAACTCAAGAGCCAGGCCAAAATCGGCATGGCGATGATGAAGAATAAACGGATGCATTTCAAATTCGAGAAGGTCAAGGGCCTGAACGAAGTGAAACGCCTGTATGAAAAATCAACACAGGCCGGCGGGGGGAAATAGCCCTTGCGGTCACGTGAGATGTAGAGGGAAAATATGGAAATAGCCTACTATCCGGGATGTTCACTGCACGCCTCATCGGAGCTGTACGACCTGCAGAGCAAACTCGTGTTCAAGAAGCTCGGGATCGAGCTTAAGGAGATAGAGGACTGGAACTGCTGCGGCGCCACGTCGGCGAGCAAGACGAACGAGTTCCTTGCCGTCGCACTACCGGCACGCAACCTCGGGATCGCCGACGCGAGCGGCATGTCCGAGATTCTGATACCCTGCTCGTCCTGTTACAGCAGGATGCTCGTCTCACAAAAGAGACTCGCCGAAGACCAGGGTTTGAAAAATGTCATCAACGCCGAACTGGCGAAGAAGGTCCAGGGAAACGTCAAGATCAGGAGCATCGTCGAACTGCTCGTCAACAAGACCAAGTCAAAGGATTTCGGCGACGTTGTGACGAAGAAGCTCGAGGGCCTCAAGCCCGCGTGCTATTACGGTTGCCTGCTGACACGGTTCCCCGGCGACATCGCCATTCCCGATAATGTCGAGAACCCCCAGGGAATGGAGAACGTCTGCAAGGCCCTCGGCGCCCAGCCTGTCGAATGGAGCTACAAGACCGACTGCTGCGGCGCCTCGGCATCGGTCAATGACGGCGACGTCTCTCTCTTCCTCATGTCGAAAATCATGAAGGACGCCATCGGCAGGGGCGCCAACTGCTTCGTTGTGACATGTCCAATGTGCCAGCTCAACCTCGACATGTATCAGAACGACGTTGTGAATAAACACGGGATCCAGCAAAAGCTGCCTGTCTATTTCATCACCGAGCTCGTCGGTCTCGCCATGGGCCTGAGCCCAAGCCAGATGCACGTCGACAGGCATTTCGTAGAATCAGTGAGACTTTTAAAGGAGTTAAATCTGGTATGAACGAGAAAGCATCAACCAATAAAAGAGGGTCCGTCCTGATCGTCGGCGGCGGTATCGGCGGCATGCAGGCCGCCCTGGACCTCGCTGACAGCGGCTTCAAGGTCCATATGGTCCAGAAGGAGTCCTCCATCGGCGGTACCATGGTCATGCTCGACAAGACCTTCCCGACGGGAGACTGCTCGATGTGTATGATCTCGCCCAAAATGGTCGAGGTCGGACGCCATCTCAACGTCGACATCCATACCCTTGCCGAGGTCGTCTCTGTGGAGGGCGTTCCGGGCGATTTCACGGTGAAGGTGAGACTGGCGCCGCGGTTTGTCGATCCGGTCAAGTGCACAGGCTGCGGCGACTGCGAGGCAAAGTGCCCCAAGCGCGGCGTCCCGAGCGAATTCGAGCAGGGACTGGCGACGCGCAGGGCCATTTACTCCCTCTTCCCCCAGGCGGTTCCGAACACGAGGGCCATCGACCCGACACAGTGCCTCTACATGACAAAGGGCAAGTGCCAGAAATGTCAGGAGGTCTGCAAGGCCGGCGCGATCAACTATGAAGACAAGGAAAAGATGCTCGAGCTGCACGTCGGCGCCATCATCCTCTGCCCGGGACTTGACCGGTACGATGCGAGGGTGAGGGGCGAACTCGGACTCGGGCGGTGGAAGAACGTCGTCTCTGCAATCCAGTTCGAGCGTATCCTTTCGGCATCCGGTCCGTACAAGGGAGAGGTGAAGCGTCCCTTCGACGGGAAGCACCCCCACAAGATCGCCTGGATCCAGTGCGTCGGGTCGCGGGATAACCACAACGCAAACCCCTGGTGTTCGTCTGTCTGCTGCATGTATGCGACGAAGCAGTCGATCATCGCCAAGGAACATGATGCCCATGTCGAGCCCACGATCTTCTTCATGGAGATGAGGGCCTTCGGCAAGGACTTCGACAAGTATGTGGAGAGGGCAAAAAAGGACTATGGTGTGCGGTACCAGCGCGCCATGATCTCCGCGATCCGCGAGGAGCCCGAGACGGGGAACCTCATCCTCAGGTATGCCACCGAAGACGGCAAGCTCGTCGATGAGACTTTCGACATGGCTGTCCTGTCCATCGGATTCGAACCCCACAAGGATGCGGAAGCATTCGCGAAGACCTTCGGCATCGAGATGAACGAGTACCGCTTCGCCAAGACCTCTCCGCTTAAGCCTATCGCGACGTCGCGGGAAGGCATCTACGTGACCGGCACCTACCAGGGTCCGAAGGACATTCCTGATACGGTCATGCAGGGAAGCGCCGTGGCAGGAGAGGCGATGTCCCTCCTCGGTGAAGCCAGGGGGACAGAAACTATCAAGAAGGAACTGCCGCCGGAGACCGACGTCAAGGGCCAGGAGCCCAGGATCGGCATCTTCGTATGCCACTGCGGCATCAATATCGCCGGCACGGTGGATGTCGAGCAGGTCGTCGAGGCCGTCAAGGATCTGCCCGGAGTCGTCTACGCGACGAACACGGTGTATGCCTGCGCCCAGGACAGCCAGGAGATCCTGAAACAGCTCATCAAGGAGCACAGCCTGAACCGGATCGTCGTCGCATCCTGTACGCCCAGGACCCACGAACCCCTCTTCCAGGAGACAATCCGCGAAGCGGGACTGAACAAGTATCTCTTCGACCTCGCCGACATCCGCGAGCAGTGCTCGTGGTGCCATATGGGACACAAGGAGGAGGCGACGAAGAAGGCTATACAGATCACCAAGATGGCCATCGCCAAGGCGAGGCTGCTGGAGCCCCTGACGACGGAGACCGTCGGCGTTACCCCGACGGCGATGATCATCGGCGGCGGCATAGCCGGGATGACGACGGCCCTCTCCCTCGCCGATCAGGGCTTCGATGTCCATGTCGTCGAAAAGGAGAGCGAGCTCGGAGGTCTCACGAGAAACCTCTACCGGAACCTCGAGGGAAACGATGTGCAGGCGTTCCTCAAAGAGAGGATCGCGGCTGTGCAGTCCCATCCCCGCATCAAGCTGCATACCGGCGTTGAGGTGTCAAAAACAGAGGGGTTTGTCGGCAATTTCAAGACGATTCTCACGGACGGAAACTCTTTCGACCACGGCGCCATTGTGCTCGCAACGGGAGGCGTCGAGTATCAGCCGACGGAATACATGTACCAGGAGAGCGACCGGGTCATCACCCAGCGGGAGCTTGAAAAGACCCTTGCGGGAGGTCAGCAGCCCAAGGCGGGAGAGCGGTTCGTCATGGTCCAGTGCGTCGGCTCCAGGGAGGAACCCAACCAGTACTGCTCGAGGATCTGCTGCCAGGATGCCATCAAGAATGCCATAGCGATAAAGGAGAAGAACCCGAAGGCCTACGTCGCGATCCTCTACAGGGATATCCGGACCTACGGCCTCAGGGAAGATTACTTCAAGCTCGCCCGTGACAAGGGCGTCCTCTTCGTGCGCTATGAAGTGGACCGGAAACCGGAAGTGGAACAGGTCGGGGACAAGCTGAAGATCAAGACCTGGGACTACATGCTCAACAGGGAGATCGTGCTCGACGCCGACTGGCTTGTGCTTTCGACGGGTCTCAGGCCTCACCCGACGACGGGCAAGGTGGGTGAGATGTACAAGGTCACCCGCAATCCCGACGGATACTTCCTCGAAGCCCACGTCAAGCTCCGTCCCGTCGACTTCCCGAGTGAAGGCATCTTCGTGACAGGCCTTGCCCATGCGCCGAAGAACCTCGACGAAACGATCAGCCAGGCCCTCGCGGCGGCCGGCCGGGCAGGCGTCGTCCTCTCCCACGAGCGGCTCGCCGTCTCCGGCATCATCGCCAAGCACAGGAGGGACTACTGCATGTCCTGCCTGAGCTGCTTCAGGGTCTGCCCCTTCAATTCGCCGTACATCGATGAAGAGGGCAGGGTGGCTCACAACGAGGTGAAGTGCCACGGCTGCGGCATCTGCGCCGGCATCTGCCCGGCCAAGGCGTTCCAGGTGAACAGCTTCAGGGACGACCAGATCACTGCGATGATCGACGCCGCCGTGGAATGTTAGGAAATCAGTATTAGGATAAACGTTTTATAAATACAGCAGGAGGAAGAGACAAAGAATGGCAACTGTCGTGGAGTCTGCACCACAGAAGGAGGGTTCTCCCATAGAGAAACCCCATGAAGCTCCCCCCGGATGGGAGCCGAACATACTGGCCTTCGCCTGCCATTTCTGCGCCTTTGCAGCTGCAGACCTTGCCGGCGTCATGAGACTCTCCTACCCCTCGAATGTGAAGGTGATCAGGCTTCCCTGCACGGGAAAGCTCGATCACATGCATATTCTCCGTGCCTTTGAGAAGGGGGTGGACGGGGTCTTCGTGGCCGGTTGACTGCAGGAGCAATGTCATTACCTGGTAGGTAATACATACGCAGCGAGAAGGGTCAAGTACTTAAAAACATTGCTGCCCAAGGTCGGCATCGATCCCGAGCGCGTCGAGATGTTCAATCTCTCGGCTGCCATGGGTCCGAAATGGGCCGAGATCTGTACGGTGTTCACGGAAAAGATTAAGAATCTGGGTCCCTCGCCGATCTGGATCGCAAAGTGTAAACGGGATACATAAGGAGTGACGAACAATGATTGTTGGCACACAAAAGCCATTTGAAGAAATCTGGGATATGGTAAAGGATTACAAGTCGGTCTATATCCTCGGCTGCAACACCTGCGTTGCGATATGCCATGCAGGAGGCGGCAAGGAGGCGGAGATCATCGGCTCCATGCTGAAGATGAAAGCGGCTCAGGAAGGCAAGGATATGACCATCAACACCAACGGCATCATGAGGCAGTGTGAGCCCGAGTACTTCGATCCTGTCATGGACGAGCTGAGGAAGCAGAGCCTCGTCGTCTCGACGGCCTGCGGTGTGGGCGTCAATTTCCTGGCCGACAGGATCGGGAACATACCTGTCTACCCCGGCGTCAACACGTCGTTCTACGGCGCCGTGCCGGAGCCCGGCAAGTTCACCGAGCTCTGCCTGGGATGCGGCAACTGCATCGTCCACCTGACGGGCGGCATCTGCCCCATCGCGCGGTGCACAAAGTCCCTCATGAACGGACCATGCGGCGGGACCAACAAGGGAAAATGCGAAGTCGGTGACGAGGTCGACTGCGGATGGTTCCTGATCGTCGAGAGGATGAAGCAGATCGGTCAGCTCGAAAAGCTGACCGAAGTCCAGCCGCCGAGGAACTGGTCGACGTCATTCCATGGCGGTCCCCGGAGGATATCGCTCGAGCACATTCGGGCCTTTGAAGAACAGGAAGAACAAAAGGAAGCACAGAAAGGATAGAAGGGCGGGAGGAAGGACAATATGAAGAGTGGAAGCAATCTGGAACGGGTAATTCTGAGTGGGCAGCCGGCCGTTACGGCCGAGTTGGGCCCGCCCATGAGCGCCGACCCCGCAGAGGTCATTCATAAGGCGCATATCCTCAAGGGATTCTGCGATGCCGCCAACATCACCGATTGCCAGACGGCCGTCGTCAGGATCTCAAGCATAGCAGGCGCGGTGCTGGCCTGGCGTGAAGGCCTCGAGCCCGTCATGCAGATGACCTGCCGGGACCGGAACAGGATCGCCATGCAGGCGGACCTGCTCGGCGCAGCGGCGCTGGGTCTCAAAAACTGTCTCTGCATAGCGGGTGACCATCAGAAATTCAGCTCGGCAGGACGGTTGAAGGGCCATCCCGGCGCGAAGAACGTCTATGATGTCGACACATGCCAGCTCGTCGGCATCCTGAAAAAGATGCGTGACGAGGGCCTCCAGCAGGGCGGAGACAAGCTGGAAGTGCCGCCGAAATTCTTTGTCGGCGCATCCTGGACCCCCGCCGGTGATCCCCTGGATTTCAGGCCTATAAACCTGAAGAAGAAGGTTGACGCCGGGGCTGACTTCATCCAGACCCAGGGCATCTTTGACATAGAGATTTTCAGGTCACAGATGGAAAAAGCGCGGAACCTCGGAGTCCATGAACACACGGCCATCCTCGGAGGCATCATCGTGCCGAGGACCGCCATGATGCTCAAGTACATGGACGCCTCCGTCGCCGGCGTCTCGGTGCCGAAATCGATGATCCAGCGCATGGCGAAGGCGAAGGACGCGGCTGGGGACGACAAGAAGAAGGCGAAGGAGCTGCAGGAGGAGGAAGGGATCAAGATCACCGTGGAGCTGGTCCAGCAGGTGCTGGAGATTCCCGGCATCAAGGGTGTGCACATCCAGGCCATCGAGTGGGAGACGGCCATCGAGAAGATCGTCAAGGCGGCCGGCCTCTATCCTCGTCCCAACATTCCCGAAGCATAAATTGCATGTAACAGGGGCACGGAGGAATCCGTGCCCCTGGTCAGACGTTCCCATCCAATAGCCAATTGTCTTCCAGAGAGGGTTGCGCCTGTTACGCCGGCATTTGTCCCCGCAAAGTAGGGGATCATTCCGGCATCGTTCCCGTTCGGAAGAAGGATTCCGGACAAGCAGGAATGACAAACTGTCAGGGACTCGTGCCGTTGTGTACAGTATTCTTGATAAGCTCACCCTGTGAATAATGCCGGACGGACACATCAGGAATGCGCATGTTCATTTTCCCGGACTTATGGTATAATGGTGACGATTTTTCTCCGTATCGATGAATCATTACAAAACAAGGCGGTGTAAGAAATGAAGATTGCAGTTACCGGCAAAGGCGGTGTAGGAAAGACGACTCTCTCGGCCGTTCTGAGTTACCTCTTCGCCTCGGAGGGACGGCGGGTCATAGCCGTCGATGCCGATCCCGATGCGAACCTCGCCCAGGCACTGGGGGTCAAGGCTGAAGAACTCGCGTACATCAGGCCGATCGCCGAGATGGAAAAGCTCATCGAGGAGAGGACGGGAGCGAAGCCCGGCACCGTCGGCGGCATGTTCAAGCTGAATCCCAAGGTCGATGATATCCCGGAGGGTCTCGGATACCGGATAAACGGCATAATACTCCTCGTCATGGGGAAACCGAAGGTCGCCGCCTCAGGCTGCTACTGTCCCGAAAGCGCGCTCCTGCGGAGGCTGCTGAAACATCTCGTTCTCGAGAGGGACGAGGTAATCGTCGTCGACATGGAAGCGGGCATCGAACACCTCACGAGAGGAACGGCCGAGTCCGTCGACGCCTTCATCGTCGTCGTTGAGCCCGGTCAGCGATCGGTGCAGACGGCGAACACCGTCAAGGACCTGGCGAAGGGGCTGGGCGTCAAGAAGGTCTATGTCGTCGCCAACAAGGTGCGGAACGACGACGATATCGCATTTCTCAAAAGCAATATCAAGGACATGGAATTCCTGGGCGCCATCAAGTTCAGCCAGTCCGTCATGGACTCCGATCTCGGCGGCATCTCTCCATTCAAAGGAGCAACGCAGGCCGTCGAAGAGATAAAACAGATCAAGCAGAAACTGGTCGAGTCCTTCGGAAAGGACTGAGGCTTCAGCAGGAGTGGCGGCCCTCACGGACAAGAAATCGCTGAGGATCGAGGTTCTCCGGAGGCGTGACGCACTCCCCGGTGACCTGAGGAGCGAGAAAGACCGCAGGATCAGGGAGCGCGTGCAGGGTCTCGAGGAGTACCGGAAGGCTCGAACGGTGCTTCTCTATGCGTCTTTCAGGAGCGAAGTCGATACATTCGGCCTGATCAGTGATTGCCTCGCCGGTGGGAAGGTCACGGTATTGCCGAGGGTGGACAGAGAGGGGGACGTGCTCCGGCTCTTTGTTATACAGTCCCTGGACGACCTCGCCCCGGGATACCTGGGCATTCCGGAGCCCCGTTCCTCCGGGAGGGGAGAAAAAGCCATCGAAGATATGGATTTCATCGTCGTCCCCGGCGCCGCCTTTGACGAAGCATGCAACAGAATGGGCTACGGCAAGGGTTACTATGACAAACTCCTCTCCGCAAGAAGGGGGGTTGCCGCGGCACTGGCATACGAGGAACAGGTGATGCCGGTCATCCCCCATGAGCCCCACGATGTGAAAATGGACAAGGTCATAACGGACGAGAGGGCCATCGGGCGTCATGGATAAGGAGAAGATCAGGCAAGGCATGCGGCTCATCATCGAGGGCATCGGTGAGGACTCGGAAAGACCGGGTCTGAAGGATACGCCGAGGCGGGTGGCGGACATGTTTGCGGAGATATTTTCGGGCCTCGAGTCGTCCGTCGAGGACCTCCTCAAGCCCATTGAGGGGGAGAGCCACGATGAGATGGTCCTGCTCAGGGACATTCCTTTCTACTCGGTCTGTGAGCACCATATCCTGCCCTTCAGCGGAACGGCCCATATCGCCTACATCCCTGCGGGAAAGATCGTCGGACTCAGCGAGCTCGTCAAGGCGCTGGAGCATTTTGCAAAGAGGCCGCAGGTCCAGGAGCGTTTAACGGCGCAGCTCGCCGATGTGATCATGGAAAAGCTCAGGCCGAAAGGATGCATGGTCATCATCGATGCCGAGCACCTCTGCATGAGTATGAGGGGCATCAAGAAGCCGGGGTCAAGAACGGTCACGTCGGCCGTGCGCGGTACCTTCAGGAGCAAGCAGAGCACGCGGGAAGAGCTGCTCGCGCTCATCAAACAACGGCATGAATAGCACAACCCATAAAAAAGGAGGAAGAAGATGTCAGCAAAGATTATAAGCGGTACGGAAGTGGCAGCACAGATCAGGGAGGAACTGAAGAAGGAAGTCGCCGAGATGAAGGAGAAGCACGGGGTTACCCCCGGACTGGTCACCATCCTGATCGGCATGAACCCTGCATCGGTCAGCTATGTGACGGGCAAGCAGAAGACGGCCCACGAGCTCGGGTTCTTCTCCATCCAGGACAATCAGCCTGCAGAGCTCCCCGAAGCGGACCTGCTCGCGCTCGTCGACAAATACAATAAGGACCCCAAGATCCACGGCATTCTCGTCCAGCTCCCCCTGCCCAAACATGTCGATGAGAAGAAGATCCTCAACGCCATCGATCCCGACAAGGACGTGGACGCCTTCCACCCCGTTAATGTGGGCCGTCTCATGATCGGCGGTAAGGAGGCCGTATTCAAGCCCTGCACGCCTGCCGGCATCCAGGAGCTCATCGTCCGCGCCGGCTTCGACACGTCCGGCGCCGAAGTCGTCGTCGTGGGACGTTCGAACATCGTCGGCAAGCCCATCGCCGTCATGATGCTCCAGAAGGGCAAGGGAGCAAACGCCACCGTCACGGTCGTCCATACCGGGACGAAGAACCTCGCCGACCACTGCAAGAGGGCCGACATCCTCATCGTCGCCGCCGGCGTGCCGGGCCTCGTGAAGCCCGAGTGGATCAAGCCCGGCTCCTGCGTCATCGATGTCGGCGTGAACCGCGTCGGCGAGAAGATCAGCGAGAAGACCGGCAAGCCTGTTCCCATCCTGAGGGGAGACGTCGATTTCGATGCAGCCAAGGAGATCGCGGGGGCGATCACCCCTGTTCCGGGCGGCGTCGGGCCGATGACCATCACCATGCTCATGAAGAACACCGTCGCCTCGGCGAAGAGGGCCGCAGGCATCGCCTAAAGCCGCAAGATACTAACGAAGTCATAAATAAAGCCACAGGGTTTGTCATTCCCGCAAACCCGCACTCGATGCGGGTGCGTCGGGAATCCTTCTGAAGCAGAAGAAAGATTCCGGACATGCCGGAATGACAGGATTACAGACCGATTGAGGCTTTATAAGTAACGCAAATCCCTCTCGGGAACGTTTCCGAGAGGGATTTCTTTTGATTCGTCTCAAGATCTGAGCGCACCCGCCGATAAAAAAAGAAAACCATTTTCCTGCGCCTGACCAAACAGGGAGAACCCCGATGGCGCAGGTCGTCCCAAATCCAGACTACCGGTGATTGAGCCGGTTATGATGAGGAGTTACCATGGCAGCTGCGATTACCTATAAGTGGTCCGGGAGATCCATGAAAGGAGGTGTCCAGACCGGCGAGATGACGGCGCCGAACAAGGACGACGTCATCACGAACCTGCGCAAGCAGGGGATCATCCTGACGTCCATCAGTGAAAAGGCCCCGTCGCGGAGACTCTTTAGAAGGGGAGAAAAGATAACCGACAAGGACATGGTCGTCTTCACGAGGCAGTTTGCGACTATGTTCGGCGCCGGCATACCCATCGTCGAGGGTCTCGACATCCTCTCAAAGCAACTCGATAACAAAGCCCTGAAAGAGATCATCGGCCAGGTGAAGAGCGACGTCGAGACCGGCGCCACCCTAGCCGATGCGCTGAAGAGGCACCCGAAGGTATTCGACGACCTCTTTGTCAACCTTGTCGCGGCCGGTGAAACTGGTGGCGTTCTTGACACGGTTCTTCTGCGTCTCGCCGTCTACATCGAAAAGGCGATGAAGCTGAAGAAAAAGGTCAAGGGCGCCATGGTGTATCCCTCCATCGTCGTTTCCGTCGCCGTGCTCGTCGTCGCCATCATTATGATCTTTGTCATCCCGACTTTTGCCAAGATCTTCGGCGAAATGAACGTGAAACTGCCTCTGCCCACAAGAATCGTCATCGACGCGAGCCAATTCATCGGCGGCTTCGGCGGGTTCAGCCTCTTTGTCGGTTTAGTCACCCTCGGCTACGGCATCCGCCAGTACCGCAGCACCGAGGGGGGACGAAAGCACACGGACAGGATACTCCTCAAGCTGCCTGTCTTCGGCGATCTCCTGAAAAAGGTCGCTGTGGCGCGGTTCACGAGGACCCTTGGAACCCTTATAAGCAGTGGCGTGCCGATCCTCGACAGCCTTGACATCTGCGCCAAGTCGGCAGGAAATAAGGTCATAGAGCAGCTCGTTATAGGCGTAAAGAATGAAGTCACCACGGGTAAGACCATCGCCGAGCCGTTGTCCCAGTCCGAGATCTTCCCTCCCATGGTATCCCAGATGATCCATGTCGGCGAGTCGACGGGCGCCCTCGATCAGATGTTGAACAAAGTCGCCGATTTCTACGACGATGAAGTGGATCAGGCCGTCACAAACCTCACGACGATGCTCGAGCCGATGCTTATGGTCTTCCTCGGCGTTGTCATCGGGTTTATCGTTGTTGCCCTCTATCTGCCGATATTCAAGATGGGTGAGGTCATCAGCAAGTAAGAACAGCCTGCATAACGCCGGCAGAAAAACGAAAACAGAAAACCCCCGTCAGCCACCGGCTGATGGGGGTTTTCTGTTTTTCGAGTGCAGTACGTCTGTCATTCCGGCTCGTCCGGAATCGTTCTTTTAGGAAGGATTCCCGACGTCCCCGCATCACGTGCGGGGTTGAGGGAATGACAGGTATTTAATTGTTAGGGGTGATGCCTATGGACAGATTGAAATTCGGACAAAAAAGCCGGTTTTACGAGCCGTTGGACGGTGTATGTTTTCCGTTGTACTTGGAGAGACGGTAGCGGAATTCGCGGAAGGACAGATGGAGGAACTCGGCGGCCTTCGTTTTGACACCGTTTGATTTATCGAGGGCCTTCTGGAGAAGGTCCCTTTCGACCTGCACGAGATAATCGTTCAGATCGATTCCCGTATCCGGGATATCCCTGGGACAGGATGGGCTCTGCGAAGAAAATCCAAGGCCCGTCGGCTTCGCTCCAAGGATACCGTGCTCGGAGAGGATGACCTCCCGTTCGAGGATGTTCTTCAGCTCCCTGACATTGCCGCGGAGTTCCTGCTGCTTGATGTAGTCGATAAAGGAGGGGTCGATCCGGGTGATCTCCTTCTGGAACTTCTTTGAAAAGAGCTTGATGAAGTGATCGATGAGCAGGGGGATGTCCTCCTGACGCTCCCGGAGCGACGGCAATTTGATCTCGAACGTCGAGAGGCGGTAATAGAGGTCTTCCCTGAACTCCCCCTTTTCCATCATCTCGAGCAGGTTCTTGTTCGTCGCTGCGATCACCCGCACATCCACCTCGATCTCGCTTGTGCTCCCGATGGGCCGTATCCTCTTGTCTTCGAGGAAGCGGAGCAGTTTTGCCTGGAGTGACAGGGGCATCTCACCGATCTCATCGAGAAAAAGGGTGCCGCCGTTCGCCTCGTCGATCAACCCCCTCTTGGACGTATAGGCGCCGGTGAAGGAGCCCTTCGTGTAGCCGAAGAGCTCGCTCTCGAGGAGCTCGGCAGGGAGGCTTGCGCAGTTGATCGCCACAAAAGGCTGATGGCACCGCCTGCTCCTGTTATGGATCGCCTTGGAGACGAGCTCCTTGCCCGTACCGCTTTCCCCGGCAATGAGGATGTTGGAGTCGAAGGGCGCGATCTTCTCGATGATGTTGAAGACCCTCTTCATCGCCTCCGATTTCCCGATGATCTTCTGGTAGGCGTCGGCATACTGCTGGAGTTCCCTGACCTGTTTCTGGAGGGTGATCTTTTCCCGAATGTTCTTCAGGACGATCCGGATCTCGTCGATATGAAAGGGTTTTGTCACATAGTCATACGCGCCCAGCTTCATGGCCGCGATGGCCGTCTCCGTCGACGCGAAGGCGGTGACGATGAGCACGATCGTCTCGGGATAGAGGTCCTTGATCTCCTTCAGGATGTCTATCCCTGAACCGTCGGGCAGGCGGAGGTCTATAATGGCGATGTCGAAGTATTGTTTCTGAATGATGCCGTGCGCATCGGCTACCCGTGACGCCTCGATGGTCTCGAACCCGCACTCCGAGAGGAGCACGCCGAGGACCTTCCTGATGTTCGCCTCGTCATCAACGATCAAAGCCCGCATGGCAGATCAGGCCTCCCCATGGTCATCCCCGTCGGATTGCCGACCGGCAGATGAAGAAATATGGACGTATAGGACTTATACATGCAGAGACGGCTGTCTCCCGATAGTGATACTCTCTTATCTTATCGGGATTCTGATGACAAACTTTGCACCGCCGAGGGGGGATTCTTCGATGGTGATGGCGCCGCCGAGGCTGGTGATGATGCGGTAGGAAATGGCGAGGCCGAGGCCGGTACCGCTTTCCTTTGTGGTGAAAAAGGGCTCGAATATCCTGTCCCTCAGTCCCTCGTCGATTCCGGGACCGTCGTCTTCAACGATGAGGGCAAGCTCCCGGCCCTGTCCCGCAAGAGACATGCTGACAGTCGACTGAGCCGCCTCGGCGGCATTCTTTACGATATTAAGAAGGGCGACTTCCAGGAAGGTCCTGTTGGCCTGAATGACAACGGCATCACAGCGGCCGAGGGCGATATTCTTCTCCGTCAAGATCCTGGACGGCAACTCCCTGAGTATCCGGCACACATCGATAGCCTCTTTCCGGGCATCGGCAGGCCTCGAAAAGAGCAGGAAATCGTTGACGAGATGGGTGAGCCGCGCTGTCTCGTTCTGTATCATCTCGATGAACTCCCTGTCCGTCTTTCCTTCCTTTAGAAACTGGGCTGCCGCGGAGATCGACGCGAGGGGGTTGCGCAGCTCGTGGGCCAGGTCGGCGCTCACCCGGTAGAGCCTCTCATACCCCTGCATCCGTATCTTTTCATCTTCAAGTTCCTGGATATAGCGGCCCCTGTTCTCCATCTCTTTCTTCAGGTTCACACCGGCGATGGCGATCAGGGTAAAGGAAAGCAGGTGCAAAGAGACGTTGAGAAAACGGTCCGCAAAGGGCGTCGATGCCCCGAGAAACTGGAGCATCCCGTAGAGCATAAGAGAGATGAGAGGGAAGAGGAAAGACGTTCTCGTATCAATGAGGACCGTCGAAAAAAAGATGGGAAAGAGGTAGAGAAGGGTAAGGTACGTCTGTCTGTCGGCATTAAGATGAACAATGGCAGTGACGAAAGCAATGTCGAGGATGAAGTCGAGAACCCCTGGTTTTGCTGAGGGGTAGAAGAGCCGTGCCAGCGACACGAGAGCATATGGCAGGAGGAGCGACAGCAAAGTCCTCTTGTCGCCGGGAAAGCCGGCGATGAGAAAGGCGATGACCAGGGCCGCGGCGAAGAGAAACCTGCCGATGCGATAGTAGTTGAAGAGGTGGCGGTCATACATCGGGTTAGTCTATGACCGATGACGGAAATTGTCAATGAGGATTACAAGAATTGTACATCGCCATTGACCGGCATCAGAGCCGGAGGAAAAGGGTCAGATAGAGCAATACCATTTGAAATATAAAGAATAATCAAGCAGGTGTCGCCTCGACTGGCGATCCTCCCGGCCCTGCTCTCCGTCGTGACTGAAATTGTCAAGAAGAAGGCCCTCTCGCTCACCGGCCAATAATATCCTTCTAAATATCAATTAGATGTGAAACTGGCATGAGAGATGCTTTATGAACGACATCACGAGATCAGTCAGACGCAAGCGAAATACAGAAAGGAGGACTTACGGAAAGGAAACAGAGGGGAATGGGGTGCAGGGAGACGTAGAGTAGAAATTCATACGCACAAGGATATCCGTCATTGACGGACAGAAAAACAAGAAGTCGGAGGTCGTACAATGTTCAAGAAGATCATGTTGAAGGCAAAGGATGAGAAAGGCTTCACCCTCGTGGAACTGCTGGTCGTCGTTGCGATTATCGCCATCCTGGCGGCGATCGCCATCCCGCAGTTCAATGTGTACAGACAGTCTGCGGCAAAGGGATCGCTCCAGAGCGACGTCAGGAACTGCGTCAGCCGGTGTGCTGCCGAATATGCAAACACGAACGCAGCATCAGCCGACTGCGGCACCTGCCTTGCGAGCCAGCACAACACTGTTTCCGGCTCCGTTGACGATGCCGGTATTATTACTGCTACAGGCTCGGGCGCCGGTGCGTATACCGGGACGTGCACGTACAACGCTGCTACCAGCACTGTTGACTGCACATAGTGTACTAACCAGAGGCCCCCGCATGCGCGGGGGCCTTCGCTTTTCCTACATGTCCGAAGTAGATGTGTTCTTATAAGAACAAAGGATATCGAATTAAATGGGACGGTGCAGCGGGACATTCACCGACGTTTTGAAACACCGCAGGATCATGCCGGAAGGAGCCCCCGCAATGAAGGACCAGAGAGGATTTTCACTCATCGAGCTGCTTGTCGGTGTCGCATTGATGGCCATCGTCTCTTCCATGGCCATTCCCAACCTCCATGCCTATTACAGAGAATTCAAATTCGACGAATATGCCTCTCATATCGAGTATTCCGTCAAGCAGGCCAAGATCTTCGCCATGGAAAAGACGAGGAACGTCGGCGTATGCGTGAACACCGGGAGCAAGACCGTCGCCATCAACGACATCGGCACGAACCGCGGAGCAGGGGCATGTACGGGCACACAATTGAAGCGGGTTACGATAGCCGAAGCTCACATCGGCATGTCGGGTGGGAGCGTCACACTCGATCCACGGGGGCTTGCGATCCTGCCGGGCGCGGGAAACAATGTCTGCATCACCTATAACAACAAACACTCACGGGTCGTCGTCAGCAGGACGGGCGTACGTGTCGACAGAGGACCGGGAGGTTGCTGATGGTGCGGAACAATAAAGGAATGACGTTGATCGAGGTGATGATCGCTCTTCTCATCCTGTCCGTCGGGGTGCTGGGGGTCTCGGCGATGCAGGGCACCTTCGCCAGTCAGAGCGCCGACAGAAATCTCCTCAATGCGCTGACCGATGCGGCGATGAGCGCGGCGAACCAGTGTCATGCGCAAACGACACCGCCTGCAAGTGTCGTATCGGGCGGCGTGACTGTCGCCATTGGGCTCACGGGGAGCTGTACGCCCGCTCTTGATACCTGCAACGAGATCTCGGTCATTGCATCGGCCCGCGGCAAGAGCACCAGGATAAACACCAATGTCTGCAATTTCAACTGAGGAGCGGCAATGAACATGAACCAGAAGGGATTCACACTCGTCGAGATCCTCATTGCGGTCTGCTCACATATCGACAATATCCCGGTCTATGAGCATGCTGACACAAAGGCGACTGCCGGAAGGTCTGAGCAATACAGGACTGCTGAGCACAGAGATAGAGGCTTTTCACTCGTAGAGGTTTTGATAGTCGTTGCAATCATGGCAATCCTTGCCGGCGTCGCAGTCCCTGCGATGGAAAAGTTCTACAAGATATATAAGTTCAAAGAGTATGCCTATTCTATGGAATCACTGGTAAAAACGGCAAAACTGACGGCAATGCAAAGAAGTGTGAACGTCGGGGTTTGCAGACAGGGAAGCAGCAGTCTCAAGATAATGAACATGGGTGCCGACAGAAGCAATATGTGCAGCGGCACTTTGTTAAGAAGTCTTGAAATAGAGGATAACTTTGTAAGTTTGCAAGGAAGCGGTTCTGCATTTGATCCCAGGGGCTTCACGATATCTGAGGGCTCTCTCTGTGCAACAGATGGTGCAATGCATCATAAGGTGATAATCGGCAGATTCGGCACTATAAGAACAGAAATGGCTTCCGGAGGTTGCTCGTGATTAAGAATAACAAAGGTTTTGTGTTGATAGAGGCTTTGATCGCCGTTCTGATTACAGCAATGATAGCCATAGTGGTAGCCGGTATGACGACAAACTTTGCCGGATTTACCGCGAAGGATGTGCTTCTGTCTTGTCTCGTTGAAGGTGCTTCATCAGGGATAGAGGCGAAAAGGGCAAACCCCAATATCAGCTCCATGCAGATTCAATGCGGGAATTCTACTGTGAATGTGTCGATATCGGGAACACCGCCTTCTACTGCGCCGGCGACCGGATCCGGTCAGAGCGCCTGTGTTGAAGTAGTATCGACGGCGTCAATTGGGGCAAACACCAAGGTCTTAAGAGATCTTGTCTGCACTCTGCCACAGTGAACGGACCATATATGGAGGGAGGGTGAAATACATAATCATGAAGAAATTTAGGACGGGAAAATCAATGAGCCTGATTTCGAACCATCAGGGTTTTTCTTTAGTCGAGGTTGTCATTGCCATAGTGGTTGCGAGCATGATACTTGGTGCTCTATTATCCCTCCACACCGCGAGTGAGAGAACATTTGCGGCGACAAATAAAGTGTCTGATACAAAAGAACTATCAAAACTGAATATGGCTCAGTTAGAGTGGCTCTTTCAAAGATGGGGGACATCGACACCCTGCAACGATCCGACGGGCAGCAATCAGTGCACTCCTGTCATAGACTGTAGGGTCAATAATCAGCTTGCTTATCCGCCTCCGAGTTCCGTATGCATAACCATAGTCGGGCAGAGTCCCTGTGATGAAGTCACTTTTTATGCAAGTCTTCACGGCAACGGCTTTATTGACAGGATAGCGAGTCAAACAACGGTTGCTGCGATGAGTTGCCGGTTGTCTCAAGCGGCAAATAGAAACTGCTATCACATAAAAAGAGGGGGGCCTTTCAGAAGGGACGCCAGCGACAACAACAACGCTCTAATATTCGCAATAAACGGTCTCTCTTCAAATGATCTCGATTGTATCAATGTTGCGGGCAATTCTAATGTCACAATAAACAGGCAGGTCACTGCCTTAAACGGATTTGAGCTGGATGCAGGCAACAATCAAGTTACGAATATGAACTTGGAAGGTGGAGACCTGCTGCTGAGAGTTCCGCATAGGGTAAGGCTTTTCTGCCAGAATAATCCAAACGATAACAATCAGCTCTGGCTCTATATGGAAGCCTTTGATACCTCAAATGACTGCAATGCCGATGAGGCGCCGGCGCCTTTGGTTCCCGTAAATTCATTTACAGTACGTAATGAAGGGCAGGGGGTCCGCGTAACGACTGCCGTCCGCGGACCGGACAACAACACCATGACGGTTCAACGATTCTTTGGGAGGTAACGGACTGTGAATAATAATAAAGGTTTTGCTCTCTTTACTGCCTTGTTGATGTTAGTGGTGCTATCCATTCTCGGTTCAATTGGATTGTATATTGTCAACAACAGTTTGCTGACTACGGCAGCGGACGAGAAGCTTAATCTCGCGGAAAAGGCCGCTAATGCCGGGCTGTTAAGGGCAGTCGATCAAATAAACTCTTTAGGTTTTTGCTCTAACCAAAGTTTTCAGGGCAACCTTGTGAGAGCGACAAATGATGTCACCGTAAAAAGAAGCGGAAGGATTTGCTTTGTAAAATCTGAAGGCACTTCAAGCAACGCAAAGATCGTTAAAACCGGCATAGTACAGTCTTTTTATGGGTTAGGACTCTACACGGTGAGAGGAAACGTCAATGCCAACATAAACGGAAGTGATGTAAGACTTTCCGGATGTGATAGAACGGTAACGCCCACGTGTTATGTGCCGGCATTCATTGCATCCGGAACCATAACGACGACACTCTCCCAGCGGACATGCGCTCAGGATGCCTCAGGCAGCGGTCTGTACGGCAATCCGGCTCTTTTCCCGGGAGTGGTGTTTGACGATCTCATTCCGCTGTTCTTCAATGTTGACTGCTTTAACCAAACTGCTGACCCAAGCTGCGGTCAGGGGCTACTTCAGGTATTTGAGAACATATACGGCTCTGACAACGGCAACCAGGATTTGAATTTTGACAACACCTGGGGCATCCCCAGGATAAGTATTCCGAATCTGCCGGCGGTTCCCAATATTCCCGCGTGCACTTACAGTACGAACAACGGGACACTGAATCTATCCACTCAATTAACCACCTGCAATGAAATAATCATCACGGGAATAAACGTAACAGTGACAGGAAACGGAACAAGGGCAGGAAACAAAGGGAGAATATACGCTCAGGCCGTCAATAGTGCACTGACAATCAATAATGCATCCAACTTTATCTTGTACACAACAAGGCAGACAACCGTCAATAGCACGAACAACACAGCAAACGATTGTTCCGATTTTGAGCTTTACAATACGAACACAACGACCGTCAATACGTCTTCCAATTTTAAGCTGCACAACACCGGTGCAACGACTTTTGGAGGAACGATACAGGATTTCAGAAGTGTCACCAGGAATACGGTTACGGCAAGCGCCAATGCTTCGCTCACGAATGGAACCGTAATAATAGGCCCGGCCAATATAAACGATACGGACAATGTCAATACACCTTTAAACTTTATAACGCAGGGCACTATTACAGTAACAAATGTGAACCTCTTTGCCAGGAGTCTGAGATTTGCTAATAACAGTACGGTCAACATATGGGACAGTCTGGTTTATGTGTATGCTTATGCCTGTCCGACTTGTTCAAGAGCAACAAGCACCTCATCCCTGGACGCCTGTGGCACCACAAATAATCTTTGGTGCGGCTGGTACGGAAACGGGATAGCTCTGAATATCGGCAGAGATGCTAATAATGCGGAAAGACCCACCATCTTTATGACGAACAATTCGACAGTACTTACTGCAAGTCCATCAGCCACTGCTTACATCTGGGGTGCTTTTGTCGGACAAGATGTCACATACCTGAGGTGGACGGGAGGGGTCACCCAGCGTTTTAGAGGGTTCCTGATCAGGAATTTCCCGACTAATCTTTCTTTAAACATTAACATCTCAGGTGACTTCGATCTGGAATTCAGAAAGTCCCTGATAGATACATTAGCTACCAGATATTGGTTTTTCAGAAAAGTCGATTGTATTCGGGATGACATGTCTCCGTTAACTCAGACAATTCAAACAGGGATGATGGCTTATTAGAAACGGTGATTGCCGGTGGCTCGCGATTCTGTCCGGCACGGAAAACACGTCTGTAATCAACTGAGGAGCGGCCATGGACATGAACCAGAAGGGATTCACACTCATCGAGATCCTCATCGCCGTGCTCGTGGCCGTCGTCGCCATAGGGGCGATCCAGGTCGTCTATTCCAACTCGCACCAGGTCTTTCAGAACGTCAAGAGCATCTCCGACAGCGTGGAGACGAAGACGCCGTCGATCGAGCTCATCGCGCGCTATTTCGACCGCTGGGGTGTGGGCGTCATGTCCCGGACCGAGAAACCGGCCTGTACGAGCTGCCCGACAGCTCGGAAGATCCTCACGATCGTCGACGGTGACCCCTGTGACGACGTGACCTTTTTCGGCAACATCCAGGGGTCCGGTTTCGTCCGGAGCGTCGCAGCCGGTACGGCGAGCGTCACGAGCTGCAGGCTCACCTCCACGCCGGCCCAGAACTGCTATTACCTCTGGACGAACAACGACGTAACGAACACCCTGGATGCCGGCACCGGCAACTATATTCCCCTGGAGCTGAACGCCGATCTCACCCCGAACAATACCGACTGCCTGGGAGTGACGAGCGGTGCTCCTACAAACGCCACGGTCAATGCCGTGCTCACGCCGAAGAGCGGTGCCGTCATTGTCCCCGCAGCCGTCCCGGGCGACATGATACAACGGGTCCCCCAAAGTATCAGGCTCTACTGCAGCAATAATTCCCAGGACAGCAACAGGAGGTGGCTCTATGTCGACCTCGATGAGACGTCACCGCTCTGCGGCGCAAACGATCAGCTCGTGCCGATAGCGCCTGTCGAAAGGTTCGAGGTCCTCCAGACCTTCCCGGCCGGGTGTGTTCCGGCCAATGGGAATTGCGACGCCGTTCAGATACGGACAGTCTTCAGGAGCCAGACAAAGAACCAGAGCGGCCAGTATGACACCTATACTGTCGACAGAATATTCGGGAGGTGAAGAGCATGAACAACCAGGGAGGCTTTGCAGCCGTCGCCGCCATTGTCGTCACGTTTCTCCTTCTTGCCATCGGGGGGTCGGCAATGGTGATGTCCCAGTTGGGGTACAGCACGGTGGCGAGCGAGAACAAATACCAGGTCGCCAATTCCGCCGCCGAGCGGGCCGTCAATGCCGGCGTTGCAAACGTGATCAGTCTGCAGGTCTGCAACCTTACGGCGACGAACGTGCTGGCGAACGGCGCCACGTCGTTCTTCTTCACTACACCCGACGCAACGAGCAACTACTGCTTTGTCTACGGCCGCGGGAGCTTCGGGGCGACGAACCCGGCGACGGTGGTCAAGACGACGGTCGTGCCGATCGCCGCCTCGAACTGGGGGGCGATGGTGCTCAGGGAAGGCGGCACCCTGGTCATCGGCGGAAGCTCCTCCATCGCGAGCTGTGACGCCAATTGCCGGGGACCGGCCGTCGTCAGCGGGGGACCCATCAGCGGTCAGTACACGACGGACACGACCTGCAAGAACAACAACAGGGGCATCGTCGGCGACCCGGCGATCCAGTATACGGAACTGGGTGACCTCGTACCGAAGTTCTTCAACTCCGACAATTTCGCGGACCTCAAGAGCGATATAGGGGGCGCCTATGGCGTCGACGTGACCGGCCTTTCGAACACGGGTATCCCCGGGGGGTGCCAATATAACGGCAACAAGACCTGTTCGACCACGTCGGCGACGCAGATCGTCTGCGGCACCGGAGGGACGGCCGTCACGATCAACCTTGCCGGGTGCCAGAAAGTATTTATCGGTTCATCGTCGAGCCTCAGCATCAACCACGCCGTCGCAAACACGTCCATAGTTGCAGCCGCCGGCGTGTCAATAAACGACGGCCTTAACCATACGAACGTCTTTGCCGCGAATGTTACCTTCAATCTCGGCTCTCATGACAACACGGCAGGAGGGGTATTTTATGCGCAGAACAGTTTAACAGTCCAGGGAAACTCCAATGCCGGCGTCGGCACCGCCGACGACCCCGTCCTCATGATCAGCGGCGGCAACCTGACGAAGGACGGAAACGGCAATGTCGAGGTCTACGGGCTCCTCTTCAGCGAAGGCCTGCTCACGTCGGTGAACAACGGTAACTTCAGCGTGACCGGATCGGTCATCAACAACAACCCCAACGCCGTGACGCTCACGGCGAACTCGGGCAACGCAGCCATCAACTTCAATTCGACGGTTCTTAATAACCTGAGCGATGACATGGGGTTCACAAAGAAGCCGAATTGCAATTCCAACGCCAACAGGAAGGCCTTCGTCACGACGACGAAGATGACGGCCTACTAAAGAGATATTTCCGGTTCCTCCCGCCGGAGCCCCTCTCACAGGAGCCAGTGAGAGGGGCTCTCTTTTTTGCGCCTCTCTCACCGATTGTCAGGATTTTTCTCACGCAAAGTCGCAAAGAGCGCAAAGAAAGAACAAGATAGTGTCAACGTCTGTGGCAATGACAGGGCCGTATAGTGCCTGCAAACTGCGCAGTTGCGATTATTGTCCTTGTGCATGATTCCGGACTGCCGACTGATGACCTGCTCTCCGCTATGTTATTGGTCCTTGATAATTCACCTGCGAACATAATAAACTGAAATGTAATTTTTTAAATTGAAGATATCGATGATCGTGACGCTTATGGCAGGCCGGACAGAGGACCTTAAGAAGAAACTCGACAAGCTGAGCGGGTACCGGGATGAGTTGAAAGGCATTGCCGGCATCACCTATGAGCAGTTCCGGGCGGACAAGGGCCTGAAGCACTCCATCGAAAGGATGTTTCTCCTCATCAGCAGGAACATCCTCGATTGTCTCGATCACGTCCTTGCCACCCGACTCGACATCATCGGGGACAGCTATGACGACATTATCGAGAGCGCATACAGGAAGAGCATGATCTCCCCTGCGCTCTATAGTCAACTGAAGTATCTCGCCTTTCTCGGCTCCTTTGCCGATGAGTACCTTGATCTCTCCGACGAGGAGATCTTCCGGAAGTTCCGGGAGACCGTCCCGATCATTGATGAGGTGATCGCAGGGCTCGCGGGCATGATTACACAGAGGAGGGATCGCTGAGGACTGAAATTACCAGTGTTTTGGTTCATCTTGCAGCAGGGAGGTGACGATGTACTCCGTTGGCCTTGACGCGGGTTCCATGACGATAAAAGTTGTTGTCCTCGATGAATGCGGGAAAAAAATCGAGGGTCATTATATACGGCACTATGGCCATCCGATACCGGTGGCCCTGGAATTGCTAAAGGAAATAGAACGCCGCTATCCCGGCAGTTCTCTCTCCGTAACCGGTTCCAACGGCAAGGTCATCGCATCGGCCCTGGACATCAAGCCGGTCAATGAGATCGTCTCACAGGCCTATGCCGTCAAAAGGCTTTATCCTGCCATACGCACCCTCATAGAACTGGGCGGGGAAGACTCCAAACTCATTATTCTCGATGACGGCAGGATCAAGGACTTCGCTATGAATTCCGTCTGCGCCGCCGGGACGGGGTCTTTCCTTGAGCAGCAGGCGGAGAGATTGAGACTGACCATCGAGGAGTTCAGCGCAATGGCGGTCCGGTCCGTGAGGCCCTCGAAGATAGCGGGGCGCTGCAGCGTCTTCGCAAAATCGGATATGATCCATCTGCAACAGATCGCGACACCTGTCGAGGACATCGTCGGCGGGCTCTGTTTCGCCGTTGCAAGGAACTTCAAGGGGACCATCGCGAAGGGGACGGACCTCGTACCTCCCGTGGCATTCCAGGGAGGCGTCGCTGCAAACGCCGGTATGGTCAGGGCCTTCAGGGAGGTCTTCGATCTGGAGGAGCTTTTTGTACCTCCTGATTTCGCGCTCATGGGCGCCATCGGGGCTGCCCTGAAGGATCTCGACGAGGGACGGAGAACTGCCCTCAATACAGGTGCGATCGAATCCTACATCGTGTCGTTACGGTTCGAAGAGGCAGGCCAGCAACCGCTCCTTGAGGAGGATGACGACTTCTTCGACAGGCACAGACGGCCTGACGGGCAAAGGCGCTATGAGGACGACGGTAAAAAGGGCGGCAAGAGGGCCTACCTCGGCATCGATATCGGGTCCATCAGCACGAACCTCGCCGTCATGGACGAAGAGGGAACGCTCCTTGCGAAGCGCTACCTCATGACGGCGGGCAGGCCGATCGAAGCGGTCAAGCAGGGGTTGAGGGAGATTGCCGAAGAGCTGGGCGACAGCATCGAGATTGCCGGCGTGGGGACGACGGGATCGGGACGGTACATGATCGCCGATTATGTCGGCGCCGATGTCGTGAAGAACGAGATCACAGCCCAGGCGACGGCGGCGATCTTCATCGATCCGTCGGTGGATACGATATTTGAAATCGGCGGCCAGGACTCGAAGTATATCTCCCTGAGGGACGGTATCATCGTCGACTTCGAGATGAACAAGGCCTGCGCCGCCGGGACAGGGTCATTCCTGGAGGAACAGGCGGAAAAGCTCCAGATATCGGTCAAGGGGGAATTCGCAGACCTTGCCTTCAGTTCCCGCAAGCCCTGCAGGCTCGGGGAGCGGTGCACGGTCTTCATGGAGAACTCCCTCATGGCCAACCTCCAGAGGGGCGCCGACAAGAGAGACCTGCTGGCGGGGCTGGCCTACTCGATCGTGCAGAACTATATCAACAGGGTCGTGGCGGGAAAACCCGTGGGGAACCGGATCTTCTTCCAGGGTGGCGTCGCCTTCAACAAGGCAGTCGTCGCGGCCTTCGAGAAGTATCTCGGGACGCACATAACGGTCCCGCCGAATCATGACGTCACCGGCGCCATCGGTATGGCGATTATCGCCCGTGAGGTCATGTCCGGTCAGACCGGTCGATTGACGACGTTCAAGGGCTTTGACCTCTCCGAGCGGTCTCATGAGATCAGCTCCTTCGAGTGCAAGGGCTGCCCGAATGTCTGTGAAATCAACAGGGTGAAAGTGGAGGGAGACGACGGGTTCCTTTTCTACGGAGGCAGGTGCGAGAAGTACGATATCCGCAAGGCACAGCAATCGGACCTCCCCGATCTCTTTTCATTCCGCGAGGAGATGCTCTGGAAGAGGCACCTTGCCGATCAGAAGGCTCGGACGGAAGGCGCGGCCAAACCGCTGGGGGTCATCGGCGTCCCTTATATCTTTTTTATGCACGATTTTCTGCCCTTCTGGTCGGCTTTTCTCTCCGATCTGGGGTTCGAGGTCGTCGTCTCGCCGAGGACGAACAAGCAGATCGTCAACCTCGGGCTTGAAAACGTCCTGTCCGAGGCCTGCTTTCCCGTCAAAGTGGCCCACGGTCACATCCAGTATCTCAAGGACAGGGGGATTACGAGGCTCTTCATACCCAGCTTCATCAATATTAACCAGAACGGTGACGAGTATCCGAGGGGTGTCGCATGCCCTTACACACAGACCATTCCCTATCTGTCGAAGATCGCCATCAACGGTCTTGACATAATCAGTCCCGTCGTCGATCTCTCCAGGGGAACGGCCGGTTTGAAGAGGGAACTGAAAGGGTCCCTTCATCAGTTCGGCGTCGGCATGCAGGCTGTCGAAAGGGCCCTTGCCGCTGCCGGTGCAGCACAGGAGGAGTTCAGAAAGGCGATCAGGGAAAAGGGAAGGGAGATTCTCAGGACAGCAGGGCGGGAAGGCGATGAACCGGTCATCGTCATCATCGGCAGGGCATACAATGCCTTCGATTCAGGCGTCAACCTCGAGATACCGAAGAAGCTCTCGCACATAAGGGTCCTTTCCGTGCCGATGGATTTCCTGCCTCTCGAAGAAGAGAAGCTCGAGGCCCTGTGGCCGGGCATGTACTGGCGTTCCGGACAGAGGATTCTCAAGGCCGCCCGCATCGTCCGGGCGAACCCCAATCTCTACGCCATATACATCGGCAATTTCTCCTGCGGCCCCGATTCCTTCATCCTGAAGTATTTCAAGGAAGAGATGGAAGGGAAACCCTTCCTGCACATCGAGATCGACGAGCACAGCGCGGATGCCGGGGCAATAACGAGATGCGAGGCTTTTCTTGACAGCATCAACCAGCAGATGCGTCACGGCGGTCGGCAGAAGGAGGATGACGACAGGGATCTCAGGTCCGTCCGTCTCCTGAAGTTTTCGTCGTCCGTCAACATTTACCGGACCGGTTCAAACTGGAAAAGGACCATATTCATCCCGAAAATGACGGACCACGTCCATGCCGTCAAGGCGGCCTTCGAACACTGCGGCATTTCCGCCGAGATTCTTCCCGAAACGACGAAGGAGTCCGTCGACCTGGGACGAAAATACGTGTCGGGCAAGGAATGCTATCCTTACGTGATCACGGCCGGCGACATGCTCACGAAAGCGCTCTCCGATGACTTCAGACCGGAGGAATCGGCTTTTTTCATGCCCTCCGGTTCGGGGCCCTGCAGGTTCGGCCAGTACAACATCTCCCAGCGGCTCATTCTCTCGAAGGCCGGCCTCGACGATATTCCCATCTTCGCGCCGAACCAGGATGAAACGTTCTACCGCGAGCTCGGCGTGTTGAGCAGGGATTTCTCGAAGCGTTCGTGGCAGGGGGTCGTCGCCTGCGATCTTCTCCTCAAGTGCCTTCATGAGACGAGACCCTATGAACTGGGGGCAGGGGAGGCCGACGCCCTCTATGCCGAGTATCTGCAGAGAATCGAAGGGTCCGTCAGGGGGAAAAACGGTGACATCAGGATGCTCCTGCGGTGCATGAGGGAAGACTTTGCAGCCCTGCCGCGGACCCCTGAAAAGCGGCCTTCCGTCGGCATCGTCGGCGAGATCTTCGTCAGGTCCCATGCCTTCGCGAACGAGCAGATCGTCCGGCAGATTGAAGCCCTCGGCGGTGAAGTGAAGCTTGCGCCCCTCGATGAGTGGATAAAATATCTGAACGCCGTCTCCCTCCGGAAAGCCTTGATAAAAAGAGACAGGTCTGCTATCATAAACCTCTTTATCAAGGAGATCGTCCAGAAGAGAATCGAGCACAAGTTCGGCAAGCCCTTCAAAGGATTCCTTGAAACTCTCGAAGAGCCGACCATACGGGAGATCATGGCAAAGGCGTCGCCCTACGTGCCGGGGACCTTCGAGGGCGAGACCGTTCTGAGCATCGGCAAGGCGATCGACCTCATCGAGGGGGGAGCGTCCGGCATCATCAATGTCATGCCCTTCGGGTGCATGCCGGGAACGATTGTGACGGCCTTCATGAAGGCGCTGACGAGGGATTTCGGCGTCACATGCATCAGCATCCCCTATGACGGGACCGAATCTCCCACGACGAGGCTGCAGATCGAGGCGTTCATGGAAGCCGTCAAAATGCAGCACAACGGGAAGGACGTGTAATCCCCTGCTTCCCGCTGACGGTTCGGGGGACGGTCAGATCACAGCAGAAGGAGGTGATGACGTGGGGAACGTTGTAAAATGGCGGAAAAAAAAGATGCGCAAGCACAAGCACAGGAAACTGCGCAGGCGCACACGGGCTCAGAGGAGGAGATAGGGGCACATGAAAGAGATCATCGTCCTGCAGGAAAAACTGGCGCTCCTCGAACGGGAGCTGGTTACGCTCACGGAAAAGGTCGGCAGGCTTGAATCGAAACTGACGGCATTCGGGGAATTAGACAAGGAGATCAAGGGACTTAAGATATTTCTCGGCAGGGTTCACGGGGAATTCAAGAGCGACTTCCCGGAGATCATGAAGAAACTCAAGGATTAGTCGAACCTCGTCAGGACGGCGCCGGAAAAAGGCATGGTCCTGAGATATTCCTGCAGGGGAGATTTTCTCACCGATCCCCCTTTCCTCTTCATTCCCTGGGCATGGATGAGATAGACTGCGCCGGCCTCTCTTTTAATGATGCCGATATGCCCGACTATCTCTCCGCGGACCCTCCCTTTCGGATGCTTGACGAAAAAGACGATGTCGCCGCTCCTCAGCTGATCCTGTTTTTCTGAGAGTGTGCGGGGTGAAATCGCCGGAAGCTCCCGATCACCCTCCGGTACGGCACTGTTGAACGTATCGCCGATCCCGGCCGTAATGTCCCTGCCCCATTGACCGCTCCGGATCATATCCTCTCCGTACCTGAACCGTCCGTCATAGTTCACCCGTCCACCGTCGACCTTGCCCTGCGTGCTGCGGAACCTCATGACGAGCGCAACGCGACGGGCCTCTGCGGAGCTCCCGCTCAACGCCAGCTCGACGGACCTGAATGTCAGATACATGCAATCAACGGCTTCGTCGGACACGATGACACCGCGTGCCACATAGATACCGACAGGGACGGTGTCATAGGGGGTCCCGACGAACCGCCCGGCCCAAAAGGCGATCCTCTCTCCCGTCGTCATGCCTGCAGTCAGCGGATAGAGCGCGTCGACCTCCGAATCGGACAACGCAGAACAGGGGGTAGCGGAGATCAAGAGACAGCAGAAGAGAAAGAACATCGTGACTGTCCAAAATAACGTGGCACGAGGATAGGGCATGATTTCTTCGCATAATAAACCCTTATCACCGCAATGAGATCTCAGGAAAGACGGGGCGAATGCGCCGAAAAGCATCGGTGCTGCGAAACCTCTGCCTTCCCGTACAGACCATTGCAAACCAAAGATCGATGACAGGTCGAATGAATTCCTCATACACCAATAATAAACAATCATGCTCGCTATCAGCGAGGCTTTGAGGCGTTTTGCACCGTCTTTTCGTGCAAGGCAACCGTGCGTTATGCTTCAGAAACCAAAACCCTGTCCTCGTTCTCAAGATTTCACTGGTAGCTGTTATTGATATGAGTACGGGTATGTGATTATTATGGACACTGGTGATCTGGTATAATAGCACATGCCGAAAACAATCATGCCCTTTTCGATGACGGGGATTGGCAGCGTTCCCCACACGGACCCGGCCGATGCCTGCGAACTTATCCTCAGGACCTTCGATATCCCCTTCTGGCCGCAATTGCCGAAGATATCATTCAAGGAGTCCATGATCGCCCAGTACTCCGAGGGGATGCCCAACGTGAGGATCAATGAACAAGGCCAGAGCATCCGCATCGACCGGGCCGCCAGCGACGAAATCGACCGTTTTTACGAGTCCTGGACGGAAGAGACGAAGATCGCCATGTCCGACGACTATGCGCGGGGCCTCCACACCTTCCTGAGGAGGATCCGGGGCAGGCGGTTCCGCTACCTCAAGGGCCACATTACGGGGCCGGTGACCTTCACCCTCGGGCTCAAGGACTCGGACGGAAAGCTGGTTTTCTATGATGAGGAACTCCGGGAGATCTCCCTCATGGTGCTGAAGGCGAAGGCCCGGTGGCAGATCGACCTTCTGCGGCAGCACGCAGACGACGTTATCCTCTTCGTCGATGAGCCCATCCTCTCCGCCCTGGGAAGCTCCTCTTACCTGGGTATCAGCAATGAGGAAGTCCGGAGATTACTGGAGGAGATCACCTTGTCGATCAGGCAGGCAGGAGCGATGCCCGGCATCCATTGCTGCGGCCGGGCCGATTGGTCGATACCTCTTCATTGCGGCACGGACATACTGAGTTTCGATTCCTTCGAATATTTCGACAGCATTGCCATATACGCTGATGAAGTTCGCGCCTTCCTTGAGGCCGGCGGATACCTCGCCTGGGGCATGGTCCCGACATCGGACGCGATCAGCGACATCGACGACATCGCTCTCATTTCGGCGATGAAAGGGTACTTCGAAACACTGGCTTCTTTCGTTCCCCGGGAACTGCTCCTCTCCCGGCTCCTCCTGACACCGGCCTGCGGCACCGGGACGAGGACCGTCGAGGAGACGATCAAGGCCTTTCAACTGCTCATTCGATTAAAGGAAGGGTTGAGAGAACAGTCCTGAATGGGTCGGGGCATGTTCATCTCCTTTGAGGGCATCGAGGGGTCGGGTAAAACGACGCTGTCGCGTTTGCTCGCTGAAGGTCTGACCGGCAGGGGGTATGATGTGGTGCTCACCCGGGAGCCGGGCGGCACGGCGATCGGGCGGCAGGTCCGGGGCATTCTTCTCGATCCGGCAAACGGCGCCATGGCGTCGGTCACGGAGCTCCTCCTCTATAACGCTGATCGTGCGCAGCACCTTGCGGAACTTATCGGGCCTTCGCTCAGGGATGGCAAGATCGTCATAACGGACAGGTTCACCGACTCGACGCTCGCTTATCAGGGCCATGCAAGGGGACTGGACCTCTCCCTTATCGGCCGGCTCGACATGATCGCCACAGGAGGCATCAGGCCCGATCTTACCATCCTGCTCGATCTCGATGCCGAGGCCGGGCTGAGGAGAAACAGGGCAGTGAACAAGGAAGACCGGATCGAGCGGGAGAGCATCGACTTTCACCGGAGGGTGAGAGAGGGGTTTCTCGAGATCGCCCGTTCGGACCCGGATCGTGTCAAGGTCGTTCAGGCCGATGCCCCCATCGAAGAGACGAGGGATCGTATTTTGTCCATAGTGACGCAGGCGCTATCGCTATGTCAATCAGCGCAATCATAGGGCAGGACAAGGCGGTCCGCATTCTTAGCGGGACGCTCAAGAAAAAGAGGATCCCCTCGGCGCTCCTCCTCTCCGGTGATCAGGGAATCGGGAAGGTCAGCGGCGCGATCCAGTACGCCAAGGCCCTCAACTGCCTCGATCCCGTCGATTCTGACAGCTGTGACAGGTGTATCTCCTGCAGGAAGATCGATTCGGGAAACCATCCTGACGTCAGTCTCCTGGTTCCCGATCAGGACGAAATCAGGATCGACCTCATCAGAAACGTCGAGGACTTTCTCAGGATGAAGCCTTATGAGGGGAGCTGGAAGATCGTGGTCGTCACCGAAGCGGAACTGATGAACAGGAGTGCTGCCAATGCCTTTCTCAGGACTCTCGAGGAACCGCCCATGAACAGCCTCATCATCCTGACCAGCCGGAACCCCGACAGACTGCCCGACACGGTCAGGTCGCGCTGCATCCACGTTCGTTTCCATCCTCTCACGAGGGCGGAATGCGAAAAAGTCATCACGCAAGAGGGCAGGGCAGAGGACAGGAACATGGTTCTCAACCTGGTCATGGGCAGGCCCGGACTTGCTTCATCCCGGGATTTTACAGCGGAACGGGAGTGGTTCCTGAAGCTCCTCGCCCAGATGAACAGCGGCGTCACGAAGGAATCGTGGGGAGACAGGCAGTCGATCGCGCTGTGGCTGGACCTGGCCTTTCTCCATATCAGGGACGAGATCGTGTTCGCTCTGACGGCAGAGGAGTCCCGCATGATCTCAGGCGGCCCCGGACGGAAGGCGGGCGGCAAGAAGACGCCGGGCAGTGTCGAGGCTTTGGTCGACGCCCACGGACGTCTCTATGCGGTGAAGGAACTGCTTGATTTTCATCTTAATAAGGCCATATCATGGAATTATGTCTCCTGCATTATGAGGGAGATTTCCTGATCTTTCACTAGTCTTTATCGTGTATCACGTTCGGGTGTGGTTATGACCGGGAAGGCACCCGGAGACGCGCCTGAGCGGGAGAGGTGGTTTCATCTGAAATGGAAAAAGAATTCGAAATAGTCGGTGTGCGGTTTAAATCCTGCGGAAGGATTTATGACTTCGATGTCGCGGACATAGAAGTGAATCAGGGCGATTCCGTTGTCGTGGAGTCGGAGTTCGGTCTGAGCATCGGGATGGTCGTGCGGGGGAAAGTGACGGTCAGTCCGCCGGAGCGCGAGCTGAAGAAGATCATCCGCCTCGCGTCTGACGAAGACAGGGCCACTCAGGAAGAAAACAGGAAGCTCGAAAAGGAGGCCTGGGATTTTTGCCTTGAGCGGATCATGGCCCGGGGTCTGCCGATGAAGCTCGTCGGAACCGAGGCGACCCTCGACCGGAGGAGGATCCTCTTCTATTTTACCGCCGAGGGAAGGATCGACTTCCGGGAACTCGTCAAGGATCTGGCGGCGCGGTTCAAGACCCGCATCGAGATGAGACAGATAGGAGTCAGGGACGAAGCGAAGATCATCGGCGGCATCGGTGTCTGCGGGAGGGAGCTTTGTTGCGCGACCTTCCTGACGTCCTTCGAGCCCGTGTCGATCAAGATGGCCAAGAGACAGGAACTCGTTCTCAATGTGGGCAAACTCTCCGGCCAATGCGGCCGGCTGCTCTGCTGCCTCAGATACGAATACGAGGGTGACCTGGAGAGCATCGCGTTGGACGACGAAATCCCCGTCGGTGCGGAGGATGCGCCGGTCGAGAGCTTCAAGGAACGGACTTCGGAGGTCAGGGCGCCGAAGAAGGAGCATCCGAGGGGATCGCCGCGGGAACATCCTTCGCCGCACCCGCAGAAGCGTCCTCAGCCGGCGAAAGAAGCACGGACCGGAGAACAGGGAGTGACGGCGGAGCAGGACAGGGAAAAGGGCCCGAAGGACCGTCCGAGGGGCAAAAGGAGGCGATTCAGGAAATGATGTCATCGCAGGGCAAGTTTTATGTCACGACCCCCATATACTACGTCAACGACACGCCCCATATCGGGCATGCCTACACGACCATCGCGGCCGATGTTCTCGCCCGGTACAACAGGCTGAGGGGAAAGGCGGTCTTCTTTCTGACCGGCACGGATGAGCACGGCCAGAAGGTCGAGCGCGCCGCTGCCGAACGCGGCCTCACCCCGAAAGAGCATGCCGATCGCATGGTCAAAAACTTCAGGGATCTCTGGCAGACGCTCAGGATCACGAACGACGCATTCATCAGGACGACGGACAGAAATCACACCGAAATCGTCCGGGAATTTCTCCGGCGCCTCTGGGCGAACGGCAACATTGAGAAGCGGTTGTACGAGGGTATGTACTGCACGCCCTGCGAACGGTTCTGGACCGAGAAGGACCTTCTCGAACAGGCATGCCCCGACTGCGGGAGGGCCGTCGAGGGCATCAAGGAGGACAACTACTTCTTCCTTATGTCCCGTTACCAGGAGAGGCTGATAAAGCACATCGAGGAGCACCCCGGTTACATCCTGCCCGAAACGAGGCGGAACGAGGTGCTCGGGTTCCTGCGGAACAACGCCCTCGGCGATCTCTGCATATCACGGCCGAAATACCGGCTTGCCTGGGGTATTTCCCTCCCCTTTGACGACGCATATACCACCTATGTCTGGTTCGACGCCCTCGTCAACTACATCTCGGCGACGGCCTACCTCTCGCCGGATACGGCCGATTGCAGGGACGATCAGACAGTGCCGGAGCCCTTCATTATCAACGATTCCTGGTGGCCCGCCGACCACCACATCATCGGCAAGGACATCCTGATCACCCATGCCGTGTACTGGTCGACGATGCTCATGGCCCTGGACCTCCCCTTGCCGGTGAACATTTTCGCCCATGGCTGGTGGAAGGTCGAGGGAAAGAAGATGTCCAAGTCCATCGGCAACGTCGTCGATCCAGGCGGCGTTGCGCAGCGGTTCGGGCTCGATGCCTTCAGGTTCTTTCTCTTCAGGGAGGTGCCCTTCGGCCTGGACGGCGATTTCTCGGAAAAGGCGATGGTGAAGCGCATCAACACCGAGCTCGCCAATGACTTCGGCAATCTCGCCAGCAGGATTCTGACCATGGTTGAGCGGTACTGCGGAGGTATCGTGCCGGAGCAGACCCGGGAGGTGCCTGAAATAAAATCCCTTGCAGAGTCCATCGGGAAAGAAATCGAGGATCGCCTGCGCGTCCTGGACTTCCACGGCGCCCTCGACGCGGTCTGGAAGCTCGTCTCCTTCACGAACAAGTACGTCGATTCCTCTGCGCCCTGGCTTCTTGCAAAAGACAGGGAGAAAGAGGGAGAGCTGAAGGCTGTGCTCTACTCAGCACTCGAATCGATGCGCTTTCTGGCGATCTACCTCCATCCCTTCATGCCCGACTCGACGCAGAAGCTTTGGGAACAACTGGGTCTTGACGGCGAGATCCGCGGTATTGCATTCGATCAGGCCTCGGCATGGGGGGGCATGACCCCGGGAAAACCCGTCAGAAAGGGCGACGCGCTCTTTCCCCGCATTGAACGGGAGGACATAAAAAGGCAGATCGAACCGGCACAGGGAGAGAGTCAGCGGGGCGGGGACTCCCCTGCGGAGAAGAAGCGCGACGCTGCCGGCAAGGAGCTGATCGGGATCGAAGAATTTGGGAAGCTCGAGCTGAAGGTCGGCAGGGTCCTGACGGCGGAACGGGTGGCGAAGTCGGACAAGCTCATCAGGATGACCGTCGATACCGGCGAGGTGAGGCAGATCGTGGCAGGGATCGGCAAGTCCTACGGTCCCGACGATCTCATCGGAAAGAAGATCGTCGTCGTGGCGAACCTGAAGCCTGCGAAGCTCATGGGTGTGGAGTCCCAGGGCATGCTTCTCGCGGCGACGGATGACCAGGGGACCCTCTCCATCCTCTCCCTCGACAGGGACGTGAAGCGGGGAGCGAGGGTGAAGTAAGGGGTATGCCCGGCAGGAAGGTCAGGGACTGGCCGGCGGATGAAAGGCCGAGGGAGCGGCTGGAGCGGTACGGCGCTGCGAACCTCTCCGACGCCCAACTCCTTGCGATCCTCCTCAGGACCGGCGGAGGAGGCAGGGACGTGATGGCCCTCGCACTCCACCTGCTGGAGAAAGGCCTGGACAACCTCGACGTGGCGACGTTCGGCGAGCTGAAGAAGGAGAAAGGCGTCGGAACGGCGAAGGCGGCCCAGGTCAAGGCGGCACTTGAACTCGGCAGACGTCTCATGGCCGGACCGGCGCGGACGGGTCCCGTCTTTTCATCGGGCAGGGATGTGTATGACTACTTCGCATCGCGGTTCAAGAACGTGAGGAAGGAGTCTCTCTACGCGCTGCTGCTCGACGTGAAGAACCGTCTCATAAGGGAGTCCCGTGTCTCCGAGGGCACTCTCAGTAATTCGCTCATGCACCCCAGGGAGGCCTTCACGGCGGCGATCCGGGAATCGGCGGCGGCCGTCATCTTCGTGCACAATCACCCGAGCGGAGACCCGGAGCCGAGCCGCGACGATATCGCAGCGACGGAGAGGCTGAAGTCGGCGGGAGATATCGTCGGTATCGCCGTCCTCGACCACGTGATCGTCGGCGAGGGCAGGTACGTGAGTCTCAAAGAGAGGGGCGTCCTGTGATACAATTGAACGTGTCAGCTGGTAAACCTTGCAGTTGCATGAAAGGGCGGGGCGACGCATTCTGAAAAATAGTCTCAGTGACAGTGTGAGTGTCGGGAAAAGTCCTTTTTTTGTATCCATGCGGATTGACGTCGTTTTCCGTGACGGTTACCGTATCGCCGCATCAAGGTTTTCGGCGCATACACCCCGCCTTCCCGGAGGACGGATTCAACGATAGGGTATACACGACCGAAAGGAGGAGGCCATGCCGATCTATGATTACAAGTGTGACAAGTGTGGAGAGACCTTTTCCCTCGTGATGAGTGTCAAGGAGAAGGAGACGAAGAAGATCAAGTGCGGGAAGTGCAAGAGCACGAGGGTCAAGCCTGTCTACACGGGCTTTTTCGCCGTCACATCGAAGAAGTCGTAAGACCGGGGATGTCCCTCAGAGAGTGGATTCCCGGGACAGGTCAGCGAAGGAGGAGAGTGAATGGTGCGCAGAGCGGTCATCAGCGTTTCGAATAAGTCGGGTGTCGTCGATTTCGCCAGGGAACTGGCCGGGCTCGGCGTGGAGATCCTCTCAACGGGGGGGACGGCGAAATCCCTTCGCGATGCAGGCATCCCGGTGCGCGAGGTGGCGGACCACACGGGGTTCCCGGAGATGCTCGACGGCAGGGTGAAAACCCTCCATCCGAAGATCCACGGCGGCATCCTTTTCCGCAGGGGCGTCGCAAAAGGACAATGAGGATGTAAAGAAGCACGGCATCGAGCCGATCGACATGGTGGTCGTCAATCTCTATCCCTTCGAGGAGACGGTGGCCAAGCCGGGCGTCACTCTCGAGGACGCCATCGAAAACATCGACATCGGCGGACCGACGATGATCCGGGCGGCGGCCAAGAACTACCAGGACGTCGCCGTTGTCGTCGACCCGGCGGATTACGGCGCCGTCATCGCCGAGATGAAGGCCTCGGGAGGGGCCATCGGCAGGGACACGAAGCTCCGCCTGGCCCTGAAGGTCTTCCGCCACACGTCGCGCTATGATACGCGCATTGCGGAATACCTGACGAAGATCGTCGAGGGCTGATACCCGGCCGTCTGACCGGCCGCTTCGTCCCCCATGAGATCATTCAAGGAAATCAAGGCACACTACCGTTTTACGGCCGACGACGAGGAGCGCCTTGTCTCGCTCGGACAGCTCTTGCTGGACCATACCGACAGGGTGATCGACGCCCTGCACGGATGGATCATCCAGACGCCCGAGGCGGCGCAGTTCTTTCCCGAGGAGACGAAGAGAAACCATATCCTGAACCTCCAGAAGAACTGGTTTCAGGACCTCTTCTCCGGCAGTTACACCAGCCTGTACCATGAGCGGATAATCAGGATCGGTCAGGCCCACAGGCGGGTCGCCGTCGACTCCCACTTCATGACAAGGGCGATGAACATTATCAGGAATGTCTGCATCGACATCGTAAATACCCATATCGAAGACGCCGAGGAGCGGACGCGGAGCCTCATTTCGCTGGGAAAGATCCTTGACATCAACCTCGACATCATGATGTCCTCGTATATTGAAGAGGAGCTCAAGAGCTACTCTCCCGCCTACCGCGTGAAGTACGCCGTTATCAATTTCGCCGAGATATTTTCGAAGATGATGAACGTCGTCCTTGTGCTCTGCCTCATCGGCCTGACCCTGGGAGTTGTCGGGCTCTTCGTTTTCGATTCCTACAAGCTCTTCACGGGCGGCATGGAATATGGCATCATCACCTCTCTTGGTTCGCTGCTCATGCTCTGGGTCGTCATAGAGCTCATGAACACCGAGATCAGGCACCTCAAGGGAGGGAAGTTTTTCATCAGTGTCTTCATCGGCGTCGCCCTCGTATCGACGATCCGGGAGGCCATGATCGCCATGCTGAAGCATGAAAAACCCGAGGTCATTTATTATCTCATTGCCGGCATTCTTGCGCTGGGAATCGTGTATTGGCTCGTAAAAAGAACAGAGGAGAAGGGACCATGAAAGTGCTCGTGATCGGAGGCGGGGGAAGGGAACACGCAATCGTCTGGAAGCTGTCACAGTCGAAATATGTCGACAAGATATACTGCACACCGGGCAATGCCGGCATCGCCGATCTGGCTGAATGCATCGAGGTCGTCCCCGACGATTTTGACGCGCTTGTTGATTTCGTGAAATATGAGTGGGTCGATCTCACTATCGTCGGTCCTGAGGACCCGCTCTCAAGGGGTATCGTCGACGTCTTCGAGAGGGAGGGGAGGAAGATCGTCGGACCCACGAGGGCAGCGGCCCAGCTCGAATCGAGCAAGGTTTTTTCAAAAGACTTTCTGAGGCGCCACCGCATCCCGACGGCGGAATACAAAGTTTTTTCCTCCTATAACCAGGCGGAGGACTACATACGGATGAAGGGCGCGCCGATAGTCGTCAAGGCCGAAGGTCTCGCGGCGGGGAAAGGGGTCTTCGTCGCCGCCACCGTCGACGAGGCCCTCAACGCACTGAAGCTCATCATCAAAGACCGGGTCTTCGGCGATGCGGGCAACAGGGTCGTCGTCGAGGAGTGTCTCCAGGGTGAGGAGGCGTCATTCATGGTTTTCGTCGACGGACAGACGATTGTTCCCATGGTCAGCTCCCAGGACCACAAGCGCGTCTTCGACAATGACGAAGGCCCGAACACGGGCGGCATGGGCGCATACAGCCCCGCGCCGGTTCTCACCGACGAGGTCACGGCAAAGGTGATGTCCCGGGTCCTGAAACCCACCATGGACGGGTTGAAAGCGGACGGCATCAAATACAAGGGCATCCTCTACGCCGGGCTCATGATCAACAAGGGTGAACCCTACGTGCTCGAATTCAATTGCAGGCTCGGAGACCCGGAGACGCAGCCCGTGCTGACGAGACTCAAATCGGATTTCCTCGAGATCGCCATGGCCATTGCCGAAGAAAAACTTTCCGACGTGCGCATAGAATGGAATGACGACGTCTCCGTCTGCGTCGTGATCGCATCCCAGGGCTATCCGGGCGCCTATGAAAAGGGCAAGGTCATCAGCGGGCTCGATGAGGTCAAAGCGATGAAGGATGTCGTTGTCTTCCATGCAGGCACATCATTCAGGGACGATGCAATCGTGACGAACGGGGGCAGGGTCCTCGGCGTCACTGCTCTCGGCGCGGACACAAGGGCGGCCAAGGCGAAGGCCTATGAGGCCATCGCAAAGATCCATTTCGACGGTATGCATTACCGTAAGGACATCTCGGATAAGGCGCTGCGCTGAGGGTTAAAGTAATTACCTCGGCAGCTGGATATCTGTACCGCTGTCATTGCCGCAACCCCGCACTTGATGCGGGGGCGTCGGCAATCCTTCTGAAATATGGAAAGATTCCGGACGAGCCGGAATGACAAAGCATAGTGGAGTTAATCTGTTTAATTGCCGGGTTAATAATGACAACCTCGTAAAAAGTCCCGTAAAGGGCTTATCCGTCATTCCCGTGCAGACGGGAATCCAGTCCGTTCAGGTAGTTATTTATACTCCGGATACCCGCCTTCGCGGGTATGACGACTTTTTACAAGATCGTCAATAATAAGTTTTATCTTATGAACCGATAAAAAAATTTAGTAGCCCGTCGCCTTGACATTTGGAGTCATTTTCATTAAGATACTGGTGTCCAAAACGGACAGGGCTGCATCCTTACCCGATTTATACGTCTCTATTTTATAAAGGAGGATTGCCGTGGAATCACCGTCTCTCCTGGGTACATTGATACCGAGTGTCCCGCCCTATGTCTCCTATTCCTGGCTGGCGATGGGCATATTGACGGGCGTCGCCCTCGCCGTCAAGAGCAAGCTTGCCCTCATCCCCAAGGGGCTCCAGAATGTCATGGAGGCCATCGCCGAGTTCTTCCTGACCCTCTCCGAATCAAATATAGGTCATCATTGGGGGGAAACGTTCTACCCGCTTCTCGGCACGCTGGGCCTCTATATCGGTCTCTGTAACTTCTTCGGCCTCATTCCGGGATTCGACTCGCCGACGAGCAACATCAACATGACCGCATCCATGGCAGTGCCCGTCTTCCTGGTCTACCAGTTTTACGGCTTCAAGGTCCATGGAGGAAAGTATATCTATCACTTTGTCGGTCCCATCAGGTCGGTCGCGGCCATCCCGCTCATGATTCTCATGTTCTTCATCGAGCTCATCGGTCACTGCGTGAGACCTGTCACACTCTCGGTCCGGCTTTTCGGGAACATGGTCGCAAAACACATGATCCTTCTCATTCTTGCCATCCTGGCACCGGCTATTATCCCGGTCGCCATCCTCGGCCTCGGCGTGCTCGTAAGCGTTATTCAGGCTTACGTCTTTGTGCTGTTGTCGTGTTTATACCTCGCCGGTGCTGTCGAGGAGGCGCACTAACCCATATTTCATAGAAAGGAGGAAGAAAAAGTGAGAAAAATGCTTTCACTGACCGTATTAACAGTCCTCGTCCTCGCGTTCAGCGCAACCTTCGTGTTTGCAGCAGAGGAGGCTGGCGCATCAGCCGGCAAGGCTGGATACTATGCAATGCTCGTCCTCGCCTGTGGTCTCGCTATCGGTCTCGGCGCGTTCGGTACCGGCATTGGACAGGGTATCGGTCTGAGCAAGGCCTGTGAGGGTGTCGCACGGAACCCCGGAGCATCCGGTAAGATCACGACGACCCTGATCATCGGTCTGGCCATGATCGAGTCTCTCGCGATTTATGCCCTCGTCGTCGTCCTGATCCTGCTCTTCGCGAACCCGATCAAGTTCTAAGACGCTCTCTGACAAAAAAAGGCCCCTCTTTCCGGGGCCTTTTTTTTGGGCTTTTACGGCAGCTCCGCCTTGCCGCGGTAGAAGGACGATTTATATTTCTCGGGCCGGAACGAGGCGAGACGATGAATCGTGCATTGGGGAAGCCGCCGCCGGACCTCCTCCTCGGACACGCGCTGATCGTAGCCGAGGGCGATGACGTCGGGACGGAGCTCCTCGAGGATCTGGAATATGTCCCTGTCGAGATTGCCGAGGACGACGGCATCGGGGATGCCCGTCTTCTCGACATTATCCTTTCTCCGATCCTCGTCGTCGGTCGGATAGAACCCTTTTATCCTCTTCACCGTCGCATCACGGGCGACGATGACGATGAGCTCGTCGCCGAGGGACTTCGCCTGTTTGAGGAAGTCGACATGACCGGGGTGAAGGTGATCGAAGGTCCCCCCGCAGACCACTCTGGTGCCCATATGTATCATCATAGCAAAACCCCCTGTCCTTGACAACTAAAGGCGCCGGATGATATTCTTTACTTTGTTATCGGGGCTGTAGCTCAGTTGGGAGAGCGCTTGAATGGCATTCAAGAGGTCGACGGTTCGATCCCGTTCAGCTCCACTTTTAGAAACCAACCACTTGCCTGCCATTAAAACTCTCCCCCTGCTGCCTGACTGTATAGTTTTTGTACAGTCGGCTTATCAGTCAGGGTTCTGTCCAGAATCTCCACGGCCTTCAGCTTGTGTGCCGGTGCAAGATGTGCATACCGGAGGGTCATTTTGATGTCCTTATGGCCCAGAAGTTCCTTCACTGTCGCAAGGTCAACGCCCGCCATGACCAAATGACTTGCAAAGGTGTGTCTCAGGTCGTGAAACCTGAAATCCCTAATCCCTGCCCTTCTCAGGGCCGTTTTAAAGCTCCTCTTAACGTCCTGATAACGTTTCCCGGCGGACGGATCGAAGAACACAAAGGGTATGTCCAGACGCCTTGTAATCCCCTGTAATGTGATCCTCACTGTCTCGTTGACGGGGATTTCGCGGCGGTCACCGTTCTTGGTCTTGTCGAGAGTAATAAATCCGTGCCTTAAGTCGATGTGTTTTTCCCATTCCAAAGACAGGATTTCGCCTTTCCTGCATCCGGTATTAAGGGCTGTAATGACGATGGGCCGTAAATGAGGATCACAGGCATCAACCAAAGCCTGACACTGTTCTTTCGACAGATACCTTAATCGCTTGTTATTCTCCGGCAATAGCTTAACCTTCCTGATACGTTTCAGGGTTTCCTCTTCAACCATGTCCCATTCAACCGCCTTCGTGAACATGTGGGAGATGGTCGCAAACAGCCTGTTCACAGTCGCTGGTTTATTTCTCTGTAACCGCTCTGTCTGGTATTGCTCAATCATCATTGTGTTGAATCGCCTGAGCGGAAAACTGCCGAAAGCCCGAGCAAGCTGATTGATCAAATGGATCTTGCTGTTGAAGCATTTCTGTCTTTCCGCCCATTTGATATATTCAGCCGCAAGCTCATAGAAAGTATGATTCGCAATCTTCTTGATCTCAGGCTGTTTGTCCTCTTTGATATTCTGCTTCCGCTTGATTAGCAGGGCCTCTGCCTCTCTGAATTTCTCAGAGCCGGAAGATTCAAAGACCATCTTCCCGTCAAGACCGGCATAACGAATCCAGTAGACATTGCCACGCTTATAGATTCCTTTTGCCATGTTTCTTTTCTCCTTTCTCTTTCTCGTTGAGCTGTCTTTCTACACAGTTCAGTAACAGCCGTAAAGTCCTGCTCGGTGTCTTCACCCCCTTTTCTAAGAGATAGATATAATTCCCCGATACGCCTAAGAGATTGCCGAATGCGGGTTGGGAGAGTTTGTATTTCCCTCTGAGGTTGTTAATCTCTTCAGGCGACCAGTTCTTCATGGTTAAATTATATCTAACTAAGTTAGAGATTGTCAACTATACGATTAACTATACAGCTTTTTGATTCCCTTGATTTTATATGGGTTTGCAGACTATTCCCTTGATGTGCTATCAAGTGCTCACCCTGTGCGTGTTTCCGTCTTTGAGAAGGGGATCGGCTTCACAGTCTGTGTCTCAATCCATTTGTCTACGGCGGTTTTCCTGAATCTGGTATACTTCCCGCTCTTGAAATAGGGGATTGTCTTCAACGACACCTGCTTATAGACCCATGAGGTATCGACCTGTAAGTATTCTGCGAGAGTTTCAGGCGTTAAGATGGTATCCTTTTGGGCCTGCTTGCCATTAGCGGAAAGTATGGGGGATAGCATTTCCATCACAGCCGCCGCTATCGCCTGGATATCTTCCGATTCAAGAGTCGTTTTCATGATCCCTTTAGCAGAAGAACGTTACCGTGATTACCATGAGATTACCACCCCCGCCACCCCCTACCATTGGACTTGACCTTCGCAAATTTTAACTATTTTGCCTGCCGATACTTTCATAACAAAAGGCATTGATATTATTATCCCCCCCTATTGCCCCCCAGGGGGGACAAAATACCCCGTATATATAGCTATATATACGCCTGTCTGTTGCGAAAAAATAAAAGGGGGGTATGCATCACCAGCTCAACAACTGCAGCTTGATGAAGTTGACGATGGAAGTATATGAATTTCATGGTTATATCCATGCCGTATATTTCAGTCATCACCATTACCGGTAACCGTGGCTGCGTCCAAAAAAGAATATAAGAATATTCACAGCCGGTTCAGCATTCCGAGAATGTCATTCATCGAGAGGTTTTCATCGTCGGTCACGACTGCGGGTTCCGGCATCTTCTTGAAAGCCTTCTGCAGAAGCTTAATAACATCCTCAACAACGTGGTAGGTCAAGGAAATCCCCTTCTTCGTTGGTATCAAATCGCCTTCCGCATTCTGCCAGTAGGTTCTCAGATCGATAATATCCGTGCCCTGATAGTTTTGGATTGTGACCCTTATTTCTTCCTGTGAGTTTTTCTGAACGGCCCCTATTTTCATTAATCCACCTCCCGTCATGATCTATCTATCAAAGTCGGTGCGTTCTCCTCTGAAATGCCGTCTGTCGTCGAGATTTCGGGCGATGGAACGCATTTCTTGGGACGATTGCCAAACCTGTATTCCCGTAATGGACACGATACAGCAGGGCATAATCTCACCTCATGCTTCTGATCCAGGCAACACCAGAGACAATAGGCCCTGATTTGTTTCAGGGTTGCTCTGCACCCCTTACCCATTCTGAGAGGGTAGAGCGGGCAGAATTTTTCTTCTATGCCGTCAAAAGGACACTCTCTTACTCTCTTCAACTCAAACCCCGAACAGGCAACACACCTTGAACGGATTGCTTTTAATGGAGTAGGTTTGAGGTAGGATGGAAAAAGTGGACACCAAAGTCGGTAAACTAAGAAAGACGGAGGTGTCAGAATGAAAGGGATTCCGCAAGGACGGTACACGAAGGAATTTCGAGAGGAAGCAGTGAAGATGATTGTGGAGACAGGCATGTCATTACCTGAAGTGGCCCATCGGTTGTCGTTGCCGCCATCTACGTTGGGCAACTGGGTCAAGGCGTATAAGGCCGGCAAACTCAAGGACATCGGCAAGAACTATCGGCCCCTCACCGAGATAGAGATGGAACTGGCAAGAGTCAAGAAAGAGCTTATAGAGACGAGGATGGAGCGGGACCTGTTAAAAAAAGCGGCCGCGTACTTTGCGAGGGAGTCGCAGCCAGGTACGCGATGATGAATGAATTGCGACTCGAGTATCCGATCCCGTTTATGAGCCGTGTTTTTGATGTATCGGCGAGCGGTTATTTTGCCTGGGTCAGTCGGCCCGCGTCCGCCCATGCCAAAGAGGAGGCGCGGTTGGAGGTCGAGATACAGGCGGCACACGAGCGCACACGAGGGACGTATGGTCCGGAGCGTCTGCAGAAGGATTTGGCAGCCCACGGGGTGAAAGCAGGAGTGAGCCGAATCAAGAGGATACGCAGGAAATTGGGGATACGGTGCAAACAAAAGCGGCGGTTCAAGGTCACAACGGACTCGCGGCATACGTTACCTGTGGCGGACAATCTGCTACAGCAAGACTTTGAGGCGACGGCACCGGGCCGCGTGTGGGTCAGCGACATCACGTATATCCCGACGGAGGAAGGGTGGCTATATCTTGCAGCGCATAAGGACCTTTTTGCGGGAGAGATTGTGGGGTATGCGATGGGGGAGAGGATAACACAGAACCTTGTCAGGGAATCGTTGTTACGAGCGATCTGGGCGAAACGTCCTCCTGCAGAGCTGATACACCACTCTGACCGGGGCAGTCAGTATTGTGCGCATGACTACAGGAAGCTGCTGAAACACTTGAAGATGAATGCCTCAATGAGCGGGACGGGCAACTGCTATGACAACGCGCCGATGGAGAGTTTCTGGGGAGTGTTGAAAAGTGAACTTGTGCATCACAGGCGGTATAAGACGAGGCAGGAGGCGATTCGGGAGATCACCGAGTATATCGAGGTGTTCTACAATCGGCAGCGGCGGCAGGCAAGACTTGGGTATCTTTCACCTGCTGCTTTTGAAAAAGCATACCATATGAATGCACAGGCAGCATGAGAGGTTTCGTGTCCACTATTGACAACCGACCCCAGTTTTTGCATGATCAGATACCTCCACCTGATTTAGAAATGCATGATCTAAAAACATATATGGTCTGGCTAAATATAGATAAGTCTTTCTTTTTGGAAGTCAGAAGTTTAAGAAAGAGGGTGAAAATCACATTCGTTTTGACAGTGATTATTTCTTGTGCCTCTGTAATCACTTCTCTTCTGGAAGTGAAATCACTTTCATTTTGGCTGATGCAAAAAGAGCGAGCCTTAGCCATGTACTTTCTCACAATATCCGTCATGCAGTTTCTTGAAGTCTTGAGTCCCATAATCTTTCCATCTCTGAGATAATCGATAAATCGTCGGCTTTTTTATGCCGTTATCAAGTCCGCCTTTCATCACGCAATCAATAAAACCCAACTCCTGGAGTTGTTTCATTCCACGGTAAAAAGTAGAGTCTGTTAGTCCCTGTTTCTTCGCCTCTGGATATGTAAGAGAGAAATGGTATTTGAACCTGTTGTTAGCGCCGCGGGAAAGGAACCGAATCCGGCGATGGAGGAACCGTATATGGCGAGAATGGTTCCCTTTACAGCATGAAAGTATAGCTGCAAAACTGCCCTTGAAACGGCAGTGACCACCGGGAAAAGAATGCTCATTCTAATGAAGCGTCACACTCTCTGTCGATAGAAGATCCCTTGGAAGGGTAGAAATATCCATTAATGATGAACCAATCAATGATGACGGCCGAAGCTGCCACTGTCTCGACGATATCGATTCTTCATCAGGCATGGCAGCACATTTTATCATGAAGGCACTATAAAAATGTGAGCTGTAGGAAGGCAAATAGCGATGATCACCAGATGCTGGGAGATGGCAACCATATTTCGCCATATTCGGCTCCTTTATGTCGACTGTTTTGGTCCGCCAGATATGGCTCTTTTTTCTCGGCCCCAACACCTGTCGATAGGATCGTCAATTTTTACCTTTCTCATGCAGAAAATAAACGCCTTCAAGGCCGATGCATTCATGACTCTGAATGCCTTACTGTCCATCAGTTCAAAGGTAATAGCAACGAAGCCACCTTTAATCCAACTTTTTGTATTTTTCGCTCGCATTGACTTCTTCTTTTCCCCTTCTCATTGAATGGATCTGGCTCTTTAAAGTCTTTACTGCAAATGCGAACTTGGATGCTTCAACAATTGCACCCGAGTTATATTCGGAAAGTTCTCTTAAAAGGTCGTCTGACTGGATGAAGACAAAGACGATCTTCCTGTTTTGGTCAATAAGCTTGGGGATAAATCCTCTGAGGGTTAAGAATCCGGCTTGGTAAGCATCTAAAGTTGTGTAGAGCTTTTCCGATTGCTCGTTGTTCTTTATCATGCCTTGATTTTATTCAAAGGGCATACTGGAAGGCACGAATGATAAAGCAGGTTGTTTAAAGAAAATAAGGGGGGATAGTTATTTAGGGGTTAAATGTATTTCTTATACTCACCATTAATCAGAGCCAATGCTTTCATGTAATAATTCTTGAGGTAGGATGGAAAAAGTGGACACCAAAGTCGGTAAACTAAGAAAGACGGAGGTGTCAGAATGAAAGGGATTCCGCAAGGACGGTACACGAAGGAATTTCGAGAGGAAGCAGTGAAGATGATTGTGGAGACAGGCATGTCATTACCTGAAGTGGCCCATCGGTTGTCGTTGCCGCCATCTACGTTGGGCAACTGGGTCAAGGCGTATAAGGCCGGCAAACTCAAGGACATCGGCAAGAACTATCGGCCCCTCACCGAGATAGAGATGGAACTGGCAAGAGTCAAGAAAGAGCTTATAGAGACGAGGATGGAGCGGGACCTGTTAAAAAAAGCGGCCGCGTACTTTGCGAGGGAGTCGCAGCCAGGTACGCGATGATGAATGAATTGCGACTCGAGTATCCGATCCCGTTTATGAGCCGTGTTTTTGATGTATCGGCGAGCGGTTATTTTGCCTGGGTCAGTCGGCCCGCGTCCGCCCATGCCAAAGAGGAGGCGCGGTTGGAGGTCGAGATACAGGCGGCACACGAGCGCACACGAGGGACGTATGGTCCGGAGCGTCTGCAGAAGGATTTGGCAGCCCACGGGGTGAAAGCAGGAGTGAGCCGAATCAAGAGGATACGCAGGAAATTGGGGATACGGTGCAAACAAAAGCGGCGGTTCAAGGTCACAACGGACTCGCGGCATACGTTACCTGTGGCGGACAATCTGCTACAGCAAGACTTTGAGGCGACGGCACCGGGCCGCGTGTGGGTCAGCGACATCACGTATATCCCGACGGAGGAAGGGTGGCTATATCTTGCAGCGCATAAGGACCTTTTTGCGGGAGAGATTGTGGGGTATGCGATGGGGGAGAGGATAACACAGAACCTTGTCAGGGAATCGTTGTTACGAGCGATCTGGGCGAAACGTCCTCCTGCAGAGCTGATACACCACTCTGACCGGGGCAGTCAGTATTGTGAGGTAGGATGGAAAAAGTGGACACCAAAGTCGGTAAACTAAGAAAGACGGAGGTGTCAGAATGAAAGGGATTCCGCAAGGACGGTACACGAAGGAATTTCGAGAGGAAGCAGTGAAGATGATTGTGGAGACAGGCATGTCATTACCTGAAGTGGCCCATCGGTTGTCGTTGCCGCCATCTACGTTGGGCAACTGGGTCAAGGCGTATAAGGCCGGCAAACTCAAGGACATCGGCAAGAACTATCGGCCCCTCACCGAGATAGAGATGGAACTGGCAAGAGTCAAGAAAGAGCTTATAGAGACGAGGATGGAGCGGGACCTGTTAAAAAAAGCGGCCGCGTACTTTGCGAGGGAGTCGCAGCCAGGTACGCGATGATGAATGAATTGCGACTCGAGTATCCGATCCCGTTTATGAGCCGTGTTTTTGATGTATCGGCGAGCGGTTATTTTGCCTGGGTCAGTCGGCCCGCGTCCGCCCATGCCAAAGAGGAGGCGCGGTTGGAGGTCGAGATACAGGCGGCACACGAGCGCACACGAGGGACGTATGGTCCGGAGCGTCTGCAGAAGGATTTGGCAGCCCACGGGGTGAAAGCAGGAGTGAGCCGAATCAAGAGGATACGCAGGAAATTGGGGATACGGTGCAAACAAAAGCGGCGGTTCAAGGTCACAACGGACTCGCGGCATACGTTACCTGTGGCGGACAATCTGCTACAGCAAGACTTTGAGGCGACGGCACCGGGCCGCGTGTGGGTCAGCGACATCACGTATATCCCGACGGAGGAAGGGTGGCTATATCTTGCAGCGCATAAGGACCTTTTTGCGGGAGAGATTGTGGGGTATGCGATGGGGGAGAGGATAACACAGAACCTTGTCAGGGAATCGTTGTTACGAGCGATCTGGGCGAAACGTCCTCCTGCAGAGCTGATACACCACTCTGACCGGGGCAGTCAGTATTGTGCGCATGACTACAGGAAGCTGCTGAAACACTTGAAGATGAATGCCTCAATGAGCGGGACGGGCAACTGCTATGACAACGCGCCGATGGAGAGTTTCTGGGGAGTGTTGAAAAGTGAACTTGTGCATCACAGGCGGTATAAGACGAGGCAGGAGGCGATTCGGGAGATCACCGAGTATATCGAGGTGTTCTACAATCGGCAGCGGCGGCAGGCAAGACTTGGGTATCTTTCACCTGCTGCTTTTGAAAAAGCATACCATATGAATGCACAGGCAGCATGAGAGGTTTGGTGTCCACTATTGACAACCGACCCCAAAATGCGATATGCACTAACTCCAGTATTCATAAATAAGTTGTGGTTTTCTTGTAAATTAATTAATGACGGACTATAGACTTTATATTTCCTATAAAAATCTATTTCGTACTGATACTTTTCTTTTCCTGACATGCTTTCAGCTCTTTTGCAATCTTCTATAAAAGCATCATTGCGTAACAGAATTGCTGCAATGTATTTTCTCAAAGGCGCCTTGTCCAAAAGGTCGTAATCAGCGGGATCAAATTTTATCTCTTTTTTCTTTCTCATGCGAAATTCTGAATGTGATGACTAATTGCTTATACTTATGTCACTTGACGCCCTGATTGACTGAAGTGATTCGCCAAATACCGCCATCTGAAATATTTTGAATGCATTCTCCTTCTCTAAATTTTGCACAGCCGAGTAAGGATACAAATATAAATGAAAGCAGAATTGTGATGCTGATTCGATTGGTTTTGTGCAATGGGAACATATTATTGGAATGTCAGAAAAAAATATAAATCCTAAATGTTATTTCTTAAAGGAATGATCAACTTTTATCTCAATACGATCATTTTCATCTGGCCCATGCAAGACGACGGTATCAAAAAAAGAATTAATTGTGCCAAATAAACAATATTGGAAGTCATCAAGTCTGTCACGAATAGATTTGATGTCAAGATAATATTTGAATTTCGTCACAAACTCGTTGAATTCATTTATTCCCAATTTGTCATCTTTTATCAGTAATGAATTGGCGATATGAAGCGTATACCCTTCAGACCAAACTCCAATCATTCTGAGGCGAGATAATTCTTGTATGACTTTAGAATCTGGTTTCGCACCAGCCAAATATTTAATACCAATATCCGAAACAACAATGTCATTAAATTTTTTTGTAAAATCGTTGCGTATTGCATTTGCATTATAACTGACTGCAAAGAATCCCCACTTGTTATATTTCTTTTCGAGATCAACGCCAGACATTTTCTCGCACCATTTCTCCCAAGTGTCTATTTCATGATGGGAACAACCATGAATTGCGAGAATGGTCAACATTAATACTAATAAATAACTAATACTATTGATATTCCTCGTTATTCTCATCGCGCTGCTTTTACTACATGGACACATTAACGCCAATGCTTAACTTCCAAATTGGGTTTTTATCTTTTGTTTTCAGACTCAGCTATAGCGGAAGTGCTCGAAAGCACTAAAGATGATGTGAGGATCAATATTTTGAAACAGGATATTCAGGATCATGATGCCAAATATTATATATTTGCTTACTACAACATTTTTCTAATCATAGACGATAGGGAGATGGGAGTCAAGTAATTTGATGGGACCAACATGCCATAGCCATTTATTTTTAGAAGGCCCCTATGTAGATTTTCCATAATAGGTAACAGATTTTAGCCCTAACAATAAATGTTCCACATAGTCAAACTTTTCCTCCGGATCCCCAGCCATAGCCCCTATTTGCTTTACTTCTTTTCCCATTTCAGGCTTAACGACACGAATATATCCGGAACCGTTGACTGCCCAATAAGTAATGAATGCCATGTTGTCGATAGGGATTAATTCGACGTTCTCTCTTGATGTCCAATAATATTTATCATCAATCTTTGTGATAGTACATTTGAATTTGATCGCCTTGTCTTTGGTTAGTTTTTCAGGCACACGATTGAGTCCACCCTCGCTTATTTTGATTTCAGGCACGCCCGTGAAAATAATAATTTCTTTTGAAAAAAGAGGAGTGGCAATAGTCAGGAATATTAAAGTCAACATTGCTATTTTCATTAGTCATTACTCCATAGAAAAAAGATTTCTGAATTGTTCATTACATTCGCAACTTGCATCAGATTTCGGGTTTCTTGTTCATGCATTACCTGGTCACGGGCAATCAGTTCGCAACCCTATGAACCCAATAGTATACCGAGTAAAAGAACAGCATTTATGTAACCAAGTTTTACCAATACCATTATGTCCTCTCTCGTATGACGAATATGCCACCGTAATTGTCGCGCTGAGGGTGGTGCAAACTTCTCGTTTCTCTCAAACTCTGCCTCCACGGCTTTCCTATGAAAAAGTCGAAGCAACTCTATGCCGGCAACCAAGACGAAAGGTATTTTCCACCACCAACTCTCCATGTCCCCTCCTTATTAAGAAATCTATATTTATAAAGCGACGACCCGAATTAAACTTCCGACAAGCATGGCGATATTTGAGTGAAGATAAAAAGAAAGATAGAGAAAGGCCTCGCACGATTAGGGCGACTTTTTGACTGACTTCGCAATTAGTCAGTATGAAACTATGAAAAACCCTTGCCACCACTGATACACGTCCTGTTCTGGGTTGGCACAAAAGTCTCCTATAGATGAACGTGAAAAGTGTATATACTGATGGATTCTATTTCTTCTTCCCTTTCTTCTCTTTTGATAAAGAATTCGGAACAAAGCCGAACTTCTTCTTCCATGCATCCTGCCTTTCTTTGTCGGTAAAACCGAAGTCTATACGCATGACATTTTTTGCATCATCCGTCAGATAGGCTCGCATTCTTCTCGATGTCCATTCCTTGTAGGCCTGGTAATTGTCCTCTGAAAAATCACTCCTGTCAGGCTTGCCATATTTTGTGATTAATCGTGACACTGGAAATGGATAATCAGGAACCCAACGAACCGTTGAAACTGTGATTTCATCGTCGGGTGTGTTTGCCAGAGACCTTAATGCCTCCTTCTTTGTTTCATCTTGCTCTTCTGATAAAAGCTGACGCCAATAAGGACGATCATCATAAAAGTTGACGACTATTGTACCACTCATACCTTCTCCGGTAATTGAGTACATCACGTCATTCTCTTGTGCCCATGCAGGATGTTCTCTTTTGAAGGTTGCACCTGGAAACTTGGCCTTCAAATCAGATAAAGAATCTAGTGGGCCAATACCTTTATATGTTTCTGCTTGAGCTTGGGGCATAACAATGAGTAACAAGAAAACGATTATGGTGATGTCCAACCAATGGAGACTAATCCTTGTTTTCATGGGCGTATCTCAACTGGAATTGGTGAATTATTCAAGCCCGTCGACACCGGTTTTACTTTTGATCGTATCTTCCAGTTCAAATTAATGCACATGGTCTTCTCCTTTTCATCTACAAATCATAACCGAAGAAGGGAAGGCAGTCAAGGAGAAGAGGCACGAGGAGAAAAAATATCTTGACTACAAAGGCGGTTTAATTTTAGAATAACGTGAAAAGATATCAGGGGGTTGGAGCGCGTCTTCAACCCATTTATTGGGCGAGAGGCTGCTTGCTTCTCGCCTTTTCATTTTATGGGGGATATTTAGTGAGAAAAAGAGTTTGCGTATTTGTTGACGGTGAAAATTTGCGGCATTCAATCTGTGACTTATTTGAAAGGTTCAATAAAAGTGATTACTTGCCCCATAAAGCCAAATGGAAAGATTTTTTTGATTTCTTGGTGAAAAAAGTTCACGATGATGGAGAAAGAATCAGAACATACTGGTATGTAGTTCAACATATTGATTTTTTCCCCTACAAGTTTCCGGATGCCGAGAAGAAGACGGATATGTTATATAAGATATTATCAAAACACGATCCTTTTAAGAACATATTAGATGACTTAGAAGCTGAAGATAGAAAGGACAAAATGAAAGAATTGACTGAGGCATTAAAGAAAAAGGAAGCCCAAATGACGACCCGGTTTAAAGGTTGGGACAAAATACAAAATGAAATCGCACTAGAACACGATGCTGTGGAATTTAGACGTGCAGGCGCTATTCGTTATGATCTGTTTACCAATTGTTTTGGAACTGAAAAAGCGGTAGACGTGAAGTTTGCAACCGATCTAATTACGCTTACAGAGATATATGATACTGCGATTATTGTGTCCGGGGATCAAGATTATGTCCCTGCCGTTCAATATGTAAAAGATAGAGGCAAACGTGTCGTTAATGTGACTTTCAAGACAAGAAATGGCAGAATGTTACCAGGGGGAGCACGGCGACTGAATGAAATAACCGATTGGAGCTTTGCGATATCTTATGAAGAATGTAAAGAATTTCTCAATATCACTGATTAACTCGTCAATAAACTCATCACCAATTAGGCACATCAAGAGCAAACTGATCGCTAATATAATTTGTATAGTTATTGTATACCTGACAGGGTAAAAGAAGGGATAACACCGTCGAAGATGTTATCCCTTCTTAATTGTTTCTTTCAAGCAGTATCAAGCATTGTCGGTCATTGGCTGAAATCTAACAACGGATTGAAAATAAATGGCATTCAAGAGGTCGACGGTTCGATCCCGTTCAGCTCCACCATTCACATCAAAGGTTGCGCATATCGGCGCAGCGCCTTTTGTTAGCGCCGCGGGAAAGGAACCGAATCCGGCGATGGAGGAACCGTATATGGCGAGAATGGTTCCCTTTACAGCATGAAAGTATAGCTGCAAAACTGCCCTTGAAACGGCAGTGACCACCGGGAAAAGAATGCTCATTCTAATGAAGCGTCACACTCTCTGTCGATAGAAGATCCCTTGGAAGGGTAGAAATATCCATTAATGATGAACCAATCAATGATGACGGCCGAAGCTGCCACTGTCTCGACGATATCGATTCTTCATCAGGCATGGCAGCACATTTTATCATGAAGGCACTATAAAAATGTGAGCTGTAGGAAGGCAAATAGCGATGATCACCAGATGCTGGGAGATGGCAACCATATTTCGCCATATTCGGCTCCTTTATGTCGACTGTTTTGGTCCGCCAGATATGGCTCTTTTTTCTCGGCCCCAACACCTTTCCAGCAAAGCCCCGCAAGACGGTCAAATTCTGTCTTGTTTCCAGCAAGATTCAGCGTGTCTGTCTTTTCCTGTTATAATTCTATATGATTTCAACGAGAAGACCATCCTCCAGGGACGTCAGGCGGGATACGGGCGCTATTATGCGTGCCGTTGGTTCATTTCATGTTGCTGATATTCAGAGGGAATGTCCCGGAGTAAGCATGGATATGATCCGGCATGTACTCAAAGACATGCAGGCAGCTGAAAAGATACAATGTCTTGGACGCGGACAGAATGCCCGCTGGCAGAAGATAGAAAAATAATGAATTAGGTAATATCCAGTCAAATGGGTAATGATTTAGGTAATAACCGGCCATTGAGAAGAAGAGGTACCCCGTTATTTATCATGATCTGGACCACCTCGCCGGCACCTGGGACAGGAAGGATTTCGCTGAATTCCGGAAGAATGTTGAGGACTTTAAAAAGATAGACGAGAAGATGTGGAAGTGACAGCCTGCGGACAGGCATGTCCATAACGGGGACATGAGAAGTGATGAGCGACGAATGAAGGGGAAAAGTCCGTCTTGTCGATGGGCTGCCCTTGTATCAACGATATGTCTTCGAGGATTTTGAAGAGCGGGTGGCCGCGTAGTATACTATGAACAGCTTACCCGGAAGACCGATTGTCAACACAATTCTCGTCTACTGCGTTTGATATTCCCACAGTTTCGCCTATCACTTCTGATTTCAGGTCAACCTATAAAACTTCCTCGCCCTTGAACAGGATAACGCCTTCCTTGGAGGCGGCCTTAGTCATCGAATCAGTAAAGCCGGACCTTGAAAAGAGCATGAAATGCTCCTTCCGTCTCTCTCTGTTCCATTCGACAAGGGCTGCCTTCCTCTTCAGATCATCCAGGATATCGACGCCCACGGGCTTCCTGCTCCACTTGGCCTCAGCGAAATATATCTCCTTGTTTTCCTCGTCGAGGGCGACGATGTCTATCTCCTCGTTCTTCTGCCACCACCTGCCTATCGAGGAAAACCGGATCCTGTCCTGCCGCATAAGTTGAAGGCAGTGCTGCTTGCAGACATCCTCGAATGCGAACGAGAGATGCCGGGCGAAGGTCTCCTTTATCATCCGAAGCACTTCCCCGCTTTTTCCAATCTCAAGCCTGCTTCTGTTGGGGAAAACATATTTGAACCAGAACTCAAAGAACCGGTCATGAATTCTATAGAGTCCGAGCTTACTTTTGTCAGGGTATTTCTCGGTAACCGGCACTTCCTTCTCTATGAACCGGAGGCTCCGGAGTATTTCGAGGTACCGTGAAAGAAGGCTCTTTTCAAATGCCGTGTCGTTGATGATCTCGGAGAGCTTCCGCTTTCCCTGTGCTATGGCCCTGAGAATCACAAAATAGTTCCGGGGCTCCCTCAACTCCTCACGGAGGAGGTATTCGACCTCGTTATAGAGAAATGTCCCCCTGTTCAATATTTGCTCCTCGATATTGTGGAATATATCCTTTTCGGGGTCGAGCTTCTCAAGATAGGCCGGTATCGTCCCTGTTACGCCATAGATGGACACAAGTTCATCCATGTCCTTTTGGGGGAAAAAGTCCTTCAGGCAGTCGAATGCCATCTCCTTCATTTCGAGAGAGCCCGTTCTTCTTCCGTAAAGCGGGGCCTTATAGAAAAGCACCTCTTTTTCCATCATCCCCACGCCTGACCCCATCAGTATAAGAAAGAGCTTTGTGTCCTTAAGATGCTCGTCAATGCCCTTCTGAAAAATGGAGGAAATGCCCTTGTTTGAATTTACGAGATAGGGGAACTCGTCTATGACAAGGATCGTCCTTTTGTTGATCTTCCTCTTCAGGTAGTCGAAGAACTGGTGCCAGTCATCAAACCCCCGCCGGGCGAGGATATCTTCGAAGAAGGCACCGGCTTCCCTGCCGAGGTTTCTCAACTGCTCCTGCTCGGCAACGCTATCGGCAAGAAAGTATAGGGCGGGCTTGTCCCTGATGAATTCCTGGACGAGTCTTGTCTTTCCGATCCTCCTTCTTCCATAGATCGGGATGAAATGGAATTTGTCTTCCCTGTAAAACCTCTCCAGGATCTCAAGCTCTTCTTTTCTGTTAACGAATCTCATCCCGCCCCTAAAAGAGTATAATCACGATTAGTATAATTTGGATTATACTTAATGTCAAGACCCAAAGGCCTATTGAATTGGGCGTTTTCCAGCCGCGTGACACTCCTTATCGGCGTCGTTTCAGGCGATTTTTACTTCGAGACGTTTTCCGAGGGCATGGGCCACTTTCTCCAGTGTCGAGATTTTGATATCCTCGGCATGATTTTCGATCCGTGAGATAGCTGTCTTCTTCGTCTTGAGCCGCCGGGCGAGTTCTTCCTGGGTCAGGCCTGCTTGCTCCCGGGCCTGCTTCAGTACCGCACCGATCTTGAACTGCTCGTAGCCCTCGTCATACCCTTCGGCAAAGGCCCTGTCCCTCTTCTTTCTCTCCTGAACATATTTCTTAAGGTCACTCATTTCTCTACCTTCCTCTGAAAATAATCCATTCTGTAAGCCTCGGCTCTCTCGATCTCCCCCTGCGGCGTTTTCCGGGTTTTCTTGATCAATCCGTGAGTCAGTACTACGACGGAATGACCGTCAAAGAAGCAGAATATCCGGTAGGCGTTAGAGCCAAGCTGAATCCTGCACTCCCAGATCTCCTCGGTGCTGACAAGCTTCTTAAAGTACGTCGACGGCACAACGTCGAGGTCCTCAACCAGATTCAATACCCAGGTTGCTTTCTGCGCCGCTTTTCCCGGCAGCGAATCAAGAAAGTCCCGCACTGGGCATTTACCATCAGCGGTACGGTAGAAGATTGCTTTTTTGCCCACGAGACTATGTTAACCTACACGTTAACCCTTGTCAAGCGGAAGTGCACATAAAGGTCTAAGGAGAGCGAGGCATGAGGGGCAGTCTACACACTTCAGAAAATCTTAAAAATCTTCATCCAGGCTCTTCAGCCTTTCAGCCGGGTCATCGAATACGACCCCGGAGCAATCGAAATGCTCAGGGCTGAACTCTCCTCCAACCCACTCAAGCATCGAATCATGCTCCTCATGTTTCGGGTCCATGATAATCTCAAGGAAATCCTCATAGCCGTGAATGCCGCCACAGTCCTCGGGGGGACAGGAGCGCTCACCAGCCAAACACAGCGGATATTTGACGCCCGCCTGCCGGGGCAGGATCGCTTCCAATATTACGATATGCTGCCAGTCATCCCCGAAGTCATAGGTATATCCGGCTTCCGGATTTTGCGGACTGAAGAAGTCAGCTATTAATTTCTTCCACCCCTTTGAAACCTTTCGTCCGAAATCCTCGTCAGGGAAGCCGATGTTTATCATACGCCGGGTCTTCGGATTCCTGATCGCAAATTCATGCAGGTGTGAATCCGTCCACCCCATGGAGTCCTGAATGGCGACATGCAAATCCCAAAAGGTATACGTCTCAGGAACCTGGATTCTCCGCCAAACGGGAGGTTTTATCTCCTGCAGTTCTATCCGGAACTGATATACGTTATCGAACTTCTTTGTCATAATGAACTGTAGATTTCTTTGCGGTGGCCTAAAACGATCCCGACAGAATATATGGCCATTCCCTATTTCTGCGTTTTGAGGAAATCCCTGAATGACCTGCTTCTGTCCTTTGACCTGCCCTCAGCGATGGCGATGTCTATCAGATCCTCCCTGAGTTTTTTGTCCTTCATGACTTCAGAGAGAAATATATCCCGCTCTTTCTTTGTCACGGTCTTGATGCAGTCAAAAAAACCGCTGCCTCCTTCATAGTGAATTATACCTTAGGCATGGCCGTTTCAGGCGATTTTTACTTCGAGACGTTTTCCGAGGGCATGGGCCACTTTCTCCAGTGTCGAGATCTTGATATCCCCGGCATGGTTTTCGATCCGTGAGATAGCTGTCTTCTTTGTCTTGAGCCGCCGGGCGGGTTCTTCCTGCGTCAACCCTGCGGCTTTCTCGTGCCAATCTTTTCATAGACTTCTTTCCTGTCCATGATCCCCAGAATCCATACTTCGTTTCCGGCAATCCTGAAAACCACACGGTAGTCACCCACCCTCAATTTCCAATACCCCTTGAGGGTCTTTCTGAGAGGTTCTCCATACTGATGCGGCGCGGCAGCCAGTCGTGTCCCGATCGCCCGTTTGATACGGGCCCGTGCGCTGGCAGTGAGGGCAGGAATATCAACATCCTTCACGTCAGGATGGTACCGCAGCTCAAAGGGCACTACCAGACCTCATCATGAGAAAGGGCTTTCTTTCTGGTGAAGGTCTTTTCCCTCTCCCCGGCAATGGATGCGAGGGCGATGTCCTCCTCCATCTCAAGGGCTTCCTTCACGAGATCCCGCACCTTCAGGGATAGAGACACGCCGTCTCTCCTGGCAATGCGCTCAACGTTCTTATAAAGGGGCTTTTCAAGCACTACATTAATCCTCGGATTCTTTGTCGGCATAGAGATCCTCACTTTTATGGTGTTACACTTATAATACACCATGTTCCGGGAAAGAAGAAAACAACATGACAGCATGGGTAGGCCCCTTTTATGAATATAGTACCCTCACAGTTGCATGGAATGGCGGGGCGACGCGACTCAAAGCCTTGCTGAAGGCGACGATGAGCATTGTCAGGTTCGTCTTTCAGGAGACCACTCTTTGTGTCGTCGACCATCAGCTTAAAAAGTCGTCTTCTGTAACGGAAGGATTATATTTCCCCCGAAAGCCTGCTTGCCTTTCACAATTTCCTTTCATAAAATTAGAGAGAAGAGATTTCCCAATATCAAAATCGCTGCACCACAAAGTCCGGCTGCACAATATTTTGGTCAGGGGTTGTCGTCTTCGTGTCATCGACCGTCGGCTTATGCCCTGTTTTACGTCACGATGAAGGTGTCGCCGCAGCAAGGTTTCCGGCGCATTCACCCCAGCCCCGCCTTTTTCGGGGGGGCAACGAGATGGAGGAGAAATGAACATTCCCAATTACTCAGACGGGACCTACGAGAAGCATCCTGAAGACACTGTGACGGGCATCATCGAAAAGATCCATGCCTGTGCCGATGCCGTTCGGAGAGAATGTCCGGATGTGAGCGGACTCAGTCAGGAAATCTTCAGGCTCTGCAACCTCGTGCTGGGGGGCAAGACGGCAGGAAAGACGAAACGGTACAAGATCGTGAATCTTCGCACCGACCAGGAGATGAAGAGAGGCGGGAAATGGGTGGACAGGGGGCAGGGGAGTCTCTGGAGACACCTCGGCTATGCCCGGGTGGCAATAAACTATCACTTCAAAGACGACCCTGATCTGCCCGACATCGTCCTCATCGATTGCGACGTGATGGAGGGCGGAATTCTCCCGGGCAGTGATCCGAAGAAGAATGCACCGAAAGGGCCCTGATTTGCCGATGCCGTAAATGTCGGCACCCGAAAATTGCATCTGCACAACTGAAGGGGTGGTGAGATGGGCTTCCTGTCAAATCGCTTGCCTTTCATAATCGCCTTTCATATAATTATATGTAAGGCGATATAATATAGTAAGGAGAAGAGATGACAGCGCTTGCCAAGGTTACATCCAAAGGACAGATCACTCTGCCGAAAGAGGTGAGGGACTTGCTCCACATCGAGACCGGAAGCATTGTAATCTTCGAGAAGGAAGACGAGAAAATCGTTGTGAAGACGGCGAAGACACTTCAGGATTTTAAGGGAGTTCTGAAAGACAGGCAGAGGGGTGCTGACTTCGAAGAAATGAGAAAGACGGCAAAACAACACGTCGGGAAAAAGAGCGCTCAGAGTGGATAAGGCGAAACGGATCGTTATCGACACAAACCTGCTCATCAGGTACCTTGTCAATGACGATGAGCGAAAGGCGCAGGTTGTTGATGCGCTCCTGAAAAAGGCCGGGAGAGGAGAAGTCCAGATTTTAATTCCCTCTGTTGTCATCGCTGAACTCGTCTGGGTGCTTGAGAGCTTCTATAGGATGGAGGCGGGGGAGACCGCCGATCTCGTCGAGTCGATTCTGAATACCCCCGGTCTCACAGTCCCTGATGATGCGATCGTCCGTTCAGCCCTGAAGCGGTACAGGACCGAGAGAGTCGATCTTGTGGATGCCTGGATCGCTTCATTCGCCCGGGAAAAGGGAGCGCACGAGATCCATACCTTTGACAGGAAGCATTTCAAGAACGTCGAGGGCGTCACGGTGGTGCACCTGTGAGACGCAAAGTTTCTATGGAACGTAACGGCGGGCAGTGGTTCCGGGTTTTGAAGATAATTGCCTGCAAGATTCCGTCTTAAGGGGTATGCAATCTCGGGCGATCAGAAGCAGGGTTTGGTCAGGTTGAGAGTTGAGATATTTTGCTATACTGTGTAAAGAAGGGCTGGACCTTAGGGGAGGTAATTATGACGGTTGAATTGAAACTCGATATGCCTGAAGGCGCATTCTCCGCTCTTCGTAAAGATCCGACCGAATTTACGAAGGAACTGCGCTTGGCAGCAGCAATCAAGTGGTACGAGTTGGGTATGGTGTCACAGGAGAAGGCTGCCGAGATAGCGGGCCTCAATCGCGCTGATTTCATATTCTCGCTGGCACGTTTTAATGTATCACCTTTCCAATACTCGGCTGAAGAAGTGGAAAAAGAACTCAGTAATGCGGATTGAACGCATTGTCGTCAATGCTTCTCCAATTATCTGCCTCGGCAAAAGCGGACTTATAGGAATTCTTCCTGCATTATTCACCGACATTGTCGTGCCCGCCGCAGTTATCAAAGAGATCACCGCAAGAGATGATATCGCGCAGGCCTGCGCTCCTTTTCTCGCTCATCAGAGTGTGAAAGTAGAAGCCGATATTGTCATCCCGCCATCCGTCATAGCTTGGGATCTTGGCGCCGGCGAGAGCTCTGTGCTGTCTTGTGCGTTGAAGCAGTCTGAACACTGGGCAGTTATCGACGATCGTGAGGCAAGGAAGTGCGCTGTAACGCTTGGTTGCCTTTTTACCGGTACTGTCGGCGTGATCCTTCTTGCGAAGAAAAGAGGAATTATCAGCTCGGTAAAGGAGAGCCTCATTAAGCTTCAAAATGCCGGACTGTGGCTGTCGCAAGAGTTTGTAAGGGAAATTTGCCTCAAGGTCGGTGAGTAGCATTTTGAATTCCCGTGTTTTAAAAAACGATTGTGTCTGATGACATCGCAAAACAACTGAAGACGGCTCTTGAGGAATGCTCGCGTCTCAGAGAAGAAAACAAAAGGCTTAAGTCACTCTTGGGACTGGCCGCGAAGCCTCACGTCCCTCCGACGCACATCCTATCGCCGGCCGATAAAATTACTTTATTTCGCAGTCTCTTCCGTGGGCGGGAAGACGTTTATCCCGTAAGATGGGAAGCAAGAACCGGGAAAACAGGTTATTCTCCTGCCTGCGCTAACGAGTGGAAACGACCGCTCTGCCTCAAGCCGAACATAAAGTGCTCAGATTGCGAAAACCGGGATCTTCTCCCTGTAACAAACGACGTCATTCAAGATCACCTGACTGGGAAGCACACCATCGGTGTCTATCCCCTCCTTCCTGATGAAGCCTGCTGGTTGCTGGCCTCAGATTTTGACAAAACCACATGGAAGGCGGACGCTGCGGCTTTTCTTCAGACCTGTGAGGCGATGGGTGTTCCGGCGGCGTTTGAGAGCTCGCGTTCTGGAAACGGAGGACATGCCTGGATATTCTTTGATTCCCCTATTCAGGCTGTTCTGGCCCGGAAACTTGGTTCGTCTATCCTGACATATACGATGGAAAAACATCCCGGGTTGGGCCTCGATTCTTATGACAGGTTCTTCCCAAGTCAGGATACAATGCCGAAAGGGGGTTTTGGCAGTCTTATCGCTCTTCCGCTCCAAAGAATACCGAGAGACAAGGGGAACACTCTTTTTCTCGATAAGGATTTCAATCCTTATCCCGATCAGTGGGCTTTTCTTTCCGGCATCAGGAAAATGACAAAACAAGAGATTGAGGCCGTTGTGCACGAAGCGCAGCGTAAGGGGAAAATTCTCGGTGTCCGAATGAGCCTCACTGAAGACGGAAATGAAGACCCATGGACACTTCCGCCATCGCGGAGAAAGGTGGAAAAGACAATTGAGGGACCTTTCCCCGAGAAGATCGATGTCATTATAGGAAACATGGTCTATATCGAAAAAGGAGACCTGCCTGCAGGCATGATCAACAAACTTATACGTCTGGCCGCCTTCCAGAACCCTGATTTCTACAAGACTCAGGCCATGCGTCTGTCGACTTATGGCAAGCCGAGGATAATATCCTGCGCCGAAGATTTCGACAGATACATAGGGCTTCCCCGAGGGTGTTTCGATGAGGTGCTTGAGCTTTTGAAGTGTCACGGTATCAGGGCTGATATCAGGGATGAGCGATTTTCGGGGATATCGATTGCGGTAGGTTTCAATGGTCGGCTTCGCCCAACGCAAGAGGAAGCAGTCTCTGAGCTCTTGAAGCACGAAATCGGTGTATTGAGCGCACCCACGGCCTTCGGCAAGACGATAATGGCCGCATGCATTATTGCGGAGCGAAAGGTAAACACGCTCGTTCTTGTTCACAGAAGGCTCCTTATGGACCAGTGGCATGAGCGGCTGAAGACATTCTTGAGTGTGGATTCCATAGGCAGGATAGGAGGCGGACGAGATAAAAGGACCGGTTTTATCGATGTGGGGATGATTCAAAGCCTGAACAATAAGGGTGTGGTCAAAGACCTTGTCGCCGAATATGGTCAGGTAATAGTCGACGAATGTCATCATGTTTCGGCTTTCAGCTTCGAGCAAGTGTTAAAGCAGATGAAGGCAAAATATGTCATTGGACTGACGGCTACCCCTATCAGGAAAGATGGTCATCATCCCATCATCATAATGCAATGCGGGGCCATCCGCTTTCGGGTGGATGACAGGCGTCAGGCACTTGAAAGGCCCTTTGAACACGTGGTCATTCCGCGACGTACGGCTTTCAGGCTGCCCGACGCGGCCGAGGGCGGCATACAGCCGGTCTATGCGGCAATGATGCGGGATAAACAAAGAAATGACTTTATTTTTAAGGATCTTATTAGTGTTCTTGAGGAAAGACGCTCACCGCTTCTTCTTACAGAGAGGACGGAACACGTTGATGAGTTTGCAGAGCGACTCAAAGGTTTCGCCAGGAACGTCCTTGTGCTTAAAGGCGGCGCAGGGAAGAAGCAGCGAAGGGCATTGGCCGAACGGATGGCCTCGATTCCCGAGGGGGAAGAAAGGGTGCTCATCGCCACCGGTAGGTATATAGGCGAGGGCTTTGATGATGCCCGTTTGGACACACTCTTTTTGACCATGCCGATTTCATGGCGGGGAACGCTCCAGCAATATGCCGGACGCCTTCACCGCCTTCATAATAACAAGAAGGTCGTCCGGATTTACGACTATGTGGACGCAAATATCTCCATGCTCGTGCGTATGTACGAGAAGAGACTTAAAGGCTATAAAGCGATAGGATATTCAATTCAGGATGTTGACAGGGAGTACTGACCGGGAGGAAGGAGGCAGAAGTCATTCTCGGCGATGAAAGCAAGCGGCTATATACTGTGGCGGACCCCGAGAAACCGAGGCACATCACCCTCTTCATGTGCGGCGACGTCATGACGGGCAGGGGGATTGATCAGGTGCTACCCCATCCCGGCAACCCCGTCATTCATGAATGGTACATGAGAAGCGCCGGCGGTTACGTGGATCTCGCGGAAGAGGTGAACGGCCCCATACCCAAGCCGGTCGATTTCTCCTACATCTGGGGTGACGCCCTCGATGAATTCGGGAGGATGAAGCCTGATGTCAGGATAATCAATCTCGAAACCGCGGTGACGACGAGCGAAGACTATTCGGACAAGGGGATAAATTACAGGATGAGTCCCGCAAACATCCCTGCAATGACGGCAGCCGGGATTGATGTCTGTGTGCTCGCAAACAACCACGTTCTTGACTGGGGTGAAAAGGGCCTGGCAGAGACCGTCGAAACGCTGAAAGAGGCAGGCCTGAAGACTGCGGGGGCTGGAAAAACCCTCAAAGATGCCGCCGCTCCCGCAGTGGTCGACCTCTCCGGCAAAGGCAGGGTGATCGTCTTTTCTTTCGGATCGCCGACGAGCGGCATACCGCGAAGCTGGGCCGCCACGGGGACGAGGCCGGGTGTCAACCTGCTGCAGTACCTTTCCAGAGACACGGTACCTTTGATCGAAGGGCAGGTGACGAAGATAAAGCATCCTGGTGACGTCGTCGTCTTTTCCGTTCACTGGGGTGGCAACTGGGACTATGAAATCCCCCGTGAACATGTCGAGTTCGCACACAGGATCATCGACGAAGCAGGCATCGATGTCGTTCACGGTCATTCGTCACACCATGTGAAGGGCATAGAGGTGTACAGGGGGAAACTCGTCCTGTACGGGTGCGGAGACCTGCTCACGGACTACGAAGGCATAAGCGGCTACGAGGCGTTTCGGAGCGACCTCGGCCTCATGTACTTTGCCGCGATCGACCCATCGACCGGCAAACTGCTGAGGCTCGGAATGACGCCGACGCAGATGAAACGTTTCCGGATCACCCGCGCGTCACGCAAAGACGCCCTCTGGCTCAGGGACCTTCTGGACAGGGAAGGCGGGCGATTCGGAACAGGGGCGGCGATAAACGAAGACAACACGATAGAAATTCAATGGGCGTGATCAGATTAAGCATTCGGGATCATGCGGAGTTCACGATTTTGAGTTCAGGGAAATTGCTCCTGTAAACTCCGAGGTCCCGGGTTAACAGGCAATCGGCATATGTGACGGCATGGGCTCCGATCAGAAAATCACTCAGGACGATCTGCCGCCTGGTGACTGCGGCACTGCAATGAGGACAGGCGACGGTGAAACTCTTTCCGCATGCGGCACAGGAAAAGGTATCCCGCTTGTTCCCGAAAACCTGAATCTGCCATCTTTTTCCGTTGACCGCCTGACTGCACATGTTATAGCATATGCCATCATTTGCGTTCCGAATGATAAATCGTCACGATGCAGTCGAACCTACGGAAAGGCGGGGCGTATGCGCCGACAAGCCTCGGTGCTGCGAACCCTTTGTCTTCCCATAAAGACACTATCAGGCTGACGGCTGAAAAAAAGGTGAACCTTTTGCTGACACTCACACTGACACTGAAACTGTTTTTCAGAGCGCTTCGCCCTGCCCTTCCATTGCAACTGGAAAGCAGGCATAATGCATGCATGCCGGAATAACCGGGAACAGGAGGAGGAAAGAATGAGATGTGAAACAGGATGCCGGATCGCCAGGGTCTGGCCGGATACGTTCATGATCGCGACGATTATTGCTCTGTCTCTTCTGTTTCTCCTGCCCGCAGGTGCCCGGGCCGCCCTTTTTGAGTTCGTCAGTCCTCCCCCGGCGGTCTCGCAGAACCAGGCAGAAACGCCGAAGGCCCCGGCGCCGCAGCCGAAGGTCCAAAAGGAGGCGACCCGGGAGCCCTTCACCATAGAGGGCATACAGCCCGATTTCAAGGAAAAAAAGGTGACCATCACCTTTTCCCCGTCCTGCACCGCCTCTGATCTGAGGAGTTCGCTGAAGATATTCCCCCCCGTGAGAATGCAGTGGCTGGAGGATGTGCCGCAGCGGAACATGGCGGTCATCAAGGGTGATTTCCGTGCAGCCACGGAGTATACGGTGAATCTGCCTGATTCGGCCGTCTGCAGCGGCCACCCCTATAGGAAAACGAAGAACTCCTTTGTCATGCCCGACCTCTCGCCGGAAGTCGCCTTCGCGGAAAAGGAGAGCGTCATCGAAAGGGACAGCATGCAGATGCTCCATGTCAACGTGACGAACGTGGCCGAACTGCGCGTCAAGGCCTTCAGGATTCCGCCTCTCCTGATCCATTCCTCCATCGCCAAAATGAAGGCCGGACTCACCTTCGACAGGCTCCGGGAATCGCTGAAGGGGGAATACGTGAAGACCGTGGGCAAGAGTCTCGCCGAGATCGACGAATCCTTCCCTGCTCTCCTGACCGACTTTGCCGAGGACGGGCAGGTCTTCTTCCCGGAGCGTAAAAAGAATGTCGTCCAGAAATTCTCGGTCCCCCTGGGTTTCCGTTCCGGCAAGGAAAAGGGCGCCGTCGGGATCGTTTCCCTCAGCGGCCTTGAGCAGGGCCGGGCAATCCAGGGGCCGGTCCGTCTCTTCAGGATAACCGACATGGCCATGACGTACAAGGTTTCCCGTGACTCCCTGCTCATCTGGCTGACATCGCTGCGGAGCGGTGAAGCGATGGGCGATGTGCCGCTCTTCGCCTTCCTGAAAAACGGGTCCGTTATTCCCCTGGGCAGCACGGATGAAGAGGGCCTCTTGCTTCTCAACAACGAGGAGCCGAAGATCATGACGTCTATCACCGGCTCCGGCGTGACCGTCGCTCCCGTGTCGATCGGTGAGATCGAACTGATCGTCGCCGCCTCGCCTGATGACGCAACATATGTCGAGATCAGGCAGAACGGGACGATCAAGCCCGATTGGATCACGCAGTCCCCGTCGCCGGGTGAGCCGCTTCCCGTCCCGAAGACGCATGTCTACACCGAGCGCGGCATCTACAGGCCGGGCGAGCAGGTCCTTTTCAAGGGGACGGTCCGTGAATACCGCGACGGGTCGGTCCTGCCGCCGCAGGGCGGGCAGGCGGCCTTCACCGTGACAAACTCAAAGGGAGAGGAAGTCCTTTCGAAATCACTCCCCCTGTCGGACTTCGGGACCGCCTCAGGCACGATCGACCTCAAGTCCTATTTCCCCCTCGGCACATATACGATCACGGTCCAGTACGCGGGCACATCGGCGTCGGGCACCTTCGAGGTCCAGGAGTTCCGGGCGCCGCGCCATTTCGTCGATCTGTCGTTCAGGAAAGAAAGGGTGAAGGACGAGAGTTACATCAACATCGTTCGGGAAATGGACATGCTGTCCTGCACGGTTTCCGGATCCTACTATGCCGGCGGTCCCGTCAAACAGGGCAAGGCGCGCTGGAAGGTCTTCCTGACGGGCACGGATTTCCGCCGTACGGCATACCCTGATTTCACCTTCGGCAACGTCATCGAGACGGGCAGGGAGCTGATCGAGAGCGGCGAGTCGATGCTCGACGAAAAGGGCAACCTGACGGTCAGGCTGCCCATCGGCAGGGAGATCGCATCCGGTGTCTACGGCATCGAGTTTGTCGCGACGGTCGTCGATTTCGACGGGCGGGCGGCAACACGGACGTCGGTCTATCAGACGGAACCGGACTATCTGGTGGGCATCAGCGGCCACGATTCGTCCGTCAAGGCCGGAGAGTCGCAGGTCCTCCGTGTCATCGTCGTCGACAGGAACGGCCGAAGGATCGAGCGGGGTTCGCTGGATGTGCAGGTCATGAGGCAGGAATATGTCTACGTCAGGAAAAGGAACGACGACGGCAATGTCTACTGGGACGACCGGGAAGTCTACCAGATGCAGCTGTCATCGGTCGTTTCCGTGGAAGGCGGCACGGCGACGTTCGAATTCGACTTCATGAACGGCGGCGCCTATCTCGTCAAGTTTATCTATAAGGACAAGGACGGGCGGCTCTACTCGTCGAGCACCCCTTTCAATGTGGAAGGATACTTTTACGGGTACGAGTACGAGAGCAGGGAAAGGACCTTCGAACGGCTCGCAGTTGCGGCGGAAAGGGCGGAGTACGGGCAGGGAGAAACGATGAAGATCTTCCTGAAACCGCACCGGAAGATCTCGTCCCTGCTCATGACGGTCGAACGGGACGGCATCCTTCAGCACCGCACCGTGACGCTCACCCCCGGCAGGTCCTACGTCGAGATCCCCGTGGACAAATCGTTTGAGCCCAACGTGTACCTTTCCTTTCTCGGCATCGTTCCGAGGGGCGAATTCCCGTCCTACACGGGTCAGTTCGACGAGCAGGCGCCGGCATTTCTCTTCGGCGCCGTCAATGTGACGATCAAGCGGCAGGTGAAGCAGCTCTCCGTCAAGGTGAACGAGGACCAGCCCGAGCTTGTCGCCAGACCCTCCGGGGAATTCACGCTGAGGGTGTCCGCATTTGACAGCACCGGGAAGGGGCGGGAGGCGGAGATGACCCTCTGTGTCGTCGATGAGAGCGTCCTCGCCCTGACGGGCTTCAAGACACCGTCCCTGGAGACGCTCACGAAGTTTTCCGCGCCCTTGTCGGTGTTCACGGGGGACATGCGGTCCGATCTCCTGAGGCAGACGCCGTTCCGACTCATAAAGAACGAGCGTCTCACCGGAGGCGGCGGAGGGGAGGGCGTCGATGCGCCGGCCGACACGGTGCGAAAGGACTTCAGGCCCGTCGCATACTGCAATCTCGGTCTCAGGACCGATGGAAACGGCAGGGCGACGGTGACCTTCAGGCTCCCCGACACGATGACGACCTATCGCGTCTATGTCGTCGCCTGTGACAAGACCGATCAGTTCGCGTCCTTCAGCAGGGGCCTGAGGGTGGTGAAGGATTTCTACATCGAGCCGGGATTGCCCCGGTTCCTCACAAAGGGCGACAGGTTCGCCTTCTCCGTCGCCGCCTTCAACAAGACGGAGAAAGCGGGAGAAGGGATATTCTCGGCAGCCGGTGACGACCACGCGAAACTCTCTCCGGAGAAGACGGGGTTCACCATGAATGCCCAGGACAGGCAATTCGTGAGGGTTAACGGAGAGGCGTTGAAGACAGGCGTCGCATCCCTCCGCTTCGGCGGCGTCTTCGGCGGCGAAAGGGATGACGTCGCCCTCGCCGTTCCCGTCAGGTCACAGTATCAGGCCTGGAGCGACATGGTCCTCCGTTCCTTCACGGGAGAAGGGCAAATGGATTATGCCTTTCCCGAAACGGTTATGAAGCCCGGGACGAGACCCGCCCCGGAGGATGTGAAGGTCACCCTCACCGTCTCCGGCTCGCCCTTCCTGCGGATGACGAAGGCGCTGCAGTACCTGCTCACCTATCCCTACGGATGCGTCGAACAGACCAGTTCGGGGATCATTCCGCTCTCGGCCCTGCGGAGTCTCATCGCGGCAGGGAACATCCCCGATATCACCGTCCAGGAGACTGACAAATTCCTCAAGCCCGGGATAGACCGTCTGCTGTCGATGCAGACCGACAGGGGCGGCTTCAGCTACTGGCCGGGAAGCCGTGAGACGGACCTGTGGGGATCCGTTTACGCGACGGCGGCGCTCACCTTTGCGAAGAGGTCCGGCATGGACGTCCCGGCGGAGAGGATGATGAAGGCTCTCGATTATTTGACGTATGCTGCGCGCGAGGAGGGGAAACAGGACAGCACGTTCAGGGGCTATGTGCTCTATCTGCTGGCCCTCAACGGCCGTCTCGACGTGCCCCTTTTCAGGGAAGTCCACAAGGGGCTCGGCGGGATGAGCCGGGAAGGCGCGCTCCTGGTGCTCCTCGCCGCCCACTACGGTTCCCAGATCCCTGACAGTCAGCTCACGGAGCCTGTGAGGGCTTTGATCGAGAAGAAGGGGACGAAAGCGGGAAGGCCCAGCTTTTCGGCCCGTTACCGTGAGCCTGCCATCGCCCTGCTCGCAGGGTCCGTCTTCATGAAAGACGACCCCGTCACGGGCAGGACGGCGGGACAGCTCCTTGCAGGGCTCGACAGGCGTGGGTTCTGGACGTCGACGAGCGATACGGGATGGGCCCTCGTCGCCCTCGGTGAATATTTCAAGGACGCCCGTTTTGCCCGGGAACCCTTCGGCGTAACCGTTGAACAGGCAGGCGCGGAGGACCTGTCCGCCGTCATCGGTCCGAAGGAGACGTTCGTCCACGAGCTTGATGGGCCGCTCTTTCTGAAGAATCCCTCCGTTCATGTCACCGTCGACGACGAGCAGGAGGCGCTCGCCCTCCTGACCATCTCATACCCCAGGATCGATTACGCGCAGAGCGGATACACGAAAGGTTTCAAAATCCGGAAGACGATCGAGCAGATCGACGGTTCGCCGACGATCAGGGTGGGAGACGTCGTCAAGGTGAAGATCGATATGGAGATAGACGATGACTCGCCGTACATCGTCCTCGATGACCCCCTGCCGGCGGGCCTCGTGGCGATCAACACCGCCATCGAGACGGAAGAGCGTGTCGGACCGGACGGAGGTGAAGGAGGACAGGCCGGTGAAATCTGGGATTACGAGGGCCGGTTCTACCGGTTCATGCCGAACCATTTCGAGCTGCGGGACGACCGGGTGCTCGCCTTCAGGAACCAGGCCTGGAAGGGCACATATCAGTATGCCTATTACGCCCGCGCCGTCTGCGAGGGCGAATTCGTCCTGCCCCCGACAAAGGTCCAGCTCATGTACGAACCGGACGTCGTCTCATACACACCGGCGGGCAAGTTCGTCGTCAAGGCAAGGGAGTGAACAGCAACGGTGCATGGAAAGGCAAGGCGAAGCGCCCCACTTATAATATCGCCACCGGGGAGGCAGATATGGTTCAAAGCCTTTCCAATGCGATGATGAGACATCTCCAGGTGTTCAGCGCCCTCTGCCTGACGGGCTTCTGGTATCGATGGACACGGCAAAGTGTGATCTGGTGATGAATGAGGTATCTTAGCGGAAAGGCTTTTCACCACATCAGCCTCCCCGTCCGGGTGTTCGTGGTCTGGTTCCGACCAATGTGGGCGGCTGTGCTGCTTTTTATTGCCCTGATCCTCTGTCCCGGATCCTCCCTTCTTGAGGCCGGCGAGGCCGATTTCAGCAGGGAAGCAATCCGTCTCCAGGACAACGGGATTTTCCTCGATCGCACGGGCAGGCTCCTGCGGTTTTCCCCGGGCGAAGGGGGAGAGCGGCACATCTGGGTCTCCGGAAGGGAAATCCAGGACGTGGTCAAGCATGCCTTTATCGCCGCCGAGGACGCCCGGTTTTACAGACACGGAGGCTTCGACTTTCTCGCCATCATGAGGGCGCTCAGGGACAATCTCCGTGCAGGCAGGGTCGTCTCGGGCGCGTCGACGATCTCGCAGCAGGTCGTCCGCATGATCTATCCGCAGGAGAGGTCCTACGGGGCGAAGCTCGCCGAAATCCTGCGGAGCGTGCAGCTCGAATCGGAGCTGTCAAAAGAGGAGATCCTCGAGCAGTATCTCAACCGCATTCCCATGGGAAACAATGTAGCAGGCGTCGAACTCGCGTCACAGGTCTATTTCGGCAAACATGCACGGGAGTTGACGGCGGCCGAGGCCGCCGTCCTTGCCGCCCTGCCGAGGGCGCCGACGATGCTCAATCCTTACGGCAAGAACGGGCCTCTGCTGATGCAGAAAAAGAACGCCGTCCTTTTCAGGATGGCAGAACTGGGCTTTCTCGATGAAGAAAGTCTCAAGAACGCCCTGGCCCAGGAGATCGCCTTCCGGGAGAAGCCGCGTTTCCCCAATCATGCTCCCCATTTCATCGACATGCTCCTGGCCCGGCGATCGCCGTCCTCCGGCCCGGTCGTGACAACGGTCGATCTCGGTCTTCAGCAGGAGACGGAGCGCATTCTCTCCTCCCACGGCCGGCGGCTTCTGTCGAGAGGGGCCTCCCAGGCCGCCGCCCTCATCATCCACAATCCCACCATGGAGGTAATCGCATCGGTGGGCTCCCTTTCCTATTCGAGCAGGCACGGCGGTTTCAACAACGGAACGACAGCCTTCCGTTCGGCCGGTTCGACGGTCAAGCCTTTTCTGTACGCCCAGGCCCTCGAAGAAGGATTCACCGTCTCTTCCCTCCTTGAGGACACGCTGAGGAAATACCCCGCTGCAGCGGGACATTACTCTCCCGACAATTTCGACCGCAGGGAGTATGGCCCGGTGACGATGAGACTCGCCCTCGGAAGCTCGCTGAACATATCGGCCGTCAAGATGCTCGAGGCGATGGAGGGCGGTCGGTTTTACGAGATACTCCGGCATATCGGCCTCATAAAAAGAACGGACCCGGGCCCCGAGCACTACGGGCTCGGCATCGTCATCGGAAACATGGAGGTCAGCCTTGAACATCTCGCGACGGCCTATGCCGTGCTCGCCAACGGTGGTGTCAGCAGGCCTCTCCGTTACCTGATGGACGAAGAAAAGGGGAATGCGGCTCTCCTCTTCAGCGCCGAGACGGCCTACATCGTGTCGGACATTCTCTCCGATGCCTCGGCAAGGACACTCACCTTCGGGACCATCAATGCCATGGATCTTCCCTTCAGAATGTCAGTCAAGACGGGCACGAGCACGCGATTTCGTGACGGCTGGGCGATCGGATACACGCCTGAATACACCGTCGGCGTCTGGGTGGGGAACTTCGACGGCTCGCCGACGGCACAGCTCAGCGGCGCGTCCGGAGCCGCGCCGATCCTGAAGGACATCATGATGCTCCTCTACCGGGGAGTATCGCCTCCGGCCCGCCAGAAACCGCCGCATGTGCATACCGTGACCGTCTGCGGCATATCGGGCATGCTCCCCGGCGCCTCCTGTTCATACACGACAAGGGAACTCTTTATCAGGGGAACGGAACCTGCCGGGACCTGCTCGTTTCATGACAGCGAACGCTTCTATCACGACCTGCCCGTCTCCTATGCGGGGTGGCTCTCGGTGAAACATCTCAAAAGATCAGTGCTGAGCTACCGCCTCGCAGGTTTCGGTCGTGACCTGGACGCACTCTTCCAAGACGGTTATTCTCCGGCCGAATCATCAGGAAACGTCCGCCTTGCAGGGAGTTCCGCACGGACTGCGGAAGCCGGCGGCGCAGGAAAGGCAATGCCTCCGGGACGAAGTCGTGCCGGTCTCCTAGCAGGAAACGTTTTCTCAACACGGGAGTGTTCCCGGTCCCGGCAGCGGGGTGCGCATCACATACCCGCTGCACCGCGACCGCTTCATGACGGACCGGGGCGCCGGTCCGCCCGTCAGGCTCGAAGCCGTTGCCGGGAGACCCGTTGAGCATGTCGACTGGTACGTTGACGGAAAGCATATCGCGAGGGCCGGCCCTCCGTTCCATACGCTATGGTCCATGACGCGGGGAAGGCATTCCATCATCGCCGCCGGGCCCGACGGCCGCGGGGATGCGATCGACATCGTCGTCGAATAACTGCAACACAGTAGTTGCTTGCAAGTGAAACAAAAAAAAGCGAAAATAGAATAAATAAATCCCTGGAGACACGGTGCCGTGAAAAGAGACAAGGACGAACTGGCGATCGCCCGTTACACGAAGATCATCAGGACGAATCCGCTCGATTACAGGGCGTACAACAACAGAGGGAATGTCTACCAGAAAAGGGGCAGCGTCGACCTGGCGCTGGCGGACTACAACAAGGCTATAGGCCTGAATCCCCGGTTCGCCCTTGCCTATATCAACAGGGGAATCGCCTACCAGAAGAAGGGCTTCTACGACCTCGCGCTCAGCGATTACAACAGGGCCATCGACCTCGACCCCGAAAGCGACATGGCATACAACAACAGGGGATTTCTCCATCTCCTCATGGGCGATGACGGGCAGGCGGAGCGGGATATACGGAAGGCCATCGAGATCAGTCCGTGCAACATCTTCGCCCTGAACAGCATGTCGGAACTCTGCGCGGCCCGGAAAGACGTTGCGGGCGCCTGCACGTGGCTGAAACGGGCCATCGAGAAGGGATACAACAACTGGGCGTACATCAGGACATCGAAGACCTACGACAACCTCAGGGACTCGCCCTGCTTCAGGGAGATCCTTGCGGGTCGGTGAAGTATCCTTTTCGTTGCATACGCCATCCGGAAAGGCGGGGTTGGGGTGAATGCGCCTCAGGGCTACGCTGAAGGTGGCGCGTCTCCGGGAAGGCAAGGATTTGAAGCGCTTCGCCCCGCCTTTTTGTGCAACTGCAAGGTTATGCCTCGGAAACAAAATCCTATCCTCGTTTTCAAGATCCCGTTGTAAGTTTGGATGAATACAGAGTAACCATCAAAACACGACCGTAAGGAGGTTTTACGTGCATATCGCCATTATCGGATCAGGATACGTGGGGCTTGTCACCGGGGCCTGTTTTGCCGAATTCGGCGTCTTCGTCACCTGCGTCGACAGGGACGCCGCCAAGATCGAAAGCCTGAAAAACGGCGTCATCCCCTTCTACGAGCCGGGCCTGTCGGAGATCGTCATGAGGAATGTCCGGGAGGGACGGCTCAAATTCACCACCAACATCGGGGAGGCCGTCAGTGAGTCCCTCGTCATCTTCATCGCCGTCGGGACACCCCCACGGGGCGACGGGTCGGCCGATCTTGCCTATGTGGAAGGCGTGGCCCGCGAGATCGCTCACCACATGCATGAATACAAGGTCATCGTCACGAAGAGCACCGTGCCCGTGGGAACGGGGGAGAAGATACGGTCCATCATCGCCGAACAGCGGGTCGAAGAGGCTGATTTCGACATCGTTTCGAACCCCGAATTCCTCCGGGAAGGATCGGCGATCGAGGACTTCATGCGGCCCAACCGGGTCGTCATCGGCGCGCGAAGCCAGCAGGCCGTGGCGATCATGAGGGACCTGTACCGGCCGCTCTACCTCATCGAGACGCCTTTTGTCATCACGAACATCGAGACGTCGGAGCTGATCAAATACGCCTCCAATTCCTTTCTGGCGACGAAGGTATCGTTCATCAACGAGATGGCGGTCCTCTGTGAAAAGGTCGGCGCCGACGTGAAACTCGTCGCCAGGGGGATGGGACTCGACAACAGGATCGGCTCGAAATTCCTCCACGCCGGCCCTGGTTTCGGCGGGTCCTGCTTTCCCAAGGACACGCGCGCCCTTGTGAGCATCGGCCATGATCACGGCGTGGAACTCGGCGTGGTGCAGGCGGCCATCGCGGCGAACGAACGTCAGATCGCCTGGGTGGTCGGCAAGATAGGGCAGTCTCTGGGTGAACTCAGGGGGCTGACGCTGGCTGTCCTGGGTCTTTCTTTCAAGCCCAACACCGACGACATCCGGGAGGCGCCGGCTCTGTCGATCATCGAGCAACTCACGAGGGAAGGGGCATTGATCAGGGCCTACGACCCCGTGGCGATGGAGAACACGAAGGCGGTCCTCCCGGATATAATGTACTGTGCCGATGCCTATGACGCCTGCACGTCCGCCGATGCCGTGGTCATCGTCACGGAATGGAACCAGTTCAGGAATCTTGACCTTGACAGGGTCCTCTCCCTCCTGCGGCAGCCCTGCTTCTTCGATCTCAGGAACATCTATGACCCCGAAAGGATGAAGGCCAGGGGGTTCCGGTACGTCGCCGTGGGCAGGGGATAGGAGGAAGACGACTGTTACTCTTATTCACACCTGTTGCAGAACAGCCACAGGAAGCTGCGGAAGCGGAAATAAGAACTCATTGAATTGTCGGCTATTTGCCATTGGCAAGGAACTTGCTCAATTTAAAATTGTGAAAAGAGCCATGCCGATGAGGATGGCCATTTTCCGCTTGACAAATGAGAGGCGTCGTGCTATAAAACAGGGCACGATTCTCAGTCCGCCCTTGGCGGATTAATGCTGAACTAACTCAAGGAGGGTTAGGAAGTGAAAAAATCATTGGCAGTAGTCTTAGGGATGTTGCTGGTCTTCGGCTTTGCGGCCAGCGCCTTCGCGATCCATGCCGAGATCCCGTCGGAGACTCAGGCAGTCGTCGCAAAGGGGCAGACACAGATCACCATCGGTGGTGAGATCAGGACAAGGGGTGAGTACAGGAGCAATAACGGTGATTTCCAGGATGACGGACCGGCCGGCGACGACCACAACGCAGCCTGGGACCAGAGGGTAAGGCTCCAGATCGACGCACAGGTGACGCCGAACACATCCGGCAGGATCCACCTCGAGTCTGTGAACAACAACCTCGACTCTCTTTCACAGGACCTTTACACCTGGGGCAGCAACACCAGCCGCGCCACGGGCGAGTACAAGGCAGGCAATCAGAAGGCCACCAGCCTGAACATCCTCGAGGCCTGGATTCAGCACAAGGGCTCGGGTCTCTTCGGCATTCCCGCCGGCCTCAAGGTCGGTCACATGCCCGTCATCCAGGCGATGGGTCTCTTCTATGATCACCGGAAATTCGGTGACGACGCTCTCCTGCTCTTCATCGAGCCGATGAAGAACCTTGAGATCGGCGCCCTCACCGTGAAGCTTGCCGAGAACAACGCGAACTTCTCCGATGACGCAGACGCCTATCTGTTTTATGCGGGCTACAAGGACAAAGAGTGGAACGCCAATTTGAACGTGTCCTATGTCAATGACAGCAGGTTCGCAGGCGTTGCCGGCAGGAGCGCAGACCTTTGGAACTTCGGCCTGAACGGCGGCGTCAACATTTCCGGCATCGGGTTCAAGGGCGACATCAACTTCCAGATGGGTGAGGACGAGGCCCCCGACGGCAGGACGACGGACTTCAAAGGCTACGGCGGCATGATCGGCGCATTCTTCACCATCGCACCGGTGAAAATCAGCATCGACTTCGCCTACGGCAGTGGTGATAGCAACGCGACCGACGACGAGAACAAGAGCTTCATCACCAGCCTCGGCGCAGACCCGCACTTCACCTACGTGTATGAGTACCGCACGAGGAACGCCGCGAACGAGAATTTCGGCGGTCTCACGAATGCGTGGTACGGAAAGCTCGGCGTCAACGCCGACCTGATGAAGAACCTCAACATGGACCTCGGCCTCTTCTACATCCAGGCCGTGAAGAAGATCGACACGAACAACCCGTACGGGTTCGCGAACACCACGGACAGCAGGTCGATCGGAACGGAACTCGACGCAAAGTTCACCTACCAGATCGACAGGAACCTGAAGTACTGGGTTGAGGGCGGCTACCTCTTTGCCGGCAAGTTCTGGAAGGCCGTCACCGGAGACGCCAACGATCCGGATGATGCCTATGCCATCAGGCACGGTATCCAGCTCAACTTCTAAGACCATCAGGGAAACCTGAAACACAGGCGGCTGCCGATGGCAGCCGCCTTTTTTTTCGGTGCGTCCGTCAGGGCGCTTTCACGTCATCACAGATCCCGATACGGTATAATCAGGTATGAAGAGCCTGAAGGAGTCATTTTCGGCGGGAAGCCGCGGCTATCTCCTGGTGATCGTGACAGCCGCCTCGGTCGTGACGATCCTGAACACTCTTTTCACATATACAAACGCGCGGAAGGCCGCAGAGGAGGCCCTCAGGCTGCAGGCCCTCGCCGTGGCGGCGAGTCTCGAACCGTCGCTGGGAAGGGCGATCAGGGACCGTGACAACATCTTCAGCGACATCCTCCGCAAAGGCACCTGGGCCGGTATCGGCTTTGTCGCCCTCTATGACGATCGGGGATTGACGGTCCTTCACTCCAACGAGAACCTCGTCGGCAGAAAGATCACAGACAAAGGTTTCACTGAGACGGTCGGAAAGGGTGATCCCGTTGTCTCCTATATGACCCTCGGAACGGGTGAGAGGGTCTTCGTTCTCGATTATCCCGTCTCTCCGGAAAACGCCGCCATGATCCTGAGAGTTTCCCTGCATACCTATCCCGTCGAGGAGATTGTGCGGCAGGCGAGGGTGCAGGTCGTCACCGTGATGATCCTCCTCAGCCTCCTCTGGCTCATCGGGTATTTCTTTATGAGGGCTTTGCGAAATGCGGAGGAAATGAAAAAAAGGATGGAGGCCCGGGAGAGGTTCGCCATTATGGGAGAAATGGCCTCGGTGCTCGCCCATGAGATACGGAATCCCCTGGGGAGCATCAAGGGGTTCGCCCAGTACATCCTCGAGCAGGTGGAAAGGACCGGCAGGGAACAGGGGCCGGAGATGGGCGGGGATAACAGGGCGGGGGCAGGAGCAGCCCGTGCCCGCGAGTTCCTGGGCATCATCATCGACGAATCGGTGAGGCTCGAGACGCTGACGAGGGACCTCCTTCTTTTCGCAAGGCCTGAAGAGGTGCGCGTGCGGCCGATAAATCTCCTTGAAGCCGTTTCGGAGAGTCTGAAGGCCCTGGAACGCGATGAAGAGAGGGGCCCGTCCGTCATGATCGAGACCATGATCCCACCCGGCCTGCAGGTGATGACGGACGGCGACAAGCTCAAACAGGTCCTCGTCAATGTCCTCCAGAATGCCGTCGATGCCGTGGGCGCTGAAGGGCATATCACCGTCGATGCGGGGGAGGAAAACCGGTTGATACGGCTTTCCGTGCGGGACAACGGCTGTGGAATGGACAGTGAGACGATGAGTAAAATTTTCCAGCCTTTTTTCACGACCAAGACGAAGGGGACGGGCCTGGGGCTCGCCATCGTCGACAGGCTCATCTCGGTACTGGGGGGAGAGATCGGGATTGACAGCACGCCCGGGAAAGGGACGACTGTCACTATCGTGTTGCCGAAGAGTTCCGGTGGGGTATAATGAAGAGATTTCAAGCAAGGCCACACAGTTCGTCATTCCCGCAACCCCGCCACTGAGCGGGGGCGTCGGGAATCCTTTTGAACCTTAACTTTGTCGTTACATAGAAAGGCGGGGCGAAACGCCTCAAAGCCTTGCTGAAGGCGACGATACGCCTCGTCAGGTTCGTGTTTCAGGATTCCACTCTTTGTGTTATCGACTATGAAAGTATAGTTCAGCATGCGTTTTGATATAGGTGTCGCCGCAGCAAGGTTTTCGGCGCATACGCCCCGCCTTTCCGGTCCGGCGTATGCAACATTAAGGTTAAGAAAGATTCCGGACAAGACATAATGTATTAACCCTGTCCACAAACTTAAGTGACGTGGGTTAAGCTTAAGTGAGGGCTGAAGCTCAGAGCCACAATTAAGGAGGGACAGGGTATGAAGAATTATAGCAAGTATGTCGGGCTTGATGTCCATAAGGAACGGATCCAGGTAGCGATTGCGACGGCAGGCAGAGGCGAGCCGATGTTCTACGGTGAGATCGACAACAGGCCTGAGGCGATCAGGAGATTGGTCAAGAAGATCGCGAATGGTGGGGACGTGTTGTATTGTTATGAGGCGGGTCCGTGCGGCTATGGGACGTATCGTCAACTGAGGGAGCTTGGCTATGCCTGCGAGGTGGTTGCGCCCTCGCTTATACCGAGGAAAGCGGGCGATCGAGTTAAGACGGACCGCCGGGACGCGGTGAGCTTGGCAGGATTGCTGAGGGCGGGGCAACTGACGGCAGCATGGGTGCCTGATGCTGAGCAGGAGGCGATCCGCGACTTGACGCGGATTCGTTTGGACATGAAGGCAGCGGAACGGCACTTTCGGCAGCGGCTGGGGGCGTTTCTGCTCAGACATGGAAAGCTCTATCCGGGCAAGAGCCCGTGGACGCAGGCTCATTTTCGGTGGCTGGAGGGCCTGAAGTTTGACAGCGCTGTGCAGCAGATTGTTTTTCAGGAATATGTCGACGCTGTGGTGCAGGCAGGGCAGCGAGTCAAGGCGATTGAAGAGGAAATGCGGCGGGCTCTGGAGACGTGGTCGCTGGCGCCGGTGGTCACAGCGCTGATGGCATTGCGGGGGCTGAAGATCGTGGGAGCGATGACGGTGGTGGCGGAACTCGGCGATGTGACCCGTTTCAGCAATGCGTCTCAGCTGATGGCGTATCTCGGTCTGGTGCCCAGCGAGCATTCCAGCGGGGCGAAGCGGAGTCGAGGCGGGATCACCAAGGCAGGCAACGGGCATGCGCGGCGAATCCTGATCGAGGCTGCGTGGTGCTACCGGTTTCCCGCACGCAAGACGGCGGTGCTGCAGCGGCGGGCGGAGAAGACCTCTCCGGGGGTGCAGTCGATTGCGTGGAAGGCTCAGAAGCGGTTGTGCATGCGCTATCAACATCTCCTGCTGCGGGGAAAGCGGCCAGTGGAAGCCTGCACGGCGGTTGCCCGTGAGCTCGCTGGCTTCATCTGGGCGATTGTCTGTGAGGTCATGTCTGGCGCACCCGGACGCAGTGTGCTCGTCGCCGCAGCGAGTTGATGGCGGTGGTTCGCCAAGGAATGGCATGATAAAACCAGCTATAACCATGGTCATGAGATGGAACGGGCATGAGGTGTTGTCTTGGAGAATCCTCGCTTCCGGCATGAGGCTCCTAAAAGGATGATCCTCGATACAAGACAGAGGCAGCTCCGCGACGAAGACAAGTCATGCGGTAACCAACCCGCGCATATCAGCATGATCAACCGTCGCTGTGCACCTCATGCCCACACAATGCCATTAAACACACGAGCCTCACCGAGGACTCTTGACAGGGTTAATACATATCAGCCGGAATGACAGAATCACATATCGATTGAGTCTTTACAAACGACTGCGCCAATAATAACGACATGAGCAGAGAGAGCTTCCGGATACTCATCGTCGATGACGAGAGGGCCTTCGTCACTCTCCTCAGGAGCGTCCTCGAGGATGAGGGGTACCACGTGGAGGGAATGACCGATGCCGTGGCGGCCCTCAGGACCTTAGAACAGTTCAATCCGAACCTCGTCATCACTGATCTCAAAATGCCGGGCATGGACGGGATCCGCTTCATGGAGGAGGTCAAGAAGAGGAATGCCGAATGCGACGTCATCATGATGACGGCCTTTGCCACCGTCGAGACGGCTGTATCGGCGATGAAGATGGGCGCCGCCGACTATATCACGAAGCCGCTCCGCGATCCTGAGCAGCTCCGGATCACAGTCCTGAGGATCTATGAAAGGCAGCGCCTGACGGCGGAGAACCGGTTCCTGAAATCGGACGCCCTCGGAGATACGCCTCCCCTCGACATTGTCTTTGTGGGTATGGAGGAGACGCTCGGAGAGATCAGGGAAGTCGCGACGACGGATGCGACGGTCATCCTTTCCGGGGAGACGGGCACAGGCAAGAGCCTCGTTGCGCGGGTCATCCACCACCTGAGCGGCAGAAAAGGTCCCTTCATAGAGATCAACTGCGCGGCTATCCCTGAAAGCCTCCTCGAATCGGAGCTTTTCGGTCATGAACGCGGGGCCTTTACGGGCGCCCTTTCGCGCAAACAGGGCCGTTTCGAGATCGCCCAGGACGGCACTGTCTTTCTTGATGAGGTGACGGAGATGAGCCTGTCCGTGCAGGCGAAATTCCTCAGGGTACTCCAGGAGAGGACTTTCGAGCGTCTCGGGTCGCTCACGCCGATCAGAACGAATGCGCGGGTCATCGCCGCGACGAACAGGGATTTGAGATCGATGGTCGAAGATCACACGTTCAGGGAGGATCTTTACTACCGGCTCAATGTCTTCCCTGTCCATATACCGCCGTTAAGGGAACGAAGGGATCACATCGCCACGGTCGCGCATTTCCTCCTGCAGAAGCTGTCGGCGAGGCTGGGAAAGGAAGGGGTGACGCTTTCCGCTGATTCTCTTGACAGGCTGATGCATTATCACTGGCCGGGGAACATTCGTGAACTGGAGAACGTGCTGGAGCGCGCCATAATCGTGAGCAGGGGAAGGGAGATCGTTCTGCCTGCGCTGGAGATCCGGGCCCCGGAACCGGAAGTGGCACCGAACATGCTTATCGATCTGAAGACCATGGAAAAGGCGGCCATAGAAAAGGCCCTCAGAACGACAAGGGGAAACCGGAGGGGTGCAGCGGAGCTCCTCGGCATATCGGTGAGAGCGCTTCAATACAAGATAAAGGAATACGGGATCGACCTTTGAGAAACGATTGTAGCGGATATGCAAAGTTTGCGCAGATTATGCAAAATTTGCAGGAATGTTGTCGTCCGGGAGACGACGTTCCTCTGGTCATGGGGTGTTTCGGACTAGTCTTTTCACTCCTGCTGTTTGCGACTCCCCTTTGGGCGGAAGGAGACTTCACCGAAGGGTATGACGAAAATACCGAGATAACGGTACGTGGCGTCATCATGGATGCCGGCAGGGAAACGAGGGGCCCCCTGATCCTGAGGGTGCAGCATGCAGGCAGGACCTACCTCATCGTGACGGCGCCGCCCTGGTACCTCATGCAGGAGTCGGCCCTTTACGGGAAGGGGATGGAAATCGAGGCGAGGGGGTCCAAGTATTTCGGCAATGACGGCAACGTGTATCTTCTGGCCAAGGAGATACGGGACATGCCGGGCGGCAGGGTGACGGTGATGCGCGACAAGCAGTACCGGCCCCTCTGGCATGGTCGCAGAATGCCTGCGAGGGGGGGCGAGCAGCGCCCGGCCAGGTGAACAGGTTCTGTGGTATAATGAACAAGCGCGGACTTATCGGTCGCGCCTGCCCTGCCTTTTGATGCAACTGCAAGGGAAAACCACTCAGGAAGGATGGAGATGGGACGTTGCTGAAGCTGCGGGAAGGAATCGTCGAGTTGTACAGGAAGGTTGCCACGTCGATCCCGAACGACGTTGAAAAGGCCCTGAAGCAGGCCTACGAGAACGAGACGAATGAGCTCGCGCAGAAGTCTTTGAGCATTATGCTCCAGAACGTATCCCTTGCAAGAACGACCTCGCGGCCCATCTGCCAGGACACCGGATTCCCGGTATTTTACGTGAAAGTGCCCCCGGGACTGGGGCATCAGCATATCCGTGACATCATCATCGACGCCACCCGACTGGCAACGCGAAAAATACCGCTTCGGGCGAACGCCGTCGATATCGTCTCCGACACGAACAGCGGCGACAATGTGGGCAATCATTTCCCGATCATCCATGTGGAGGAGACGGTCGACAGTACCCTCACCGTGGACCTGATGCTGAAGGGGGGAGGGTCCGAGAACCTCGGCCAGATCTACAAACTCCCTGCGTCCGTCGACAGCTTCGGAGAGGCCGGTCACGTCGCCGAGAGGGATCTGAACGGTGTCCGCATGTGCGTGCTCGACGCGGTGCTGAAGGCCCAGGGGAAAGGGTGCCCCCCATACACCATCGCGGTGACCGTCGGCGGCGCCAAGGATCAGGTGACAAGCCTTTCCAAGAGGCAGCTCCTGCGGAGACTTCACGACGCCCATCCCGACCCCCGGATCGCCGCCTTCGAGCAGCAGGTGCTCAGGGAGGTCAACGCGCTCGGTATCGGTGTTGCAGGGTTCGGCGGCGTGACGACTTCGATCGGCGTAAAGGTCGACTTTGCCCACCGTCACCCCGCATCCTACTTCGTTGACGTCACATTTTCCTGCTGGGCCCACCGGCGAGGGAGGCTCATGTGGTAATCCTTCCATTTGCAATGAAAAGGCGGGACGAAGCGCCTCAAAGCCTCGCTGACAGCGAGAATGATCGTTTATTATTGGTGTACCGGGAATTCATCGTTCCTGTGATCCACCATCTGCCTGACATGATCTGTACGGGAAGGCACAGGTTTCGCAGCACCGAGGCTTTTCGGCATCTTCGCCCCGCCTTTCCGGAGGTCCCAGGTTAAGGTAACGGTAATGACGGGCAAGGCATCGATGGGAGGTCTGTGACGATGACCACGGCGGGAACGAGAAGAATCAGGACCGACGAGTTGAAGGGGCTCGCCCGGGAGCTGCGGGTGGGTGACATGCTCCTCCTGAGCGGTATGATCGTCACGGGCAGGGACAGGGTGCACAAGTTCCTCGCCCATGAAAGGCCCCGGAAGGACGAAATTCCCTTCGACCTTGCAGGAGGGACCATTTACCACTGCGGCCCCATAATCCGGAAGACCGACGATTCCTACAAGCTGATCGCCGCCGGGCCGACGACGAGCATGAGGGTCGAACTGTACGAGGCGGACGTCATCAGGACATACGGCATAACCGGTATTATCGGGAAGGGCGGAATGGGAGAGAAAACGCTTGAAGCCCTGATGGAGTGCGGCTCCGTCTACCTCCACACGATCAGCGGCGCCGCCGCTTACCTGGCGGACAGGATAAAGGCGGTCGTTGATGTCTGGAAGGCCGAGGAATTCGGCGAGCCCGAGGCGATGTGGATGCTTGAGATCGAGGATTTCCCGGTCATCGTCACCATGGACACCCACGGAAACAGCCTTCACCGGGAAATCGAAAAGCTTTCCCGAGAGACCCTCAGGGAATTGTTCTAAAGTATCTCGCCGGCTCGTAATGACTGAGCCGCTTCCCTTCCTGATATGCTGCGCCTTGTTGTGTGCCCCGTCGTTACGCCGCTGGTTCCTTATTTAGTGTCTGTCCACAAACTCATGACGTGCAGTATATTTGTCATTCCGGCTGATATGTATTAACCCTGTCAAGAGTCCTCGGTGAGGCTCGTGTGTTTAATGGCATTGTGTGGGCATGAGGTGCACAGCGACGGTTGATCATGCTGATATGCGCGGGTTGGTTACCGCATGACTTGTCTTCGTCGCGGAGTTGCCTCTGTCTTGTATCGAGGATCATCCTTTTAGGAGCCTCATGCCGGAAGCGAGGATTCTCCAAGACAACACCTCATGCCCGTTCCATCTCATGACCATGGTTATAGCTGGTTTTATCATGCCATTCCTTGGCGAACCACCGCCATCAGCTCGCTGCGGCGACGAGCACACTGCGTCCGGGTGCGCCAGACATGACCTCACAGACAATCGCCCAGATGAAGCCAGCGAGCTCACGGGCAACCGCCGTGCAGGCTTCCACTGGCCGCTTTCCCCGCAGCAGGAGATGTTGATAGCGCATGCACAACCGCTTCTGAGCCTTCCACGCAATCGACTGCACCCCCGGAGAGGTCTTCTCCGCCCGCCGCTGCAGCACCGCCGTCTTGCGTGCGGGAAACCGGTAGCACCACGCAGCCTCGATCAGGATTCGCCGCGCATGCCCGTTGCCTGCCTTGGTGATCCCGCCTCGACTCCGCTTCGCCCCGCTGGAATGCTCGCTGGGCACCAGACCGAGATACGCCATCAGCTGAGACGCATTGCTGAAACGGGTCACATCGCCGAGTTCCGCCACCACCGTCATCGCTCCCACGATCTTCAGCCCCCGCAATGCCATCAGCGCTGTGACCACCGGCGCCAGCGACCACGTCTCCAGAGCCCGTCGCATTTCCTCTTCAATCGCCTTGACTCGCTGCCCTGCCTGCACCACAGCGTCGACATATTCCTGAAAAACAATCTGCTGCACAGCGCTGTCAAACTTCAGGCCCTCCAGCCACCGAAAATGAGCCTGCGTCCACGGGCTCTTGCCCGGATAGAGCTTTCCATGTCTGAGCAGAAACGCCCCCAGCCGCTGCCGAAAGTGCCGTTCCACTGCCTTCATGTCCAAACGAATCCGCGTCAAGTCGCGGATCGCCTCCTGCTCAGCATCAGGCACCCATGCTGCCGTCAGTTGCCCCGCCCTCAGCAATCCTGCCAAGCTCACCGCGTCCCGGCGGTCCGTCTTAACTCGATCGCCCGCCTTCCTCGGTATAAGCGAGGGCGCAACCACCTCGCAGGCATAGCCAAGCTCCCTCAGTTGACGATACGTCCCATAGCCGCACGGACCCGCCTCATAACAATACAACACGTCCCCACCATTCGCGATCTTCTTGACCAATCTCCTGATCGCCTCAGGCCTGTTGTCGATCTCACCGTAGAACATCGGCTCGCCTCTGCCTGCCGTCGCAATCGCTACCTGGATCCGTTCCTTATGGACATCAAGCCCGACATACTTGCTATAATTCTTCATACCCTGTCCCTCCTTAATTGTGGCTCTGAGCTTCAGCCCTCACTTAAGCTTAACCCACGTCACTTAAGTTTGTGGACAGGGTTAATACATTATGTCTTGTCCGGAATCGTTGTTTCAGAAGGATTCCCGACGCCCCCGCATCAAGTGCGGGGTTGCGGGAATGACAGCTGAAGCTTACTTTATGGACAGACTCTATTTCACAACGAGAACCGGGCATTTCGAGTAATCGATGATCTTGGACGAGACGCTTCCGAGAAGGAATTTCTTCGTGCCATGCCGGCCGTGCGACCCCGTGACGACCATGTCGACCTTCATCTTCTGCGCCGTCTCGAGTATCTTCTCGGCAGGGTCACCCTGTCTCACGAGCGTTTTGACTTCGATCGATTTGCCCGACAGGGACTTGCGGATCCTTTCCATCGCATCGGTCGTCTCCTTCGAGAGGGCCTCAAATATCCTGCTCCTGTCCGAGTCTGAGAGCTCAGTGAGGTAAAGCTCGGGAACGACCGACAGGACGGTCAGGGAGGCGTTAAGGCTCAATGACAATTCTACAGCCTTCTTGAGGGCCTTGTCGGACGATTTCGAACCGTCGTGAGCTACCAGTATCTTTTGCATGCTATTCCTCCTCGCTTGTTAATCCGTTAAATTCTGAACAAACTCTCTATTTTTTCTGTACCATTCGACCGTTCTCAGGACCCCTTCCTCGATTGTCACCGTCGGGGACCACTCAAGGGTCTGCCGTGAGGAATTTATGTCCGCCCAGGTTGCGGTGATGTCCGCGGGATGGAGAGGCAGCCACTCTATGGTCGCTTTCCGTCCAAGGTGTTCTTCAATCAGGTTGATGACATACATCAATTCGACGGGCCCGTCATTGCCGAGATTGAATATATTGTACCCGTCAGGCTTGAGGCACCTGATCGTGCCCTCGGCGATGTCGTCGATGTATGTGAAGTCCCTTTTCTGCCTGCCGTCACCGAAGACGGGGATGGCTTTTCCCATGTCGATGTTCTTGATGAAGCGGAAAATGCTCATGTCAGGGCGGCCCATGGGCCCGTAGACTGTGAAATAACGCGGAATCGTGATATTCGTCGCGTACAGGTAATGATAACTGTAACAGAGGACCTCGGCGCCCTTTTTCGTAGCCGAATAGGGGGCAAGGGGATGGTCGGTCCTGTCGTCGACGCTGAAAGGGATGTCGGTGTTGTCACCGTAGACGCTCGATGTCGAGGCGAGGACAAACTTCCCGACGCCGTGCTCCCTGCAGCATTCGAGCAGATTCAGCGTGCCCTTGACATTGGTGTCGAGATAGGCCCAGGGGTCTTCCACGGAGGCGCGCACTCCCGCCCGGGCGGCGAGATTGATGACGCCGGCAACGGCGTGATTGGAAAAGACCGTTCTCACTTCCGACCGGTCGGAGATGTCGATCCGGTGAAAGTGGAAAGCGCCTGTGCGGTCCCTCCCTCTCAGCAGGCTCAGCCGCAGCTCCTTGAGCCTCGGGTCATAGTAATCGTTCATGATGTCGATGCCGACGACGCCGTAGCCTCTTTCCAGGAGGAGGTCGGTGACCTTGTACCCGATGAATCCGCAACAGCCTGTCACGACGATGGATCCCAAAGCGTCTGCTCTCCTTTTCCCTTCCGCTGATGTCAGGTAAAACAAGTATTTATTTTACCATATTTCACCGAGACTTAACAGAAATACGTACCGGCGTCCCCGTGAAGGGAAAGCGGCTTCGCAGGATCTTCTCGGTGAAGCGGAGCTGCTGAGGCGTTATGAGATGCGGTTTGTTCACAAAGAGGACAAATGCGGGAGGCTCTACCGCCGTCTGCCTGATCGACAGGATTTTCAACCCCGGGCCTTTTCCCGGCGGAAAGCGTATGGCCGCAAGGGCGTCGAGAAAGAACGACCTGAGTTCATCGTCAGGGATTCTCCTGCTCCTCTCCTGGATAATCCCGTCGATGAGGGGAAAAATTCCGGTGATCCTCCTGCGCGTCAGGGCCGACACCGTGACGATGGGGACATATTCCATGAACCAGAACTGGCGCTTCATCTCGTCCATCAGCCGCTTGTACTCGATGTCCGGTTTTTCCACGAGGTCCCATTTGTTGAGGAGGAAAAGGGCCCCCTTCCCCAGTTCTTCCACGATGCCCGCTATCCGTTTGTCCTGGTCGACGATCCCCTGCCGGGCATCGATGAGGACAATCACCACATCTGACCGCTCGATGCTTTTCAGTGCACGGAGCACGGAAAGGCTCTCGACGGGCGATTCCCGCGACCTTCTCCTGATACCGGCGGTGTCGATAAAGAGATATTGTCGCCCGTAATAACGGCAGAGCGAGTCGATCGCATCCCTTGTCGTGCCGGGGGTCGCGCTGACGATGAGCCGCTGTTTGCTCAGGAGGGCGTTGATGAGGGTGGACTTTCCCGCATTGGGCCTGCCGACGACGGAGATTTTCGGGATCCTCTCAGAGGGCTCCGGTGTTTCGTCCTGACCGTTTCCGCCCGGCAGCAGTTCCGCAACGCGGTCCATGAGATCGTCGAATCCGAGGCCCGAAATGGCGGAGACGGGGATGACGTCTCCGAGACCGAGGGAATAAAAATCGAAGGTGAGGGACTCCTTTGCAGGCGTGTCGATCTTGTTGGCGGCGCAGATGACGGGCTTTCCTGTCTCCCTGAGCAGCTGGGCGATTTCTCTGTCAGGGGTTGTCAGGCCGTCTCTGCCGTCGAGGAGAAGAACGACAAGATCGGCTTCTTCAAGGGCGACGAGGGTCTGCCTCTTGACCTGTTCGGTGATCTCGGAGAAGTCCACGGCATGTCGTGCCGGCGGCACTTCCCCGAAAATGCCGCCCGTATCGATGACGAAAAACCGTTTGTCCTCCCAGGCTGCAGTCCCGTATTTCCTGTCCCTCGTGACACCCGGAGTTTCATCGGTGATCGCCGTGGCAAGCCGGTCCTGCCGGAGCGTGGCGGTCATCCTGTTGAAGAGGGTCGATTTGCCGACGTTCGGCCGTCCCACGATGGCGAGTACGCGCATGCCGTTCAGGGCCTCGCCTCCGTTATCCCGTATGCCTTGATCTTCTTGTGAAGGTTGCTCCTCTCGATGGCGATGGTGTCAGAGGTCTTGGAGATGTTCCAGTCGTTATCCTGAAGCTTCCTGATGATGAAGTCCTTCTCAAAGGCCTCCCGGGCGTCCTTCAGCGTTTTGTAGGTGAAATAGTCGTATTCCCTGACGATATGGCGGGACTGGAGCATCCTCTGCTCCTCGATGTCCCCCTTTGCGATGGTCTTCGAAGGACCCATGATCATGAGCCGTTCAACGACGTTTTTCAGCTCACGGATATTGCCGGGCCAGTCGTAGCCACAGAGTATCCTCATCGCCTCGGCGTCGAACTCCTTCGGTTTCATACCGAGCTCGTGGGCGAAATATTCGGCGAAGTGCTTCAGCAGTTCGGGCACGTCCTCGCGCCTGTCCCTGAGAGGCGGGACAACGAGGGGAATAACGTTCAGCCTGAAATATAGGTCTTCCCTGAAATTGCCCTTGTTCACCTCGTCGGGCAGGTCCTTGTTCGTCGCGGCGACGATCCGCACGTCGACCTGTATGTTTCTGCCGCCCCCGACGCGCTGAAAGACCTGGGTCTCAATAACGCGCAGGACCTTCGCCTGGGTCTGGAGGGTCATGTCGCCGATTTCGTCGAGAAAGAGGGTGCCCTCATGGGCGAGTTCGAACTTGCCCATCTTCCTTTCCGTCGCACCGGTGAAGGACCCTTTTTCGTGACCGAAGAGTTCACTCTCGATGAGCTCCTGGGGGATTGCCGCGCAGTTGACTTCGACGAAGGCGCCCGACGACCGCTGGCTCTTCCGGTGGAGCAACCGCGCGACGAGTTCCTTTCCCGTGCCGCTTTCGCCGAGGATAAGGACCCTGCTGTTGCTCTGGGCCGCCATTTCGATCTGCTGCCTCAACGTCTTCATCCGCGGCGATTCGCCGATGAGGCTCCATTTTTTTCCGAGATCGGCCTTCAGGGTCCTGTTCTCCTCCCCAAGCTTCCGGTGTTCGAAGGCCCTCTTGCCGACGATAACCACCTTGTCGAGGGAAAGCGGTTTCTCGAGAAAGTCGTAGGCGCCGAGCTTGGTCGCCTTGAGCGCCAGTTCGATATTGGCGTGCCCCGAAATCATGATCACCGGCATATTCTCGTCGATCTCCCGGAGTCTCGAAAGGGTCTCGATGCCGTCGATCTCGGGCAGCCACACATCGAGAAAGACGACGTCCGGTACACTCTCCCTGGCGAGGCTGAGGGCCTCCTCTCCCGACGACGCCGTGACAACGGCATATCCCTCGTCCTCGAGGATCCCCGAGATGCTCTCCCGTATACCCTCTTCATCATCAACAACCAGAAAGAAACCGCGCGGCATGTCCTATCCTCGTTTCAATTTATTTTACCCTATCGTTCCATACCCCGACCGGAAGGCGCGTCGCCCCGCCCTGACACGCGACGACAAGGTTTAGACGCCCTTCTATTAGCCTAACAGGATCAGAAGGGGATTTCAATGGTGAAGACACTGCCCCGGGGGACATTGTCGCTGACGAGGACTCTCCCCCCATGGTCAGTCACGATCTTGTCGGCGATCGCGAGGCCCAGCCCGGTGCCGTCTCTCCTCTTCGAAAAGTAAGGGATGAAGAGTTTTTCCTTCTCCTCATCGGGGATGCCCGGACCGGTGTCGGCGATCTCGATGACCAAATAACGCCCCGAGGATTTCGCTGTTATGTCGATGGACCCTCGCTCATTCATCGCCTTGACCGCATTGTCGACGATATTGATGAAGACACGTTTGAATTGCTCCCTGTCGACAGGGATTTCCGGGAGACTCTCCTCAATGTGAAGCCCGATCGTCACGTCCGCGAACCCTTTATACAATTGCTGGACCCCGTCAAGCAACTCACCCATATCAGTGGGGACTTTCTGTGCCTCCGGCATCCGGCCGTATTTCGAGAAGACGTCAACGAGCCTCCTGAGGCCTTCGACCTCGGTAATGATCGTCTTCGTCGACTTCTCAAACACCGCATCAAAGTCTGATTCCTTCTGCGTCCACTTGCGGATAAGGCGTTCCGTCGACAGCTTGATCGGTGTCAGCGGGTTCTTGATCTCGTGGGCCATCCTCCTGGCCACCTCCTGCCATGCCATCGCTTTCTGCGCCTTGATGATGTCCGTCAGATCGTCAAAAACGACGAGCATGCCCAGTGCGCTCGATTCGGGCGTTTCCCGTATCCCGGCGATGCGGACCCGCAGGATGATGATCCTGCCGCCCCTGTTGACTTTGATCTCCCTGCTGATATCGCGGATCTCACTTCCCTCCAGGTTCCGCACAAGCTGTTTCAGGTCCTCGGAGTTGAGGTGACCGATGAGCGTCTTGTAGTCCTTTCCGGTGACGTCCTCCTGGTTCATCGACAGGATGGAGCAGGCGGCCCTGTTGACCGCCTGGATCCTCCCGCTGTGGTCGAGAAAGAGCACCCCTGACGTGATGCTCTGGAGGATGTTTTCGAGATAAAGTCTCCGCTTGTCCGATTCCGTGTAGGCATTTTCGAGAGACTGCTTGTTTTCCTTGAGCTGCCGCACCATCTGGTTGAAGGAGGAGATGAGGATCCCCACCTCGTCCTCGCTTGTCGCGGACACCGACACGTCCAGGTCTCCCGCGGCAACCTGCTCCGTGGCCATGGCGAGGCTCTGAATGGGCGTCGTTATGCCCTTCGATACCTTCAGTGAAACCCAAAGCGCCGTAAAGACCATCATGAGGGTTAAAAAACCGAGTATGAGCATATAGTTCAACTTGAGCGGCGCCTTGAAGGCCGCGAGTTTCAGATGCTCTTCGTGCAATCGTTCGAGGTGCTCGATTTTCTGCGTGATCTCCTTCGGCAGGATGAGTTCGGTCACGACGACTCCTCCCCTGCGGCGGTCGGGCACGGCTGCCCGGATGATGTCTCCCCTCTCCCCGGACACCACCTCCGTCCCCTCGATCCCCTGAAAGGCGTCCCGCAGTGTCTCGGAGGCGTTCGGCGGCAAGGTCTCGTGTCTCATGACAGAAAGGCCGCCCGACGTGCCCGTTTCGCCTTCCGAAACCCGGCGTCCCGCCGAGAGGACCCGTTCCCGTTCGAAGTCATAGACCGCACGGGCAAACTCGATCGAGAGTTTGAGGGGTTCCTTCAACTGGGGGGAGAAAAAGCGGTTGATGTAGTTCGACGCCAGGCCGCTGGCGGCGAAGAAGAGAAAGGCTGCCGGGATGAGGGTCAGGATGACGAAGATGGTCATGAGCCGGGTCCTGAATCGATACCCGAGGACGCGGTTTTTTCTCTCCAGATAAAGCTTGAAGAGGTTCTTCGCCACGAGAAAGACGAGGATGAGGAGGGCGAGAAAATTGATGCTCAGAAGAGCGACGAGTATCAGTCTCGTCACAATGCTCAGGGTCGGCACCTGGATGAAATAGATTTCGAGCATCGTGGCGATAATGACAAAGACGGTTGTAATGAGGATGGCGGCGGAGGACCGGGACAGTCTCATTTCCCTTCCCTCTTGCCCTGCACATGAAACACCTGGGAATTCCGGCTCATGGAGAATTCCTTCTCAGGGACGAAAAAGAGCAGATATCCGATGACAGGAGGGAGCTTCCTGATTTTCGATTCCACGGTCACCTTGACGAAATAGCTCCCCCTGTCCAGGTTATTCACCGATGCCAGGCCGATGTCGCCGATCGTCATCGTCCAGGCGATCATCGATTCGGCGTCTTTGAACCGTTTTTCGATCCGGACGGCCCCGTCGTTGGAAACGGCGATGTGCTGACGCTTGATCGGATCGCTCTTGATCTCCTTGACGATTTTCCTGCCCGCGATGAATTCATTAGGCCAGACGTCCCAGACCCTGAAAAGGTCGATATAATAGATGAACTCCTTTGACAGTCCCTCCCTGATCTCTTCGACCATGCGGGGATCGAGGCTGACGGAGGAGCCGGCACGGATTTCTCCGTTGAGGATCGTGACGGAGACGGGGGAGAGCTCCGCCGCCTTCGCCGGCGAAGAGAGGACGAGCAGGACCGCGGTCAGAAGAATCGCCCGATACAAAGGAACGCCGGTCTTGAGTCGCTGGGGTGAATGATGGTCTGCCTCTCCGCTGAATGCCGCCCGTGATCCGATGTCGCTGTGAGGGCCTCTTTTCATCTTGACATGCGAGGGAAAATGTATTTTCATTATACCATAGACGTCAGAGGCTCACCTGCCGTCGAGGTATTAAGGAGAAACTAAGCAGAACGACATCCGCGTCATTCCCGCTTGTCGGGAATCTTTCCCTTATCGTTACAATACACTCACGGGAAAGGCGGGGAGTATGCGCCGAAAACCTTGCTGCGGCGACACCTGTATCAAAACGAGAGATGAACTATACGCCAATGGTCGATGCACAAAGAGTGGAATCCTGAAACACGAAGCTGACGAGGCGTATCGTCGCCTTCAGCAAGGCTTTGAGGCGCTTCGCCCCGCCTTTTCATGCAACAGAATGGTTTCTTTAAGAAGGATCCCGGACGAGCCGGGATGACAAATACGGATTGAATCATGTCACCTTATCACTAAACTCCTTAGTAATTGTGGGGGCCGTTCCCCGAACGGCCCGATGCATGACAGAAAACATTTTCTTTCTTTGCGTTTTTTGGGTGCGTGAGATAATATTTTATTCCGGACAGGGACAGGCAAGGAGGATTCCATGGATATCAGCACAGTCAGGGTAGAGATCCCGGAAGGGTGCAACATCATCATCGGGCAGACTCATTTCATCAAGACGGCGGAAGACCTGTACGAAATCATCGTCACGACGGTGCCCCAGGCCCGGTTCGGCATCGCCTTTGCCGAGGCATCCGGGCCCTGCCTGATCAGGACAGAGGGGAACAGCGACGAGCTTGTTGCCCTCTGTGTGCAAAACCTGCAGGACATCGGGGCCGGACACGTCTTTTGCATTTTGCTGCAGGACGCGTATCCGATCAATGTGCTCAATGCTGTCAAAAACTGCCCGGAGGTGTGCAGGATCTTCTGCGCGACGGCCAATCCTCTGGAAGTCGTCGTGGCCCGGACGGAGCAGGGCAGGGGCATCATCGGCGTTGTCGACGGCTCGTCCCCGAAGGGCGTTGAGACGGAGGAGGATAAAAAGAACCGGAGAGATTTCCTCAGGAAGATCGGGTACAAAAGATAGAAAGGGGTTGTGCATGGATGTAAAATCGCTCAAATATGATGAGAAGGGACTCATCCCCGCGATCGTTCAGGATATGGCGAGCGGAGAGGTGCTCATGATGGCCTATATGAACGAGGCTTCGCTCATGATGACCCTCGAATCGGGGTATACGCACTTCTGGTCGCGGTCGAGGCAGAAGTTCTGGAAGAAAGGAGAGACATCGGGGAGCGTCCAGGAGGTGAAGGAAATCCTCTACGACTGCGACCTCGACACACTCCTCGTTAAGGTGAAACAGCACGGCGGCGGGGCCTGCCATACAGGGAACAGGACGTGTTTCTACCGTGCCATTGAAATGAAAGAGAAGACAGCAGACCAAAAACAGTAGAAAATAGACAGGAGGCGGTAGACAATAGACAGCTTTGAGGCGCGTCGCCTCCGCCTTTTCTTACAACCCAGGGGACAATTAACCGGCCGGGAGGTGCCACACTATGAGTGATTGTATTTTCTGCAAAATCGCCGAGAAAAAAATACCGTCGACAGTCGTTTACGAAGACGACCACGTGCTCGCCTTCGAGGACATCAATCCCCAGTCGCCTGTTCACACGCTCATCATCCCGAAGAGGCACATTTCAACCCCCCTTGACCTGAAGGAAGAGGACGGGGAGCTTCTCGGCCGTATCTTTCAGGCTGCCAAAAAGATCGCCGTCGACAGGGGGATTGCCGAGCGGGGATACCGCCTGCTGACGAACTGCAACCCCGAGGGAGGACAGATCGTCTTTCACCTCCACTTTCACCTCATGGGCGGACGGCAGATGCGGTCTCCCTTCGGGTAGGTTGCGTGGAAAGGCCGGGCGAAGCACTCTGAAAACAGTGTGAGTGTCAGTGTCGGAAAAGATGTCCAATTCTCCTGACATCGGCGTATGCCTCGTCTTCTGTGACGATACAGGAGTCGCCGCACCAAGGCTTTTCGGCGCATACGCTCGCCTTTCCGGAGTGCTGTTCCGCCGGGAAGGCAGATATGGTTCAAAGCCTTTCCAATGCGATGATGAGACATCTCTAAGGTGTTCAGCGCCTGTTGCCTGACGGGCTTTCGGTATCGATGGACACGGCAAGGTGTGATCCGGTGATGAGTAAGGTATCTTCGCGGAAAGGCTTTTCGCCACATCAGCCTTCCCGGCCGGGTCTAACCGGTCTGGTTCCGATAAGGTTATCAATGGGAGTTCGCGGAGATGAGTCTGCCATGAAGAAGCGGGGAACCGAGCAGTGCTGGCAGGGCGCGTTCCTTAACGCCTTTATCCTCAGCTATGAAGACGAAAAGGGCGCGATGAGGACCTGGGAGGGCGTCGCACGTGTCAACTGCGGGGGCGTCGTTGTGATCGTACCGTTCACCCCCGAGGGGGATGTCATCCTCGTGCGGCAATACAGGCCGCTGTTCGACGGCCCGGTCCTGGAATTTCCCGCGGGGCTGGTCGAGTGCGGGGAGTCGCCTGCCGACGCCGCCCGCAGGGAACTCATCGAGGAGACGGGATACATGCCGGCGCACATAAGGTTCCTTCTTAAGGGACCCCTTTCGTCGGGGATGACGACGGAGATGCTCGAGGTCTATCTTGCCCTGGATGTCACGCCGGCGTCAGGGGATGTGATGAAGCGCTTCAGGGCGGAGGAAACCGAATCAATCGACGTGGTCAGGGTTGAAGGTTCACGGTTCTATGAAACGGTGAGGTTCATGGAACGCAACGGCGACCTTGTGGATCCGAAGATCTACGGTTTCTTTGAAATGGGGAGAAGGGAAAGATGAGAGTCCCGCAAGAATTTCCACAGGGGAAAATTCTTGCGGGAATGACCTGTCTTACTCGAATTTTATTGCTTCAGAAGGGCAGGCGCTTGCTGCTTCTTCGCAATCACAGGTGTTGCACTTGTCCGCGCCGATGACATACGCCTTCTCGTCGTCCCTCATCTCGAAGACCTCGGGGCAGAGTTCGGCGCAGGATCCGCAGCCGATGCACTCATCGTAATCAACAACCGGTATCGCCATTGAAAAACCTCCTCACAGAATTTTGGATTTTATTATACCAGAAAAACAACAAAAAACAAGTCTCGTCTCAATGTCCCGATTCAGACATGTATCTACAAACTTCATCTTATGATATTATTTATTATCAACAGGTTACAAAACACCTCCAGGCCTCCGGTTGCCGGCACGGTGTTTTTTGCAGGGGCCAAAAAAATCTCTACAAATATATAGTGTAGACATGTATTATATATAGGATGCGTTTCTTCGGCCCCGGCAGGCAGTGACCGACTCCTGCCCGCCGGTACGGGAAGAGGATGAGCGGAGGATTCTTATGGATATCAAACAGTTTGTCAGAAATAAGGCGGAAGAGGCGAGGCGGGGAGCGGCAAGTCTGGCCCGGGCCTCGTCGAAAAAGAAGAACGATGTACTCATCAGGATGGCGGGGGCCCTGACCGCATCCGCAGACACCCTGATCGCGGAGAACGGCAAGGATGTCTTACAGGCTCAGGAGCGCGGGTTGTCGAAGGCCATGATCGACAGGCTGACCCTGAACAAGAAGCGCATCGCAGAAATGGCGCAGGGGTTGAGGGAAGTCGCTCAACTGCCCGATCCCGTCGGCGAGATCACGAAGATGTGGCAGAGACCGAACGGGATGACGGTTGGACGGATGCGTGTCCCCATCGGCGTTATCGGGATCATATACGAGGCGAGGCCGAACGTCACCGCCGATGCGACGAGCCTCTGCCTCAAGACGGGCAATGCAGTCATCCTCCGCGGAGGATCCGAAGCGATCCGCTCCAACAGGGCGATCGTCGGTGTTTTGCGGGAAGCGGCGAAGCAGGAGGGGATCCATGAGGGCGCAATCACTTTTATCGACAGTGCCGACAGGGAAGCCGTCATGGAGATGCTGAAACTGGAGGGGACGATCGATCTCATCATTCCGAGAGGCGGAGAGGGGCTGATCAGGACGGTGACGGAAAACTCGCGGATCCCCGTGCTGAAACATTATAAAGGTGTATGTCACGTCTTTGTGGACCGCGACGCGGATCTCATCATGGCGGAAGAGATTTGCTTCAATGCGAAGGTCCAGAGGCCTGCCACATGCAATGCCATGGAGACGATGCTTGTCGACGAGGCCATCGCGGAGGGCTTTCTGCCCGTGATGCTCAGGAGGTTCGAAAGCGCCGGCGTGGAGCTGAGAGGATGTCCGAAGACCCTGTCAATCTACCCCAATATCGCGGAAGTGCATGATGAGGACTACTTCAGGGAATACCTCGACCTGATCCTGAATGTGAAGGTCGTGTCATCCATGGAGGATGCCATGACACACATCGGGAAATACGGGTCCTCTCATTCCGACAGCATCGTGACGATGAACTGCGACAAGGCATGGAGGTTTCTCAGGGAGGTCGATTCATCAGCGGTATTCGTCAATGCCTCGACGAGACTCAATGACGGGTTCCAGTTCGGGCTCGGCGCAGAGATAGGGATTTCGACGGACAAGATTCATGCACGCGGCCCCATGGGCCTGGAAGAACTGACGTGCACGAAATTCATCGTTGTCGGAAGCGGTCAGGTGAGAGAATAACAAAAACCAATATCACACGCAGGGAGATGAGATATGTCCGAAAAACTGAGTTATGAGGAGTTCGTGAAGAAGGCGATCGTGAGCCTGAGGAAAGAAGGCTACAAGGGCATTCATACCGTGTACTCGGGGTTCAACGAAGCGTTCAAGCGGTATTTCGAGGGCGAAGATCCCGTCAAGATCACGACACAGCTTTCCCAGGAGGGGAAAATCGTCATCCGCCCGGTGCGGGGAGGAGTCATGCTTTACCTGATTGAGGATGCCCCCACAGTCAAGAGCCAGGCTGACGAAGCACTCAAAAAGATGGGGCTTTAGGGCTTCTTTTGCGACTCGGCGTTTTCGGGGGGACCTTCAATCCCATTCACCATGGTCATTTGAGGGCTGCCGAAGAGGTCAGGGAGCTCATGAACCTTGACCGCGTCATATTCATGCCGTCCGGCACCCCTCCCCTCAAGCACGAGGACGTGATCGGACCATCTCACCGTTATGCCATGACGGAACTGGCGACAGCGGGGAACGACGCTTTCGCCGTGTCCGACCTGGAGCTGCAGCGGCCTGAAAAGTCCTTCACCGTCTCCACGCTCGAGACATTCAGGGAACAGTATCCTGACGGGGACACCTTTTTCATCGTCGGCCTCGATGCCTTTCTTGATTTGCCCAACTGGTGGATGCCGGAGCGGCTCACCGGCCTTGCGGACTTCATTGTCGTGACGCGGCCGGGATTCCGCCTCGGGGACATGTATCACTCTTCCTATATCGATCAAACGCCGGCTCAGACCGGTGAAGGTGTCCCTGAAGAAGCGGCGGGGCCCGCTCAGGGAGGTCTGCCCGGACAGGCCGGACCGGGGCTGCTGCGGGACCTCCGGTTCAGGAGCGGCAAAAAGGTCCACCCCGTCGCTGTGACACCGCTGGACATCTCATCGACGGCGATCCGGGCCCTCCTCCGGGAAGGAAGGAGCGTCCGGTATCTCGTGCCCGACAAGGTTATACGATACATTGCGGCGCACGCTCTCTATATGCAGCGCTGATAGCGGCGCACAGGGTCATGATGCTGTCGGATTCCATCATCGGCAATCTCGATGAAGCGATACTCCTCTTTGACAGGCGGGAGAGACTCCTTTTCATGAACAAGGCGGCCGAGGAGCTGCTGGGGCGGAGCTTCAGGGAGATCGGGGACAAACACTGCAGCGAGATCTTCGGTGGCTCCCGTGACATCTCTCTTCTCATCGGAAAGACCCTCGCCGAGGGGCGGTCGTTCAACTGGCGTGACAAGGAGCTCGAGACGGATGTAGCCGGTATCCTGAGTGTGGACCTCCATGCCTGTCCGCACTATGCAGACAACAGCCTCGACGGCGCCATTCTCTGCCTTCGCGAAAACCTGGCCCTCACGGACAGGGAGGACCTCCAGTTCGATTCCCTGCTCTACCTTATCGGATCCATCGCCCATGAGATCAAGAACCCCCTCAGCGGCATCAGGGGTGCGGCCCAGATCCTCGGGCGCAGCGCCCGGGACGCCGAGGCGCAGGAATGCGTCGACCTCCTGCTCAGGGAGACGGACCGGCTCAATGCCGTTCTCAACAGTTATCTGACCATGACGCGGCGTCCTGTTTTCCATGACGTCAACATCCACGAGGTCATAGAGCATGCACTGAAAGTGACGGAATTCCCGCTGAAGGGGAAGACCGTTCGCATTACGAAGTCATATGATCCCAGTCTCCCCAATATCCGCGGTGACGAGAGCAAGCTTCTGCAGGTGTTCATCAACCTCCTGAAGAACGCCCTTGAGGCGGTCGAGGGCGCCAGGAAGAAGGAAGTGTCCGTATCGACGAGGCTTTCTAATGAGTATATGGTCATCTATGAAGGCACTGAAGCCGACCGGAAGCCGCCGAAAGGGAAGAAGCAACGATGGGTCGTCGTTACAGTCCAGGACTCCGGAAAAGGCATTCCACGGGATGAGATGAAAAGGGTCTTTCTGCCCTTTTACACCATGAAGGCCGGCGGCAGCGGACTCGGCCTGGCGCTTTCCAAGAAAATCGTGAAAGACCACGGGGGGCTGATACGGGTGAAGAGCGAAAGGGGCATGGGTGCGACGTTCAGCGTCTGCCTCCCCCTTCAGAAGTGATCCTTCCAGTTTCACCGAAAGGCGGGGCGACGCGCTCTGAAGAACAGTGTCAGTGTCAGTGTGAGTGTCAGCAAAAGGTTCACCTCTTTTCAGCCGTCAGCCTGATAGCGTCTTTATGGGAAGGCAAATGTTTCGCAGCACCGAGGCTTGTCGGCGCATACGCCCCGCCTTTCCGGAGGTCCGATTGCATGAGGTGATCTTCTCGACGGATATGCTGTATAATCCCGGCACCGGAAGAGGAAATGGAGAAAAGGAAGATCCTTGTCATAGACGATGACGAGAGCGTCCTCTGGGTTGTCAGGAAGACACTTGAGCCCCTCGGCTATGCCGTTGAGGCGAGAAACTCCATCCAACCGGCCCTCAGGTCCGTTCACCAGGTCAAGCTGATCCTGCTCGACCTTATCCTTCCCGACGGCAACGGGATCGAGGCACTCAAGGAGATACGCAGCCTGAATCCCGATGCCCTCGTCATCATCATCACCGCCCACGGCCGCATGGAGAGCGCCATCGACGCGATGAAGGAAGGCGCCTATGATTATCTTGAGAAACCATTCGACATCGAGGAGCTGAAGATCGTCGTCGAGAAAGCCTTTGGTGACATCTCCCTGAGAGAGGAACTCCGCAGCCTGAGGCAGGGGAAGGAGGAGGCCAGGCCTTTCCAGATCGTCGCAAAGAGCAAAAGCATGCTGAGAATATTCAAGGAGACCGGAAAGGTGGCGCCGAAGGATGTAACGGTCCTCATTTCCGGTGAGAGCGGGACGGGCAAAGAGCTTATTGCACGGGCGATTCACAACAACAGCAGGAGAAAGTCGGCGCCCTTCGTCGCCATCAATTCAGCGTCCATACCCCGGGAGCTTCTGGAGGCCGAGCTCTTCGGGTGGGAAAAGGGCGCCTTCACCGGCGCCGCGGACAAGACGACCGGGAAGATACAGGCCGCTGACGGCGGCACCCTTTTCCTCGACGAAATCTCCGAGCTCGACATCAATCTGCAGGCGAAACTGCTCCGCTTCCTCCAGGACAGGGAGTACAGCCCCCTCGGCAGCAGCCGGTTCATCACGGCCAATGTGCGGATCATCGGAGCGACGAACCGGGACCTCAGGGAGTGCATCCGGAGCGGGCAGTTCCGGGAAGACCTCTACTACCGTTTCAACGTCATCGAGATACACCTTCCCCCCCTCAGGGATAGGCGGGAGGATATTCTTCCGCTGGCGCACCATTTTCTCAGGGAATCGCTGAGGGTCTTCGAAATTGTTCCCAAGGAATTCTCGAAGGACGCAGAAAAGGCCCTCACGGAATACGATTGGCCGGGAAACGTGAGGGAGCTCGAGAACACCGTCAAAAGGGCGTGCATCCTCTCGAAGGGGAGTCTGATCGAACGGAAGGACATATTTGCCGACGACTATGCACAGTGCTCCATAAAGGAATTCTTCGAAACGAAGCTGAACGGTTTTCTCGGCAAGATGACGAGGATCGATCACTCGGACCTGTACGATACGATCATCGGGGAGGTCGAAAAGGCCCTTTTCAGCATCGTGCTGAAGGAGGCGGGTGGAAACCAGTGCAAAACGGCGAAGATCCTGGGCGTCAACAGGAACACGCTGAGCAAGAAGCTGAGGGCGTACAAGCTTATTTGATAAATCAAGCCATTCTGTGATATATATAAAAGCTCCATGCCCTTTTCATGAAGGGCTTTATATCCATATGGAGGACTGCATGAATATATACGAAAACTTCGTGATTTTCAGTGCGTCGTTAAGCGACGACGAGATCAAGGCCGGTATAGAAAAGATATCGGCTCACATCAGGAACGCCGGCGGGGAACTCCTCAAGGTCGATATCTGGGGCAAGAGGAGGCTCGCCTATGAGCTCCAGAAACAGAGAGTGGGCATCTACGTGCTTTTCCTCTTCAAAGCGCCCAATTCGACGGTCAGGAAACTCGAGGAAAACTACAAGCTTATGGACCTCATCATGAAGTTCATAATCATCAGGCTCGGGAAAGACCAGATTGCCGCCCTCCCTAAGGACATCCTCGGCATTCCCGTGACACCGCAGGAACTGTCAGCGCCTGCCGAGCCTGCCATCGAGGCGTAATGTTCAACCGTGTCATCCTGATCGGCAATCTCACAAAGGACCCCGACGTCCGCTACACCGCCGCCGGCACGGCCGTCGCCACGATCAGGATTGCCGTGTCATCGAAGTTCAGACAGGCCGATGAGCAGAAGGAAGAGACGCTCTTCATCGATGTGGTGACTTTCGGAAAACAGGCTGAGGTGTGCGGACAGTACCTGAACAAAGGCAATCCCGTTCTCGTCGAGGGAAGGCTCCGCGAGAGGAAATGGGAGACCGAGGGTGTTCAGAAGAGCAAGTTTGAGGTCCTCGCGAATACGGTCCGGTTCCTGCCCCGCCGGGAGCAGCGGCCTCTCCGCGGCGACGAGGAATCATCGGACATGCCGCCGCCGGAAGAAACAACGGATCTCGAGCCGTTCTGATGTCCGGACGGGAGACGGAACAACAAGATAGAACGTGAAAGGAGAAAAAATGCAGCAAAAGAGATTTCAGCGGAGGAAATTCTGCAGGTTCTGCGCGGATAAAGTACTCTTTATCGACTACAAGGACCTCAAGACCCTCAGGAATTATATGACGGAGCGCGGGAAGATCCTCTCGAGAAAAATGATGGGGACCTGCTCGCTCCACCAGAGAGAGCTGACCGTCGCGATCAAGAGGGCCAGGACGATCGCTCTTCTCCCCTTCATGGAAAGATAGCATGCGCGTCCCGAAGAGCTGGGTTCCCATCCTGGCGAAGAAGATCGTCGATCATCTCGTCGCGAGGGACCTCATAGAACCGGCAATCCCGGTCCCGGAACTGCTCGAAGAGGTGGAAAGGCTTATTTTGGATGAGCTGCTCGTCGAGGACCGCCTGAATGACGAGGTCCACCAGCTGCTCAGGAAGTACGAGTCCGAGATAGAGAAAGGCCGCCTCGACTACCGGAAGCTCTTCGATATGACGAAACAGAAGATGGTAAGGGAGAGAAACGTCATCCTGTGATGCTCTCGGACGACAAGATCACCCACCTTACCCATGTCCTCCTGAACGGGCTCATCGAAAGGGGCGCGATCAGGCTCAAAGCCGATGACAGCATACTGAGGAGAGAGATCAAACGCACGATCCTGAACGAGCTCAAAATCGGCGAGGACATGGACCTGGCGGTGAAGAAAAAGCTGCAGTCGCTCTCGAAAAGGCCTGTCGAGGGCAGCCAGGAGTGGGACGTGATGTACAGGAAATACTTCGAGGAAGAAGAAGTGCGGAGGGGAAGAAAATAGAGCCCTTCCACACCGGCCTGCCCGACGAAGAGGTCCGGAAGGAACGGGCGGCCGCACGGAGACTGCGCAGCAGCGCATGGTGGAAGAGGAAGTGCGGCAGCGGCAGATGTTATTACTGCGGGGCTGTCGTCAATCCCGGGGAACTCACCATGGATCATCTCATCCCGCTCACCAGGGGCGGGAGGTCATTGAAGGCCAACCTCGTCGCAGCCTGCAAGGAATGCAATAACAGGAAGAAACACATGCTCCCCTTCGAGTGGGAGGAATACGTCACGCGCCTTGCCGGCAGCCGCGACGAAGAGTAAAGTAATTTGCTTAATGACTTAATGACTCAATCAGGGCGACGATCTTTTCGCGGATCTCATCCCTGGCCCTCCTGAAATCCGCCATCACCTTTTCTTCCGGCCCCCTCGTCCCGACAGGGTCCCGTATGGGCCAGTGCAGACGCCGGACGCCCGCCGGGGTGACGGGGCAGTAATGGTCCGCCAGGTCGCAAAGGGTGATGACCAGGTCCATTGTGCCGAGCGTCCTGTCATCGATCACTTTCGGGCGCTGCATCGAGATGTCGATGCCGATCTCCTTCATGACGGAAATCGCCCGGGGCTGCACGTCAACGGGCATGAGCCCGGCGCTGTAAGCCTCTATCTTTCCCCTGCCGAGTTCCCGCGCCAGACCCTCGGCCATCTGGCTCCTGCAGGAATTGGCGGTGCAGAGAAACATCACCCTGATCATCGGTCACCTCCCTGCAAATGGTTTCAATGTCATTGCACAACTCTCCGGCAAGGCTGGGTGTATGCACCGCCTTTCCGCGCAACTAAACGGTTTGTTTCAATATTTAACTCAGCCCATAAGCTCATCAATCGCCTTTCCAATGTCTGCCGACGACATGAGGGACGTGCCGACGAGCATCGCGTCGACACCGGCCTCTTCAAGAGAACGCACATCCTCTCTCGACTTGATGCCGCTCTCGCTCACGACGACCTTGCCTGACGGGACCTGCGGCCTGAGCCTGAAGGTCGTCGCCAGGTCTATGTCGAGGGTCCTGAGATTTCTGTTGTTGATACCGATGATGCCGGCGCCGGTCCCGAGTGCACCGTCGAGTTCCCGCTCGTCATGGACCTCGAAGAGCACGGCAAGACCCAGTTCCCCGGCAAGGTAAAGGAAGTCGCGGGCCTGGGCCGGCTCGAGGGCTGCCCCGATCAGCAGGATCGCATCGGCGTGGTGGACCCTCGATTCGAAGATCTGATACTCATCGATGATGAAATCTTTCCGGAGAACGGGCAGGGAGGACCTGTCCTTCACTTCTCTGATGTAGGACAGACGGCCCTGGAAATAGTCCTCCTCCGTCAGCACCGAGACGGCATGCGCTTTCTCATTGTATACATCGATGATCGAAGCAAGATCGAAATCAGGGCGGATGAGACCCCGCGACGGCGATGCCTTCTTGATCTCCGCGATCAGCCTGATCCTGCCCGATCCCCTCGCAATGGCATTCCTGAAATTCCGCGGTTCAGGCAGATCGCGCACCCGGGACCGCAGATCATTGAGCGGGACTGCCCTCTTTGCCTCGGCCAGACGGCCGGCCTTTGCGGCGATGATCTTTTTCAGGATGTCCATAGGTGATTGTAGGGCAGGCAACGGGAGAATGAGGAACATGATACGGACGGCCTTGTCACGCCGTCCCGGCAATCATCGGCTCTCCCCGACCTCGTCACCTGGACGAGGAGAGCATCGGGAACGACGAATGACCTTCAATCCGTTGCGTACGGCAATGGCCTGTTCACCGCGCTGGGAATCGGGGGTGTGAGCCTCACATCGAGCGATGGGCTATCCTGGACCGTCAGGAACAGCGGGAGCATCCAGGCCGATCTCAGCGATGTGGTATTCGGGAACGGCCTTTTTGTGAGTGTCGGTAGCGGCGGCTCAATTATCACCTCTTCGGACGGTCTTTCCTGGGCAGGGGCGTTCTCAGGGACATCCGCCGCTCTGCGCGGCATCACCTATGGCAATGGCGCCTTCGTCGCCGTGGGAGAGCGGGGGGCGATCCTGACATCCGGTAACGGCGTCAACTGGGCGAACAGGCTGTCGGGCACGGACGCTAATCTTCAGGCAGTCGCCTATGGAAACGGCACGTTCATCGCTACCGGAGCCGGAAACACAATCCTCACCTCTTCCGATGGGGTCTCGTGGACGGTGGCGCCCTTTGGCACCCCCGGGCCGGTCACCGGGATTGCCTATGGCAACGGGCTGTTCGTTGCGGCGTCCCCGAGCGGCATGGTCCTGACCTCCCGGAACGGTCTGGAATGGAGGTCGGTGAATCCGGGAACTGCTGGCCCCCTCAGAAGGGTGATCTTTGAGGATGGACATTTCATTGCAGTGGGAGAGCGGGGGGCGACCGCGACCTCTTCCGACGGGACCTCCTGGACCGTGAGGCCCTCTGGGACGACGGCGACCCTTTACGGAATAGCCTCAGGCAATGACACCTTCGTTACCGTCGGGCAGGAAGGCACGATCCTTCAGTCCGGCCCCTCTCGTGCAGCCCCTGCGATAAGGGTAAACAACTCGTATCCGCATATCACCCTGAGGTCGAGTGAGTCCTTCTCTGTGACCGTGAGCCTCGATCCGGGAGAGATGTCGGGAAGAAACGCCGACTGGTGGGTTGTGGCCTATGCGCCCTATGGCTGGTTCTATTACGTGCATCCCGATATGTGGCACTATACCCCGTCGCTGGAGTCAATTCGCCCCGCCTATCAGGGGCCTCTCTTCAACCGTTCCCCGATCAAGGTCCTCGAGATAGCCGGAGGGCTGTCCGCAGGGACGTATGTCGTCTATTTCGGCGTCGACACAAACGTCAACGGTATCGTCGATTACGACGAGATCTACCTGGACTACATGACGATAAATATAGATATCGTGCCGTAGCCGTCGGAAGGCCCTCAATTCCAGTGACTCCAGAGAGACGAACGTCACGGCGAGATAGGCCGTCTTCCCGATGATGACCGGGCGGCGTCAGGCCGCCCCGGTTCTTAACCGGTCACCGTTTCCGCTGATCCCGCTTCATGGATTCCCGTCCGATCTCACAAAAAGGCCTATTTTGCGGGCGAAATTCTCCTGCCTGAACCTTTTTTTGCTTGACAATTACCCCTTGCTTGAAGTATAAAATATGCGCTTTGCAGAAAATTCATACCACCGAGGTGCATATGGATCCAATAACACCAGGGAGTTACATACCGCAGGAGTATCTTCCTATCTTAGTCCTCATGATGATAGCCATTGCCTTCGGCGTCGGCGCCCTCCTGATCGGCAGACTTTTCAGGCTCAGGAGACCTTACAAGGAAAAGAACCTTCCCTACGAATCAGGCAACGAGCCTGTCGGGGAACCGCGCTATCGTTTCAGCATCAAGTTCTATATCATAGCCATGCTCTTTGTCATATTCGATGTTGAAGCCGTTTTCCTCTATCCCTGGGCCGTCGTCTACGACAAGATCGGGCTCTATGCGCTCGTCGAAATGCTGGTCTTCATTTTCATACTCGTCATCGGCTATGTGTATGCCTGGGGAAAGGAAGCATTTACATGGGATTAGCTCTAAAAGGAGGTGAAAGCAGATGATCATAGACGGAACAACCGCTCTCGTTGAAGTCGAGGAGGGAGTCAAGGTCATCCCCGGCGCCAATGTCTTCGTCATGGCGGTGGACAAGCTCGTCAACTGGGGGAGGCTGTCGTCGTTATGGCCGCTGACCTTCGGCCTCGCTTGATGCGCCATTGAAATGATGACGACGGGATCGTCACACTATGATCTTGACAGGTTCGGCATCATCTACAGGGCGTCGCCGAGACAGTCCGACGCGATCGTCCTGGCAGGGACTCTCACGAAAAAAATGGCCCCCATCGTCCGGAGGGTCTACGACCAGATACCGGAGCCGAGGTGGGTCGTCGCCATGGGGAGCTGTGCATGCAGCGGGGGCATCTTCGACACATACAGCACCGTGCAGGGAGTCGACCTGATAATGCCCGTGGATGTTTTCATCCCGGGATGCCCTCCCAGACCCGAGGCATTTCTTGAAGGGATGATGAAGCTCCAGGAAAAGATCAGAAAAGAACACTTCAAATGGAGCATGTGGAGATAGGTATGGATCCGAAAAAAATCGCTGAGCAACTGCAGAAACAATTTTCCTCCGAGGTGAAGGAAATAGCGGAATACAACGGCCAGATCGCCGTCATCGTCGGCAAGAAGAGGATCAGGGACATCGTGCGGTATCTCCACGATACGCCGAGCCTTTCTTTCGATCTCCTGCGCGACCTCTGCGGAGTCGACTACCTCGGCAAGAAGGAGCCCCGTTTCGAGGTCGCGTACCAGTTGTATTCGATCGAACACCGGCACTTTCTGAGGGTCCGGGCCGAGGTGCCGGAAGACGACTGTTCCATCGACAGCGTCGTGCCCGTCTATGCCGGGGCGAACTGGCACGAGCGGGAATGCTTTGACATGTTCGGCATCACCTTCAAGGGACATCCCGACCACAGGCGTATCCTTCTCCCCGATGACTGGGAAGGGCATCCGCTCAGGAAGGATTATCCCCTCAAGAGCGACCTTGGGGCCATGGAATGGAAGGGCTGGAAGGAAGTACTCGAAGTCGCAGAAAAGAACAAACAGTTCGAGGTTAGATAAATGGGCGCGAAATCCTCAGCAACGAAAGAACTGACACTCAACATCGGTCCGCAGCACCCTGCGACGCACGGCGTGCTCCGTCTCGTGGTGGATCTCGACGGTGAGACGATCGTCAAGTGCGTACCCCACATCGGGTATCTTCACAGGGGTCTTGAGAAGCTCGGCGAGAACCTCACCTATCTGAACGCGATGCCGCTCACGGACCGTATGGACTATATGTCCGCTATGGCGAACAATCAGGGATACTGCGTCGCCGTGGAGCGGCTCTTCGGCGTCAGCGTGCCGGAACGGGGACAGTATATCCGGACGATGATGGCCGAGATGGCCAGGATATCGAGTCATCTCCTGTGGCTCGGCACCCATGCCCTCGACATCGGCGCCATGACCGTTTTCCTCTATGCCTTCAGGGAGCGCGAGTGGATCCTGGATCTGTTTGAAAAGGTCTGCGGCGCGCGCCTGACGACGTCATACCTGCGGGTCGGAGGTGTCCGGAACGATGTCAGCCAGGAATTCATAGACAGCCTCTACCAGTTCACAGAGGAATTCCCGGGGAGGATCCTGGAATATGAAACCCTTATCGACCAGAACAGGATCTGGCTCCAGCGGACAAAGGGCATCGGTGTTATCAGCGGTGAAGAGGCGGTGAACTGGGGGTTGACGGGACCGACCCTCCGGGGCTCGGGTGTCAATTTCGACCTCCGGAAGCATATCCCCTACGACGCGTACGACAAGGTGGAGTTTGACGTCCCCCTCGGCAAGGCGGGCGACACCTACGACCGGTACAGGTGCAGGATGGAGGAGTTGCGGCAGTCGAACAAGATCATCCGTCAGTGCATCGAGAAGCTGCCGCGGGGTGCGATCATCGCTCCCGATGCGCCGAAATACGTGCTGCCGTCGAAGGACCTGGTCCTTGCCAATATGGAGTCCCTCATCCACCAGTTCGTCCTTATAACAAAAGGGCCGATCGGGTGTCCCGCCGGGGAGTTCTATTCCGGCATAGAGGCGCCGAAAGGCGAGCTTGGTTTCTACTTCATCAGCGACGGGACGGGACATCCTTACCGGATGCGGGTGAGGGCTCCCTCCTTCGTCCATTCTTCGATCATCCCGAGGCTGTCGGAGGGATTGCTCATCGCGGACCTTATTGCTGTCGTCGGCACCATAGATATCGTCCTCGGTGAGGTCGACAGGTAGGGAAATTCGCTGAAGAACTGACAGAGAGCAGTGTGACAGAGGAGGTGTCAGGTTGAATATTGAGTCGTTTTTACCAACGGGACAGATGGATTTTCTTGTCACGATCATCACGATACTCATCAAGATCGTCATCGTCATCAGCGTGGCGATGCTGCACGTGGCGTACGCCACCTACTTCGAAAGAAAGATCATCGGCCACATGCAGGTGCGGCTCGGGCCGATGCGGGTGGGGCCTCACGGTTTACTCCAACCCATCGCCGACGGCCTGAAACTCTTCTTCAAAGAGGATATCATGCCGAGCCAGGCGGACAAGCCCGCCTTTGCGGTTGCGCCGATCATTCTCCTTTTCGCCACCATGAGTTCCCTGGCCGTCATCCCCTTCGCCGAAAGTTTCTACATCGCCGATGTCGGTGTGGGCCTCCTTTTCCTGCTCGCCATGTCCTCCATCGCCTCTTACGGTGTCGTCGTATCGGGATGGGCGTCGAACTCGAAGTACGCCTTTCTGGGGGGCCTCAGGTCCTCTGCGCAGGTGGTGAGTTATGAGGTCGCCATGGGGCTGAGCCTTGTCGGTGTCATGCTCATGGCGGGATCTCTCAATCTGAGAGAGATCGTCGCGGCACAGCAGCAGCACTGGCACGGGATGTTCGTTATCCCCCAGTTCCTCGGATTCATGGTCTTTCTCATCTCGGCCTTCGCCGAAACGAACAGGGCGCCCTTCGATCTGCCCGAGGCGGAGAGTGAGCTCGTTGCGGGATACTTCACGGAATACAGCGGCTTCCGGTTCGCCCTCTTTTTCCTGGGCGAGTATATCGGCATGATCGTCATGTCCTGTCTCTCCGTCGTCTGTTTCTGGGGGGGCTGGACGCTGCCGCCGGTCATCCTGAACGCGATTCCTGCGCTGGGCGCCGTTCCGGGCATCGTCTGGTTCATCCTGAAGGTGTATTTCCACATATTCCTTTATTACTGGATCCGCGCGACCCTGCCCCGGTACCGGTACGACCAGTTGATGGCGATCGGCTGGAAGGTGCTCATACCGCTGGCGCTCGTCAATATCGTCGTAACCTCCATCGTGAAATTTTTTGTGTAGATAGAAGGAGAGTGTTTCGATGACATTCAACGAACTGACGAAAAAGTTTTTACTCCTCGAGATCCTCAAGGGTATGGCCCTGACTCTCAAGATGCTCTTCAGCCATGCCGTGACGAGGCAGTATCCCGAGGAGAAGAGGCCGGTCCAACCCGGATTCAGGGGGCTCCATGCCCTGCCGCGCCGGCCTGACGGCACCGCCCGCTGTGTGGGATGCGGTCTCTGCGCGGCCGTCTGCCCTTCCAAGTGCATCAAGGTCTATACGAGTGAGGGGCCTGATAATACCAAGATCGTCGACCGGTACGAGGTGGAGGTCCTGAGATGCATCTACTGCGGCTTATGCTACGAAGCATGTCCGTACATGGCGATCATGCTTTCGGAGAACTATGAGTACTCGGTCTACTCGAAGCAGGATCTCTTCATGACGAAGGAAAAACTCATGGAGAACTGGGACGCGTACATGGCCGGCGACAAGGATTACGAATTCTACACGAAGTTCTGGAGGCCCAAAACCGAGGACTTTACGGGCTCCGAGAACCAGGCCGTGTTCAAGGGCAGGAGGTAGACGATGCTCCCTCAGATATTCTTCGGTTACTTCGCAGTCGTCATGGTCGTTCTTTCCCTCGTCATCATCACGAGAAAGAACCCGGTGCACAGCATACTCTGGATGCTGCTGCTCTTTTTCCATATCGCCGGGCTCTACCTTTTCCTGAACGCTGAATTCCTTGCGGCCGTGCAGATCATCCTGTATGCAGGGGCGATCCTCGTCCTGTTCCTCTTCGTCATCATGATGCTCAACCTCCGCGAAGAGTTCAACGTCGACCGCTTTATCGGGGAGTGGCCGATCGGGGTGGCCGTGGGCGTGTCGATCCTGATGATGATCTTCTTCTCCCTCGGCAAGTTCGTCCAGGGGCCCCAGGGTCCGTACACAATAGAAATGATCAAGACAGAAACGCATACGAAGGCGATCGGCAAGGTGCTCTACACCGAGTTTCTCCTTCCGTTCGAGATCGCGTCCCTCGTGCTGCTCATAGCGATCATCGGCGCCGTCGTATTGGCGAAAAAGAGGACATAGGGAGGGCAGATGGTTCCACTCACATGGTATATCGCTTTAAGCTCGACAATATTCGTCATCGGCATGATCGGCTTTCTCGTCCGGAGAAACATCCTCATCATGCTCATCTCCATTGAACTTATGCTCAACTCCGTGAATATCAGCCTCATCGCCTTCAGCCACTATTTGCAGGATTTGCGTGGACAGATACTCGTCTTTTTCATAATAACCGTGGCGGCAGCGGAAGCGGCGATCGGCCTGGCGATTCTCGTTTCACTATTCAGGAACAAGGCTGTCATCCACACCGATGAAATCGTAGAGATGAAGGGGTGAGCCCGATGGAACCATACATACTAATACCGTTTCTACCACTCATAGCATTTCTCATCAACATCCTCTTCGGGAAAAAATACATCAGGGACAAGGCTCACTGGGTCGCCGTACCGGCTGTTTTTGCCTCCTTCGTGCTCGCCGTCCTGACTTTCATCGATGTCGCCGGCGGTAAGACATATAATTACAACCTCTATACGTGGATGGTTTCGGGGACCTTCCAGGTCTCCGTCGGGTTTCTCATCGATCAACTGACGGCCATCATGCTCATCGTCGTGACGAGCGTCAGCACCCTCGTCCACATCTATTCGGTCGGTTACATGCATGGTGACACGGGGTATTACCGCTTTTTCTCTTATCTCAGCCTCTTCACTTTCTCGATGCTCATGCTCGTCACCGGCAACAACCTCCTGCAGCTCTATTTCGGATGGGAGGCTGTCGGCCTGTGCTCGTACTTCCTGATCGGCTACTACTTCGACAAACAGAGCGCCTCCGACGCAGGGAAGAAGGCTTTTATCGTGAACCGCTTCGGCGACTTCGGCTTCGGCCTCGGCGTCATGATGATCTTCCTGACCCTCGGAAGCATTTTCTACACCGACATCTTCGCCAAGGTCGGGACCCTGCAGGGCCAGACGATCAACATGCTCGGCTACGACGTCGACCTGGTCACCCTCATCGCCCTGCTGCTCTTCTGCGGCGCCGTGGGCAAGTCGGCCCAGATCCCCCTGCATGTGTGGCTGCCTGATGCCATGGAGGGCCCCACACCGGTCAGCGCCCTGATCCACGCCGCCACGATGGTCACGGCCGGCGTCTTCATGGTCGCCCGCTTCAACCCCCTCTTCAATCTCTCGCCCATCGCGATGGGCGTCGTGGCCATCACGGGCGCTGTCACCAGCCTCTTCGCCGCCACGATCGGCCTCGTTCAGAATGATATCAAAAGGATCATCGCCTATTCGACGGTGAGCCAGCTCGGATACATGTTCCTCGCCTGCGGCGTCGGCGCCTACGGTGCGGGCATATTCCACCTTTACACCCACGCATACTTCAAGGCCCTCCTCTTTCTCGGCGCCGGCAGCGTCATGCACGCCATGGGCGGCGAGCTGGACATCCAGAAGATGGGAGGCCTCAAGAAATACATGCCCACGACATACTGGACCTTCCTCCTCGCGTCCATCAGCATCGCCGGGATACCGGGGTTGGCCGGTTTCTTCAGCAAGGACGAGATCCTGTGGCTCGCATATAACGGAGGAACGATCGGAAAGGTCGTCTGGGTGATGGGGACGATCGTCGCCGCACTCACGGCATTTTACAGCTTCAGGATCATCTTCCTCACCTTCCACGGCAAGTTCCGGGGCACCCATGAGCAGGAGCATCACCTCCATGAATCGCCGCCGGCGATGACGGTGCCTCTCATGATCCTTGCCGTCGGCGCCGTGGGCGCAGGATGGGTGGGCATTCCGGCGGCGATCGGCGGCAGCAACTGGATCGCCCATTTCTTCGAGCCCGTCCTCGGTCACCCTCATGTGCACGGCACACATGAAGAGGAATTCATGGTCATGGGCATATCGATAGCCGTCGCCGTGGGCGGTATCATAACATCGTGGATTTTCTACTCGCTCAAGCCGGAAATTCCGAAGGCCCTCGCCCGGAACTTCAACCGCATCTATACGACACTGTGGAATAAATACTACGTCGATGAGCTCTACGACGCGACGATCGTCAGACCCACGAAATGGGCGGCGACAAACATCCTCGTCGGGTTCACCGACGGCAAGATCATCGAGGGCATCATCAACGGCGTGCCCGCGGCGATCAGGGACTTCGGCACGAAACTCAGGACCCTGCAGACCGGTTCCCTCCAGCACTACGGAATCGGCATGGGTGTCGGCCTCTTTGTGATATTAACCATTGTCTTAATAGCAGTCGGACGGTAAGGAGGATACATGGAGCAGCTCACCTATCCCATCTTAAGCACCCTCATATTCCTGCCGATCGCCGGCGCCTTCGCCATCCTCCTTGTGCCGAGGTCGCAGGAAGGCATCGCCAAGTGGCTGGCCCTGTATATCAGCTTTGCCGCGTTCCTGCTCAGCATCCCTCTTTTCACCGACTTCAATAAGGCGACGGCGAGCATGCAGTTCGTCGAGAGATTCCAGTGGGTGCCGGCGTGGTCCATCTATTACACCCTCGGCATCGACGGCATCAGCGTGCTCTTCGTCCTGCTTTCGACCCTTCTGACGATCCTCTGCGTGACCGTATCATGGACGGCCATCACCGACAGGGCGAAGGAGTTCTACGCAGCCCTGCTTTTGATCGAAGGCTCGATGATCGGCGTCTTCTGCAGCCTCGACATGTTCCTCTTCTATATCTTCTGGGAGGCAATGCTCATTCCCATGTATCTTCTCATAGGGGTCTGGGGAGGCCCGAACCGCATATACGCGGCGATAAAGTTCTTCCTCTTTACCCTTGTCGGCAGCGTGCTCATGCTCATCGGCATCATCGTCCTCTATTTCTACACCGGAAAGAGCTTCGACATCCTCAGGATGATGACGACGAATTATCCGTACTGGCTTCAGCTCATCCTCTTCTGGGCCTTCTTCGCGGCCTTTGCCGTCAAGGTCCCCATGTTCCCCGTCCACACATGGCTGCCTGACGCCCATACGGAGGCTCCGACAGCGGGAAGCGTCATCCTTGCCGGCGTGCTCATCAAGATGGGCGCGTACGGTTTCCTGAGATTCAACATGCCCATCTTCCCGGAAGCCACGAAGGCGATGGCGCCGGCTATGATGATCCTTTCCGTCGTGGCGATCATATACGGCGCAGTCATCTGCCTGGGCCAGACGGACCTCAAGAGGCTCATCGCCTACAGCTCCGTCAGCCACATGGGGTTTGTGACCCTCGGTCTCTTCGCCCTGAACATGCAGGGTCTGCAGGGAGGCATACTGCAGATGGTCAATCACGGTGTCGTGACGGGGGCGCTCTTCCTCTGCGTCGGTATCATCTATGAACGGACCCATACGAGGGTTATAGCCGATTACGGGGGCGTTGCGACGCTCCTGCCCGTCTTCGCCTCTTTCTTCATGGTCTTCACCCTCGCATCCATCGGGCTGCCCGGGACGAACGGCTTCATCGGCGAATTCCTTATCCTCCTGGGAGGGTTCACCGCGTCCAAGACCCTGGGCGCCCTGGCGTCGACAGGCATCATCGTCGGCGCGGCGTACATGCTCTGGCTCTATCAGAACGTCTTCTTCCTCGGGGTTAACCCGAAGCTCGTCGAGCACCATCACCTGCATGACGTGAACATGAGGGAACTCCTGACGCTCCTGCCGATGCTGATCCTCGTCTTCTGGATCGGCATCTATCCGAACACCTTCCTGAGTTACATGGACGTCTCGGTGCAGCACCTCCTCGAACGGATCAACACGGCAGGTCAAACCCAGATATCTCAACATATCGCTGAGGTGATAAAATGATGAATATACCCTTTCCCGATCTGGCACCCCTTACGCCCGAGCTGATCATGGTCGTCGCCGCCCTGGCGCTCCTCATGTTCGAGCTCTTCATGGAGGAGAAGGCGGCCCTCGGCCTCATTGCCCTGACGGTCGGAGCGGTCGTGCTCGTCTATGCCATCCCGACAGCGCCGCAGGGAGAGACCTTCGGAGGGATGTTCATCAATGACAATTACAGCGCCTACTTCAAATTCATCTTCATGATCAACCTGATGCTCACGGTGATGCTGTCGCTGCGGTATCTGAAAAAGGAAAAGGCGGAATTCGGGGAATATTACGGTCTCCTGCTTTTCTCGACGGCGGGCATGATGTTCATGGCCTCGTCAAAGGACCTGATCGTCCTCTACCTCGGCCTCGAGCTCATGGCTCTCAGCACATACATCCTTGCCGGCATCAAGAGGCACGACGTGAAGTCCAATGAGGCGGCGATCAAGTACTTCCTCCTCGGCGGCTTCTCCTCGGCCATTCTCCTCTACGGCATATCGCTTCTTTACGGCCAGACGGGGACGACAGACATCTATAAGATATCGGACTACCTCAGGCAGGCGGAGATTACACCGATGCTCCTGACGAGCATGATCTTCATCATCACTGCCTTCTCCTTCAAGATCGCCGCGGCTCCCTTCCACATGTGGGCACCGGATGTTTACGAGGGCGCACCGACGTCGGTGACGGCCTTCATGTCCGTCGGCCCCAAGGCCGCAGGATTCGCTGTGATCGGTAGGGTGTTCTACGTCGCATTCCAGAGCATGCAGGCCGACTGGACGGCTATCTTCATCGGCATCGCCATACTGACTATGGCCGTCGGGAACATCCTGGCCCTCGTCCAGACCAACATCAAGAGAATGCTCGCCTATTCGTCAATCGCCCATGCGGGATATGCGCTTCTGGGCGTCATTTCAGGGACCATCGAGGGCCTCAACGCGATGATCGTCTACTTCATGATCTACGCCTTCATGAACATCGGCGCCTTCGCCATCGTGATCCTGCTCAACAAGGGTGAGAATATCAGCGATTACAACGGCCTGTCCAAGAGCCATCCCTTTGTGGCCGGACTGATGCTCGTCTTCATGTTCTCCCTCACGGGGATTCCGCCGACGGCCGGCTTTATCGGCAAGTTCAACATCTTCATGGCCGCCATCAAGGCCGGATATGCCTGGCTGACGATCATCGCCGTCATGTTCAGCGCCATATCGGCCTACTACTACCTGAGAATCGTCATGAACATGTACATGAAGGACATGACGGAGGATGTCGGGGTAAGCATCTCGCCCGCGCTCGGCGTTGCGATCGGCGTCACGGTCATCATGGTCCTCATCCTCGGAGTGATGCCGTCGATTCTTCCCATTATGCCGATGCTGGGATAGCGAAAAAGACTGATTGGTTCACAATATCAGGCGGGGTGATGAAGACGGACTTCATCACCCCGCTTTTTTATCTTTACCTTCCGGAGCTTTATGTCAGAAGCGGATTTATTCTCACGCAAAGTCGCAAAGGGCGCAAAGAAAGAACAAAAAAGCATTGGTGACCATCAAGATTTACAAGGAGGAAGAAAATGAAGAAGGTCCTGTTGGTCGTCTGCATCCTTTTCACATGTGTGCATGCCGTTTATGCGCAGGATATCGTCTTTCAGCTTGTCAGAAACTTCGTGAGCGCCACAGGTTCGCCGGGTACGCTCGATGCGACCGTCAGCGATGCGGGGGACGTGCTCGATGCGGAAGGATTTCTCGTCGCCTACTATCTCCGGAAGATCACGACCGTGCCCGGCGTGCTGCAGGACGGGGGATACGTGACGATCCAGATTGCGCAGATCGGCCCGCCGCCCCAGTTCAACATCACACTGAACGGGCACCACAGCTTCGTATCCGGCGCGGAATTCGGGGGAATCAGCAGTATACCCCAACTGCATGACAGGCTGCCGGGGGCGTCCTACTCCGTGCAGGCCTTTGACAGCAAGACGGACATCCTGACCATAACGGTCCCCTGAATGAACCTTCCTCCAAATGCACGGAAAGGCGGGGGAAGCGCTCTGAAAAACAGTGTCAGTGTCTGTGTGAGTGTCAGCAAAAGGTTCACCTTTTTTCAGCCGTCGGCCTGATGGTGTCTGTATGGGAAGGCAAAGGTTTCGCAGCACCGAGGCTTGTCGACGCATAGGCCCTGCCTTTCCGGAGGTCCTATTGCAGAGTTAAGGCGAACAAAAGGGTCATCCGTGAGGATGACCCCTTGTGTTTTCGTATAGAAATGGCGGGGCGGACGGGGCTCGAACCCGCGACCTTCGGCGTGACAGGCCGACGTTCTAACCAGCTGAACTACCGCCCCAATGAGAATGAGCAGAGATGCTTTCGCCAATGGTAGGCGGAACAGGGATCGAACCTGTGACCTCAGCCTTGTAAGGGCTGCGCTCTCCCGACTGAGCTATCCGCCCGCCCGGCGGCGGCGCGAAAAAACGTAGAGATTATATTACCCTTTTGCCCGGCGCTATGTCAATTTCTCACGCCGCCGAACCTCCCGAGCAGGACTCGGAATGCTCCTTGATCTGGCGCAGGAGCTGCTGTGTGAGCCGGTGAAGCTTGCGGGGGATGAAGATGAGGCGTGACACCCAGAGCATGAAGCCCCGGAACGTTTCTATGCTTGTTATAACAACCTTGCCATCTCTCTCCATAAAGGTGAATGAATGCTCGGCATGGACGCCGAAACGGCTTCCCGCCCACACGACCTCCCTGGCAGGCTCACACTTGACGATGACCGGGGTCACCTTGATCGGCAGGAAGTAAGGTCTCAGCGTGAACCGGAAACAGGTCCCCCCGGACATTTCGCCGCCCCGGACGATGCAGCAGCTCTGACACACGGTATTCCAGTCTTTCCAGTTCTCGAAGCCCGCGAAAACGCCCCATACCACCTGCAAGGGGGCATGGATTTCGATGGATTCTTTGATGACCATATAGAAGTCTATCGGGCCGTTCGGGGAACGGCCCCTACAGCATAAGATGATTACTGACTGCTCCGCATAGTTTTATACGTGTTGATCAGCCCGTTCGTCGAGGAGTCGTGGGTGTAAACGGGCGTTTCACCGGCCAGCTCGGGAAGTATTTTCTTTGCGAGCTGCTTCCCCAGCTCGACCCCCCACTGGTCGAAGCTGAAGATGTTCCATATGACTCCCTGGACGAAGATCTTATGCTCATACAAGGCGATGAGGCTCCCGAGAATGCGCGGGGTGAGCTTTCTTATCAGGATCGAATTGGTCGGCCTGTTCCCCTCGAAGACCCTGTGGGGTCCGACGCGATTGATGTCGTCAGGGCTGAAGCCGTCGCGTTCCATCTCCTCCCGGACCTCATCCCAGGATTTGCCGAGCATGAGGGCCTCCGTCTGCGCGAAAAAGTTCGAGAGCAGGATGGCGTGGTGCTCGCCGACAGGGTTATGACTGACCGCGGGAGCGATGAAGTCGGCAGGGATGAGCTTCGTGCCCTGGTGGATGAGCTGGTAGAAGGCGTGCTGGCCGTTCGTGCCGGGCTCGCCCCAGATAACGGGTCCCGTCTGATAGGCAATAGGGTCGCCTTTTCTGTCCACTGATTTGCCGTTGCTCTCCATGTTGCCCTGCTGAAAATAGGCAGGGAAACGATGCATGTACTGGTCGTAGGGTAGAATCGCCTCGGTCTCGGCGCCGAAGAAGTTCGTGTACCAGATGCCGATCAGGGCAAGTATGACAGGGATGTTGCGCTCGAAAGGGGTATTCCTGAAATGCAGGTCCATTTCGAATGCTCCATCCTGCAGTTCGGTGAAAAGATCGAAGCCTATGGTAATGGCGATCGAGAGGCCGATTGCGGACCACAGGGAGTACCTGCCCCCGACCCAGTCCCAGAAGATGAACATGTTGTCCCGGTCTATGCCGAAATTTTGGACCGCTTTTGCGTTCGTCGATATGGCGACGAAATGCTTCGATATGTGTCTCTCTTCCCGTGCCGTCCCGAGAAACCACTGCCGGGCCGTGAAAGCGTTCGTCATCGTCTCCTGGGTCGTGAAGGTCTTCGATGCAATGAGGAAGAGAGTCGTTTCCGGGTCGACCTTCCTCAGTGTTTCAGAGATATGCGTCCCGTCCACATTCGAAACGAAATGCGCCCGGATCCCTCTTGTCGCAAAAGGCCTGAGGCACTCCGTGACCATGAGCGGACCGAGATCTGACCCGCCGATGCCGATATTGACTATGTCGGTGATCCTTCTGCCGGTATATCCTGTCCAGCTGCCGTCGACGAGTCGCTCCGAAAAATCCTTCATCTGAGCGAGGACGGCGTTGACACCGGGCATGACGTCGGTGCCGTCGACGCAGACGGGAATATTTGCCCTGTTCCTGAGGGCGGTGTGCAGGACAGAGCGTTTTTCCGTCCCGTTTATCCCGTCGCCGCTGAACATGCGGTCGATGGCATCGCGCAGATCGACTTCCCCGGCAAGGGCGAAGAGGAGCCTCAGTGTTTCCTCGGTGATCCTGTTCTTCGAGAAATCCACAAGGATATCGCCCAGGGAAAGTGAAAAGGCCTGAAACCGGGCCGGGTCCTGCTCGAAAAGGTCCCGCATGTGCACACCCTTCATCATCTTGTAATGAGAGCTGAGTTTCTTCCAGCTTTTCGTCTTCGACGGATCGATCGTCTTGAGCATTGCACCCTCACATATCATTCATGTTCCGCTCACTCCGCAACGACTTTCTTGCGGTTCTGTATGTATGCGTCGCGGATTGAGACGTAGGGGTCGACGGCGGCATCTTTGATGGTTTCGTAATCGCCGATCCTCAATGACGTCTTGTTGACCGTATCGACGGCATTGACGGCCATACTGTCCGCAAATGGCGTGATGTAATATGTGGGGCTGAGGAACCTGTCTCCCACCCAGCCGATGGTGTCCCTGACTGAAGACGGTCCAAGGATGGGCCAGATGAGGTATATCCCGTGGCCCATGCCGTAGGTGCCGAAGGTCTGCCCGAGGTCTTCATCGTGGGGCGGGAGGTCCAGCCTGTTCTTTGCAAAATCGGCGAATCCTGCAACACCTGCCGTCGTATTCACGACGAACCGGACGAGCTCATTCCCGGCATGCTTGAATTTCCCCTGCAGCAGGTTGTTGACGAGCCTGATCGGCATCGCAAGGTTGTAAAAAAAGTTGCCGATGCCTATGCGCATGAACTCGGGAATGAAATAGGAGTAGACCTGCGCCGCAGGCTTGAAAAGCCAGAAATAGAGCTTGTCATTGACGTGGAACATGGCGAGATTCAGCGGATAAAGGGGGTCGGCGACGGGAGGTACCTCATCGGCAAGCTCCTCTGCAGCCTCTTTTTCGGCAAAGGGGTCGTACAGCATCTCGCCAACATCCGATTCCTTTTTCTCAGCGCTTCCCTCCTCGCCTGCTCCCTGAGGCCCGGGCTCACCCTCCTGCCCGTCACCGCCCTGTTTCTCCGTGTCCTCCAGGGCGATTACAGGATGTTCCGGCGCCGGCAAGTCCTCTGTTTCAGCAGAGTGTGTGCGGGCGGCGACAGTATCTGAAATCGTTCCGCCCGGTTGCGCCGGTGGGGCGTCCTCCGGCCCCGACGGCAGGGCAGGGTCCGGCACGGCAAGGGCGAGGCAGCAGAGGAGGATGCCGAGGATGAAATGAGCCGTGCTCCGTGCCTTTTTGTCTGTCAGCCTACTCACCTTTCGTGCCCCCTTTCGGTTTGCTGTTGTTCTTATCGGTTGCGTCACCGAAGGCATATTTGCCGACGAGTTCCGCTATGTCGAGCGGCGGCTCCGTCTCCCGTATGACACCGCCCGGTTTCAGCAGTTCTCCGCCGCCGCCGGGCGAAATGCTGATGTACTTGTCCCCTATGAGCCCCGCCGTCCTGACCGACGCGACGGCGTCGTCGTATATCTTTATATCTTTCCGGATCTTCATTTCCACGACGGCCATCTGGTTGTCCTGGTCTATCGTCAGGCGGGAGACCCTTCCGACTTCGAGGCCATGCATTTCTATGGGGTTTCCGGCGTGGAGTCCCGAAATGGAAGTGAACTTTGCAGACACAGTGTAGTCGTCGTCGCCGAACACCGAGACGTCTCCGAGTCTGACCGTGAGATACCCGACACAGAGGAGCCCTATGACAACGAAGATACCGACCACCGTTTCACGTGCATACTTTTTCATGCCGCCTTAACCTCCTTGCCTTCACAGCGATGCCGGGCGATGACCGTCTGCTCCGGCAGCGCCCGCTGTATGATGTCCTCGATGTCCTCGTTCGACCGTGCTTCGGTGATACCGGCCGAGACATTGATCTCGAAGCACGCGTCGAGTCCGAGTCGCGTCTGTGTCAATGCCTGCATTGCGCCGAGAGATTCCTGCAGAGAGGGGCCGAAAGTCCTGAGGATTTCTCTTACCTCGTCAGGCTCCAGGTAAGGGAGTATTGTCAGGAGTTTACCCCTTCGCTGACGCGATGAGAATCCGCCGAGGGCGCCGAACGTCTTATTGATGAATTCCCCCAGGGTCTTGACGACCTCGGCGGCTACCCTCGGGCCGAGGTATTCCGAGAGCAGGTCGAACTCGACGAGGAAGAGGACAGCCGTTGCCGTCTCGTCACGGATGCGGCCGAGGGTCGTGGCGTAGCGGGAGCGAAAGACCTGTTTGGAGAGCAGGCCCGTGAGCTCATCCTGAAATCCCTCGATGCTATGAAGAAACTCGTCGACCAGGGGGTGGTTCAGCTTCGTCAGTTCCTCGTACGTGCCCTGGAAGGGGATCTTGCCCTCCCAGAGCAGGAGGATGCGGTCGGAGATGAAGAAGATGTCGGGTATGTCATGGCTGATGATGACCGCCGTGAACCCGAACTTCTTGCGGTACTGGGCGATCATGCTGAGGATCGCGTTCCTCCTTATGGGGTCCTGCCCCGTTGTCGGCTCGTCGAAGAGGACGATCTCGGGGTCCGTGACGAGGGCACGGGCCAGGGCGACACGCTTCTGCATGCCTCCCGAGAGCTCCGAGGGAAACTTGTCGGTCACATCCTCAAGATCCATCTGTTCGAGCCTCGTCATGACTTTGTCCTCAATCTCCTTTTTCTTCAGATTCGTCGTCTGCCTGAGGGGAAGGGCGACGTTTTCGAAGACCGTCATGGAATCGAAGAGGGCGTTGCTCTGGAACATGTAGCTGATCCTGCTCCGGTACCGGTCCCATTCGGCCCTCTTCATGGTCTTGATGGGTTTTCCGTGGAGGAGGATGTCCCCCTCATCGGGATCGAGGAGGCCGATGATGTGCTTGAGGAGGACGCTCTTCCCGGTGCCGCTCTTGCCGATGAGGGTCGTGATCTCACCCTCGTAGATTTTGAGGTTCGCACGGTCCAGGACCGTCGTGCTGTCGAAGCGTTTGGTCACGTCCCGGAATTCGATGAGGGGGGTCTTGTTTTCCATAGCTCAAATAAAAAATGACGTCACGACGTAGTCGGCGACGAGGATGGTTACGCAGGAGAGCACGACGGCGGACGTCGTCGAAAGGCTGACGCTCTTGGCGCCGTAGCTGCCCTTGCGCATGTGCGTGAAGTACCCCTGATAGCAGCATACGGTCGATACGACGACAGCGAAGACGACGGACTTTACAAACCCGCTCATGACATCCTTTGTCTCGACGCTCGAGTCGATCCGGAAGACGTAGGCCCCGGGGTCGACGCCGAGGAGGATGACGCCGGTGAGATAGCCTCCGAAAATGCCGACGACATCGAAGAGCGCCGTCAGAAACGGAAAACTGATGATGGAGGCGGCGATGCGGGGGCTCACGAGGAACCGGAGGGGATCGATCCGCATCGTGTACAGGGCGTCTATCTGTTCGGAAATGCGCTGCACGCCGATTTCCGCAGCCATGGCCGAACCTGCCCGGGCGGTGATCATGATCGCCGTCAGCACGGGCCCCAGCTCCCTGATGAGTGAGAGGGCTACGGCGGAACCGAGGGCGCCCTGGGAGCCGACCCTGGCCAGTTCGTAGTAAAGCTGCAGGCCCAGAACCATGCCGGTGAACAGGGCGACCATCATGATGATGCCTGATGAGGTGGCCCCGATATAGAAAACCTGCTGGATGACCGGCGGGACCTGTTTCGGCCGGAAGATCAGCAGAAAGGACCGGGTGAAAAAGATGGTTGCAGCCCCCAGGTTGTTTACGAGGCTGATCGTCTTCTTGCCGATGGTATCAAAAAGGAGCATATTGATCCGGAAACCCGGCGATGCGGTATCGGCCCGCCTTTCGTAAGGGTGTCTGCATGAGGTTATGTCTTCTTCTTCAGTTGGTCCGCCACGGCCTGGGCCGCCTTCTTCACCGCCTCGGGATCTCCGAGGTAGTAATTCCGCACCGGCGTCAGATCGTCATTCAGTTCATAGACCAGGGGAATGCCCGTCGGGATATTGATACCGACGATGTCCTGATCGGAGACGTTGTCGAGGTACTTCACGAGGGCACGGATGCTGTTGCCGTGCGCTGCGATGAGGACCCTCGTGCCGCTCTTCACGACAGGGGCGATCGTCCCGTGCCAGTAAGGAAGGAACCGCGCGACGGTGTCTTTTAGCGACTCTGTCAGGGGAAGCTCGTCCGGCTTCAGTTGAGCATACCGGGGGTCTTTGCCGGGATGACGGGGGTCATCGGGCGCCAGGGCCGGAGGGGGAACGTCGTAACTGCGCCTCCATATCTTGACCTGTTCTTCGCCGTGCTTTTCCACCGTCTCCGCCTTGTTCAGTCCCTGAAGCGCCCCGTAGTGGCGTTCATTGAGTCTCCAGCTGTTCTGAACGGGGAGCCACATCAGGTCCATCTCTTCAAGGGCGATCCAGAGGGTCTTGATCGCCCTGCTGAGGACGGATGTAAAGGCCGTGTCGAAGATGAAACCCTCCCGTCTTAAAGTCCGTCCGGCCTCGGCCGCCTCGTCGACGCCTTTGGGGCTCAGCATCACATCTGTCCAGCCGGTGAACCTGTTCTCCTTGTTCCACTGGCTTTCGCCGTGGCGGAGCAGAACGAGCTGCTTCATGCGCGTATCCTCCTGTATGGCGTGTTCATGCTATTACCGTTTAATTTATGCGTATGAATGATAGAACGTCACTGGTGTCCAAAATAATCTGACACGAGGATAGGGCATGCTTTCTTTGCATAATAAACCCTTATCACCGCAATGAGATCTCAGGAAAGACGGGGCGAATGCGCCGAAAAGCATCGGTGCTGCGAAACCTCTGCCTTCCCGTACAGACCATTGCAGACCAACGATCGAACAAAATTAACCTTTTACTGACACTCACACTGACACTGACACTGTTTTTCGGAGCGTTTTGCCTCGTCTTTTCGCGCAAGGCAACCGTGAATTATGTTTCAGAAACCACACCCGATCCTCGTTTTCAAGGTCCCGCTGTTCGCTGTTTTGGACACGAATGATAGAACGTACCTTTTTCATCAAAGTCCTGCCTCATGTGCCGCCTCACGGAGGATAGCGATGGATGCCTGCAGGAGGATCTCTTCGTCCAGAGAAAGGGACGGCTCGAGCGTCGTCACCACGCCGGCGGCGCCGATGACCCGGGGGAAGGAGAGGCAGACGCCCCGGTAGACTTCGATGCCATGGGAGGAAGAGACCGTCAGCACCGCCCGTTCGTCCTCCGCGATAGCCCTGACGATCCGCGACAGGCCTGCGCCGATGCCATAGTAGGACGCCCCCTTACCCTGTATGATGCGGTAGGCGGCCCTCCTCACGCCGTCGTCGATGGATGATTTCATGTCGCTTGTGAGTGCCCTGCCGCTCTGATCGGCGAATTCGACGAGCGGTATGCCTCCCACCTGGGCGCCGGACCAGATGAGCACCTCCGAATCCCCGTGCTCTCCCATGACATAGGCATGGACGGAGTGCGGGGCGATCCAGAGATACTCTGCAAGGAGGGACCTGAACCGGGCCGTGTCGAGGATCGTTCCCGAGCCGATTACCCTCTCACTGTGCACCTTTGCCGCCTGCGTGACGACCCTCGTCAGGATATCCACGGGATTCGAGGCGATGAGCAGGATGCTGTCGGGCGCATAAGAAAGGATTTTAGGGGTGACGGAACGAAAGACCTCGACGTTCCTGCTCAGCAACTGGAGTCGCGTTTCATCTGATTTCTGGCGCACCCCGCAGGCGAGAATGACCACATCCGCACCCCGGAGGTCCGCATAGTCGCCCACAGAGACCTTCACGGGGTGGGCAAAAGGCGTGGCATGGCGGATGTCTTCGGCCTGGGCAAGGGCGAAATCCCTGTTCACATCGACAAGGACGATTTCACTTGCGACGCCGTTCAGCACCATGGCGAAGGCGGCAGAGCTGCCGACGAAACCGCACCCGACAACTCCGACTTTCATTTCACGGCTCCACGCAGAAAAACCCTTGGTCTTTGCGCATATATTTTCATGCACCCCTGTCCAAAATATTTTGCAGCCGGACTTTGAAAACGAGGATAGGGTGTGGTTTCTGAAGCAAAATTCACGGGTAACGTGAACGGCGGCGAGAGTCGAAGGCGCAAGCCGCAGCGGGAGCCGCACAGTGTACCTATGAAGACATATGTTTTCATAACAAAGACATGCTCTTGAGGAGAGGGAATTTATTTTGCAAAGAAATCATGCCCTATCCTCGTGTCACGTTATTTTGGACACCAATGATTTTCATGCCCTGTTCAGGTCGATGATCTCGACACGGTGATTGGCCCCGGGATGTTTCAGGGACGGTCCCTCGGTGAGAAGGACAATATCTCCCGTGAGGCCCAGAGAAACCATCCGTTGCCTTATGTATGCATTCCAGTCGTCCGGGTGGTCGGTTTCGCAGAGGGGAAAGACGCCGTAAGAAAACTGGAGCTGCTGACACGTCGATTCCAGAGAGCTCACGGCGGCGATCCATACGGGCAATCTGAACCGTGAGATGCTCCGTGCCGTCGTTCCGCTGCGCGTGGGAACAAAGACTGCCGCAGGCGTTGTGTATTCAAGGGCCGCCTCGACCCAGAGGGCGACGAGATGGGCCGGCTTCACCAGGCCCTTCAGATCGATTCCCTTGTAGAGTTCGCCGACAGAGATCAGATGGCGTGACGGTTCGATGGCTTGAGCAATCCGGGCGAGCATCGTCACAGCCTCGACGGGAAAGCTGCCCATGGCCGACTCCCCGGAGAGCATGACGCAATCGGTGCCGTCGAGGATCGCATTCGAAACGTCTGTGGCCTCGGCCCGTGTGGGTCTCCTGTTGGACGTCATGGATTCGAGCATCTGCGTCGCCGTAATGACCGGTTTCGCCCGCATGTTGGCGAGTCGCATGATTCTTTTCTGGACGACTGCGATCTGTTCGATGGGAAGTTCGACGCCGAGGTCGCCCCGGGCGATCATGATGCCGTCAGCGGCATCGATGATCTCCTCGATGCAGTCGAGTGCCCTTGACCGCTCGATCTTGGCGATGATGAAGGGATGGTAGCCGATCTCTTCGGCGCTCTTCCTGACGACATGTATGTCCGCGGCCTTTTCAACGAAGGACTGGCTGACGGCGTCGAGACCCTGCTCCTTGGCGAAACGGAGGCACTCATGATCATGGTCCGTGAAGGCGCTGATGCCGAGATCGATGCCCGGCAGGTTCAGGCCCTTCCGTGAACGGAGCTCACCGCCCATGATGACACGGCACCGGACATCCTGCCCCTCGACGGTCGCAACTTCGAGCTGGATCAGTCCGTCATTGAGAAAGATCGTGTCCCCCGGCCTGACAGCCCCGGGAAGGGGTTCGAAGGTGACCGAGACAATAGAGGCATCCCCGGGGATGTCTCTCGTGGTGAGAGTGTACGTGTCGCCCGGCTTGAGCTCGATTGGTTCTCCGGCGATCCTGCCGATCCGTATCTTCGGTCCCGGCAGGTCGGCCATGATGGCGACGCGCCGTCCCGTCGCCCGGGAAGCGGACCGGAGACTGTCGATGACTTTTTTGTGGCCGCCGAACTCGCCATGTGAGAAATTCAGGCGCGCCACATTCATGCCGGCAAGGAGCATCCGTTCCATCATCTCTCCGGAATCTGAGGCAGGCCCGATCGTACAGACGATCTTTGTTTTATGGGGCGGAAGAGGCAACATTTTCGCGCTGATAATCATCCTCCTTCAGGTATGGTCAAGGGTCCGGGCGACGAAGGCTTAACCCTACAGTTGCATAAAAAAGGCGGGGCGAAGCGCCTCAAAGCCTTGCTGAAGGCGACGATACGCGTTGTCAGCTTCGTGCTTCAGGAACCCGCTCTCTGTGTCATCGACTATTGGTTTGAACCGCTGTCTTCCGCGACGGTTTCGGTGTCGCCGCAGCAAGGTTTTCGGCGCATTCACCCCAGCCCCGCCTTTTCCGGGCGTGTAGTGCAACGATCAGGTTAATAGAAGTCCTTCAGTGTCTCCTTTAACAGGGACATATTGATCTCCTGTTTCACGAGGGCAGTCGAACGGATGACGGGAATCCTCTCCTCGAGCAACGGGCGATTGTTCCGGTAGATCACCCCGATCGGTATCCTGTCGCCCCATTCGAGGGCCCTCCTGAAAGCCTCCACGCGGTCTTCGGGATTGTGTCCGGGTTCGATGTGATAGACCCGCTGCCGGTACCAGTCGAATGTATTGACGGTATTGAAGGTGACACAGGGCTGGAGGATGTCGACGAGGGAGAATCCTTTGTGCCCGATCGCCTCCTTGACGGTCGCTTTGAGATGGGCATTGTCTCCGGCGAAGCTCCTCGCCACGAAGCTGCAGTCGAGGGCGACGGCCAGGGCCATGGGGTTCAGTTGCTCCGAAAGGACGCCGAAGGGCTGGTTCTTCGTCACCGTGCCCTCCATGGTCGTCGGTGAGGCCTGGCCCTTTGTGAGACCGTAAATCTGGTTGTCATGCACGAAGAGCTTGACGTTCACATTTCTCCGCATCGCGTGCATCAGGTGATTGCCGCCCTCTCCGTAACAGTCGCCGTCTCCGGCGACGGCGATGACGAGCATCTCGTGGTTTGCCAGCCGTATCGCCGTGGCGACGGGCAGCGTCCTGCCGTGGAGCCCGTTGAAGGTGTTGCATTTCAGGTAATGGGGGAATTTCCCGGCCTGACCGATGCCCGAGACGATGACAAACCGGTGGGGCTCGATGCCGAGTTCGACGAGGGCATCCTTGAAGGTCTTCAGGATGCTGAAGTTCCCGCAGCCGGGGCACCATGCGGGGACCTGTCCCCGGAAATCATCCAAGGTGGACATCGATCTCTCCTGTCAGGACGTCAACCGAGAAAGGCCGGCCGTCGAACTTCGTCAGCAGCGCGTTGAAGGCAAAGCCCGTTTCCGTTTTGAACAGGCGGGCGAACTGGTTCGTCGCGTTGTTCTCGATGCAAAGGGTTATGTCAGCGTTCTTGAGCACCCCCAGGTAATTGAACGTCCGCGTCGGAGGCAGCGGATAAATGTCGCTGAAGTGGAGCATGGCGATCTTTCTCTTTGGAGCGAGCCGGTCCACCACTTCCTTCATGACTCCGTAGGTGGAACCCCACCCGCAGATCACCGTGCTCGGCCTGGGGTGCCCGTAGAGCAGCGGAGGCGCCATTTCTTTCCTGATGAGGGGAAGCTTGCGGAAGAGCCGCTTCTGGACCATTTTGGTCCGCGTCTCGGCATCCTCGACGATGTGCCCCTCCTCATCATGTTCATCGCTGTCCGTCACGACGAGGTGCGGGGCATCACCGGGCACGCCGAGAGGGGATACCCCCGTCTCCGTGAAGGCGTGTCTTTTATACGCCGTCAGAGACCTGAAGGCGTCGCCCCTAAGCCGGTAATCGGTGAACGACAGCTTGTCCAGGTCGAACCCGTCGACGGTCCATAGGGCATCGGCGAAGAAGGAATCGAACATGACAAAGACGGGGATCTGGTATTTTTCGGCAAGGTCGAAGGCCCTGTTGGTCTGATAGAAGGCCTGTTCGGGTGTGCCAGGCGCAAAGATGACCCGCGGGAATTCACCGTGACCGGCATGGAGCGCAAACAGGAGGTCCGCCTGCTCCGTCCGCGTGGGGAATCCTGTTGCGGGACCGACGCGCTGACCGTAGGCGATCACAACGGGCGTTTCGGTCATGGCCGCCAGGGACAGCCCCTCGACCATGAGGGCGAAGCCGCCTCCCGACGTGCCCGTCATCGCCCGCACGCCGGCAAAGGATGCACCCAGGGCCATGTTGATCGCGGAGATCTCATCCTCGGCCTGTTCGACGACGATGCCGTATTCTTTTGCCTTCGACGCCATATAGAGCATGACACCCGTCGAGGGGGTCATGGGATAGGCCGCGTAAAACTTGCATCCCGCGCTGATGGCGCCGAGGCCTATGGCGTCGACGCCGTTGATGAGCATTCGCCTGTTCTTCTCGTCCTCGGTGCCGACGGCGAAGTTGCAACGGATGCACTGCCTGACGGCATAGTCGTATCCGGCCATCGCCGAGGCCGTATTCGCCTTGATGACATCATCGCCCTTTTTCTTGAAGGTCTCCCTGATGATGCTCAGGAGGATGTCGATGTCCATGCCGAGCATGCCCAGGACCGCGCCCGTTGCGACTGTATTGGCCATGATCCTGCTGCCGCCGCGCTCGACGGCGATGGAGACGAAGGGGACATCGAGGAAATGAGGCGCGTCATGTTTCGTCTTCAGTGCGTCCGAGTCATAGACGATCTGACCGTACTGGGACAACTCGCCTTCATGGAGGGAGATGCTCGCTTTGTCGAGGGCGACGATGATGTCGATCTTGTCTTTCGGCGCCGTGACGGGCCTGTCGGAGAAGCGCACCTGGAAGAAGTTATGGCCCCCCCTGATGCGGGACTCGTAATCCTGGTGGGCGAAAACGTGAAAGCCGCTCCGGGAGAATATCTTCGCAAGGGTCTCGCCGATCGTCTGTATGCCCTGTCCCGCCTCCCCGCCGATCTTTATCGTATAGTCCATAGCCCGTAAATATAGCACTTCACAAGCCCTTTTTCAACTGAACCATTCAGCTGCGTGAAAAGACGGGCAAAGTGCCTCAAAGCCCTGGATATACCTTCCAGTTGCATGAAAAGGCGGGACAAAGTGCCTCAAAGCCTTGCTGATAGCGATACGGTCTCCGGGAAGGCAAATATGGTTCAAAGCCTTTCCAATGCGATGATGAGACATTTTAGGGTGTTCAGCGCCTATTGCCTGACGGGCTTGTGATATCAATAGACACGGCAAAGGGTGGTCCGGGGATGAACAGGGTATCTTAGCGGAAAGGCCTTTCACCACATCAGCCTTCCCGTTTGGGCCATCGTAGCGTGGTCCCAACTTCTGGCTTCTGACTTAATGACTTAATGACTTTTTGCGGTGGCATCTTCGCCCCGCCTTCCGGGAGGGCCTATGTAAGGGAGACTACTTGATTTTCACGTTTCTTACCCCTGAGGGGCGCCAGGCCGGGGAGATGACGCCCCGTTCTTCGATCTGCCGCAGGTAAGAGGCCCAGGTGAGCTTGAAGTCCCCGAACCTGTCATTGACGGCGTCTACTGCGCGCAGGAGAGAACGCTCTTTTTCCCTGTCGGCGAGAAGGGTCATCTGGCAGTCGTCACGGAGGAACCCGGAAAGGCTGATGCCGAGGAGACGGACCCGGTCGCGGAGCCTGATGGCGTCGACAATTTCGATGACCTTTTGGAAGATGTCGTGGGTGGTGTTCGTCGGTTGGTGCAAGGCGCCCCTGCGTGTGAAGGTCTGGAAGTCGGCATACCGGACGGTGAGAGTGACGGTTTGTCCCGTGAAGCCGTGCTTTCGCGCCCTCCTGCCCACCATGTCGCTCAGTTGGAGCAGGTGTTTGCGGATGTCGTCCCCGTTGATCACGTCATGGGGCAGGGTCCGGCTGTGGCCGATGGACTTGGGGTCCTCCTCCCGGACGACGAGGGGCCGGTTGCAGACGCCCAGACCCATCAGCTTCAAGGTCTCGCCGACGATCCCGAACTTGCTCCTGAGAAAGCCCGCCGGAGCATCCCCCAGTTCGCCGCAGGTCTTGATGCCGAGAGATCTCAGCCGGTCCCTGATTCCCTTGCCGATGCCCCAGAGTTCATCGACGGGGAGATCGCGCATTACGTTTTCGATGTCCTCCGGCCTGATCCACCGGAGACCGTCGGGTTTGGCGATATCGCTGGCGAGCTTCGCCAGGAGGATGTTCGGCGCGATGCCGACGGTGCAGGAAATGCCGAAGCTTTGTCTGATGCAATCCTTGATCGCCTGTCCTATTTTTTCGGGACCACCGAAAAGATGATGTGTCGTCGTAATGTCGAGGAATGCCTCATCGATGGAGTATATCTCGACATCGGGTGTGTATCGCCGGTACAGCTTTGACAGCTCAGTGCACGTGTATGTGTACTTCCCGTTGTCGCCGATGACGAAGATGATCTGCGGACAGAGCTTTTTTGCCTCGTAGACCGTCATGCCCGTCTTGACGCCGAACTTCCTCGCCTCGTAGGAGCGGGTGGTGACGACGGTCCTGCCTCCCGACCCGATGACGGCGATGGGCTTTCCCCGCAGCTTCGGGTTCGCCTGCTGCTCCACAGAGGCGAAATAGGCGTCCATGTCGATGCAGAGGATGACGGTTTCCACGGACTCACCTCTTCGGCTTCGCTAGAGACCGCGCTGTCTCCGCACTGTGACGGACTCCCCTCCTATCCCCCAATTGTCCGTTTCCACTTCGTCGATGACGACAACCGTGGTCTGGGGATTCTTGCCCAGGATGTCCGAAAGCAGTTGCGTGACGCCTTTGATAAGCTTCGCTTTCTGCTGGGCCGTAGCTCCCTCTTTGGTGATCTTGATGTTTACGTAAGGCATGGGTTCCTCCTCAGTTGTGGTGTTGCCCTTGTGTGAAAAGGCGGGACAAAGTGCCTCAAAGCCTTGCTGATAGCGAGCATGATCATTTGAAATTGGATATTGGGGATTCCGCTCTCTGCGTCATCAACCAGCGGCCTGAAATAATCCGCATGGGAAGGCAAAGGTTTCGCAGCACCAAGGCTTTTCGGCATCTTCGCCCCGCCTTTCGGAAGAGTCTCCTGCAGCGACAAGGGTTATCCTTGTAGTCAACTATTATGCATTTGAGATTTGAGGGACATAATAGGTTTTGCGGGTCAACATCGCATAGATGAGGCGAAGAAGCTTATGCGAGGTTGCCATCATTGCTTTTTTAAAGGGAAGGCCCTCTCTGATCCTTTTCAGAAAGTAATCCTTCATGACCGGATTTTGGCGTACCGTACAAAAAGTCATCAACCAAATGACACGTCTGAGGTGACTGTTGCCGCGCTTTGAGATTTTACCGGACGCTTGTCGTTTTCCTGAATTGTATATCGCAGGATCCAGCCCGGCATATGCGATCAGTTTTTTGTACGAGTCGAAGCGCTCGATTGCTGATAGTTCAGCGAGAAAGGGAATCGCCGTTTTGGTGCTGATTCCTTTGATCGATGTCAGTACCTCAAGGTCCTGCACCATAGTCGCCTTGCAGATGTTTTCAAGCAGTTCTGTCATCTCGGTGAGTCGTTGCTGCAGATGCAGGAGTGTTGCAATCTTCCCGGGGACAATCAATTCTTTCGCCAGAGAGATGGATGCAACGGAGCTCCTCGCCGCCTCCATGATCTGCTCGGCAGAGACAGGAGGAGTTTTCCTCTTATCTGCAGGTCGAAGAGCTTTGCTGATAGCCTTGGGTTTTGCAAGTCGGATCATCCTGGCAGACGGAAACGCCTTGAGGAATTCAAGCATCCCCCGGGAAAACACATTGCAGAGTGATGGCAATTCGGGAAATGTCCTGTGCAGGGCCTGGCGAATCTCTGTCTTCGTTTTTGCGATGAGATGGCTGATGGATTCTCGTTCCCGTGCCAACTCCCTGAGGTCTCTATGATCCTCGGACACAGACACGGCAGAGATCGCAGTGGTATTGAGCACAAGAAATTGGGCGATCAGAAGGGAATCCTTCTTGTCTGTTTTCGTTTTCCTCAGCGACAGCTTTGCGAAGTTGTTGATCAACAGAGGGTTGATCACAACGGTTTTTATATCATGAGCCGCAAGAAAAGAATACAAATTGACATGGTAACACCCTGTGGACTCCATGCCGACCAAGACCGAGGATGTCTCAGAGCAGTGATTCCTGATCGTTTCCAACAGATCAGCAAATCCGGTACGGTTCATAGATGCAGTCAGGCAGAATCGCTTTTCTGCCTTGTTGTGCAATCCCGTGCACGAAAATGTGTCTTTGCTGACGTCGACGCCAACATACAGGGTGAACATAGCAGCACCTCCTTAGTGCAGCACCGTAGAGACGAAGCAGGAACTGCCTCTCAACCCGTACTCCATCGTGACAAGGGCTTTATGCCCAATCAACCGATCAGGGTTATGAGAGGCAGGGAACACACTACAAGAAGGGTTCGATGACCCAGTTGCAAGAAAGTTCTCCTGCCTATCTTTTGGTACCGACTTGTGGTAAATCTTTGTTCTCATATTTTCTTATACCACAAATGCATAGTAGGAGTTGCATAGAAATTGCGGGGCGAAACGCCTCAAAGCCTTGCTGAAGGCGACGATACTCCTCGTCAGGTTTGTGTTTCTGGAATCCATTCTTTGTGTCATCGATCATAGGCGTATAAGCTGTCCTTCGTTTTGATACAGGTGTCGCCGCAGCAAGGTTTTCGGCGCATACGCCCCGCATTTCCCGGGCGTGTATTGCAACGATAAGGTTATGTGCTGAACAGGGCGACTCATGCGTTTGTTCTCTACGAGAGACCGTTGAAGATGTCGGGCTTGTCGCTGGCTATGCCGTCGACACCCTTGGCTGCGCAGGCATATGCCTCCCGCTCGGAGTTGATCGTCCAGGCGATCACCTTCAGATGACTCCCATGTGCCTTGTCGACATCCACCGAGCGGACGAGACGGTGGAAGGGAAGGAGGTAGTGAGCCTTCAAAGCCCCTGCTGCTGCGACGGGATTCCGGTGCCTCTTGTAGATGAGGCCCGTCTCGATGTCCCCATTGAGAGCCCGGAGACGTTCGAGTGCCTCTTCGAGAAAGGAGATGAGGATGACCCCGCCGGCGAGCCCTTCTCTGAGAATGGTGTCGAGGATTATTTCTTCGTACCCGCTCTCTTTGAGTTCCACAAGGATCTTCTCCGTCTTTCCGCCGATGTATTGAAGGGCTTCGCTGAGGGTGGGAATGCGCTGCCCGCTCGCGTGTTTCAGTTCTCTGAGAGTCGCATCACGGACCCGCAGGTCGGCACCGAAGACCCTTTTCAGACTATCGTCATGGATGACGACGGGCATGCCGTCCCCCGACAGCCTCACATCGAACTCGATTGCGTTGACTCCCAGTTCGATCGCCTTCCGGAAACTCCCGATCGTATTTTCCGTCTCGTATGCCCCGGCACCTCGATGCCCGATCTTCAGGAACATTGATAATCCGCGTTCCTAAGCCTCAAGGTTCTCGATCCTCCAGAGGAGCGAACCCGTGTCGAAGGTGAGCTCATAGAGGCAGTCGCCTGAGGTGACGGAATAATGAAAGATCTCACGCTGCCCTTCCTTTGACTTCCAGGTATAGGTGACCTCCTTCACGTCGTAAAGCCTGCCAGCCCATCGGAACCGGAGGGGCCGTATCCGGTAGGGGAGGCCGAAGGTTGCGATGACACTGATGGATTCTCCGATATGCATGAACGATGCTCCCTCAGGATATCCTGCGTATGACGCCGACGACCTTGCCGATGACCCTTACATCGCCGGCCCTGTAGATGACGGGTTCCATCTCCCTGTTCTCCGGCTTCAGGACGATTTTTCCATCGCCGATGATGACCCTCTTCACCGTCGCCTCGTCGCCGATGAGGACGACGCCGATCTCGCCGCTCCCGATGTGATCCTGGGGCCTGACGATGACGAAGTCACCGTCGAGAATCCCTGCCTCTTTCATGCTCTCACCCGACACCCTCAGGGAAAAGGCGTCTTCCGCAGGGAAGAGTTCCCTGTCGACGATGATGTGGGTATCGATCTGCTCTGTTGCAAGGACGGGCCTTCCCGCCCGAATGCCTCCTGCAACGGGGACCTGTAATCCGCCGGTTGCAATGAGCCCGGGAACCTCGATCCCTCTTGATTTCGCGGGATTCAGACGGATGGCCCCCTTTCTTTCCAGCGCCTGCAGGTGGTTCCGAGCCGCGGCCCAGAGGATGCCGAAGTGAGTGCCTATCTCCCTGACCGTCGGCGGATAACCATGTTCGCCGACGAAGGCGGTGACGAATTCGAGGATGCTCCTCTGCCGTGCCGTAAGTTTTTCCATATACAAATGTATACCATATTTTCAAAAGCTTGTCAACTGCACACGACAAGTGACCAGGACGGAGGACTCAGGACTGAGAAGGGAGAATCGGGAACCAAGGACGTGAAGAAGGAGAGGGGAATCAACCTTTCTGTTGCATGAAAAGGCGGGACAAAGTGGCTCAACGCCTTGCTGATAGCGAGCATGATCATTTGAAATGGGACATTCGGGATCTCATCTTATATGCGATCAACCATATGCTTGAAATAATCCGTGTGGGACGGCATAGGTTTCTCAGCACCAAGGCTTAGAGGCATCTTCGCCCCGCCTTTCCGGATGTCCTATTGCAACGATAAGGTCAAGACCGAGGAATCAGGACTGAGAAGGGAGAAAAGAGGACACAGTGCCGAGGAAAGGCGGGAGGATTCCGGCAAACGATCGCCGGGAGTATGATCGATCTGTCCCTCGCCGCACAAGGAGCAGCCACTTCAGTGACAGGGAACCGGAAGCGGTCCTTTTCACCGCTCCCGGTCCTCCCGGCATTTCAGGATGCGGCACGCCTCAGGGAATGACGAAAAAGCAGATGGATCTGTTCCCCCCGAAGTCGGTGATGAGGTACGTGGCCTTGATGTCCTGCCTCGTTCTGCCGACCAGCGCATCGGTGATGACGCCGACTGCGCCGGCATACCCCGCATCACTATTCGATGATTTGCCGAACAGGGTCATGTTGCCCGCAATAAACGTGTGTTCCATGGTCACGTAATTATTACCGCCCAGCGTGAGCCTTCTGTAATTGGAGAAGAGCTGGGCGACCTTTGTCCCCCCGCTGAGCACATCCATGGTATCAACGGAGACCCAGAAGTCTGAGCCTGACGATATGTCATGTCCCGAGGGAAGGCTCAGGGAGAGTTTGGCATCGGCAAACAGACAGGGGTCTAACGTGAAGACCGGCGGTCCCACGATGATGCTCGGGGGATCGACGGCTGCCGCGGGAAAGGCGCTGGCGACGATAATGACGGCAAGACACGTGATGACAATGGATCTGCACATGACAACCTCCTCATAGATGTTGCCGGAAAAACCGGCCGTGATAGCAAAGTATACCTTATCGTTGCAACACACTCCCAGGAAAGGCGGGGTGTATGCGCCGAAAACCTTGATGCGGCGACACCTGTATCGAAAGGGCAGACGAACCATACGCCAATGGTCGATGACATAAAGAGTGGAATCCTGAAACACGAAGCTGACGAGGCGTATCGTCGCCTTCAGCAAGGATTTGAGGCGCTTCGCCCCGCCTTTTTACACAACTGAAGGGTATAAGGCCGATTGCAGAGGTTGTCAACAGGTTGTTCAACGGGTGTTCAACGGGAGCAAAGGCGGGTTTTTCGGAGGCAGGGAGACCCGCTCATCAGGATCAGGCCCCCTGCCCGATGGATGTGTGACGGCGTGATCCGCCGTGGAGTGTCCTTACTCGATGTTAAAGGTCGCCACTTCCTTCATGCCGGGGAGGTACTGGCCGACGGGAACGAGCTTCTTGCCCTCGTTGACGCAGCCGATGAGGATCGTCCAGAGCTGGTTCAGCTCTTCCTTCTCCCTGTCGTTCTCCGGTGAAATCTTGATCAGTGTCCCTTCAAGCTCAATCTTCATGGAATCCCTCCTTAAAAGTGGAATATGACAATGTTGAAAGAAAATCAGCATAGGATATTACAATTTTTTAGGGAGGAAAAGCAAAACCTTGATTGACATTTCGCGATATGCTGCTATACGATTTTCCTTGTTCCGGGCTCAACAGGCCGGTATCTCAACAGGAGGGGGAAAGATGGAACGGGTGCCGCGATACAAGGTGGCTGAAATCGCAGAATTGACGGGCGATCTGGCGGGTGTCGATCTCTCCCGCCTGGACCTCAAGAACTATGACCTGAGCGGTGTGAATCTCAGAGGATCGGATCTCAGCGGCGCCGATCTGAGCGGTGTCAACTTCATCAGGTCCGATCTGAGCGGCGCCGATCTCTCGGACTGCAATCTCAAGGGTGCGAACATGACAGGCGCCGTCGTCCGGGACGCGAAGCTCCCCGGTGCGGATATTTCATTCGCCGTGCTCATCGGGGCCGATTTCTCCGGTGCCGATCTGACAAAGGCGAACCTCCACCTGTCGAACCTCTCTGCCGCCCGCTTTGAAAGGGCCGACCTGACGGATGCCAATCTCCGGCAGATCGACGGGAGCCTCGTGAATTTCAGCGGGGCTATACTGTCCGGCGTCTCCGCCTATGGCGCAAACCTGGCGGGTTCCGTCTTCTCAGGCGCGGTTGTTGATAAATCTGATCTGGCGAAGGCGGACCTGACGGCAGCGAACTTCGCATCGGCGAGACTCGCCGGTGCCGAGCTCATCAACGCTCGTCTGAAGGCCACGGACTTCTCCGGCGCCGATCTGACGGGTGCGAACATCGTGGGTGCCGAGACGGTCCGCACCGTTTTTTCCGGCGCGAATATGACGGACCTGAGGAGATAGAGCGGTCCTCCCGGATGCCGTCATGCCCCTGTTCTGCCGTTCTTGACAGTCTGCGAGGGGGATGCTAATCTGATACAGAATGATCTGTCCGGAGGAGGTGCGACATGCAGGTACTGGTTCTCTACTACTCAAGGAGCGGAAATACAAAAAAGCTGGCCGAAGAAGTGGCGAAGGGGATTGAATCGGCCGGAGTCAAGGCTGTCCTGAAGAATACCGAGGAGGTGACGAAGGACGACTTTCGCGCTTCCGCCGGCATCATAGCCGGTTCGCCCGTCTATTTCGGCGTCATGGCGGCGGAGCTGAAGAAGGTGTTCGACGATTTCGTTTCCGTCCGCAAGAAGATGGAGGACAAGGTCGGCGCAGCCTTCGCAACGGGCGGCCACCACACGGGGGGCAAGGAGACGACGATCTTCTCGATCATCCAGTGCATGCTGATCTACGGCATGATCATCGTGGGCGATCCCATGAGCGCATCGGGCCATTACGGCGTCGCCTGCCTCGGCGCGCCGGACAAACAGGCCGCCGACGACGGATTCAAGCTCGGCGCCCGCGTTGCCGGACTCTGCAAGAAGCTTCAGTAGGATGACCCATGGAACGACAGGAGATTTCTATCCGGGAGATACGGGAACTGGCGAAGCGGTTCAGGCCCGAGGAGATCGAGGCCTGCATCAACCAGCAGATCAGCGAAGGCATGAATATCTGCGACATATCCGGTCCGACGGAATATGTCGTGAATGAGCTCTCGAAGGCCGAATTCGTGCGGCAGCTCACGGACGGGGGGATGTCGATGACCGATGCGGTCCGGGACCTTGCGCGGAGGATCAGGCTCGTTCAGCAGGGATACGAAGGCGCCGAATGATGGGAAGGATATCGCTGAACGTTCAGAAGGAGTTCTGCGCAGAGTGTACCCTTGCCCTTCGCCGTTTTATCGGGAAGATGGACGGTGTCGAGTCCGTTGATGTGGAGAGCGGCAGGATCGAGATCGACTTCGACGACCTCAAAATACCCGCATCAACACTGATGAAGATCTCGAAGGACAGCATAGAGAAGCTCGGATACCGCCTCGACGAATAAACCTTGCATGAAAAGGCGGGGCGAAGCGCCTCAAAGCCTTGCTGAAGGCGACGATGAGCATTGTTCGGTTTGTCTTTCAGGATTCCACTCTTTGCGTGATCGACCATTGGCTTGTAACGGCGTCTCTTGTGACGGTTAAGGTGTCGCCGCATCAAGGTTTTCGGCGCATGCACCCCGCCTTTCCTGAGGCACTATCGCAGTGATAAGGTGGACACGGCAAGGGGTGGTCTGGGGATCAACAAGGTATCTTAGCGGAAAGGCTTTTCACCACATCAGCCTTCCCGCCCGCGTGTTCCCTCACCCACTTTCTCAGAGGGCTTATGTTAAGGGCGGATTCACGATCGAAGCGTCGGGGACGGAATAGCCGGCGATCTTCACAACTCTGCCCTCGATCGTCAGCCGCCCCTCGGCAAAAAGCCTGATCGCCTCGGGAAAGATCCTGTGCTCCAGCTTCAGGATGCGGGCGGACAGGGAGTCCTCGGTGTCGTCCGGATCGACAGCGACGGCGGCCTGGATGATGACGGGCCCTGTGTCCACGCCCTCATCGACGAAGTGGACGGTGCACCCGCTGATCTTTACACCATAAGCAAGTGCATCCCCATGGCCGTGGAGCCCGGGAAATGAAGGCAGGAGGGCGGGGTGGATGTTCATGATCCGGTTGGGGAAGGCGTCGATGAGGGGTTTTCTGACGACTCGCATGAAGCCGGCAAGGATCACCAGTTCCACCTCCCGTGCCTTGAGCTCTGCCGCGATCCTCGCATAGAAGTCGTCCTTTGCCGGAAAGTCCTTCGGATTGAGATAGAGGTGTTCAATAGAGTGCTTCTTCGCGCGTTCGATGGCGAATGCGCCGGGTTTGTCGACGACGAGAAGCCTGACAGACGCCTTCAGCCTGCCTGCCCCGATCTCATCGATGATGGACTGGAAATTGGACCCGCGACCCGATGCCAGAACCCCGAGCTTCAACATACCCGCCTCCCGTCATGTAAAGATTGATGCGCAGTGACACGGACCGTAAACGCGATGTATTGTAGCA
>CAVPIW010000004.1:0-78335 GCA_963705105.1 uncultured Nitrospiraceae bacterium | reverse complement strand
CGGGCGCTGTCGGATTCCGGGAAGGCGCCCATGGAGAGGGACTTCCGGAGGTTCTTGATCGCCTCCGCCTTTGTCCCGTTCTCCTTCTGGGCCATGGCCAGGTGATAATGGACGGTCGGATTGTTCGGGAGGACTGCGGCGGCTTTTTCGAGGGCCTTCACCGCCTCTTCTTTCCGGCCGTTCTTCAGGAGGGCGTACCCGAGGGTATCGAGCACCTCGCCGCTGTGCGGGGCGAGCCTGAAGGCCCTGACTGCCAGTGTGAGCGCCTCCTCTTTGGTCCCGTAGCCGTCCGCATAAAGATAGGAGAGGTTGTTCAGCGCCGGGACATACTGCTCATTCCTGTCGAGGACATCCCTGTATTTCTGGACGGCCTCTTTCTTCTTTCCCGATTGATCGAGCACCGTGGCCTGTGCGAATAAGGCGGGCACATAGCGGGGGTTCCTTTTCAGGAGCCCGTCGTAGGTCTTCAGGGCGCCGGCATAATCGCCTTTCCGTGCAAGGACGCTGCCCAGCATCATCTGGGCCTGGGGACTCTTGTCATCGGCCTTGATGCCTTTCAGCAGGGCGTCGCGGGCCGCGTCGTGGTTGTTCTGTGACTCGTACACGGACGCAAGCACGACGTATCCCTGGGCCGATGCCGGCTTCTGCCGGATGATCTTCTGCGCCGTCTCAATAGCCTTCTGCGGATTCTTCTGCATCACCTGGAGACGGGCGATCTCTGCCAGCAGTTCTACCCGCTCCGGCTTGAGTGATGCCTCCTTTTCCAGTTTCCTGATGGCGGAGGCATAGTCACCGGAGGCGACATATGCGGTGATCACGAGGGGGAGCCCCCTCTCGGGCTGCTTCGATTCGATCTGCTCGAAGACCGCCAGTGCGTCTTTGTAGTTCTTCTGCCGGAGCAGAATCTTCCCCTTGAATTCAATGGCATCGAGGTCTTTCGGGTTGGCCTTGATGAAATCGTCCAGCACGGAGACCGCTTTGTCGGGCTGGTTCTTCCTCGCATGGTAGTTGGCGAGGGCAAGGGCGCCCTGGGCCTGCCTGGTGTCCCGGGCCTTCTGGAAATAAGCCAACCCCTCAGACTCCTTCCCTTTCAGTTCGAGAAGGGACCCCATCTGGACCAGGGCGGCGATGTTGCCGGCGTCTTTCTTCAGGACCGCCTGGTACTCTTCCATGGCTTTGTCGTGTTCGCCCCTGACCATGTGGTAGGCGGCCAGGTTGAAATAGGGCGCGAAGTAGTCGGGGTTCATCTCCTTGGCCTTGCGGAGCGCAGCCAGCGCCTCGGCCTGTTTCTTCTCGGCGGCAAGGGCGGCGGCCATGGAGTTGTAGAGGAGGGCGTCCGACTTCTTACCCGTTAGTCCCTCTTTCAGCGTGGCTGCAGCCTTGGCATAACTCTTCTGTCTCATGTAATAGGAGGCGAGGACGAGGCGCGTGTTCAGGACCTCCGGCGCCACCTTGACGGCCGCCTTCAGCTCCGATTCGGCAACGGCCGTATTGCCTCTCGACAGGTTGAAGAGGCCCTTTTTCATGTGGGCGTCGATGAGTTTCGGATCGAGGGAGATGGCCGTGTTCAGGTCCTTGATGGCTTCATCATACTGGCCCTGGGCCATGTGGGCGCTGCCGAGGATATTGTAGGCCAGGGCGTTGCCCTCGTCCAGCTCGAGGACCTTCTTGATCTCCGTCATGGCATTGTCCGCCCTGTTCTGCTTCAGGAAGATCGTTGCCGAGAGCAGGCGCGCCTGCAGGAATGAGGGACTGGCCTCGATGATCTTCTGGAATTGCGAGAGGGCCTGCTCGTATTCGCCCTTGCTGTAATGACTCAGGCCCAGGAAATAGAAGGACCCGAGAGAGGGCTGCATCTTGACGGCCTTCTGGAGCTCGATGATCGCCTCGTCGTAGTTTCTCCGCTGATAGTGGACGATGCCCTTGAGGCTCGTCCCTTCGCCCCGCTTGGGGAACCGCTTTATGAGGTCTTCGGCTGTCTTGTCCGCCCTGTCGAGGTCGCCCTTTTCGATGTAGATCAGGCCGGTCCAGTATCCCGCCTGGCTGTCCTGGGGATTGATCTCCGTGATCTTCTGATAGGCCTGGAGCGCGCCGTCCTTGTTCCCCCGGGAATTCTCGAGCCGCGCAAGGAGGTAGTAGGCGCGCGTATTGTTCTTATCCGACGCGATGATGTCATCGATGACGGCACGGGCATTGCGGTCGTCCTTCTTGGCGATATACACGCCTGCGAGCCCGAGCTTGGCGGATGCCATGCCGGGCTTTTCTTTCAGTGCATCGAGGAGATGGCGCTCGGCGGCGTCGAACTGGTTTTTCGCAGCATACCCATGGCCGAGGATTTCCAGCGCCTCGGCGTCACCGGGATTGGACTTGAGGAAGGTCTCCATCGATTCGATCGCTTTGTCGGCCTTGTTGGTAAAGATGAGGGCTCGGGCAAGCTCCCGCTGCGCCTCCTTGTCGGACGGCGACAGGCGCAGGACCTTCTCGAATTCACTTGCTGCCTGCTCGTATTTGCCGGCGGCGGTGTAGGCCTTCGCCAGATTGTACCGGGCGTCGAGGAAGTTCTGGTCTTTTTCGAGGGCGTTCTTGAAAAAGACGATTGCCGCGGAGGGATTGTTCTGCTTCATCGACGAAAGGCCCTCGCTGAGGAGCTCTTCCTTTGTTTTGCTCTTGCACCCCGTCGAGATGAGAAGAAAAACGGACAGGAGAATAACGATGACCTTATACAATGCTGTACCCTCCCTGCAGCACCAATTCGCCGTTTACCATTTGTTTTACGAGGGACCGGAACTTGCGGTAATCGATCGGTTTGACCATGCAGTAGCTGTTTTCGAACTGCTGAAGGAGGTTGATCAGATCCCGGTTTATCTGGTCGGACAGGATGACCGTAGGAATGTTCTTTTCCTTGATTTCACGGAGATAGGTCGTTCCGAAAGGATAGCTGGTGACGACGAGGGAGAATTCGTCGTCCCTGACTTTTTGCCTGAGCAGATCGATATCGGTGATGATCTCGGAGGTGAAACCTTCGAGCTCGAAGATAGCGAAGCAGATGCGCGAGAAGCCGTCTTCGTCGATGATGAGGATCTTTTTTCTGAAGGGAGACATAGGGATTAACCAGAAGACAGAAGACAGAAGTCAGAAGTCAGAAGACAGAAGACAGAAGACAGAAGTCAGAAGACAGAAGTCAGAATATAGTAGACAGTGAACAGGAGAAAGGCCGGCAAAGGCAAAGAGTTTGGGTTACGTATTGTTAAGAACGGTACAAGGTACGCGGCAAACGGTTCACGGTATGAGTCTCTAATCTCTGTGCTCTCTGTGTGCTCTGTGGCAAAATTCGTATTTTTTGAGGCTGAGTGTTTCCTTTGGATACACTCCCTTTTTCTCACTGCTCCGCCTCCTCAGTCACAGGTCGTGACCAAGAAGGCGAAAGGAAAGGCTTTTGAGACAGGCGGTTAGGCCTGCGTTATGTCGTCGGCGTAAACTTTGACGCCGACGCTTTTGCCCAGAAGCACGATGTTCACAAGGAAGATGAACTGGTCTTCCTTTTTCTGCAGGATTCCATCGGCCCCCTTGAGGGTGCCCCTCTTGATCCTGACCCTCATCCCTTCCTTGAGATGGGGGTAAATGTCGACGGGTTTTCCGCTGTCGAGGAGGATCCTCAGCGAATCGATCTCCTCGGCGGGCACACTCGCCGGCTGTCCCTGCTCGAGGGACAGGAACCTCACGACGCCCCTCGTTTTGAGGACGGAGAGAAAGTTCTCCGCCGACGGCACGAGATGGGTGAAGAGGTACCCCGGGAAGAGGGGGAAATCGATGATCTTCTTCCGGTCCGACCATTGCCGCGTCTTACGGACGAAGGGCAGGTACGACTCGATCCCCTTCTTCTTCAGTTCACCGTCCGTAACGAATTCGTGCCTCGATTTCACCGAAAGGGCATACCAATTATTGTTATCGGAATCCGGCATGAATTTGTTAGATGCAACATCGGTACCAGGAACCTGACCCTGTAATCGGCGAAGTGAAAAGGGGAAAGGATGGTGTTCCCCGGAACGTGCATCAGGAAATAGGGGCGTCTATCTATCTGAAACTAAAAGGGACCGTCGGCGGTATTTCCAGTGTATGCACGGGAGCATAGTGGATGGCCATACGCTGATGGGACGGACATCACCGGATTACCCTTGCCGCTCACTGTATCGTCCGGGTACAATGTCCGGGCAAAGTGTATCCAATGGAAACAGTATGACGAGTTACGAGTTGCGCGTTGCATGTTGCGAGTTACGAGCGTCGGAACACGAAATTTGCCACAGAGAGCACAGAGGTCACAGAGAAATTAAAGAGAGAGACTGGAGATTAGAGATTGGCCCCGAGTTGATTAGGTTGAATAAGTTGAATAAGTTGACTGGTTGAATAAGTTGAATAAGTTGACCGGTTGATTGCCATAATTGACGATCTCGTAAAAAGTCGTCATACCCGCGAAGGCGGGTATCCAGAGTACAAATAGCTACCTGAAAGGACTGGATTCCCGTCTACACGGGAATGACGGATAAGCCCTTTGCAGGACTTTTTACGAGGCTGTCATATAATTACTTAATTAACTCAATTAACTTATTCAACTCAATTACTTAGACTCGTCACCCGCAACTCGTAACCCGGAACCCGCAACTCTACTGTCTACTCATCTCCCTGATGCGCTTGTAGAGCGCTTTCCGGGAGATCCCGAGAAGGGCGGCGGCCTTTGATTTGTTGCCGCCGCATTCGTCCAGAATTTTCTGCACCGTCTGGAGCTCCAGGTCCCTGAGCGTTCCCGTAGACTCAGGAGGACGGGGCTCGGTCCTTACCGGTTCATTAAAATCGTTCGACAATTCCCGGGGTGTGATTTGGTCCCCCCTGGCAAGGATGACGGCCCGCTCGATGACATTCCTGAGTTCCCGGACATTGCCCGGCCAGTTGTGAGACTGAAACATCCGCATGACCTCGCCTGATACGGTGAGCCGCTTGTTCTCCCTCGCGCAGATCTCCCGGACGAATTCCGAGACGAGGAGAGGGATGTCTTCAGATCTCTCCCTCAGAGGCGGCATCGTCATCTCGACGACGTTGATCCTGTAAAAGAGGTCTTCGCGGAACCGCCCGGACTTCACCTCTGCGCGGAGGTCGCGGTTCGTCGACGAGATGAGCCTGAAATTGACCTTGATCTTCCTGTTGCTGCCGAGCCTTTCGATCTCCTTTTCCTGCAGCGCCCTGAGGAGCTTCGCCTGGAGGCCCAGGCCGAGCTCCCCTATTTCATCAAGAAAAATGGTCCCTTCCGATGCCTCTTCAAAGCGCCCGATCCTCCGTGAAGCGGCGCCCGTGAAGGCCCCCTTTTCGTAGCCGAAAAGCTCCGATTCGATGAGGTCGCCGGGCATGGCGGCGCAGTTGACGGCGATGAAGGGCCTGTCTTTCCGCTTGCCTGTGTAATGGAGCGCCCTGGCGAGCACTTCCTTCCCCGTCCCCGTCTCACCGCTTATGAGGACGCTGCTCTCGGTGTCCCGTATGGCCTCAATGGTCTCGATGATCCTGACCATGGGCGGGGAATTCCCGATGATCCGGTTGGCGACGTCCTCGGAGAGCTTATTTCTGAGGAGGGCGACCTCGGTCTTGAGCCTCCGCTGCTCCACCGCTTTGGAAAGGATGCTCTTCAGCCTGACGTAATCGGGAGGTTTGATGAAATAATAGAAAGCGCCCTGCGTCATTGCGTGGACCGCCGAGTCGACGGTCCCGTATGCGGTCAGGAAAATAACGGGTATGGTCGGGTGATGTTCGGACACGTGCCGGAAGAGAAATATACCGTCTTTATTCGGCATCTTGAGGTCCGTTATCACCGCATCGACGTCCTCTTTGCCGATGATCCGGATGGCGGCATCGACGTCCTTTGCGGACAGGACACGGTAGCCCTCTTCATGGAGAATGGCGGCGAGCACTTTCAGCGCGTTCGGCTCATCGTCGACGATAAGCACGCTGCCGAGGGCGGGCTTGTTCTTCATTCCTGCGAACTCCGTGCAGGCAGGACGAGACGGACGACGGTGCCCGCTCCTTTTCCGCTCCTGATTTCCAGTGCGCCGTCGTAGTTCTGGAGGATCTCGCGGGTGATGAAGAGTCCGAAGCCCCTACCCCCTCGGGCGTTGACGATGCTGTCGAGCTTCTTCCGCGCAAAGCCTCTCCCGGTGTCGCAGACTTCCGTGACGACCGTTTCCTGGTCCGCCGGGCCTTCCCTGAGGGTCCTCATCGTCAGGGTGCCTCCTGAGGGCATCGCCTCGATGGCGTTGTTGACGACGTTGAGTATGGCGTGTTCTATCTGAAAAGGATCCACGAGGACGAGGGGGACGTTGGCCAGGTCGAGGGCCACGCTTATTTTTTTTGACTTCGCCTGGAGCGTGATGAACCCCTCGATTTTCTTGACGATATAATTGACGTTCGTCGTCGCCAGTCCCGCATTCGACACGGAGGTGCTGAGGAAGTTCGAGATGAAGCCGTTGAGCTTTACGATCTCCTCTTCCATTATCTTTGTGAATTCGATGAGGGTCTTTTCGTCGGCATACTTTTCACGGAGGTAGACGACGGCTCCTTTAATCGCATTGAGTGGGCTTCTGACGCCGTGGGCGAGGGTCGAGGCCATTTTCCCGATATCGATAAGAGGCTGTGATGTCCTGAGCTTTTCGATGGCCGGGCAGGATTCGAAAAGGGTTATCCTGACGCGAATGCCGCGCAGTTTGCCGTGTTTGTCCATGAAAGGGCTGATGAGGACATTCGATTTCACCCCGCCGTGCAGGCATTTGATGGGATAATTCTTCAGGGAGAGGCGGTCTCCCGTGTTCAGCGCCACCTGGAGGGCGTCGGCGTTGTCCTGACAGATATGAGGCAAAATATCATGATATTTTTTCCCGATGACTTCGGAAGCAGGTTTGCCCGTGAGACCGGCAATCCTGTCGCCCCAGGTGTCGATGCGCAATTCGCGGTCAGTCGTGAATGTGTATGAAGACGCCATTACGGTACAATATAAACTATATACAATGTAAAGGTCTAATTTTATATATATGGCGTTAAAAACTCAAGTGATCAGGGGAGATTGGAGATTAAAAAAGACGGTTCAAGGTCCAAGGTTCAAGGTTCAAGGTCCAAGGACGGAGTCCGGGGATTCGGGTCTCGTACCTTGGCCGTATACCGTGCACCTTGTTCGGGTTCCGAGTTACGGGTTACGGGTTGTTCAGAACGGGACAAGGTGCACGGCATGCGGTCTGTTAAGAGCGGTACAAGGCCACAGAGGTCACAGAGAGATGAGAGAGGGGAGACAAAAGTCGAATTACTACGGAGTTCACTGATAAGGTGACATGATTCAGTACTTATTTCGTCTTTCTTTTTTTCATTTGTTTTGACAAAATATTTTGTCGTTCTCTGTGCTCTCTGTGACCTCTGTGGCTGAATGGCCGTTTTTATCTTCTTTTGCGTCATTTTGCCCGGAAAACGGGTTATGTCTGTGCTCTGGAGGGGTGGTGTCGGAATTTTTTACACCTGGACAGTCAAAGAGATTGTGCGTTCTTCGGGACCTGCCGGGTAAAGTGCCAAATGTCTGATATGAAAATAAAGTAAAGAGAGTGCGAGCGATGTTGGCAATACTGGAACTGAATTTGCTAGGTTTATTTTTCGGTCTTGCTTGAATATTGTGCCATTTCTAAATCATGTCGGAGAAGGTATGGGAAACGAAAAACTGCGGCAGTTCATCGACACTTTGACGGAGGAGGAACGGCTGCGCTACGGGGATATGATAGACGAGGCGATGCGGAGGGACCGGATGATCGAAGAGGGCAATGCGGTGGCCCAGAAGAGCGTTCAGGAGTATGCCGAGACGGTCAGGCAGCTCAGGAACCAGATGCTCCTCCTCCAGGAGAGCCTCCTGCATCTCAGCGAGAAGCTGACGGAGCTCAAGGAGACCTCCCGGATCGTGTCGCGGCTTTACACGCAAGGCCCGTCGGAAAACTAAAGACGGAGATTTTGCCACAAAGATCACAGAGGTCACAGAGTGATTAGAGATTGGTTGACTGAGTTGAGTAAGTCTGGTTGGTTGACTGGCGATAGTCTCCTCCTGTCTACTGTATTCTATAATTCTGTATTCTGCATTCCCGCAACTCAGTCCTCAGTCCTGAGTCCTCGCGACTGTCGTATCCCGCAACCCGAAACGCGGCAACCCGTCTTGATTTTTCACATGTCGGAACGTACAATAGGCAGTTGATAAACTGCCGCCGATGACAGGACCATCGCGCCGCTGAGCGGCAGTAGTCTTTTCAGGAAAAGGAAGACGACACCTATGACCGACAGGAAGAGTATCAGAAAGGCTGTTCTGCCGGCGGCAGGTCTCGGGACCCGCTTTCTGCCGGCCACAAAGGCCTCTCCGAAGGAGATGCTTCCCATCGTCGACAAGCCCCTCATCCAGTACGCCGTCGAGGAGGCGTTGTCCTGCGGCATCGAGGAGTTCATCATCATCACGGGAAAGAACAAGAGGGCCATCGAGGACCATTTCGATTCGGCATACGAGCTGGAGGAAAAGCTCAGGACGGCAGGCAAGAAGAGGCTCCTCGAGGAGATCAACAAGCTCTCAAGGGTCAACTTCGCGTATATACGCCAGAAGGCCGCCCTCGGGCTCGGCCACGCGATCCTCTGCGCCCGGCCCTTTGTCTGCGATGAGCCCTTTGTCGTGATCCTCAGCGACGACGTGATCGACCCGGACTATCCTCTCCTGAAAGGAATGATCGACGTCTATGAGCGCGTGAAGGCCCCCGTCATCGCCCTCGAGGAGGTCCCGCAGTCGGAGGTCCAACGGTACGGCATCGTCGACGCTGTGCCGGAAGGAGAGGATTACAGGATCCGCAATCTCGTGGAAAAACCGAAGCCTGAAGAGGCCCCGTCGAGGCTTGCCATTCTCGGCAGGTATATCCTGACGCCGGAGATCTTCGATATCCTGGACAGGCAGAAACCCGGGGCGGGCGGCGAGATCCAGCTCACCGACGCCCTGAACAAGCTCGTCAAGAAAGCGCCGATGTACGGTTTCCTGGCGAAGGGCGGACGGTACGACGCCGGAGACAAGCTGGGCTATCTCAAGGCGACGGTCGACCTGGCCCTGAAAAACAGTGAACTGGCCGGTCCCTTCAAACAGTTCATCATCGACAAGGTGAAATCGTTTTCATGATGCGCCTGCTCAGCAACCGGTTCTGCTATGACATCGAGACGTGCTCCGTGCCGCTCATGGACGTCTACGAAACAAGGGGCTGTCTCGTCTACGAAATAGACCTGCCGGGCATCGATCCCGCCGACGTGACCATTCATGTCTTGGGGGATCTGCTCATTATCGAGGGCTACAGGGGCGACGATGAGACGACGGCGTGCAGTGCGAGATACCTCTGCATGGAAAGGAGCCGCCGGCATTTCAGGCGTGTCGTGAGATTTCCCATTCTCGTCGATGCCGCTGCGGGCCAGGCGACCTATGATCAGGGAGTCGTCACGATCAGGTTCCCGAAGTTGAAGGACAGGATGATCAGGATCCCCATCGAGGGGGGATAGGGGTATCGTAACCCGCCTGTTCGCAGGGTGAGGGGGGCAGATAGACGGCCTGCTCAAGGACGGGCCGTTATACACTTGGAGGAATGGAATGACCGAGACCACGAAGACGAATGAAGAAGAGAAGGAGATAGAGATCCCGAATATCCTGCCCGTTCTGCCGGTCAGGGACATCGTCGTTTTTCCCTATATGATCCTTCCCCTCTTTGTCGGCAGGGACGTTTCGATAAAGGCGATCGATCATGCGCTCAACACGAACAGGATGGTCCTGCTGCTCACGCAGAGGGACCTCAACATCGAGGCGCCCGCCCCGGAAGACCTCTACCTGATGGGGACGGTCTGCATGATCATGAGGATGCTCAAGCTCCCCGACGGCAGGGTGAAGATCCTCGTCCAGGGGCTCGCCAAGGCCCGGGTGGACACCTTCGTGCAGCGCGACCCCTTCTTCATCGCCGAGATCTCGCGGATCACCGAGGACAAGGCCGTCGAGATGACCCTCGAGACGGAGGCGCTCATCAGGAACGTGAAGGAGCAGCTCGACAAGGCCGTCTCTCTCGGCAAGAGCATCCTCCCCGACGTGATGGCGGTGATGGAAAACATCGAGGACCCGGGCAGGCTTTCGGACCTCATCGCCTCGAACCTCGGGCTCAAGGCGGACCAGTCCCAGATGATCCTGGAGATGATGGACCCCGTCGAACGGCTCCGGCGCCTGAGCGAGATCCTGACGAGGGAGATACAGCTCCTCACGCTCCAGCAGAAGATCCAGACGGAGGCCAGGGGAGAGATCGACAAGACGCAGCGCGAATATTTCCTGAGAGAGCAGCTCAAGGCGATCCAGCGGGAGCTGGGAGAGATCGACGAGCGCGCCGAAGAGATCAGGGAATTCAAAAAGAAGATAGAAGACGCCCAGATGCCCGAGAAGGTGATGAAGGAGGCGGAAAAGCAGCTCAAGCGCCTCGAGAAGATGCATCCCGACAGCGCCGAGGCGGGCACGATCAGGACATACCTCGAATGGCTCACAGAGGTCCCCTGGTCGAAGAGCACCAAGGACCAGCTCGATATCAAGGTGGCTGAGAAGATCCTGAACGAGGACCATTATGACCTCGAGAAGGTCAAGGAAAGGATACTCGAGTACCTGAGCGTGCGGAAGCTCAAGGAGAAGATGAAGGGACCCATCATCTGCTTCATCGGGCCTCCCGGCGTGGGCAAGACATCGCTGGGCCGGTCCATCGCCCGGTGCCTCGGCAGGGAATTCGTCCGCATGTCCCTGGGCGGCGTCCGCGACGAGGCGGAGATCAGGGGACACCGGAGGACCTACGTCGGCGCACTGCCGGGCCGGATTGTCCAGGGCATCAAGCAGGGGGGCACGAACAACCCCGTCTTCATGCTCGACGAGATCGACAAGATCGGCATGGACTTCCGGGGTGACCCCTCATCGGCCCTGCTCGAAGTGCTCGACCCGGAACAGAACAATACCTTCATGGACCACTATCTTGCCGTCCCCTTCGACCTTTCGAAGGTCATGTTCATCACGACGGGGAACATGGCCGACACCATTCCCGGTCCGCTCCGTGACAGAATGGAGATCCTCTATCTCTCGGGCTACACCGAGGAGGAGAAGCTCCAGATCGCGAGAAAGTACCTCATCCCGAAGCAGCTTGACGAGCACGGCATCAGCACGAAGATCATGCGGGTGAACGATGCGGCGGTGCGCCACATCATCTCTCACTACACCCGTGAGGCCGGCGTGAGAAACCTGGAACGGCAGATCGCGAACCTGTGCCGGAAGGTGGCGAAGCAGGTCGCCGAGGGGAAGGTCAAGAAGTTCCTTATATCGGGCAAACAGGTGGCCAAATACCTCGGCGTGCCGAAATACCTGCCCGAGGAGGAGATGAAAAAGAGTGAAGTGGGCGTCGCGACGGGACTGGCCTGGACCGAATCGGGAGGCGACGTCATCTATGTCGAGGCGACGATCATGAAAGGGAAGGGGCATCTCACCCTTACGGGCCAGCTCGGCGACGTCATGAAGGAGTCGGCCCACGCGGCACTGAGCTATATCCGTTCCCGGGCGAAGGACCTCGGCATCAGCGACGACACCTTCTCAAAGGTGGACCTCCATATCCATGTGCCTGCAGGGGCCATACCGAAAGACGGGCCGTCGGCGGGCATCACCATGGCGAGCGCCATCGCCTCGGCTCTCACCGGGAAGCCGGTAAGAAAAGACGTGGCGATGACCGGTGAGGTGACGCTCCGGGGAAGGGTCCTCCCGATCGGGGGGCTGAAGGAAAAAACCCTTGCCGCCAAGAGAATGGGCATCAAGACCGTCATCATCCCGAACCGCAACAGGAAGGACCTCGACGATCTCCCGAAGTACGTCAAGGAGGGGATGAATTTCGTCATCGCCGAGACCATGGACGACGTGCTGAAGACCGCCATTGCCTACAGCGCGCGGAAGTCGGGGAACTCCCGGAAAGGTACCGCGCCGGCGAAAAAGGCTTCACCAGTGAAGGCTGACAGGGGAGGGAACCGTCAGAAGGATGCAGCTCCGCCATCGGGGAGAACTGGATCTCCTCAAAGAAATAAGAGAAAGGTTTAAGGCCTCCTTCCCGGTCAAAGAGAGCGGCGTCATCACCGGTATCGGTGATGACGCCGCTGTCATTGCTCCCCCTGCCGATTCCGTCCTGATCACCACGGACATGATGAGCGAGGGGGTCCATTTCGACCTGGCCTACACGGCGCCTGTTCATCTCGGGTTCAAACTCGTCTCCGTCAACGTGAGTGACATCATGGCCATGGGCGGCCGGCCCCGCTTCATCGTCCTGTCCCTTTCGATGCGGGGAGACCTCGACGAGCTGTTCTTCAGGGGATTCTTTGACGGTGTTGCAGCGGCCCTCGATCATTACGGCATGGCGCTTGTCGGGGGAGACCTCTCCGGGACGGCCCATGATGTCGTCGTGTCTGCGACGGTCATAGGCACGGCCGGGAAGGTCCTGCCAAGGTCCGGCGCGTCGCCGGGCGACCGCATCTATGTCACGGGCACATTGGGCGACGCCGCCTGCGGCCTCGAAATGCTGAAACATTGCACGGGACCGTCGAGATCGGCCGTGAGGCAATGGACTCCTCTTCCGGGAAAGAGCGGAGCGGGACATTTGGGTCCGCTCGAGATAATAATGGAGGCATCGGATATCGTGATCGAGGGAGAGATTGCAGAAAGGCTCATCATGAGGCACCTCATGCCGACGGCGAGAGAGGTAAAACCCCTTGTCCCGTATGCGTCGTCGATGATCGATGTCAGTGACGGGCTCTTTGTCGATCTTTCGAGGATCTGTGACGAGAGCGGCGTCGGTGCAGGGATCAATCTCGACGCGCTCCCCCTGTCGAGGGAAATGAAGGACGCGGCGGGCCTCATGGGCATGGACGGGATGGCCTTCGCCACATCGGGTGGGGAAGATTATGAACTCCTCTTCACGGTGCCGAAGGGCGTGGCTGTGCCGGAAGAGGAATTGGGGATCACCTGCATCGGCGAAATCACGGAACAGTCAAGGACGTTCAGAGACGGGCAGGGGAGGGAGTTTCCCCTTGCGCCGAAGGGCTACGAGCATTTTGGGCATCCGTGACAAACTCCAGCAGGTCATCGCGATCAAAGATTCGCCGAAGAAGATCGCCCTGTCCTTCGCCATCGGGGTTTTCCTCGGCATGTCGCCCCTGCTGGGGCTCCATACGGTCCTGGGCATCGTCTTCGCCTGGCTCTTCAGGCTGAACAAGTTCGTCACCATCGTGGGGGTCTACGTGACGAACCCCTGGACGATCATCCCTATTTACACCTTTGCCACCTGGGTCGGCGCCAGGATCCTCGGCGTCGATCACCTGATTCCCGACGTGGACTGGAACGCCGTGACCTTCACGATGCTCATGAACGAGATGAAGGCGGTCCTCGTCCCCTTTGTCTTCGGCACGACCCTCGTCGGACTCCTGTCAGCCCTTTTCGGATACGTCGTCGTGTTCCATGCGATCGTGAAACAGAGGGGAAAAGCAGTCGCCGAGGAAAAAGTCATTGAGTAAATAAGTAATTGAGTCATTGAGTAAATGAGTTGCGTACGTTGACCCTGTCGTTGCATGGATAGGCGGGGCGAGGCGCCTCAAAGCCTTGCTGAAGGCGACATTGATTATGTAGGGTCTGCTCCCCGAGCAGACCGTTTCACCACATGCCGGGCCGTTCGGGGAACGGCCCCTACAATGAGACCATTTTCATCACTTTGTGGCATCGACCCTTGGCTTATGGTTCTGGATTCTGAATTCACTCTCCCGTGCACCTTGTACAGTTTTTAACCCGTAACTCGTAACCCGTAACTCGCAACTTTCTTGTCTACTGCCTACTGTCCGTTTTTATTGACTTTTCCTGAATCCCGATGATTTAATAATAGTCTGCAATTTATCCGGAGGTGTTCTTCATGTACGCAATCGTCGAAGCTGGGGGAGAGCAGATCAGGGTGTCTCCCGGGGAAACGGTCAAGGTGAACCGTATAGAGGGTGAGGTGAATTCCGAGGTCATCCTCGACAAGGTCCTCGTCGTCTCGAAGGACGAGCGGACCGTCATCGGAAAGCCCTACGTTCCGGGCGCCCAGGTGAAGGCCGAGATCGTGGGCGAGGGAAAGAACAAAAAGGTGGTGGTCTTCAAACATCAGTCGAAGAAGGCCCAGGACAAGAGGACGGGTCACCGGCAGATATACACGTCGATTAAGATCAACGAAATCATCGGAGGATAGAGATGGCACATAAAAAGGGCGTCGGCAGTTCGAGGAACGGTCGCGACAGCGAGTCGAAGCGGCTCGGCGTCAAGCGCTACGGCGGGCAGTTCGTTAAGGCCGGCAACATTCTCGTGAGGCAGCGGGGGACGCAGTTCCATCCCGGAAACAATGTCGGCACCGGGCGGGATTACACCATATTCGCCCTCATCGACGGCGTCGTCGCCTTCGAGAGAAAGGGCAGGCGGCGCATGAAGATCAGCGTCTATCCGCCCCTGGAGCCCGTCGCGACGGCGAGCGCCTGATTCGTTCAGTCCGGGCGCAGGAAAAAAAGAAAGGCGGTCTGTGCGGCAGACTGCCTTTTTTGTTTTCCAAAAAAGGCGAAAACGGCCATTCAGCCACAGAGAACACAGAGAGCACAGAGAACGAACAACTCATGATTATGAACGGCAAAACATTGCCGCCATTCCCGCAGTGTGTTGAGCGGGAATCCAGAGGGCGGGCAAGACAGCAGGGCGAAAAGCTATTCTCGCGCAAAGACGCAAAGTTCGCAAAAGAAAACACATGAACATGGCCGTGTCTGTGTCAGTGAAGGAATCTTTCGGGCCGTTCGGGGAACGGCCCCTACAATGAAACTTTGTATCTCTGTGACCTCTGTGCTCTCTGTGGCTAATATGAAGCTGTCATTGAGAGGGTGATCCCGTGAAATTCGTCGATTATGCAAAGATTCTGCTGAAGGCCGGTGACGGCGGTAGGGGCTGCGTGAGCTTCCGCAGGGAGAAGTACGTGCCCCGGGGGGGTCCCAACGGGGGCGACGGCGGCAGGGGAGGCCACATCATCCTTAAAGCGACGAGAGATTTAAACACGCTCCTCGACTTCAGCTACAAGCGGGAATACAAGGCAGAACGGGGAGAGCACGGCATGGGCAAGAACATGCACGGCAGGAACGGCGAGGACCTTGTCATCCCCGTGCCGGTCGGCACCGTCGCGACGGATGCTGAGAACGGTTCGATGGTCGCCGACCTCGACCACGACGGCGCCGAGGTCATTTTGGCCAGGGGCGGAAGAGGCGGCCTGGGGAATGCCCACTTTGCAACGGCCACGCGCCAGGCGCCCCGGTTTGCCCAACCCGGTGAGCCCGGAGAGGAGAAGGCGCTCATCCTGGAGCTCAAACTCCTGGCGGATGTGGGGCTGATCGGACTCCCCAACGCGGGCAAATCGACTCTCATCTCCGTCATCTCCACGGCAAAACCCAAGATTGCTGATTACCCCTTTACCACACTAATCCCCAATCTCGGCGTCGTCAAGTTTGAAGACTACACGAGTTTCGTCGTCGCCGACATACCCGGTCTCATCGAGGGGGCCCACCGCGGTGCGGGACTGGGGATCCGGTTCCTCAGGCACGTGGAGCGGACGTCCCTCCTGCTCCATCTCGTCGATGTCTCGGATATCCCGGAAACGAATCCTGTCGATGATTTCGAGACGATCAACAGGGAGCTGGAGAGTTACAGCCCCCTGCTCCTGCTGAAACCGATGGCCGTCGTCGGCACAAAAACGGACATCGCCCCCGACGGGGCGCGACTGAAGATGCTGAGGGATCACTGCGCGGACAAAGGACTCGATTTCTTCGCCATCTCCGCCGTCACCGAAAAGGGGGTGAGGGAACTCCTGCGCTACCTTGCGGGCAGGGTGACGAGGAAGGATAGTAGACAATAGACAGGAATTAGACGACAAACGCACGACGGGAAGGCTGATGTGGTGAAAAGCTTTTCCGCTAAGATACCTTGTTTATCACCAGACCACCCTTTGCCGTGTCGATCGATACCAAGTGCCCGTCAGGCAACAGGCACTGAACACCATGATATGTCTCATCATCGCATTGGAAAGGCTTTGAACCATATCTGCCTTCCCGGAGTCAGCGTCGCTATCAGCAAGGATATGAGGCGATTCGCCTCGCCTTTTCATGCAATGTTACTATTTATCGAGCGCAGGGTAGTCCGTGTAACCCTTCGGACCGGCCGTATAGAAGGTGGCGAGATCGGGCGGGTTCAGCGACGCTCCTTTCCGGTATCGAAGAACGAGGTCAGGATTGGCAAGGAAGGGAACGCCGAAAGCCACGAGATCAGCTTCGTCTTTGACAATGGCTTCATTGGCCAGTTGCGCGTTATACCCGCCGTTGATGATGAGTGTGCCCTTGAACACGCGTCGTATCGCCGGCGCAACGCGCTCGCCCGGCCCGGCCAGCGGGTGACCGGGCAGAGGCTCCATCAGGTGCAGATAGGCAAGGCCGAACCGGTTCAGCCCGTCTGCAGCATAGGTGAATGTTGCGGTGGGATCGCTGTCCTGCATGTCGTTGTAAGGCCCCGTCGGTGAGAGCCGCACGCCGACGCGGTCAGGCGACCAGGCATTACAGACCGCCTCCGTCACCTCCAGCAGGAACCGGGCACGGTTCGGGATGCTGCCTCCGTAATCGTCGGTGCGGTGATTCGACCCGTCCCTCAGGAACTGGTCGATGAGGTACCCGTTTGCGCTATGGATCTCCACGCCGTCGAAGCCCGCATCTCTCGCCCTCGCCGCTGCCTTGGCATAATCCCCGACCGTTTCCCGTATCTCATCGATGGCAAGGGCGCGGGGTGTGACATAGGGCTTTTTCCCGAGCGGGGTGTGCGACGCTCCCCGGGCGACAACGGCAGAGGGACCCACGGGGAGTTCTCCGCCGAGGAAGTCCGGGTGGGAGGTCCTTCCCATGTGCCAGAGCTGGAGGAAGATCCTGCCGCCCGCCTCATGCACCTCGCCGGTTATCCCTCTCCATCCCTTCACATGAGAGTCCGTATAGATGCCCGGGGCGCCGACCCAGCCGAAGCCCTGCGGCGAAATGGCCGTCGCCTCCGTCACGATGAGACCCGCCGTCGCCCGCTGCCTGTAATAGAGGGCCATGAAGCTGTTCGGCGTTTTGTCGGATTCCGCGCGGCCCCGCGTCATCGGCGCCATGACCAGCCGATTCGGGAGCCGGAGCGGCCCAAGCTGATAGGGGTCAAATAAAGGGTTTTCCGTCATCGCTTTCTCCCGTCGCAGGTTATTTTGCTTTCAGCGGGAACCTCTCCGGGTGCTCTATGATTTCCTGGGTGAGATCAATATCGAGGTCGGGCCAATAATAGTGGTCCAGATGGGGCTCCTCCCGTGAAAAGAATAAGAAACGATAACCTTTCTCTCTCTATATGGTTGGGCTCATTTTTGACTCACTGAATTATATTTTCTTCTGTTACGCCTTGTCCAATCGTGGATTGTCCCTTTCTCCTGCTGTGCTACAATACAAGATACTTTTGTAAATGAGCAGCCGTGGTATACCCGGTGTGCTCAAGGTAAAATATCCGCGCAATTGCCATGTTACAAAGGGCTGATTGAGGAGCACGTACATCCGGTGAGCAGAATCGTCATTAAAATCGGGAGCAACATCCTCGCCGACAGGACGGGAGGGCTCAATCAAAAACGCATCGCGGGCATCGCCCAGGACGTGGCAGACGTAAAGAAGGCGGGGAACGAGACCGTCATCGTCTCGTCCGGGGCCGTCGCCGCCGGGATGGTGAAGCTCGGGCTCAGGGAAAAGCCGAAGGAGATCAGGCTCAAGCAGGCTGCGGCGGCCGTGGGGCAATCCTCGCTCATGTGGGCCTACGAGAGGAGCTTCAGCCGTCTGGACGAGAAGGTCGCCCAGATCCTCCTGACGAGGGACGCCTTTTCGGACAGGATGCGCTATCTCAACGCCAAGAACACGCTCATGACGCTCATCGAACGGGATGTCATCCCCGTCATCAACGAGAACGACACCGTCTCGACGGAGGAGATCAAGTTCGGCGACAACGACCAGCTTGCGGCGCTCGTCTCCGGGATGATCGAAGCGGACAGGCTCGTCATTCTTTCCGACGTGGAGGGACTGTACACCGCCGATCCGCGCACCGATCCCGGCGCGGAACTGATCAGGGTCGTGCAGGAGATCACGCCGGAATTCATCGCCATGGCGGGCGGATCAGGCAGCGCTGTTGGCACGGGGGGGATGTACTCGAAGGTGCTGGCTGCGAAAAAGGCCGTGTCGCACGGGACGCGGGTCCATATCATCAGCGGCAAGGAGCGCGGTCTTCTTGCATCGGTCCTCGCCGGCAACCGGGAAGGCACGGAGTTCATTCCCCAATCCCTCAGGATATCGTCGAGAAAGGGCTGGATCAGCTACGCCGTCAAGGCGAAGGGGAACATCATCATCGACCCCGGGGCCGTCCATGCCCTCGAAAAGGGAGGAAAAAGCCTCCTGCCCTCGGGCATCGTCCGTGTGGAGGGAAACTTCGATGTCGGAGATGCCGTCTACTGCATCGATCAGGCCGGTGAGCGCATCGCAAAGGGGATCGTGAACTACTCGTCCCGGGACGTCGAGCAGGTCAGGGGGAAGAAGTCCGGCGACATCGAGGCGGTCCTCGGGTTCAAGTACTCCGACGAGGTGATCCACAGGGACAACCTCGTCGTCCTGAAAAAGACTTAAATCCGGGAAGCCGGCGTCATCGAACGCCGGTGTAGAATCAACGAATCAGAAAGCGGTTCCTGCCCCTCCTATCAAATCCTGTGCGGCTTGCTTGCATTCCTGTATACTGCCATATTGCAGCCTCTTTTGTGCGTTCGGAAGAAAGGAGGAGAGGGCGAAGGACTGAGTTCCTACCTGGTCGATTATGAACACATGCTCGTCATCCAGCACACCGTACAGCACTTCCCATTCTTTCAAACCACTGTCGAAGGTGCCATATTCCCACCGTAGCTCTTTCATGGTGCCCTCCCCCGACCAGACTTTCAGGCTGATCGATTGATCAGGTCATTCTCGGCGGTTCAGGAGATAAAGACGTCTCCTTAAGAGTCCGAAGCCATTCATACGACCGCTGGGTTCACGCGTGAACCGTTTCTCCTTTGGCACTGTGCAATGCGAACAATGTCAGAGCTGCGCTTTTGCCTTCAGCTATGCTTCTGCAGGACCATTTTCCCCATTTCCCCGGCAGGAAACTCCAGAGAGAGAACTCGTCCTCGTTGATCTGATTTATCACAAAAAGACGCCGACCGTCGCACATCCCGTAGAGCACGTCTGAAAGCTGAATGCCACTGTCGCAACTTCCTTCTTGCCAGCATATCTCTTCCAATGGCATGCCCTCCTTTGGAGTGTTCTTTCGATAAATGAAAACCTCCTGTCAATGGTTATAATTAAAAATATAACAAAAAAAACTCGCCTTGTCTTGACATATTTTCTCTTTTTTTTTGATCTTTTTTGCTTTTTTTCGTCTCGCCTCCGATAGCTGCTGAAGACTTAATCCTTATCCTTCTGCGCCGCATGGCAGTCGAAGAAGGCCGTCTCAGGATCTGTGACCGCCCGTTCCTTCGTGTCGCCTTTGACCCCCTCGAATCCCCAACCGCCGGTGGCGGAGAACTTCCCGGCGTTCTTCTCCATGACGCCAAATGCCCGATCAACCTTTATTTCTACGTATATCTCATCATTCGGCGTTGTCAAGGCGTATTTGGAGGGGCTATGCAACACTGAGGTTAACTATGAAAGAAGAGGTTTCTTCTGCTAAAATAACTCTTTATTAACAAGCTCTCTTTTTTAACCCGCGATTTATTGGAGAGGTGGCTGAGCGGTTGAAAGCGGCGGTCTCGAAAACCGTTGTAGGGGTGACTCTACCGGGGGTTCGAATCCCCCCCTCTCCGTTTTCCCGATGTTGATGCGCACCCTTCCTGCCCGTTTTTGAAACCGCTTGTAAGACGCAGGATAAAAGCCTGCGGCTGCAGATGTATCCTCTCCTTTTGCTGACACAGACACAGACACTGACACTGAGTCACGGGTGTATAATAGGCTCACAGCCATGAAGGAAATCGTCACAAAGGTTCAGGAGTTTTGGGCAACGGGACTCTGGGAGATCCCGCTCCGTGATGCCCCCGGATGGAAGCGCTTCCTTGTCCCGGTCCCGCGATTCGTTTATAAGCTGGCCGCGGAGTTCCGGCACGGCCAGCTCCCGACGCGCGCCTCGGCACTTGTCTACACGACTCTTCTCACCCTCGTGCCTTTTCTGGCGGTCTCCTTCTCCCTGCTCAAATCACTGGGCGTTCACAATATGATGGAGCCCGTCCTGGCGGGCATCCTCGAGCCTCTCGGCGATAGAGGTGCGGAGATAACGTCAAGCATCATCCTGTACGTGGACAAGATGAATGTGGGTCTCCTGGGGAGCATCGGCCTCTTCATGCTCGTGTACACCGTGATCAGCACCGTACAACAGATAGAGGACGCACTGAACTATCTGTGGCACATAAGGACGTCGAGGACCTTTGTGAGGAAAATGCGCGATTACCTGAGCGTGTTGCTTGTCGGTCCCGTCCTGGTTGTCGCTGCAATCGGAGTCGGCGCCTCGCTCATGAGCAACACCGTTGTCAACGAGCTGATGTCAAGGCAGATCGTGGGAACGACGATCATTTTCATCGGGAAAATATCTCCCTTCATTTTGATCAGCCTTTCCTTCACCATGATCTATTACCTGCTGCCCAACACAAAGGTGCGGTTTGTCTCGGCTCTTGCCGGGGGACTTTCGGCAGGGACCCTCTGGGTGGCGGCCGGAGCGGCCTTCGCCTCCTTCGTCGCTTCATCGGTCCACTATTCGGCGATCTACTCGGGCTTCGCCATCGTCATCCTGCTGATGATGTGGCTCTACTTCAACTGGCTCATCCTGCTCACCGGCGCAAAGGTGTCGTTCTATCATCAGTTCCCGGGATTGCTCGCGCTGAGGGACGAAACTGCGATCCACAGCGATGCCCTCAGGCAGAAGCAGGCCGTCCTTGTCATGTACCTGATCGGCTCGCATTATTTCCTGAACAAAGAGCGGTGGACTGTCAATGCCCTGAAAGCGCGGCTGGGCCTCCCGGCAGGCCTCATCGAGGACATTGTGACGGCCCTTGCAAGGCATTCCCTCATTCTGAAGGCCGGTGACGATGACGGTTTCATCCCGGCCCGTGATATCGGGACGATCACCGTGCTCGAGGTTGTCAGAGCTGTGGCAGAGCCCTCAGAAGCGGTCGACCGGTTTGTAAGAGAACCGTTTTCCGTTGCCGGGATAGAGGGGCTTTTTAATCAGTTCGAGAAAGCCCTCGACACGACTTTCGGGGAGAAAACCATCAGGGACCTCATGACCTCAGGCATGCCATCACCCGCAACGATTGTCAGTCAGCAGTCGGAAAAATAAAACCTCACAGTTGCATGGAAAGGCGTGGCGAAACGCCTCAAAGCCTTGCTGAAGGCGACGATAAGCCTCGTCAGGTTTGTCTTTCAGGATTCCACTCTTTGTGTAGTCGACCATTGGTTTGAAAGGTTGTCTTCTGTGAGAGTTATGGTGTCGCCGCAGCAAGGTTTTCGGCGCATACGCCCCGCCTTTCCCGGAAGTGTATTGCAACGATAAGGTAAAACATGAGGTCAACGAACACCAGACCACCCTTTGCCCTGTCTATGGATAGCAAATGCCCGCCAGGCAACAGGCACTGAACACCTTGAGATGTCTCATCATCGCATTGGAAAGGCTTTGAACCATATCAGCCTTCCCGGAGGACCCCCGCTCAGAATGGACCTTTGGACCCTGCGTCCCTGACAACCGACTGAAGAAATTCCTCGTACTGCCGCGCGATGGCGTCCCAGGTGAACTGCCCGGCATAGTCCCGCCCCTTCCTCCCCATCTCCGCCCGGTCCTGCCTCTCCGTCATCTCCTTCATCGCCCGTGCCAGGGATGAGGCGTCACCGGATCGAAAAGCTGTCCCCGCCCCGCTTTCCGTTGCGCACTGATGCCCCGCGATGTCGCTCACGACGACGGCCTTGCCGCATGCCATCGCTTCGAGCAGGGCCAGGGGCTGCACCTCGTGACGGGACGGAAAGACGGCGAACATCGCCTTCCTGAGTGCCTCCCTTTTGTCCTCTCCCGTCACCCACCCGAGGAGTCTGGTGCTGGTTCGCATTGGTTGGGGTAATTGCTCCACGAGGGCCTCGAACCGTCCGCGGTCCCTGCCGTCTCCCGCGATGACCAGTTCAGTGCCGGGGAAGGATTGCCCGTACTCCCGGAAAGCGTCGATGAGAAGATCGAGACCTTTCCCATAGACATCGATTCTGCCGAGGTAGAGGATGTAGGGGTCCTCGACGGGCGACGTCTCAAGGAGCGATCCGTCGATCCCGTTGGGGATGATGGCGACGCGGGCGTCGTGTCTCACACGGTAGTTCCCCGCGTTCTCCCCGGACAGGAAGATAATGGTGCGGTAGAAACGGGGCATAACGGATTCGAGAAAAGAGAGCACCGATGCATAGACGGGATTGTACTTTCTGAAATAGAGCCGGCCCGTGTACCCCTGGATCTGCAAAACGACAGGTCTCTCTGTGAAGCCGTGCAGAAAGGTCGGCACGGCCGGTGAGAATTCCTGGACGATGACGTCGAATGTTTTCCCCCGCTCTTTCACGAAGCGGTTCGCTCCCAAGGCAAAGGACAGGAGCGTCACGGTGAAGGAATTGCTCTCCCTGCCGGCGAAGATGTGACTCAGCCCGGCGATTTCCCTGTCCCTTGCGCCGGGATAGCGCCTGCAGAGAATGGTGATGTCGTGGCGTTCCCTGATCCTCGAATATATTTCATAGGCACGGGCCCCGGCGCCGCCGAAACCGAAGGGGTCGCCCATGCTTTCGTACAGGAGGTGGAGAATCTTCACACTTTCCCCCCGGCCGCCCGCTCACAAGATTGAAGAATCAGTTCCGCCGTTTTCTCCCACGAAAACTTTTCGGCCTGTTTCAGCCCCCGCTGCCGGAGGTCCCGCTGCAACGCCCTGTCCTGCAGGATATTCACGATGATCCGGGACAGGGCATCGCCGTCACCCGGATCGAACAACAATCCCCCGTCGCCGATCACCTCCGGCAGGGATGCCGCATTGGACGAGACGACGGGCGTACCGCAGGCCATCGCCTCGAGGGGGGTGATGCCGAACCCTTCGCTCGTTGACGGGTGGACGAACAGGTCTGCGAAGGAATAAAACATGGGCATGTCCCCGATCGGCACGTAGTCCGTGTAGTGAATCCGCTCGTCCGCGGGCAGCGGGTCCCGGGCATACTCCCGCCTGCCGACGACGACGAGATGGTGGTCGATCAGATGCCGGATTCTCAGGAATGCATCGATGAGTGTCGGCACATTTTTGTAGGGAAAGAGGTTCCCGGCGCAGAGGATGTACTTTTCGGGCAGACCGTATTTCATCAGGAAGCCGCTCCTTTCATCGCCGCCGCGGGGGAAGTATACATCCCTGTCATAGGCGAGGGGTGCGACGTCGATGAGGTCCCCGGACAGGCCCGTCACGTCCATGAGTTCCTGCTTCACGAAGGAGGAGGAAACGGTGATCCTCGATGCGCAGTGCGGCATGAAGAGCAGGGAGAGCCTGAAATAGGTCGATGCAAGTCCGAACTGCTGAGGGAAACGGAGGGGGTGCAGATCGTGGACGTGCACGACAAGGGGAACGAGGGGGAGGAAGGGAAATTCGGCGATGGGGCAGTACAGGACATCCCTGTGCCGGCGGCGGCAGAGCAGGGGGAGGGCGGTGTTGATGTAACAGGCACGCAGGGCGTTCCTGTACAGGCGGAGAGAGCCGCGGACCGACTGAGGAACGATGCGGAAGACCTCGCCGGGCAAAGACCCGAAGGGATAGGGAGAGAATATGACCGTATCCCTGTTCTTCCGCGTTAGGGCCTCCGACACCGAGAGGGTGAACATGCCTGCACCGGTGGGTTTTTCGCTGAGAAACGTGGCGTTGATGCCGACCCTCATGACGCCAGGGCAGTCCTGTACGCCTCGATTGTCAATGCCGCCACCCTGTCCCAGGAGTATTCGCGCGAACGGACCAGTCCCTGCTCGCCCAGGCTGCGCCTGAGCGAATCGGAGTTGAGGACCCTTGAGAGGGCATCGGCCAGTCCTGCATCATCGTCGGGTCTTACATAGAGGGCCGCCTCTCCCGCCACCTCCCGCAGCGGTGGGATGTCGGAGACGACGAGGGGCCTGCCGCAGGCCATCGCTTCGACGACGGGCAGGCCGAACCCCTCGTAAAGCGAGGGGTAGACGACGGCTATGGCGCCGTTATAGAGATGGAGCATGGTCTTCTCATTCACATATCCGGCAAATGCAATGTCCCGTTCAATGCCGAGCTCGCGGGGCATTTTCAGGATGTCGGCATACATCCACCCCTTTCCGCCGGCGATGACCAGTTTCACGTCCCGCCTCTCCCGCAATACCCTGAAGGCCCTGAGGAGGACGGCAAGGTTCTTTCTCGGCTCGACGGTGCCGACGAAGAGGAGATAGTCGCCGTCGACGAACCTCCGGGCTGTCTTTCTGATGCTATCCAGATCCTGTACCGGTACGTACCCGGCCGCCGGAGCGAGGGGGATCACGGCGATCCTGTCCTCCGGGACCCGGAGAAGGGAGACCACTTCGTCCCTGACGGCACGGCTGTTGACGATGATCCTGTGCGCATTGACGATGTCGCCGAGGCTTGCCCGGCAGTCCCGGACGATCCTGTCGGGCAGCAGGTGAGGAACGAGGAGAAATGACAGGTCGTAGATGTTCGCGACGGTCTTCCGCGCAACGGGGGGGATCGCCTCGTAGAACGTTTCATGATAAATGTCGGCCGGCGGCAGGTGCCCGTGATCCTTCCTGCGGCTCGACACGAGCAAATCTCCTATGGGGACGGTGATCTTCAGAAGGCCGTCGCCGAGGACCCTTCTGACGTGCTGGGCGCCCTTGCTCATTGCGCTGATGACACGGGATGACGGGACGTCAATGGTGGTGGAGATTTCGATGTCAGGTGACAGGAGGAGGTGGTGATAGAGATTGTACACGTAGTATCCGACACCGGTCTTTGTGAAGAGGAGGGGCCTGTTGTTGAGGATGACGCGCATCACGCTATATTGACCTTATCATTGCAATACGCCCAACCGAAAGGCAGGGTGTATGCGCCGAAAACCTTGATGCGGCGACACCTTAAACTTCACCGAAGACAACCTTTCAAGCCAATGGTCGATCACACAGAGAGTGGAATCCTGAAACACAAACCTGACGAGGAGTATCGTCGCCTTCAGCAAGGCTTTGAGGCGCTTCACCCTGCCTTTTCCACAACTACGAGGTTCATCGTCCGTAGATGTCTTCCTCGCGCACGATGTCGTCCTCTTCGACGTATTCGCCGTTCTGGACCTCGATGATCTCGAGGGGCACCTTTCCAGGGTTTTCGAGCCTGTGGCGCGTGCTCTTGGGCACGTAGACGCTTTCGTTCTCGTGGACGAAGATCTCCTTGTCGCCGATGGTCACCTTCGCAGTCCCCTTAATGACGACCCAGTGCTCGCTCCGGTGATGATGCAACTGGAGGCTCAGCTTGGCGCCCCTGTTGACGACGATGCGTTTGATCTTGTACCGTGTCCCCTCTTCGAGCACCGTGTAGCTTCCCCAGGGCCGGAAGGTCGTCGTGTGCTCGTTCGCCTCGGACCTCTTCTTCTCGTTGAGCCTGTCGACGACGTGCTTCACCTTCTGCGCGTCGCCCCGTTTCGTGATGAGCAGCGCGTCGTCGGTCTCGACGATGAGGAGGTTTTCGAGGCCGATGGTGGCGACGAGCCTCTTGCCGCTCATGATGAGAGAGTCCTTCGTGTCAACGTCGATGATGTCGCCGATCTTGACGTTCCCGGCGTCATCCCTCGGCAGCACCTGGTAGATGGAATCCCAGGAGCCGACGTCGTTCCATGTGATGTCCATCGGGATGGTGACGACGCGGTCCGACTTCTCCATGATCGCGTAATCGATCGATATGTCGGGCATTTCGCTGAAAGAGGAGAGCATCCCGTCGTATCCCCTGTCATAGATCGCCATGATGGAGGGCATATACTTCTTCAATTCTTCCACGAAGGTGTCGAGGGTAAAGGCGAACATGCCCGAATTCCAGTAATACCGCCCGCTGGCGACGTATTCCCGGGCCTTTTCGATGTCGGGCTTTTCCGTGAAGGCCTCGACGCCGAGGAATTCCCCTGCACCCTCAGATTCCGCTTCCCTCGTCCTGATATACCCGTACCCCGTCTCGGGACCGGCCGGCCGGATGCCGAACGTGACGATATGTCCCGCCTGCGCCACTGTTTCGGCCAGTCGAAGATACTGTACGAAGGAGCCCTCGGGCTCGATGATGTGGTCCGAGGGAGAGATGAAAAAGACCTCGTTCCCGGGACACTGGAATTTCTCGAGGCAGGAGCGGAGAGCGAGAGCGATGGCAGGGGCCGTGTTCCGCCGGCATGGTTCGAGGATGATGTTGCCGGCGACAACGTCGGAGACCTCGTCGAGATCTGAGAGGACATGAAACTTGTAATCGTTGTTCGTCATGATGACGATATCCTCGGCAACGAGCGCCCTCAGGAGCCGCTTCACGGTCTGCTGGATCAGGGACCCCCTGTCGAAGGCGCAGGTGGCTGCATCGGCACAAGGGTTGAGCTTCAGGAACTGTTTCGGGTAGTTCTTCCTCGAGAGCGGCCAGAGCCGGGTCCCGCTTCCCCCGGCGAGAATGATCGCCTTCATTGCGCGGCCTCCATTTCAGCCTTCAGTGTGTTTTCCAGGAAAGACCGGTACAGGTCGAGATTTTCTCCGTCCTCAGCCTCCACCCTCATGACGATGACGGGCTGGGTGTTGCTTACCCTCACCAGTCCCCAGCCCTTCTCGAAGACGACACGGATGCCGTCGATCGTGTTCACGTCCCTGATGGGCAGGGGCGATTCTCCGCTGTCCCGGTACGTCCCGATGCGCCTGACCACACGATCGACGACGGCCCTCTTTAGTCTCTCTTCGCAGTCGATGCGGATCTCCGGCGTGAAAACCATCTTCGGCAGCCCCTTCAGGAGTTCATTGATTGACAACCCCGTTTTCTTGAGGATTTCGACGATCCGCAGCGTCGTGTAGATGGCGTCGTCGTACCCGAAATACCGGTCCGCGATAAAGATGTGGCCGCTGAACTCGCCGGCCAGCACCGCGGCCTCTTCCCGCATCTTTTGCTTGACCAGGGAATGGCCGGTTTTCCACATGATCGCCCGCCCGCCCTGGCGCCCGATGTCGTCGAACATGGACTGGGAGCACTTCACGTCGCCGATGACGACGCATCCGGTCCTCTCCTTCAGGATCTCCCGTGCGAGGATCACCATGATCTGGTCTCCCCAGATGACGTCTCCGTTGGGGTCGACGACGCCGATCCTGTCGGCATCGCCGTCGTAGCCGACACCGAAATCGGCATTTTGCTCCTTTGTTGTCCTGATGAGCTCCTGTATGTTCGCGATGACCGTCGGATCGGGGTGATGGTTCGGGAAACGTCCGTCGGGCTCGCAGTAGAGGGGGATGACGTCGCAGTTCAGGGCCTCCAGGAGGGGAGGGACGATCTCTCCGGCCGTCCCGTTGCCCGCGTCGACGACGACCTTCAGCCTCGGGAAGTCACCGCCGCAGAGGGACGAGAATTCGCTGAGCAGGGCCTCCTTGTATGCGCTCACGATGTCGTAGGTCAGGAGCCTTCCCCTGGCACCTCTCGGAGCGGGGATGCCTGTCCGGATGGTCCGGAGAATATCCTGAATTCCCTCGCCGAAGAGGGTCTCCTTGCCGACGCTGAGCTTGAACCCGTTGTATTCCGCCGGATTGTGGCTGCCTGTCACCATGACGCCCCCGTCGAGGTTCAGGCGGTAGAGGGAGAAATACTGGAGCGGCGTGGGACAGCGCCCGATGTCGACAGCGTCCAGGCCCTGAGACAGAATGCCCTCTGTGAGCGCCCCGGCAAGCTCGTCGGAGCTGAGCCTCACGTCCCTCCCGACGCTCACGCAGCGCGCCTTGGGCCTTGCCCGCTTCACGGAGACGGCAAAGGCGCCCCCGATGGCGTACGCTGCGTCACGGTCGAGGCTCTCACCGACGATGCCCCTGATGTCATAGGTCCTGAAGATCTCATCGCGAATGTTCATGAATTATTCCTGCCCGCTCGTTCTCGGAATGGTTTGTACGATTCGGATATCATTGGATCACAACAGTATATCATACCATGCAAAAAGCTGATTCTCGCGCAAAGACGCAAAGAGCGTAAAGAAAGGCGAGAAACGGCCATTCTGCCACAGAGAACACAGAGAGCACAGAGAAAAAATCATAGAATTTTGAACGGCAAAACACGGCAAAAGACTATTCTCGCGCAAAGACGCAAAGAGCGTAAAGAAGTGTTTGTGTGAGTGTCAGTGAAACGAATCTCTGTGACCTCTGTGCTCTCTGTGGCTAATCTGAATTTGTCGTATTTTTGTGTGAGAAAATTGCCTTGTTATAAGGGCTCGTTTCCCCGGCAAATGCGATTGAGGTATAATTGCATGGTGATTCCTGTGACGTCAGAAAACAGTGTGCGAGGTCTTCATGTCTGAACTGACACCCCTGATGAAGCAGTACCAGAGCATCAAAGAGGAGCACAGCGATGCGATCCTGCTCTTCAGGCTCGGCGATTTTTACGAGATGTTCGGTGACGACGCGAAAAAGGCCTCGCAGGTGCTCCAGATCGCCCTCACGACGAGAGACAGGGGCAAGGACGATCCTGTCCCGATGTGCGGTGTGCCCTATTTCTCCGTTGACGGATACATCACGAAGCTCATCCGTGCGGGATACAAAGTTGCCCTCTGTGAGCAGACCGAAGATCCCAAGCTTGCCAAGGGGATCGTGCAGCGCGAGGTCGTCAGGGTCATCACGCCGGGGACGCACACACCCGATCAGCCCAAGGAAAACGCATATATCATGGGCATATTCCCTGAGAGGGACATCTGCGGCATCACCGTGGCGGACCTGTCGACGGGTGAGTTCACGGTCTACGAAACGGGCAGGCCCCTCGATGACGAGATCGGGAGGTTCGAACCGCGGGAGATCCTCTGTCCCGCGAGCCTCCGGGAGAACCTCCACTACCAGCAGGTGTTCCGGGGTCAGTTCGTGACATATTACGATGACTGGAATTTCGATTATGCGGAGGCGTACCGGCTGCTCCTGAACCACTTCCGGGTGTCGTCACTGGAAGGGTACGGCTGCAGCGGCATGAATGCCGCCGTTTCCGCGGCAGGCGCACTCGTGAGCTACCTGAAGGAGACGCAGAAGGTCCTCACCTTCAAGAAGATGTCGGTGCTTAACGAGGCGGCGAGCATGTTCCTCGACGCGTCAACGAAGAAAAACCTGGAGCTCCTTCACAACCTGAAGGACGGCTCGGCCGAAGGGTCTCTGCTCTGGGTCCTCGACGAGACACAGACCCCCATGGGGGGACGGATGATGAGAAACGCCCTTTCACGGCCCCTCGTCTCGGTGCCGGACATCCTGAAGAGGCAGTCCGCCGTTGCGGTCATCATAGACGATTACGAGCTCATGGAGGAGCTGCGGACAACGCTGCGGAAGATCCAGGACATCGAGCGGCTGACGTCGCGCATCGTGAGCAAAACGGCGAGCCCCCGGGACGTCGTCGCCCTCAGGCAGTCGATCCTGCACCTGCCGAAGGTCAGGAAGCTGCTGACTGCGTCGAGGGATACCTACATCCAGGAGATCGGCTCGGCAATCGGGGACCTCACCGATGCGGAGGACCTCATCGCGTTCGCCATCGTCGAAAACCCGCCTCTCAGCGCGCGGGACGGGGGGCTCATCAGGAAGGGATACAACAGGGACGTCGACGAGCTCAGGCTGGTCTCGACGAGCGGCAAGGATGTGATCGCGAGGATGGAGGCCGACGAGAAGCAGAGGACGGGCATCGCGTCGCTTAAAGTCGGGTTCAACAAGGTCTTCGGGTACTACATCGAGATCACGAAGCCGAACCTCCACCTCGTCCCCGATGACTACATCCGCAAGCAGACCCTTGCGAACTGCGAGCGGTTCATGACGCAGGACCTCAAGGAGTACGAGGCGAAGGTCCTCGGCGCCGAGGACAGGCTGAAAGAGCTGGAATACCAGCTCTTTGTGGGCATCCTCGAATCGGTCCAGAAGCATGCCGAAGCGCTCCTGAACGCCTCCGCTCAGGTGGCGACGATCGACTTCCTGACGGCCCTTGCCGTCGTTGCCAGGAGGTATGACTACGGAAGACCTGCCGTTACGGACAGCTCTCTCATCGAGATAACCGACGGCAGGCATCCCGTTGTCGAACGTCTCCTCAGCACCCGTCGCATTGCCACGATGGACGAGCGGTTCATTCCGAACAGCGCCCTCCTTGACGGCGGCGACAACAGGCTCCTCATGATTACAGGGCCGAACATGGCAGGCAAATCGACATACATGCGTCAGATCGCGGTCATCGTTCTCATGGCCCAGATCGGGTCCTTCATCCCCGCCGCGACAGCGACCATCGGCGTCACGGACCGCATCTTCACCCGTATCGGCGCCGCTGATTACATCGGCAAGGGGCAGAGCACCTTTATGGTCGAGATGATCGAGACGGCCAACATTCTCAACAACGCCACGGAGCGGAGCCTCATCCTCCTGGACGAGGTCGGCAGGGGAACGAGCACCTATGACGGGATCAGCATCGCCTGGTCCGTCGCCGAGTATCTGTCGACGAAGCTGTTGGCGCGCACGCTCTTCGCAACGCACTACCACGAGCTGACCGATCTCAGCGGCGTGATTGAGGGCATTAAGAATTACAATGTCGTCGTGAAGGAGTGGGGCGACGAGGTCATCTTCCTGAGGAAGATCGAGCGGGGTCCTGCGGATAAGAGCTACGGCATCCAGGTGGCGAGGCTTGCAGGTCTTCCGGAAGAGGTGATCGACCGGGCAAAAGGTGTGCTTGAGACGCTCGAAAAAAGGGGATCGAAGACGTTGCGGCCCCGGTACACGCAGATGGACCTTTTTGTCACCGTCGACCCGATCTCGCAGGAGCTGCTCAGAATCGACGTGGCGTCGCTGACGCCAAAGAAGGCCCTGAAGAAGCTCCAGGAGCTGCGCAAAATGGCGGAAGAGCAGTGAGGGGTACGGGTACGAGTTGCGAGTTACGGGTTTCGGGTTCAACGTTGATCTCAGTCAACTCCTCAAGTCTCTGATCTCCGATCTACCATATAACACGATCGACTCAGAGGCGATTGAAAACAGCCAATATCTAATGTATCCTGGTTATTATGGGAGGAAGGCGAAACATGATAGGAAAGGCAGATATCCTTAATCTTAGCGTTTCTGAGCGGATTCAACTTGTTCAGGATATTTGGGACAGCATTGCGGAAGTGCCCGACTCTGTCCCTCTGACGGATGAGCAGAGAGCCGAACTTGACCGACGACTCGATGCTTATCACAGGGATCCGAATGCCGGTTCGCCATGGTCTGTTGTGCGTGAGCGGTTTAAGAGCCGAGCATGAGTCGAGAGCTTGTCGTTCGTCCGGAGGCGCAAGCTGACTTAGCCCAGGCGTTCGATTGGTACGAATCCCGCACCGCGGGGCTTGGATTAGATTTCATCCGGGCGGTGGATGGTCTTTTTAATTCGATTCTTCGTAATCCACTCATGTATCCCGTCGTTCATAAGACTGTCCGTCGCGGGCTCACGCGAAGGTTCCCCTATGAAGCTTTTTTCTTGGTTGAATCAGACACCGTGGTTATTCTCGCATTATTCCATGCCAAGCGTAATCCCCAAAGCTGGCAACAAAGAATTTAAAGCGCTTCGAATAAATCGTTTCAGCGGGAAGCATGCTGCCGCCGCTGAACTATTGGGATAGACACCAGGGAGGTCTCCGTGAAAGGCACCATGGGGTATCCGCCGGAAGGCATCATGGGGGAGGTCGGGTGGGAGTTTCAGAGGCAACCTGATCAGGCGAAGAAAGTCTGTATTTAATTTACCTGAATGTGGGGAGATGTCTTTGCGTGAAATTGGCGGGCATTTCGGCATCGGGGAATCGGCGAGCCGCAGATTTGAGGCGACCCTTGGGAACCGTGAGCTATGGCCTCTTACCGCCGCGATTGGCAGTGCAAGAAGAATGTCGGGCTTGACAAGCAGTCTTTATATGGTGCCATAATAAGACCGGAGGTGAAGAATGAATATCTCGAAGGACATTAAACCTATTACATATTTGAAGTCAAAGGCGCCCGACTTGCTGAAGCAGATTAATGAGACTCATCGTCCGGTCATCATCACACAGAACGGAGAACCCAGAGCAGTACTCCAGGACCCCGAAAGTTATCAGAACATGCGAAATGCTATTGGCATACTAAAAATGATCTCGCAGGGAGAACAAGACATTAGAGAGGGAAATCTAAAACCCCAGGAAGAGGTTTTCGCAAACATCGAAAAGCTGCTGAAAGAAAGAGTGAAATGACGCAACGCCACTCTGTCAAATGGTCGGAAACGGCCGAAAAGGATCTTCTCGCTATCGTGCAATACATCGCTGACGATAGCCCTTCGCGCGCTTACGAGGTTTTCAAGGAGATCAAGAAAAAGGCCGCAAGCCTTCGCTCATTTCCCGAAAGAGGCCGGGTTGTTTCCGAACTTCAGGAACAGGGGATCACTCAGTATCATGAACTCATAGCGGGGCCCTGGAGAATCATCTACCGGGTCTCGAATAGAGACGTGTACGTGCTCTCCGTCATTGATTCAAGGCGAAGCGTTGAGGACGTCCTGTTGCGAAGACTCATAAACCAAAAGCTGTAGGGCTGCCAACAAGGCGCCCCCCCTTTTTATACAACTGCAGGGTTAATTGATTATCCTTACCCACCCCTGTCCAAAATATTTTGCAGCGAGACCTGGAAAACGAGGATGGGGTGTGGTTTCTGAAGCAAAATTCACGGTTGCCTTGAACGAAAAGACGGTACAAAACGCCTCAAAGCCTCGCTGATAGCGAGCATGATTGTGTATTCTCACGCAAAGCCGCAAAGAGCGCAAAGAAAGATACAAACCTTCATCCTAAAAAAAGATTTTATGCAATTGTGCATTTGCCGTTCTTGGCGACCTTGGCGTCTTGGCGCGAGGATGGGCCTTTTCTTGTTTGTATGGTCAGGAATTTGCGGTGAGAAGGGTTTATTATGCGAAGAAATCATGCCCTATCTTCGTGTCACGTTATTTTGGACACCATTGATCCTTACCGGCAGTCTTCCGGCAAAGGGTATCTCACCGGTGAGGCAGCGGAACAGGGCCTCCTGGGTCATGGCGGAGCTGTCGTAGACGGCGATAAGGGCGTCGGCTTCGGGGAAGTAGCGCAGGACATAGGGGCAGCCGAGGGAGACGACGACGGACCTGTCCGAGCGGGCGACAATGTTCCGTATCACCTGAAGCTCGGGGCCGGCGATGCCTGACGTTCCCCTCCATGCCGCCGCGGTGGCGAAGATCAGGACAACGGACAGGCCGGCTCGCTCCCTAACAGGGTCCGTCACCGCCGACACAACCCCGAAGCGTTCCCTGAACAGGGGATGCAGTTCGACAGAGTCGTCTCCTCCGCGAAAGAGGCGAATTCCGTCGGCGTTTCTCAGCGGCAGCATGCCCTCTTTTGCCTTGACGAGGGTGACGGAGCGTTCCGACAGGACAGCGGCGAGGCGGCGGTGCTCGTCGAAAGAGACCATCCCATCCCCCGGCGGCCTGTTCTTAACCCTGAACTTCCCGACTCTCCCGATCGCTTCGGCAAGGCACTCGCTGCTCAGCGCACCGGACTTTAATGACCCGACGAGCTCATCGACGGTCTGATCGGCATCAGCGGGGTGGAGGAGGATGTCGCAGCCGGCGTTGACAGATGCCGCCGCAACGTTTCCAAAGGTTTTCAGGGCGGCCATGTTGAGGGCATCGGTGAGGATCAGGCCGCCGAAGCCCAGCTCCTCCCTGAGCAAGCCTGTGACGACCGTCCGTGAGAGGGTCGCCGGCATGTCGTCGTATGCCCTTACGCAGAGATGCCCCATCATGACGGAGCTGACTCCCGCCCGGATTGCCTCAGCGAAAGGAAGGAGATCACAACGGTGAAGGTCGTCCCTTGACCTCGTGATGACGGGGAGGTCGATGTGGGAGTCGACGGCCGTGTCGCCGTGTCCCGGGAAATGTTTGGCGCAGCTCATGAGCCCCGCCTCTTCGAGGACCCTGATGCATTCGGCTCCGAACCATGATACCACGTCGGGGCGGTCGGAGAAGGCGCGGTTGCAGATGATGGGGTTGTCGGCGTTGCTGTTGACGTCGAGGACGGGGATGAAGGGCATCGTGATCCCCATGTCGACCGCCTCGGCGGCGATTACCCGGAAGGTATCGCGGAGAAGTGAGACCCGGTCCTGCCGGTCTCTGTCAACGGCAGCAGCAAGGGCCATCTGGGAGGGAAAGACCGTCGTTCCCGCTATCTGCTGCCCGACGCCGCGCTCGACGTCGGAGGCGATGAAGAGGGGATGGGCGGACATTTCCTGGAGGGCGCCGATGAAATCCCTCACCTCTGTCCTCTCACCCCCGAAAACGATGAAACCCGCCGATCCCTTTGCGGACGAGATCCAGGATACTCGTTCCTGTATTCCGGAAAGACGATCCGGTCCCCGTCGAGGCGCGAAATGATGAGCTGATAGAGCTTGTCGCGAGCGGTCACGGAATATCCCCTACCCATGCGACATGATTCCCCAGAGGGGTTACTTTCATCGCATTATAGAGCTTGAGATCCGCGGTGACCATCGGGCAATCAGTCTTTACAGCGAGGGCGATGTAAACACTGTCGTAAAATGTACGGTTCATTCTGCATGCTATATCGAGCGCTTCCCCTGCAAGCAAAGCCGCACTCCACACGCGCAAAAAGGGGGACTCTATCTCGTCCAGAATGGCAAGCGCCTCGTCGTAGGAACATTCAGACCTTCTGACGTGTTTCCATAGCGTGTTTCCGATTTCCGAGATTAGCAGGTCCGGACAGAGGAGTTCTATTGAAGGAGAGAGCAAACGTTCCGAGTGTTCACTGTACTGTTCGGGTAAATACCACTGTATGACGACGCTTGCGTCGACAACATATCTCTTCAACGGTCTCTGTCCTCACGGATAAGCCCCGTGCTGTCCGACAATGTTCTGTCTCCGAAGCTTTTCCGTATGGTTCTTGCCCTGGTCTTGAATTCCTCCATCGTCATTTGGTGCGCCGCTTCTTCGAGAATGCGTTTCACTTCACCCTGCAGCGAACGGTTATGCTGTTTTGCCCGCTCTTTAAGACGGTCGATCGTTCCGGGTTCAAGGCCCCTCACAAGTAACTGAGCCATCGCATGTCTCCTTGAGCCATAAGTGATAGCAATATGATATCTGGTTGAGGAAAAAGATTACAAGGACGCCTTGCCGCCGCTATCCGTTATCCGCTTGCCGTCTGCGACCTCTCCAGTTCGTCGATCATCCCCCCGATGACCCTGAATCCGCCGCGCCAGAACTCAGGGTCGGCCATGTCGATGCCTGCCTCCCGGAGGATACTGTCGGGGCTTGCCGAGCCGCCGTGGGCGAGGATGGTGAGGAAGGCGGGGACGAAATCTTTCCCCTGGTCCCTGTATCTCTGGTAGAGGGAAAGGGAGAGGAGCTGGCCGAAGCTGTATGCATAGCAGTAGAACGGCGTGTGATAGATATGGGGAATCGAGAGCCATTCGTGCTGAAAATCGTCGCTCACCTCCACGGAGTCCCCGAACTGGAGGCGCAGATTGGCGAGATAGGCGTTGCTGAGATCGTCCGTCGTCGTGCCTGACGGGATGATGCGATGGGCCTCCCGTTCGAAGATGACGAAAAAGGCCTGGCGGAGCACCGTGGCGTAGATGTCGTCGATCGCCTCGGCCAGGAGAGCGCGGCGGACGGCGGGATCACCTTCCTGCGTCAGGATCCGGTCCGTCAGGAGCATTTCCGAAAAGACCGACGCGGTCTCTGCCAGGGGGAGCGTCGAGTGGAAGGTGAGGATCGAGTGGTCAGCCGCAAGCAGGGCGTGGATGCCGTGGCCCAGTTCATGCGCAAGCGTCGCCACCTGCCGGGGCTCGCCGGTGTAGTTCATGAGCACCCACGGAGACAGGCCCGGCAGGACACCGAAACAGAAGGCGCCGCCCCTCTTGTTCGGCCGTATCTCAGAATCGATGTGGCGGTCGTCAAAAATTTTCCGTGCAAGGTCCGCCATGACGGGCGAGAAGTCATGAAAACTCCCGAGCACCAGGTCCGCCGCGTCGGTGAAGGGGATCGTCCTTTCCTGACGGCGCCGGAGGGGGGCGTAGAGGTCGTATCGGCGCAGCCTGCCGCCGGCCATGCCGAGCATGTCAGCCTTGAGCCGGAAAAAGCGGTGGAAGACGGGCGCCCGCTCGATGCAGACATCGAGCAGCGTGTCCGTCACCGCATCGGGGATGTCGTTCGACAGGTTCCTCACCGCGATGGGAGAAGAGATATGGCGGAGGTTGATGTTCTCGCTCATCCAGTCCAGGACGCGGTGCGTGTAGATCTGCGACAGCACGGGGGCTTCTCCGCCGTAGACGCGGTAGAGCTCCCTGTACGCCGCCTCGCGCATGTCCGGCGAGGGGTGGCGCGCATAGACCATCAGCCCGTCCCTGCTGAGCTTCTTCGTCTCTCCCTCATCGGTGATCTCGAACGTAAAGGCGTTGGTGATCATGTCGTATATCTTTACGAGGGCGTTGATGCCGTTGACATCCTTGAGATTGATCACCCGCTCTTCAGGTTCCGAAAGGGTATGCTTGCGGAAGAGCCTCGCCTGCCGCAGATAATAGGCGCCGTCGCCGGCATAGGGTTCGAGCCGTTCGGCGGGTCCGTCGTCGATGCCTTTCCACCAGAGGCTGAAATAGAGGATCCTGTTCTGTGCCTCCATGAGCGCCTGCTCGACCCTGCCGAGGAAGGCGAGGGCGTCCTGGTTGCGGGTGTCCTCGGAGAACCACAACTGGGCGTAGCCGCCGAGCCGGTGGGCCTTCTCCGCGAAGGTCTCGATCGCCCTCACGACGGCGCTGAAAGCCTCTCCTGACATATCGGGCGAGAGAGAGGGACGGAAGTCCTCGATTGAACGGACCGCCGCCTCCAGGTCCTCGAGCGCACCTTCCAGCAATTCTCCGGCAGACCCGGCCAGCAGGTCTTCCAGTGCCCACCCCGTCTGTTGATATGCTCTCTTTTTCAGAACGTCCTCCTGTCGATCACCCTTTTCGCTTTCCCCTCGAAGCGCTCCAGGCTCTTCTGTTCAACCGGTTTCACCTCGACGGTGATGCCCAGCTCCTGGGCCAGCCTCTTCCTGATCCTCTCGACGAAGTCGCGCTGTTTTTTCATCGCGTCGAAGAAGATCGATTCCGAGACCTCGACGAGCACTGTCATTTCGTCGACGCCGCCCTTCCGTTCGATGACGATCTGGTAATGGGGCTCCGTGCCCTCGAATTCGCAGAGGACCGACTCGATCTGCGAGGGGAAGACATTCACCCCGGAGATGATGAGCATGTCGTCCGTCCGGCCGACGATCCTGTTCATCCTGCGGAAGGTGCGGCCACAGGGGCATGGGTCCGGCAGGATTCTCGTCAGGTCCCTCGTACGAAACCGGACGACCGGAAAGGCCTCTTTCGTCAGCGTCGTGATGACGAGCTCGCCCTCTTCGCCGGGTTTCACCGGCTCGAGCGTGGTGGGGTCGACGACCTCGACGAGAAAGTGGTCCTCGTTGATGTGCAGGCCGTTGCGCTCCATGCATTCGCCGGCGACGCCCGGTCCCATGACCTCGCTGAGTCCGTAATTGTCCGTCGCGATGATTTTAAGCTTGTCCTGGATGTCCTGCCGAATCGCCTCGGACCAGGGCTCGGACCCGAAGAGGCCGTATTTCAGGGAGAGTGAACTGATGCTTAGGCCCATCTCGCTGATCGTGTCGGCGATCAGCAGGGCGTAGCTGGGCGTGCAGACGAGGGCCGTCGTTCTGAAGTCCTTCATGATCTTCACCTGGCGCTTCGTGTTTCCCCTTGACGTGGGGATGACCGACGCCCCGATGCGCTCTGCGCCGTAGTGGAGTCCGAGGGCGCCCGTGAAGAGGCCGTAGTCGAAGGCGATCTGCACGATGTCGGTCTGGGTGATACCCCCGGCCATGAGGACCCGGGCGGCGAGGTTCGACCAGTTCTTAACGTCGTTCTTCGTGTATCCGACGACGGTCGGCATCCCCGTCGTGCCCGACGACGCCTGGAGCCGGACGACTTCCCTGAGGGGGACGGCAAAGAGGTCGTAGGGATAGTTGTCCCTCAGGTCGTCCTTTGTCGTGAAGGGCAGCTTGCGGAGGTCATCGAGTGAGTGGACGCCGTCCGGATCGATGGAGAGTTCGTCGAATTTTTTCCGATAGAAGGGGACATTCATGTACACCCGGTACAGCGTCGACTGCAGGCGCTCGAGCTGAAGCTGCCCGATCTCGTCCCGCTTCATGCACTCCTTGTCAGCTTCCCAATACATGGATCCCTCCGTTATGTCAGTGTTCAACCCTTAATTGTATAAAAAGGCGGGGCGAAGCGCCTCAAAGCCTTGCTGAAGGCGACGATACGCATTGTCAGCTTCGTGTTTCAGGCTTCCACTCTTTGTGTCATCGACCATTGGCGTATAGTTCGTCTGCCCTTTTGATACAGGTGTCGCCGCAGCAAGGTTTTCGGCGCATACACCCCGCCTTTCCTGATACGGTTCAACATAATCCGACACGAGGACAGGGCATACTTTCTTCGCAAAATAAACCTTTATCACCGCGATGAGATCTCAGGAAAGACGGGGCGAATGCGCCGAAAAGCATCGGTGCTGCGAAACCTCTGCCTTCCCGTACAGACCATTGCAGACCAACGATCGATGACAGGTCGAATGAATTTCTGATACACCAATAATAAACAATCATGCTCGCTATCAGCGAGGCTTTGAGGCGTTTTGCCCCGTCTTTTCGTGCATGACAATAGTGAATTATGCTTCAGAAACCACACCCTGTCCTCGTTTTCAAGGTCCTGCTGGTCTCATCCCGCAACCCGTAACTGAGTCCTCAGTCCTGAGTCCTCGGAACTATTCTTTGACCCTGAGTCTTCGTTACTGTCTTTCCCGCAACCCGCACCCTCAACTGAGTCCTCAGTCCTGAGTCCTCGGAACTATTCTTTGACCCTGAGTCCTCGCTACTGTCTTACCCGCAACTCGCAACCCGTAACTTTTTTTGTCTACTGTCTACTGACTACTGTCTACTGCCTTTCACACCCTCGCCTCCAGGTCCCTCCCCAGGTAGGCCCGCTGGACATCCCTGTTCTGCAGCAGGTCCTCAGCCGGGCCCTGGAGGATGATCCTGCCGATCTCGAGCACATAGCCCGTATTGGCGATCCTGAGGGCGCTGCGTGCATTCTGCTCGACGAGCAGGACCGTCAGCCCGTAGGAATCCCTCAGTTCAGCGATGTACCTGAAGATCTCCCTGATGATCGTCGGCGCAAGCCCCATGCTCGGCTCGTCGAGCAGCAGGAGCCTCGGCTTCGCCATGAGGGCGCGCCCGATGGCGAGCATCTGTTGCTCCCCTCCCGAAAGGGTGCCTGCGTGCTGCGTTCTCCGCTCCTTCAGCACGGGAAATATGGAGTAGATCCTCTCCATGTCTTCCCTGATGACGGCGCCCTGCTTCATGGAATAACGGTGGAATGACCCAAGGAGCAGGTTGTCCTCGACGCTCATGGGCTTGAAGACGAGTCTTCCCTCGGGCACATGGGAGATGCCCCTGCGGACGATGGCATCGGGGCTGTTGCGGGAGATGTCCGCTTCCTCGAAGAGGATCTGGCCGCCCGAGGGCCGCGTAATGCCCGAAATGGTGCAGAGAAGCGTCGTCTTGCCGGCCCCGTTGCCGCCGATGAGGGCGACGATCTCGCCGCTGTTGACGTGGAGGGAGACACGCTTGATGGCGTGGATCTTGCCGTAATGGACGTCGACGTTCTTCAGGACCAGCATGGCAGCCCCCTCACTCTTCCTCTTCCCCGAGATATGCGGCGATGACGTCGGGATTTTTCTGGATCGTCATCGGAGTCCCCTCGGCGATGACCTCTCCGAAATTGAGCACCGTGATCCGGTCACTGATCCGCATGACGAGGTCCATGTCGTGCTCGACGAGGATGATCGAAATCCCCAGTTCACCCCGGATGCGCTCGATGATGGCGCCGAGGCTCCTCGTCTCCCTGATGTTCAGACCAGCCGCGGGCTCGTCGAGGAGGATCAGCTCGGGGTCGGCGCCGAGGGCCCTGGCCAGCTCGAGGAGCCTCTGGTTACCGAAGGGCAGTTCCTCCGCGGGCATGTCCTTCTTGTCCGTGAGGCCGACGAACTCCAGCCTGTTCTCGGCATATTCCCTGCACAGCCGCTCATTCCTCCAGAACCGCGGTGTCTTCAGGAGGGAGTCGATGACGGAATAATCGACGCGGCGGTGACACCCCGTCATCACATTCTCGAGGACGGTCATGTTGGAGAAGATCTCGAGGTTCTGGAAGGTGCGGACGATACCGCGCCTGCCGCGCTCATGGGGCCTGATCGCGGTGATGTCTGCGCCGTGAAAGGTGATGCGTCCTTCGTCCTGGGAGATGAGACCGCTGATAACGTTCAGAAGCGTCGTCTTGCCCGCGCCGTTGGGACCGATGATCGCCGTGATCTCCCCTTTCAGCGCCCGGAAGGTGACGTTGTTCAGGGCCGTGACGCCGCCGAACCGGACCCCGATGCCGCCGCACTCCAGGACGGCGACGGAGGGTGAGGCGCCTGCGATCGCCCCTGAGACGGCCCCTGATTCCCTGTTCATGGTCACAGCGGCACTTTCAGCGCCTTCAGGACTCGCGTCACCCCGCCGGCAAGACCGGAGGGCAGGAACATCATGCAGACGACGAGGATGGCGCCGTACAGGACGATCTCGACGTTCTCGAAGAGGCGGAGGAACTCGGGCAGGATGGTAAGGAAGAAGGCGCCGATCACGGAGCCCCAGATGTTCGCCATTCCCCCGAGGACGACCATCGTCAGGAGCTCCACGGAGAAGTTGAACCCGAAGGACGCCGGGGCGACGAAGGTCAGGAAGTGCGCGTAGAGCACGCCCGCCACTGCCGCATAGACCGCGGAGAGGACGAAGATGAAACCCTTGTACTTGTGCAGGTTGATGCCGACGACCTGGGAGGCGCTCTCGCTTGTGTGGATGGCCCTGAGGGCCCTGCCGAAACGGGAATGGATCAGGTTCAGCGAAAGGAGGATGACCACGGCGAGGACCGATGAGACGAGGTAGTAATAGGAGCTGTCGGACTCGAAGGTGTATCCCGCGAGGGAGAGGCGCGGAATGCCCACGAATCCCGAGGGCCCGCCGGAGAGATCGATGGTTTCGTTGAATATGATATAGACGATGATGCCGAATCCGAGCGTCGCCATGGCCAGGTAATGCCCCTTGAGCTTCAGCGTCGGGATGCCGATGAGGTAGGCGACGACCGCCACGAGCCCCAGGGCTATGAGCATCCCGGCGGGGATGGGCAGGCCGTAGGTCGTCGTCATGATCGCCGTCGTGTAGGCGCCGAGCCCGTAGAACGCCCCGTGTCCGAGCGACACCTGCCCCGCATACCCCATGAGGAGATTGAGCCCCACGGTGATGATCGCGTGGATGCAGGAGAGCGTCAGCGTGTTGAGATAATAATCGTTCGTCAGAAGCAGAGGCAGGGCGAGGAGGACGGCATAGAACGCCGACGCGGCGATGAGGTCCCTTCTGAAGGTCTCCATCTCAGACCCTCTCGATCTTTGCCTGGCCGAAGAGGCCCGTCGGTTTCAGGAACAGCAGCAGCAGGATGATCAGGAAAGCGATGGCGTCCTTGTAGGCCGACGAAATGACGCCGGCCCCGAAGGATTCGAGCACGCCGAGGATGAGCCCCCCTGCCGCGGCGCCGAAGGGGTTGCCGAGGCCGCCGAGAATGCAGGCCGCAAAACCCTTGAGGCCGAGCATGATGCCCACGTCGAAGGACGTCATGGTGAGAGGGGCGAGGATGGCGCCGCCGATGGCGCCCACGAGGCCCGATATCATGAAAGACAGGAGCACCATTCTCCTGACGTCGATGCCCACCAGGTACGCCGCCTTACGGTCGTAGGAACAGGCGAGCATGCCCTTGCCGTACAGTGTTTTCGTAAAGAAGAACCGCAGGAGCAGAAGGAGAAGAATCGTGATGACGAATATCCAGAGGCTCTGGGGAGACACGGACGCGCCGAGCACGGCGATGGGCTCGCTCCCTGAAAAGTGGGGGAGCGCAAAGGTGTCCTTGCCGAGGAGGATCATGGTGATGCCGCGGATGAGGATGGAGACGCCGATGGTGACGATGATGTAGTTGATAACCGATGACTCCCTGATCGGCCTGATCGTGAAACGCTCGATGGCGACGCCGACGAGGGTCGTCGCCGCGATGGACAAAAGGACGGAGACGAACACGCCTGCGTCGAGAACGGTGAGGAAGAAGACGCTCAGCATGCCGCCGAGCATGACGAACTCGCCCTGCGCAAAGTTGATGATACCCGTCGTGTTGAAGATGATGGTGAAACCGAGGGCAGTGAGCCCGTAGGTACTGCCCACGGTCAAACCGGATATGAGAAACTGGAGATAGCTCGAGATGCCCAATGTTATTTGACTCTCTTCCAGTCTCCCTTTTCGATCACGACCATCTCGAAGGCGCTCTCGTCGAGCCCGTTGTGGTTGGTGGCGGAGTAATTATAGATGCCCGACGTGCCGACGAAGCCGGTGATCTTCTCGAGGTTGTTCCTGATGTCCGCCGGTTTCGCCGACTTGCCCGTCTCAATGGCCTTGACGATCATCATGATCGCATCGTGGGCATACCCGCCGAAGCTCGACACGGGGATTTTGAACCGCGCCTCGTATTCCTTCCTGTAATTCGCGAGGACGCCCTTCTGGGGATGGTCGTTGGGGACCTGATCGATGATGGCAAGCCTCCCCGCAGGCAGGAAGAGGCCCTCGGCGGCCTGACCGGCAAGCTCGATGAATTTCTTCGAGGCGACGCCGTGGCTCATGTACAGCGGCGTCTTGATCCCGAGCTGGGCACGGTTCTTTGCGACCACGGCGGGTCCGGGGTTCGTGCCCCAGCAGACGATGGCGCCGGCGCCCGTCCCCTTGATCTTGGTGAGCTGCGCCGTCATGTCCGTGTCTTTCGGTCCGTACACTTCATCGGCCACGATCTCCAGTCCCGCCGACGGGGCGAGCTCCTTGAGCACTTCCCTGCCTGCCTGTCCGTAGCCGTCGGACACGGTGATGATGGCGATCTTGCCGATCTTTTTTGCCTTGATGTGCTTGTAGATCTTCGCCACGGCGTGCTTGTCGAGTTGGGGCGTGTTGAAGACCCAGGGTTTCACGGGTTTGACGATCTTCTCCGCTGCAGCACAGGAGACGAGGGGGATCTTCGCCTTCTCGAACTTGTCCTCGATGGCCAGCGTGTTGCCCGACGTGGTGGGACCGATAACGGCGATGACGTTGTCCTTCTTTAACAGCTTGTCCGCCGCGAGGACGCTCTTGTTCACGTCCGTCTCGTCATCGTAGATGATGATCTCGATCTTCTTGCCGAGCACTCCGCCCTGGCCGTTGATCTTGTCCTGGAGCATGAGGGCCGTATTCTTCTCGGGCTCTCCGAGGAACGACGCTGGCCCTGTCGCCGAAAAAATCGCGCCGATCTTGATCGTGTCCTGGGCGAAAGCTGATGAGACGGCAAGGCCCAGAACAATGGCTATGCAGATGAGTATTTTACTCCGTATCATGGATTCTTCCTCCTCAGTGAGTCATGTGCTGCTATTTTATGCGCTTCCAGTCGCCTTTCTCAATGAGGACCATCTCGAAGGCGTTCTCGTCGAGACCGTTGTGGTTTGTGGGCGAGTAGTTGAAGATGCCTGCTGTCCCCACGAACCCGGTGATCTTTTCCAGATTGTTCCTGATGTCCGCCGGCTTCGTCGATTTGCCCGTCTCGATCGCCTTGACGATCAGCGAGAGGGAATCCCAGGCATGGCCGCCGAAGGTTGACACGGCGGACTTGAACTTGCCCTCATACTCCTTCTTGTATTTCATGAGGATGTCCTTCTGGGGGTGGTCATTGGGCACCTGGTCGGCGATGACGAGCCTCCCGGCCGGCAGGAAGAGGCCTTCAGCAGCGGGCCCGGCAAGCTCGATGAACTTCTTCGAGGCGACGCCGTGGCTCATGTACAGCGGCGTCTTGATCCCGAGCTGGGCCCTGTTCTTGGCGACAACGGCAGGACCGGGGTTGGTGCCCCAGCAGACGATGGCGCCGGCGCCCGTCCCCTTGATCTTGGTGAGCTGCGCCGTCATGTCCGTGTCTTTCGGTCCGTATACTTCATCGGCCACAATATCGATCCCCATAGACGGGGCGAGCTCCTTGAGCACTTCCCTGCCTGCCTGACCGAAGCCGTCGGATACGGTGATGATGGCGATCTTGCTGATCTTCTTCGCCTTGAGGTGCTTGTAAATCTTCGTCACCGCATAGCGGTCCAGGGGCGCAACGTTGAAGACCCAGGGCTTGACGGGTTTGACGATCTTCTCCGCCGCGGCGCAGGAGACAAGGGGGATCTTCGCCTTGTCGAACTTGTCCTCGATGGCCAGCGTGTTGCCCGACGTGGTGGGGCCGATGACGGCGATGACATTGTCTTTTTTGATCAGCTTGTCCGCGGCGAGGACGCTCTTGTTCACGTCCGTCTCGTCATCGTAGATGATAAGCTCGACCTTCTTGCCGAGCACCCCGCCCTGGCCGTTGATTTTGTCCAGGAGCATTTGGGCCGTGTTCTTCTCGGGCTCGCCGAGGAAAGACGCAGGTCCCGTCGCCGAGAAGATCGCGCCGATCCGGATGACGTCATCGGCAAGGGCCTGCGGTACGGCTGCGGCCAGGATGAACAGGATGCTCAGAAACAAACCCCATCTCTTCATAGATTCCCTCCTTTTTTGTATCGCCCCGGATGACGGGCGACGAACGATTACAGTCCGTAAATCTCTTCTCCGCTTAAAATCCGCGCCCCCTCTTTCTGGAGCAGGGAGATCGCCTTCTCGGTCTCATCGAACCGGAAAACGATGATCGCATGCTCGCCGCTCTTCTGGACAAAGGCGTACATGTACTCGACGTTGATGCCCTCCTGCTTCAGGACGTTTAATATCCCGGCGAGACCACCCGGGCGGTCCGGCACCTCGATCGCCACGACTTCGGTCTTGCCGACGGTGAACCCGTGCTGTTTCAGGATCTCCTTCGCCTTCTCCGTATCGTTGACGAGGAGCCTCAGGATCCCGAAATCGGCCGTGTCCGCCAGGAAGAGGGCCCTGATGTTGATGTCCGCTTCCGAGAGGACGGACGTCACGTCCGCAAGCCGTCCCGACTTGTTCTCGAGAAAAATCGATATCTGCTCAAGTTTCATCGTTCTGCGCCGACCTCCGTCGTCACGTATATCTCATAAAAATGTGCCCGTTATTTTATACTATGGGGAGGTTTTTGCAAAAGTACCGTCTTTGTATCCGCAGGCTTCAGCCTGCGCCTATAGTCTCAGTGTGGTTAAGGATTGCAGCGCTAAAGACTGATGACCTCGTAAAAAGCACGACAGATCGCTCGTCCGTCATTCCGGCTTGACCGGAATCCTTCTTTGATTTCCAGAAGGATTGCCGACGCCCCCGCATCAAGTGCGGGGTTGCGGCAATGACAGTGTTGGAGGTGTTCAATTGCCGGAGTAAGAGGAAAAGGAAGACTGAGAACATGCCGATCATTGATTTTCACACCCATGCATTTCCCGATGACGTTGCCGAGAGGGCCATCAAAGTCCTGCAGAAGAAGGCCACAGTGAAGGCCCACCATGACGGAAAGATCTCGTCGCTCCTGCGCTCCATGGACCGGAACGGCATCGATAAGAGCGTCGTCTGCTCCATCGCCACGAGACCGGAACAGTTCGACCCCATCATAACCTGGAGTAAGGGCATCAGGTCGGAACGGATCGTTCCCCTGCCGTCCGTCCATCCCCGCGATCCCCTCTGTCATGACAGGCTCCGCAAGGTCAGGGGCGAGGGGTTCCGCGGTATTAAGCTCCACCCTTATTACCAGGATTTTTGTCTCGATGAGGAAGCGATGTTCCCTCTCTACGAAAGACTCTGCGAGGAGGACCTCCTCCTCGTCGTGCATACCGGGTACGACATCGGGTTCCCCCGCATCGAGAAGGCAGGTCCCCGGAGCATCCTTGCCGTCACGAAGGCATTCCCGGACCTCAGGCTCGTGACGACGCACTTCGGCTCCTGGGATCAATGGGAGGAGGTCGAGGAGGTGATGGCCGGCCGGCGGATATGGATGGAGATCTCCTTCGCCTTCGAGTACATGGAGGGCTCACGGGTTAAGTCGATCCTTGAGAAGTACCTGCCCGGGTATGTCCTTTTCGGAAGCGACTCACCGTGGTCGGACCAGGGCGAGACCCTGTCGCGCCTCCGGGCCTGCGGACTCGGCAGGGACAGGGAGCGGATGATAATGGGGGACAACGCCGTACGGCTTCTGGGGATGGGATGACTACCTTTTGCCACAGAGGTCACAGAGAGCACAGAGAAATTAAGAGAGAGAGAGAGATTAGAGATTAGAAATTGAGTTGAATAAGTTGAATAAGTTGACTGGTTGAGTGGGCTGAACAAGTCGTCCACCTTGATCAACTGAATTAACTTAATTAACTTAATTAACTTGGTCAACTCAATTACTTAGACTTGTAACCCGTAAACCGTACTATCTTCGGACGGTGAATTCCGTTTCCCACAGGTAATATGCGTCCGTCCTCCCCGCCGGGGTGACGACCAGAAAAAGATGGTACGTCGCTGCCGGCAATATGGCGGCAGGTATGGCGCCGAAGAGGGACGTGTCCACCGGTCCCGTCACCCCGTTTTTCCAGGCTGCAATCCCCACTGAGGCCGGCACGATGCCGCCTGACGAGTCGACCAGGAAGATCCCGCTGCCGGTGATCTCCGGCGCCGACAGGCCAATGTACATGTCCACCGGTCCCGTGAAGTGTCTCGTTTTTATCGTTATCGCGACCGTGCCGCCGCCGGACGCGATGGGACCGACGCCGATCGGTTTTGCCTGCGACGGGTTAGAGGACGGCACAGCCTCGGCAACGGGCGCATAGGTGAACCAGAGCCCGCTTTCAGGCAGAGGCAGGGGATCGAGATAGGAGATCCAGATGGGCGCGGTGTATGCGACATTGATCAGACGGCCGGGCATATCACCGTTTGTGTCACCTGCGGTAACGCGCAGCAGGACATATCTCTGGTTGGTGAGCACGACCTCGGGCGTCCATGCCACATCCGTCTGCCCCGGGTCTGCAGCGCGCTCGGCGATGACGGCGCCGCCGTCTCCGAGCAGCTCGAGTTTGATGAGAGGCTCGTCATCGCGGACGGCGATGTCGAACACGAGAGTGCTCCCTGATACGGCGCCGATCACAGATCCCATCCATTGGTCGCCTGAGCTGAAAAAAACCTGCATGTTGGGATCGTCCGTGGAATAGACCCGCCTTTCCCTGAGTGCGTCCATGACGGCTGTCCGGGTCAGGGAAGGGGCGAGGACCGCCGTCCGTCCGCCGTTGCCGACGGCGAGCTCGTGATTGTCCTGCCCGAAGGTGGGCGCCACCCGCCATCCCCTGTCGAGGGCAAAGAGATACCAGTCATGGTGAGCCGGTGAGGGAGTGCTGTTTCCGGTCCCCCCGTTGCCTGTTTCGATGGCGACCATATTGTCCAGGACCCGGGCGTCGGCCTCCAGGGCCTGGAAGTCCGCCAGCTCCCTCCCGGGGTGGTTGAACTGCGCCATGCCGCCGCTTTCATCGAGCCAGGAGTAAAAGGCGCGGAAGGTAAAATCGAGGATCGCGTTCGTGTAATCCTCCGTCCCCCAGACCGTCGCATGGCCGTGAAGAGGGTTGGACCACTCGAAGCCCCGGATCGCCACGAAGACCCCGTCCCTGTTGAATGCGTCCGCCTCCGTCCCGACGCTTGACCACTCCGCCGGGGTGGTCAGCTCGCCGTGGTCGGTGATGGCGTAAAAATCATACCGCGCCGTGTCGCGGGCGAACAGGAAGGCCTCCCGCGGCGTACCCCGACCGTCGGAGTATCCTGTATGGCTGTGGAGATTGCCGAAATAGGCATTCATCGGCTCCGGCGCGGCCGCCGCCCCACCGGCAAGAAGCAGCACGGAAACGGAGGCCACGATGACCATACCGGCCGCTGCAAGTTTTGTCGTCCCTTTCTTCATCATCACCTTTCCCGCTCCTCCTTAGGAACTAAGTTTCACGCAAAGCCTCAAAGAGCGCAAAGAACAACACAGACGACAATTCAGTTTTGCCACAGAGGGCATAGAGAAAACCCAACTTGGCTCAGGAATTACTGAGGAGTTCGTTGGTAAGGTGACATGAGTCAGTCCGAATCTGTCATCCCGGCTTGTCCGGGATCTTTCTTTCGGAAGGATTCCCGACGCGCTGCGCTTGCGGGAATGACACTGATGTCCTCATACTTACGTACTCCTTAGTAATTGTCCTGTTATAAAAAATCAGAGGTGTTTCTCAGCCGTTCTCTGTGCTCTCTGAGACCTCTGTGGCAAAATAGCCGTTTCTTGCTTTTCTTTGCGTTCTTGGCGACTTTGCGCGAGAATGGATTTTCCTTTGTTCGCCCTTCCTTGCGAGTTGGTGAAGCTTAACGGAACGTCCCGATGAATATCCACGCCAGTCCGTTGTTCGAGCCAAACAGATCGGTGGTGCCGTCATCGAAGAACTGGGCCCAGAAATAGGTGAACCCGCGGGGATCGATGGCGAAGTCCGGCACCGGCTCGCCGTTGCTGTTCAGGTTTACGCCGAAGGCCGTAAAGTCGGCGCCGTTGAAAAAGTACACGAAGTGGTTCGTTCCGTCCCAGCTGAATCGGTCGAGAACGGTGAGCGTATCGGGATTCACCGCATTGACGGGATCGAAGGCGTCATAAACAGCCGCTTCTGCCGCCATGCCGGCAAAAGTCAGAACTATAAGGACCAGAAGACCTGCAAGTGCCTGTTTCATGTTTTTCTCCTTTTTTGCTTTGTACCCCTAATAGAAAGGGAGATAGGGGGGTGTCATTACACCGGGAAGGATTTCCGGCGCCCCGCATCAATTGCGGGCTTGCGGGAATGACAGACGCAGGCGTGTCCTCCGACACCAGACGTCTTTATCCCTATTGGCCTATTCTGTGATCAACGCACTCAATTAATGACTTAATGCCCTTAATGACTCAATGACTTAATAACTTACTGTCCCTGCCCCTTCCGGGGCGGTTCGGGACGGATGTCGATGACCGGCCCGCCGGCGTCCTCTTTCCGCTCTTCTTTCCGCTTCTTGAACGACGCGAGGATCAGTGTCAACAGGCCGAGGAGGATCTCGTCAGCGAAGGGGATGAAGTCCGGGATGATGAGGTCGATGAGAAAGATTGCCGCCGTGACGGCGACAAGCCTCGGGAACCGCAGCGTCGAGGCATAGTCCATTATCGTGCCGATCAGGCCCCCGCGCAGAGTGGAGTTCGTCATCGTCAGCTCCTTTCACTGATAATCTAACACAGGCAGGCATGTCGCGTCCCTCCTGTCTTCCCTCGCCCCGCCGAAAAGATAAGAAAAAAGAATCGGCCGTCGCGTTGAAGAAATAATATGAATATAATTATAATTAATATGTTCCAATTCAATCCAGCAGGAGCTTTTTTATAAAGATCCACCACAAGATCATCGCCGGATTCCTTGCCATCGCTCTGCTCGTCGGACTTGCGGGCATCTTCGCCCTCATTGCCGGCAAAGAAATCATCCGGTCTTTCGAGGGCAGAGAGGAGCACTTCAAGGCCATCTGTGCCGCGGCGATGGCCCTCTTCGATGACGTCACAGAGGCGGAGATCCACCTCATGCTCTTCCTTGCCCGCCAGGACCCGGCCGACCGCGCCGAGGTGGTGAAACTCCAGCAGTCCGCCGGCGGAGAGATTTCCCTGCTGGAGGAGAGAGTGAAACTGCCTGAGGCAAGAAAGATCCTTGACAGGATTATGGCCGATACGGAGAAAGTGTTTGCCGTCCAGCGGGAGCTTCTCGATATCCATGACAGGGAGATGATAGGTGACAGGGCGTTCTTTTTCGAGCGAAACAGGGAACCGGTGCGGCGCCTGCAGGAATCGACGAACGCCGTCCGCGCCGAAACACTCAGACTCATCCGGATCGAGACGAGCGCCCATGACAGGCAGGCGGCGATCATGACGGCAGCGGAAGCGAACAGCCACGCAAAGCATGCTGTGAGTCACATGATCTTTTATCTTGTGCTGCACGATCCGGTTGACCGGGGACATTTTTTCGGGGAACGGGCTTCACTGGACAGCCGGATCGTCTATCTCGACGAGTGGGCGACCGCTGCCGAAGACAGGGAGGGCATTGCATCGCTGCAAGCCGGATCGGCGTCACTGATGGATGAGGGGGCATCGATCCTCCGTCTGTATGACGGAGAAACGAGAAAGGGAAAAAGAGAAATAATCGAAAAACACGGCGATGACATCCAAAAACTGATCGGCACCCGGCACGTGATCGGGCTGGTGGCAGGCGAAATCGTGGACCGTTACCTGGTTCTGGCCGACCGCGTTCGTGAAACCTCAGTGATGAACGCCCTGTCGCTCCAGCGCACGGCACTTATTTTCTTTATTGCCGCCGTCTTTATTTCCGTCGTTCTCGGTTATCGCATCGCACGGACGATCTCTGCGCCCCTCGTGAGACTCCGGGACGCCGTGGCGGACGTCGGCAAGGGGAACTTCGACATTGCCGTCGACGCCTCCTCGCGGGACGAGGTGGGTGACCTGGCCCGCTCTTTTACCATCATGACAAAGGAGTTAAAAACGTCTACGGATGACCTAATCGCTGTCAAGGAAGAGCTGGAAAAACGAGTCAGGGAGCGGACGATGGAGCTGGAGGACCTGAATGAGCGTCTCGCGGCCGACGTCGAAGAGCGGCAGGGTGTCGAGAGGGACCTCCGGGAATCGGAGGCAAGATACAGGATCGTCGCAGAACGATACCAGATCGTTGCGGACAACACGTACGACTGGGAGTTCTGGATCGGGACCGACGGCCGTTTCATCTACTCGTCACCCTCGTGCAAACGCATCACCGGTCATGACGCCGACGCATTCATGGGCGACCCCGGTCTGCTCACGAGCATCATACACCCTGATGACAGGGAAGCGTTCGAGCACCACCGTCAGAGCGCCGAGTTGCGGATGACCTTTGACGAAACGGTGTTCCGCATTGTAAAGCCGGACGGAGCGATCCGCCGGATCGGCCATGTCTGCCAGCCTGTTTTCGACCACGGCGGCTCTTTTCTCGGGACCCGCGGGAACAACCGCGACATCACCGACAGGATGCTGGCCGAGGAAGCCCTCAGGGAGAGCGAAAACAGGTTCAGGATGCTCGTCGAAAACCTTCCCCAGAAGATATTCCTGAAAGACTGCCGCTCTGTTTATGTCTACTGTAACAACAGCTACGCGAGTGATCTGGGCCTGACACCGGAGCGGATCGTCGGAAAGACGGACAGGGACCTTTATCCGCCGTCTTCAGCGGAAAAACATATCGCCGAGGACAGGGCGATTATAGCATCGGGAAAACCCGTTGAGGTTGTGGAGCGATACTGGAAAGACAGCAAGGAGATGATCATCCGCGTCTTCAAGACACCCATCAGGGACGAAGCGGGGACGATCAGGGGCCTCCTCGGCATGATCTGGGACGTCACCGAGAGGATGCGTCTCGAGTCCATCGCCGAGGCCGTCAACACCATGGAAAATATCGGCTACGTCTTTTCGGGCATCCGTCACGAGATCGGCAACCCCGTCAATTCCCTCAAGATCACCCTCGGTGTCCTGAGAAACAGGATCGACAGTTTTACGAAAGAGGACATCACCGAGTACATCAACCGCTGCATGAGTGAGATATCACGTGTCGAGTATCTCCTTAAGGCGCTCAGGAACTTCAACATGTATGAAGTGCCGGAGATCCGGGAGATCGGGATGAACGCCTTCATGGAGCGTTTCATCGCCCTCGTATCGGACGATTGCGGGAGCAGGGGCATAGGGGTGAAAAGCAGCGTGGCCCCTGACGCCCCCCGGGCCTATGCCGACCCGCGGGCCCTCCAGCAGGTACTGCTCAACATCGTGAGCAACGCCATGGACGCCGTCGACGGAAGGGACGACCCGGTCATCGAGCTCGCCGTGACGAAAATGGAAGACATGATCAAAATACGGGTCGTCGACAACGGCCGGGGCATGTCGGAGCAGCAGCAGAGAGACCTCTTCAAGCCCTTCCGGACGACAAAGGAACGGGGCACCGGTCTCGGCCTCGTGATCGCCAGGAAGATGACAGCCAAGATGAACGGCGCCATCAATGTCGTCAGTCACTACGGTGAAGGGACTATCGTGGACATCCTGATCCCCGAGAATAAAGAATGAACGCGTATCGCATCGTGCTCGCCGACGATCACACTCTCCTCAGGCAGGGGCTGAGGATGCTCATCGAAAGTGCGGACTGGATGCGGGTGGTCGGTGAGGCGGGCGACGGCCTCGATCTCATAGACCTTTTGAAGAAGACGCCCTCCGACATGGTCATCCTTGACCTCTCCATGCCGAGGCTCCGGGGACTGGAGGCGATCGGGGAGATCAGGACGATCCGGCCCGGCATCAAGGTCCTTATCCTCACCATGCACAGCGAGAGAAAGTACCTTTCAGAGGCCATGGCCGCCGGCGCCGACGGGTATCTCCTCAAAGAGGACGCCGACTCGGAGCTGTTCTCCGCCATCGGGAGGGTCCGGGAAGGCCGGGTCTATGTGTCGCCCAGCCTCGGGGAGGACGTCATCGCCGACTGGGCACGGGCGTTTCGGACACCCACCGAGCCTGCAGGCGAACCCGAACTCCTGACGGCGCGGGAGCGGCAGATCCTCAAGCTCATCGCCGAGGGCAGGTCCAGCAGGGAGATCGCAAAATTGCTTTTCATCAGCGTCAGGACCACCGAGCACCACCGCGCCAACATCAAGAAGAAGCTCAACGTCAGGATGACGGCCGACCTCATCAAATATGCAATCAAAAAAGGTTACATCTGAGATTGGAGATCAGAAAGATCGGTTCAAGGTACGAGGTCCAGGGTTCAGGGTCAGAGACGGAGAGGTTAGAGGCTGGAGATTGGAGACTGGATCTCCCGAATTCTGAATTCTATATTCTGCATTCTGTATTCAATTTCCCGTGGACCGTATACCGTGCACCTTGTACCGTCTGCTTTAGGCGCAACCCGTACCCTGCAACTGAGTCCTCAGTCCTCGCGACTGTCTTATCTCACAAACCCTAACTGAGTCCTTTTTTACTGTTTTTTGTGCCGTAATTTGTTCCTCAGTCCTCAGTCCTGATTCCTCGTTACTATTCTTATAGGTAGTTTTGCCCATCCTAAAATAGGTAGTTCTGCAGACCCCATATTAGGTAGTTTCTCCCATGGATGCCACTCATTTCATGGCCTATAATAGAAGAGTGAATCTTTTTATCATTTTGAAATCGTCATTCCCGCGACGGTGGGAATACGACAGCCGAATGCCGGATTAGCGGGCAAGCACAGGGTGACAGTCGGAGTAATGATAGTTCTAAGCTGCATGCAGGGAGGGCCAAATGCGCATTGTTGCACGCTCTTGACATGTTCAGCCCGGTGGATGATAATTTAAGGATAGCAGGTGAGGCTTGTTAAAATATGAGGCAATATGAGGCATTTGAAAATCAGGGTCGTGAGTAATAATGCTGAGAACGGCACAACAGGGAGGAAGACATGGGGCGCAATCGGTTAACAAGAGGGACGATGATAGAAGTTTTTCTCAGGAGGGCGATCTTTTTTGCGTTGCTGTTTATAGTGCCGGTGTTTCCGGGGCTGACCTTCGGGGCGGATCCCGTCTCAATAACCATACAGCCCGGCATATTCGGCTCCAACCCTGCGAACATAACGGACGTGGGCGGAGTGGCATATTTCGCAGCCGACGACGGTGTCAGCGGCGTCGAGCTGTGGAAAAGCGACGGGACGGCTGCGGGGACCGTCCTTGTCAGGGACATCAACCCCGGTATCACCTCCTCTTCCCCGGACCTCCTGACGAGCGTGAACGGCACGCTTTTTTTCGTGGCTGATGCCGTCGTCAGCGGCGTCGAGCTGTGGAAGAGCGACGGGACGGCTGCGGGGACCGTCCTTGTCAGGGACATCAGCCCCGGTGTCGCCTCCTCTTCCCCGGGTCTCCTGACGAACGTCAACGGCACGCTTTTTTTCGTGGCCGACGACGGCGTTAGCGGTTTCGAGCTGTGGAAAAGCGACGGGACGGCGGCCGGGACCGTCCTCGTCAAGGACATCAACCCCGGTATCGCCCCTTCTTCCCCGGACCTCCTGACGAACGTGAACGGCACGCTTTTCTTCGTCGCCGACAACGGGACCACCGGTTTCGAGCTGTGGAAGAGCGACGGGACGGCGGCGGGCACGGTCCTCGTCAAGGACATCGCACCCGGGGCGACAAGCTCGTTCCCGGATTCCCTGACAAACGTGAACGGCACGCTGTACTTTGCGGCGGACAACGGGACGAACGGTTTCGAGCTGTGGAAAAGCGACGGGACGGCGGCCGGGACCGTCCTGGTCAGGGACATCTTCGCAGGGAATTCCTCATCGATTTTTTCGGGATCTCTGACGAATGTCAACGGCACGTTGTTCTTTGCCGCCGAAAACGTGACCGACGGCCTCGAGCTGTGGAAGAGTGACGGCACAGCGGCGGGCACGGTCCTCGTCAAGGACATCAATCCCGGTGCGCTTCCCTCTTTGCCGGCATCTCTTACGGACGTGGGCGGTACGCTCTTTTTCGTCGCCGACAACGGGACCACCGGTTTCGAGCTGTGGAAGAGCGACGGCACGGCGGCCGGCACGGTGCTTGTCAGGGACATCGCACCCGGGGCGACAAGCTCGTTCCTGGATTCCCTGACAAACGTGAACGGCACGCTGTACTTCGCGGCGGAAAACGGGACGAACGGCCTCGAGCTGTGGAAGAGCGACGGCACGGCGGCCGGTACCGTCCTGGTCAAGGACATCAACCCCGGCGCCAGCCCGTCATCTCCCGCTTTTCTCGCAAACGTGAGCGGCACGCTCTTCTTTGCAGCCGATGACGGCGTTGACGGCTCTGAACTGTGGGTCCTCAGGCCCGACGCCGTTCTGCTGCCCCTGCCTGCCGGCAAGGAGGTGTTCCTCTATCAGGCTGTCGACGACCCCGTGGTTGGCGCCGCGCCTGCCGACGCCAAGCCGCTCGGCCTCGGCAGCGCAGCCTCAGGCGGGGACGCAGTGCGCGTGAGCCTTGCTACGGGACCCTATGCCGGTCCAATCGATATCTACGTGGCGATAACAGCGCCGAAGCTGACTCCGGAGATTTTCATACTCCATCCGGACTTCACCCTGCGTCCGCTCTCCGAGGGTTTCGTGCCCTGGCGGGAGGATGTGACGACTCAGGTGAGCGCCGGGCTGTTTAACGCCATCCCGCTCAGTCTGTTTCCGCCGGCCGATTACAATTTCTTTGTGGCGATAACAAAGGCGGGGGACATAGGCACCTTTTACGTGTGGCAGACGATATTGGTCGTGCCCGGGCCGTAGAGAGGGCTTCTCAATCGCAGAGCCCGAAGCCGCAGGCTGAAGCCTGCGGCTTCTTCATTTTTTACACCCTGTCGTTGCATGGAAAGGCAAGACGAAGACGAAGTGTCGTGAAAATCCAGTTCATGGCGACGACGACCCCCTGAGCTCCCCGCTCGGTAAACCCAACCTCAGGCCTTACAAGATCGTCGACCTCCCGATTGACCCGTGTCCTGAAAAGGAAGGGTCGGTAGGTATTTCTACCTACCCCCAAATAGGTATTTCTGCGGACCGTTAAATAGGTAGTTCTTTCCATAGACATCCCCTCGTCCATAGCGCATAATGATATTGAAAAAAAAGGCGCGAAACGGTTGGCAGGTTCGTAATTGCCCTCCGCAAGAGGAAAGAGGGATATGAAAAAGGTGCTCGTCGTGGACGATGAAGCGGGTTTTCTGCAGAGCCTCTGCGACGGCCTGTGCTCCTCGAAGCGCCTGGCGGTCTTCACGGCCCTCAACGGGAAAGAGGCGCTGGAAATCCTTGACAGGAAGCCCATCGACCTCGTCGTCACCGACCTCTTCATGCCTGTCATGGACGGGTTCGAGCTCATCGGCGAGATGAACAGGAGACACCCCGACATCCCCGTCATGGTCATGTCGGCCTTTCTGAACAATGACACGGAGCAGAGGCTTGCGGCGCTCGGCGTCGTCGCTTTTCTCGAAAAGCCGCTCGACTTCGAGGACTTCGCCCGCAGGATACAGGAAAACAACAGGGGCCAGACAAAGGAATGGCTCGACAGTGTACCACTGCCATAACAAAAGGGAGGTGAGAGCACAAGGGATTCCCTGTTAAAGGGGAAAACGCATTTCAGGCGGCTCCCACGAGGGGAGGGAACAAGTATGAACATGTCTAACATGAGAGAGGAGAACAAATCATGAAAGACCAGATACCACGATGGACGGCACTCACTGTGCTGATTCTGGTCCTGGGGCTCATCGTCGGCTTCGCGACGCCCGACAAGGCGGCTGCGAATCAAGCGGCTTGCAACCGGACAATCGTTGCCGACGTGATCGCCCTCGACCAGAATTACTTCCTGAACAGACTCGGCTCGCTGAACAACCTGGGCATGATTTATGCCCTGGCCGAGGACGTTTTTCCGATCACTGGCGGTGTCATCGGCAAGACACCATGCGTAGGTGGCGGCTGCCAGGCAGGCCAGGTTGTGCTGCGCCCCGACAAGAGGCCGCAGCCCATCGCCCTGCGCGTGAGCAAGGGCGACTGCCTGCAGATCAACTTCACAAACCTCTTAAACCCCGTTCCGATCGACCCGAACGAGCAGAACGTCACCCGTGACGCCTCGGCGCACGTGACGGGCCTGCCGCTCGTGGGTAGCATCGATAGCGACGGCTCCTGGGTCGGTAAAAACGCGAGCAGCCTTGCCGCGCCGGGCAAACAGAAGATATACACCTACTACGCCCAGGACGAGAACGTCTACATGATCACCAACATGGCCAACACGACCGGCTCGGAGGGCGCGGGCGGAAGCCTGGCCTTCGGACTCTACGGTGTGGTGATCGTGGAGCCCGGCATCCCCGGGATGCCGTCGGCGGCGGCCGAGTACTACCGCGGCCACGTGACCAACGAGGACATGGCCCTGGCGGCGTGCAAGCCTGCCGTCCTTGCCGGCCCGAACCCCTCGATTTCCTGCCTTGACAAGGCCAACCAGAACAGGACGGCGGCTGACCAGCCGGTCATCAACTATGACGCGCTCTACCCCGATGTCCAGCCTTTCAAGGATGAGGGCAAGGCAGGGCGGCCGATCCTGGCGATGCTGCAGGGCACGAAGCTCGTGCACAGCGACATCCACGCCGTCATCACCGGCCCGAAAAAGGGCACGTTCGGTATCGGCTCGACCTACCCGTCGACCTCGACGAACCCCCGGCAGGACCTGCCCTTCCGCGAGGCCGCCTCGGTCTTCGGTGACGAGCAGTTCAACGTCCAGGCCTTCCCGTTCTTCTTCGTGAACCCCGTGCTGAAGCACACCTTCGCGATCACGAAGGACGGCTTCGTCATCAACTACGGCGGCGGCGCCATCGGCCCCGAGATTGTGGCCAACAGGCTTGCCGTGGGCCCCATGTGGGACTGCCCCGAGTGCAAGGCCGAGGAGTTCTTCCTCACCTCCTACGCGGTGGGCGACCCCGGCATGTGGGTCGACGTGCCTGCCAACGGCTGCGTCCAGGACCTCAACAACCCGCTCGTCAACAACATCTCCGCAGACCCGGCGGTCACTCCCTTTGTGAGGCCTTTTGCAGGTCTGATACCCGATGGCGTGAACCCCGTCTTCTGCGGCGGGCCCCAGGACCTTCCCGGTCCCGGCCCCAAGGCGACTGTGGCGCTCTACCCGGACAACCCGTCCAACGTGCACCACAGTTACATCAGGGACCACTTCAAGTTCAGGAACATCCATGCAGGTGCCTTCGAGCACCACATCTTCCACCTGCACAACAACCAGTGGGTCTTCTCGCCCAAGAGCGACAAGGCCAACTACCAGGACATGCAGCAGATAGGCCCCGGCGGCGCCTACACCATGGACCTGACGAACGAGGGTGCGGGTAACAGGAACGCCAACCCCGGCGACGCGATCTACCACTGCCACTTCTATCCTCATTTCGCCCAGGGCATGTGGTCGTCTCTCAGGATGCTCGACACCTTTTCCGAGGGCACGCTGCTGGACCCGCTCCTTGCTGCTGACGGCACGAGGGCAGTCTGGGCGCAACGTGACGCGCCTCCCGCACCGGGCTCACGCGCATACCCCGACGGCGAGTTGGCGATGGTTGATGCATGTGTAGCTACCGACGGCACACAGAGCGTACCTCCCTGTGGGCAAGGGACCACGCTGAAGAAGGTCTGCGTCGGCATGTGCAACGGCTCGCCGGTCCCGGCGGTGGTTCCCCTGCCGCTCTACCCGATGGCGCCGGCCCCTGCCGCAGTGGCGATCAACCCGGCAGACCCGCGCAGGATCATCGTCGAGCCGAACCCGATCACGAAAGAGAAGAACCCCGGCTTCCCGTTCTACATCATGGCGGCGAATGCCGATCGGGGGGCAATCGCCGGACACCGTCCGCCCTCTCCGCCATTGGACATCGCGTGCCTTGTGCCTCTTGACGCGAACAACGAATGCCCCAACCCGTTGAAAAACTCGCTTGACGGCGGCCTGCCGAGGCACATCATCACGGGCGGCGAGGCGGAGTTCGTCGTGAACCGCTTCGACATCAGCAAGGAGCTCCTGGCAGTCGAGGCCGAGCAGGTGCCTGAGGCCGGAACTGCCGTCGAGAAGGACTCCTTTGCCTTCCAGCAGAAGAGGTGCCACAACACGTGGACCCAGACCGGCAACGCTGCAGTCGAGGCAATCTGCCAAGGAAGTAATAAACAGGGCAAGCCCTTCAGGGGCGGCTATATCACCAACGGCGCAGCGAAGGCAGTCCCCGGCGCGCCCCACAGCGACCCCTGCGTGGACAGCAAGGGCGACATGCTGGTGAAGGGCTTCACGCCCACGTGGAACAGCCCGAACTGCTCACTGGCGCGGGCCGACAACCCTGACGGGGACAACTGCAACGGGTTTGTACTTCCCGAGGCCGTCCAGTTCGGGGTCGACAGTCTCAGGCCTTACAAGATCAGCAACATCCAGATCGACCTGGTGCTGAACAAGAAGGGCTGGCACTTCCCGCAGCAGAGGATCATCGCCCTCTGGGGAGACATCCCCGACATGTACGCGGGCAAACTGGCCCCTGCGCCGATGGTCTTCAGGCTGAACACCCTTGACTGCGCAGAGGTCTGGCACAGCAACTTGGTGCCGAACTTCTACGAGCTGGATGACTTCCAGGTCAGGACACCCACCGACATCATCGCCCAGCACTCGCACATGACCAAGTTCGACGTGGCCTCCTCTGACGGCGCGGCGAACCTCTGGAACTACGAGGACGGCACCATGAGCCCCGGCGAGATCGTCGAGAGGATCAAGGCGATCAAGGCGGGCGCATGGAAACCGACTGCAACGGGTCCGACAGTGGCCCAGCTGATACCGAAGCCGCACCCCACCCTTGACGGGATTCCCCAGTTTGCGGGGTCACCTCAAGCGGCCGCGTTGGGCTGTGGCGGCGCCACCTGCGGCTCCCGGACGACGGTCCAGCGCTGGCTGGCCGACCCCGTGCTCGACAGCACCGGGAAGGACCGAGGCATCGGCAACGTCTTCACCCATGACCACTTCGGTCCTTCCACCTTCCAGCAGATCGGCCTCTACGCGACCATTCTCGCCGAGCCTGCAGGGTCGAAGTGGATTCACAACGAGACCGGCGCGCCTCTGGCAAACCGTCTCGGCTCGCCTCAGACCCTCACTGCCGATGGCGGCCCCACTTCGTGGCAGGCCCAGATTATCCCGCCGGCAGGTTCGAGCAGCTACAACCCGACGCCGTACCGCGAGTTCTACTTCGAGAACTCCGACTTCCAGCAGGCCTACAAGAAGACCTGGGACGGCTTCATCTCTGATGTCAGCTTCCTCGAGGCCATCGCGAGGCCTTCGAGGGACGGAGACCCCTTGGCGATCTATGTGTTTGCGCAGGATTGCCCGGGTCCCGCACTGCCCGGCGGCGCTCTCCCGATCAGCCCCTGCCCCGAGGCCATCGGCGGCTCTGACCAGGGCTTCGAGATCGTGAACTACCGGAACGAGTCTGTGGGCGCCCGCGTCTTCGATCCTGTTGCCACCAAACAGGCCGCGGGCCAGGCCGGAGACCTCTCCTTCGCCTTTGCGTCTATCCGGAGGGCCGACCCCGACCTGAACAACGTGATGCAGTATTACGTAAGAAACACGAAACAGTGCCCGTCCTGTCTCGCCACCCCGGGTGTTGGGACCTGCGGCGACGTTGGCAACCCGCTTGGCGACCCGTTCTGTCTGAACGGTCTGGCGGCGCCGCTGCCGACCCCGACTGCTGCCGGCATCGGGGCCCCGATCATCAACGTCGCTGCCACGGCGCTCAGCAAGGACGTGGGGGCCTTCGACCCCGCCACGCCGATGATGAGGGTCTACGAGGGCGACCGGGTGAAGATCAGGATGCAGGTGGGCGCCACGGAGGAGTCTCACCACTTCAGCATGCACGGCGCCAAGTGGCTCATGAACTACGCCGACCCGAACTCGGGCTGGAAGAACCACCAGTCCATGGGCATCTCCGAGCAGTTCCAGTTCGACTCCGCGGTCCTGGGCGACCTGCTCTCGGTACTGCCGGGCTTCCAGCCCTCGACCGACTACATGTACGCCTCGAACATGTCGATGAGCGGGCTCTGGACCGGCGAGTGGGGCCTTATGCGGTCGTACAACCAGTTGAGGGCTGACCTCAAGCCGCTGCCCAACAGCATTGTGGGCAACAAGCCCGCCATAGTGGCCAACAGGCTCGACTTCGACTTCCTGAACGGCGTCTGTCCGAAAAATGCGCCGGTCAAGAGGTTCAACATCACGGCCATCATGGCACGGGACATCCTGCCCGCGGTGCCCGGCATCGTGAACCCGCTGGGCGGCGCCACGGGCGGCACGCTGGTCTACAACTCGAGGGACGACGTCGTTCCGGACAACGTAATACCTGCCGACCCGGCCATCGGTGAGCCTGCTTTCACCGTCCCCGGTGGCGCGGGACCTCTGCACGACCCGACGGCCATTCTCTATGTAAACAACGCCGACATCGCCGGCCTCAGGGCCGGGACGATCGCCCCCGAGCCGCTGATCCTGAGGGCCAACGCGGGCGATTGCGTCCACGTCAGCCTGACGAACCGGCTGCCGAACAACGTGCCTGACCTGAACGGCATCACGCAGACTCTCGAGCCGATCATCGACAAGTGCCCGAACTATGACTGCAGGGGCATTGTTGATGCAGCGGGCGCACCGTTCAAGCCGACCTTCAACAACAACGACATCAGGCCGTCGAGCCACGTCGGCATTCACACGCAGCTCCTCGCCTTCGACCCCGAGAGGGACGACGGTGTCAATGTCGGGAAGAACCTGACGAACACCGTGGGCCCCGGCCGCACGGCGAGGTACGTCTGGTACGCCGGCGACTTCACGATCGCAAAGGTCGGGAACATCCTGGGCATTCCCCTGGTGATGCTGAACCCGCGGCCGATCGAGTTCGGCGTGGTTGGACTTTCCCCGGCCGACAAAATCAAGCAGGTGCAGAAGGGCATGGTGGGCGCTCTGGTGATCGAACCGAAAGGCCAGACCTGCAAGCCCGACGCCGGGACAAAGGCCCAGGCGAGCTGCACGGGCCCTGCAGGGGCCTACCGCGAGTTCGTGGCGGTGACAACAGGCGCGACGAACGGTTACTTCGCATCGGCCCCGCAAGGGATATTTGCGAATAACGGCTTCGGCTTCCAGCCGATCCCCGGCTTCCCGACGGAGGACCCGCAGATCGGCGTTGCCGACGACGCCGAGGACTCCGGCCTCAAGGCCTTCAACTACAAGTCCGAGCCCTACTGGTTCAGGCTGAAGATGGCGCCTGGCACCCCGCTGAACGGCCCGAACGGCCAGCAGACTTTTGCAACCGCGAAGCTGTACAGCAACGCCCAGGTGGGCGGACTTGACCCTGAGACGCCGATCTTCACGGCCAATAATGGTGAGCAGTTCCGGTTCTATCTCACCATGCCGGCCGGCAATCAGCGCTCCCACGTGCCGGTCATCCACGGCCACGCGTGGCAGCGCACCCCGCACGAGACGGTGAGCGGCGTCGAGTCCGCAAAGATCGCGCTCAACCCGCAGTCCCAGGTCGTCGGCGCCCAGGAGGGTTACGGCCCTGCAGGGCACTGGAACTTCATTCCTGAGTTCCCTGCCGGAGGACCTTTCGGAGTGGCGGGCGACTACCTGTACCGGATGCAGAACCCGCAGGGCGGCTTCCATGGTTTCATGGGCCTCTTCAGGGTCGAGTAAGCGTATAAACCTCTAAGCCTTGAGGAGGGTGCGGCCCCGCCGCACCCTCCTTTTTGGGGATTTCCCCACAGACCTATTCTCGCGCAAAGACGCAAAGATCGCAAAGAAAAGCAAGAAAGTGTCAGTGTCAGTGTGAGTGTCAGTGAAAGGAATTCTTACTGTCCTGTCTTCTCACCATTTGTCATTCCCGCTTGTCGGGAATCCTTCTTCTCTTCAGAGAAAGATGCCGGACGAGCCGGCATGACGGACTGTGCGGGACATATGTCTTGAATGCAGCTTCAGGTCTTGTGTCGTTCTTTGCGCGCCTGGCGGCCCTGCGTGAGGCGGTCCTGTCGTTTGCAGATTGTAATCGCAGGCATTGGTAATGCAGCGTGATGTTATATAATTAAAGATGATCATCTGCCTTTACCGGCATGAAAAATTCACAGAGCAAGGAGTCAAAGCAGTGAGAAAGAACATAAGCGTTTTATTCAGCATCATCCTGGGCGTTGCCGTCGGCTTAATGCCGGCAAGCCACGCCTTGGCCCTCGAGCGGCTGAAGGAAGAGCCGGCCCCTGCCGCAAAGGGTTCCGATCTGGGCAAACCGGTGAAGGAGGAGCTCGTTACGAAGGGCACGAAGATCGAGTTCACCGTCAAACCTGTGGCGGGGGCGGAGCTCACGGAGGGCCAGTTTGCCGATCTCGCCTTCACTGTCACCGACGCGACGACGGGCAATCCCATCACCCCCATCTACCCCGGCGCGTGGATCGACCTCAAGACCGGCGGGGCCACCGGCAAAGAGGCCCAGACCTACACCTGCGACCAGAAGGTGCAGCTCTACTTCAAGGGCATCATGACTTTCCGGCCCCTGCTGGACCTGAACAGCTATTACATCCTCGCCATGAACCACGACGCGACGATATCCGTCATCGATCCCATCATCGGCATGCAGAACATCACGCACCTCTACGCCATGATTCACATGAAGAGACCCGGCGAGGACTGGACCTACGGCAGAGAGCAGAAGGACCTCTTCGTGACGATGCCGAAGGCAGGAGAGGTTGCGGTGGTCAACACGGAGACCTTCAAGGTGGACAAGAACATCGCCGTGGGCAGTAACCCCGTGCGCGTTGTGCTGCAGCCGGATATGAAATACCTGCTCGTGGGCCTTGACGCCGACAACAAGGACGAGTCGGGCGTGGCGGTGATCGACAGCAGCAAGAAGGAGAAGGTCGCCTTCATCGCGACGGGCGCGGGGCACCACGAGATCGCCTTCTCCGACGACAGCCTGTTCGCCTATGTCACGAACGCCAAGAGCGGGACCCTCTCGGTCGTGGACATGCAGACGCTGAAGAAGGTGAAGGACATCGAGCTGAAGGGATTGCCGGTGAGTGTCGCCTATTCGAAGCTCTCCAAGGCGGCCTATGTCTCCGTCGGAGATGCGGGGTATGTGGCCATCGTGGACGGGAAGTCCCAGGGGGTGCGCGAGAAGATAGAGCTGAAGCCGGGGCTCTGGGCCGTCCGTTTTGCGCCGGGTGACCGCTGGGGCTTCGTCCTGAACGCCAGGGAGAACCTCCTGTACGTCTTCGACGCCTCCGACAACAAGGTGCGGTACACCACGGAGATCGACAAAGAGCCGGACCAAATCATGTTCACAAAGAACTATGCCTATATCCGGACGAGGGCGACGAACTACGTCCGCCTGATACAGCTCGACAACCTGGGCGCCGTCGAAAAGCTGAGCCCCATCGAGGTCACGGGGGGGCAGAAGCCGCCCAAGGAGGCGGAGTTCGAGTCCATCGCCGACAACATCATCGAGTCCTCCATGGAAGGCCACATGTTAGTGGTCAACCCGGCCGACGGGGTCGTGTTCTTTTACATGGAGGGGCATTCGGTGCCTATGGGCAGCTACCGCATGTACGGCAGCCGGCTTGCGAGGGCGCCCAAGGTCGTCAACAGGAACCTCCGCCAGCTCCAGCCGGGCGTGTACGGGACGAGGATCAAAGTCCCGGCGAGCGGCGAGTTTGAGGTCGCCATGCTCATCGACTCTCCCAAGATAATCCATTGCTTCACCTTTACGGCGAAGCCGGACCCCGGCGTCGACAAGACGCCCCCGTACCCGGACATCGTCTATCTGAACACGGTCTGGCAGACGAAAGCGCCGGGAGAACTGAAATTTTCCTTTAAGCTGGTCAGTCCGAAAGACGGGACGCCCGTGGCCGAGGCAAAGGACGTGTATGTGCAGCTTATTCACTCGTCGGGGTTCCCCTCCTTCACCCGCAACGTGAAGTATGTGGGTGACGGGGTATATGAGGACGTCCTCACGGTGCCTCGCGACGGCATGTATTACGTGCTGATCTCGTCGCCGTCGCTGAATCTCAGTGCAAAGGACAGGACACCCGCGCAGATCTATGCCGTGGGTGACGGGAAGAAGATGCCGCGCAGGTCGGACATCGAAAAGAAAAAGTAAAACAGCGCCTCAGCGCTGAGCGTCTTTTTCCTGCTCCCTTTTCAGCGCCTCTTTGAGGCATGCAGGGAGGATGATCCTGTAGCCGAGCCGGTTGTCCTTCAGCGAGATCATCTTGAGGACCGCCAGGTCTTTCTTTGTGCAGTTCGGGAAGGTGAGGATGGACATGGGCAGCGGATATTCACCGTCCGCTTTGAAGGTGACCTTCAGGATCTCCTGATTGGGTTTGCCGGCCCTGAATCCCCCGAACTTGGCCCAGGTATGCCTGATCTCGAAGGAGCCTTCCTCCTTCACTCCGTGAAAATAGTACTTCTCATGGTTGCTGCTCTGCGGAGACTGCTCTTCATAGGAGAAGAACTGCTCTCCGGGGAAGGCGCCCCAGGGTTCATCCCTGAAATGACCCTGGACCACAATGGTCCTGTTCGGTTCCTGGATCATGAGCGTCTCGAGCCACGCCCGGCAGGGTGACGCGAAGAGGGTGACGCACGTGATCAGAAGGAATACGATCGCTGCTTTTGTTTTCATTTTTGCCCCCTTTTTGCGGAATCACTTGTATTTTACCATGAGCGGCTGCACAAGAATCAAAGTCTGTTGCCTTACCGCTTGGCGATAGCCCAATAAAGAGGGCGACCGATGGGAATTGAACCCACGAATGCCGGATCCACAAACCGGTGCGTTAACCACTTCGCCACGATCGCCATAATAAGAATGGAGGGAGGCAGATTCGAACTGCCGAACCCGAAAGAGCGGATTTACAGTCCGCCGCGTTTAGCCACTTCGCTATCCCTCCATCATATAAAAAATGGTCCGAGACGGATTCGAACCGCCGACACCTTGAGCTTCAATCAAGTGCTCTACCAACTGAGCTATCAGACCAAAATAAAAATTTAAAAACGGCTCCGACGGGATTTGAACCCGCGATCTCCTGCGTGACAGGCAGGCATGTTGACCCCTACACCACGGAACCAATGGAGGTTGACGGGATCGAACCGCCGACATTCTGCTTGTAAGGCAGACGCTCTCCCAGCTGAGCTAAACCTCCATAATACTGGAAATAATGATCCGTACGGGAATCGAACCCGTGATACCGCCGTGAAAGGGCGGTGTCTTAACCGCTTGACCAACGGACCAATCTTTTATTCTTTTCGATAAAGCTACGGAGAAGGAGGGATTTGAACCCTCGCGCCGCGTTAACGACCTACACCCTTAGCAGGGGCGCCTCTTCAGCCACTTGAGTACTTCCCCTTAAAAGAGAACTCCACTATCTGTTGCTTTATCAATGGGCCTAAATGGACTCGAACCATCGACCTCACGCTTATCAGGCGTGCGCTCTAACCAGCTGAGCTATAGGCCCTTCTTAAAAAAAGCGGGTGAGGAGAATCGAACTCCCGACATCAGCTTGGAAGGCTGGGGTTTTACCACTAAACTACACCCGCATGGCGGCTCCGACGGGATTTGAACCCGCGATCTCCTGCGTGACAGGCAGGCATGTTGACCCCTACACCACGGAACCATGCGCAAAAAAAAATTGGTAACACTGTGGGCTTGCGCCCAAGTGTATCATGCTTGTAAGCTGCTGAAGCAGCGACAATCATGATAATTGCGGGGACAGGACTTGAACCTGTGACCTCCGGGTTATGAGCCCGGCGAGCTGCCAACTGCTCCACCCCGCGATAATAGTACAATGGCCTGAGGCCACTAAAGGAGGATAAGGGATTCGAACCCTTGCGCGCTTTTACACGCCTGACGGTTTTCAAGACCGTTCCCTTCAGCCGGACTTGGGTAATCCTCCATAAGCTGATAAATTTTTCATGGACCTTGCAGGACTCGAACCTGCGACCGGACGGTTATGAGCCGTCTGCTCTAACCAACTGAGCTAAAGGTCCAAAGCAAGGTATAATAGCGGCGAAGGGGGTCGAACCCATGACCTTCCGGGTATGAACCGGATGCTCTAGCCATCTGAGCTACACCGCCAAAATGAAAATGGAGCCTAGCGGGATCGAACCGCTGACCTCCTGCGTGCAAGGCAGGCGCTCTCCCAGCTGAGCTAAGGCCCCGTGAAAATTGTTTAATCGGGAAGACAGGATTCGAACCTGCGACCCCTTGGTCCCAAACCAAGTGCTCTACCAAGCTGAGCTACTTCCCGTTGAAAATATTAAAAAATGCACCCAACAGGAGTCGAACCTGTAACCGCTTGATTCGTAGTCAAGTACTCTATCCAATTGAGCTATGGGTGCCTAAATGCCGAGAATCGGAATCGAACCGATACGGTGATCACTCACCGCAGGATTTTAAGTCCTGTGCGTCTGCCAGTTCCGCCACCCCGGCATGTTACTGTTTGTTGCAATCATAAGGTCTGGCATAGTCCTTATGAAAGCGGAAGACGGGGTTCGAACCCGCGACCCCCACCTTGGCAAGGTGATGTTCTACCACTGAACTACTTCCGCGAATGGTGCCGGCTAAAGGATTCGAACCCTCGACCCTCTGATTACAAATCAGATGCTCTACCAACTGAGCTAAGCCGGCGTATTAAATTATGCGGGTGAAGGGACTCGAACCCCCACGCCTTGCGGCGCTAGACCCTAAATCTAGTGCGTCTGCCAATTCCGCCACACCCGCAAATGAGTTATGCAGGGCTCGAACCTGCGACCCTCTGATTAAAAGTCAGATGCTCTACCAACTGAGCTAATAACTCATCTTAAGAAAAAACTCCGCAAGTAGGACTCGAACCTACGACATCATGATTAACAGTCATGCGCTACTACCAACTGAGCTATTGCGGAATAATTCTGTATACAAAAAAAAGCGCGGCAACGTCCTACTCTCACAAAGGGAAACCCTTCACTACAATCGGCGCTAAGAAGCTTAACTTCTGTGTTCGAGATGGGAACAGGTGTGACCTTCTTGCCATCGTCACCGCACATTTTTCAAGAGAACGTTGTTCTCTGAAAACTGAATCTACAAATTTAAAGGGAACCCGAAAACACCGCTTGAGTTTTCAACTTTTTAAAAATTGGTTAAGTCCTCGACCGATTAGTATTGGTCCGCTCCATACATCGCTGTACTTCCACTCCCAACCTATCTACCTGATCATCTCTCAGGGGTCTTACTCACTTAAAGTGATGGGAAATCTCATCTTGAGGGGGGCTTCACGCTTAGATGCTTTCAGCGTTTATCCGTCCACACATAGCTACCCAGCGATGCTCTTGGCAGAACAACTGGTACACCAGCGGTGTGTCCATCCCGGTCCTCTCGTACTAAGGACAGCTCCTCTCAAATTTCCAACGCCCGCGACGGATAGGGACCGAACTGTCTCACGACGTTCTGAACCCAGCTCGCGTACCGCTTTAATGGGCGAACAGCCCAACCCTTGGGACCGACTACAGCCCCAGGATGCGATGAGCCGACATCGAGGTGCCAAACCTCCCCGTCGATGTGAACTCTTGGGGGAGATAAGCCTGTTATCCCCAGGGTAGCTTTTATCCGTTGAGCGATGGCCCTTCCATGCGGAACCACCGGATCACTAAGCCCGACTTTCGTCCCTGCTCGACTTGTAGGTCTCGCAGTCAAGCTCCCTTCTGCCTTTACACTCTACGAATGATTTCCAACCATTCTGAGGGAACCTTTGGGCGCCTCCGTTACATTTTTGGAGGCGACCGCCCCAGTCAAACTGCCCGTCTGACACTGTCTCCCTCCGCTAAGAGCAGCGGGTTAGAGTGGTCATATCACAAGGGTAGTATCCCACCGTTGCCTCCTCCGAGACTGGCGTCCCGGTATGATTGGCTCCTACCTATCCTGTACATGTGATACAAACACGCAATATCAAACTGCAGTAAAGCTCCATGGGGACTTTCTGTCCTGTCGCGGGTAACCAGCATCTTCACTGGTACTATAATTTCACCGAGTCTCTCGTTGAGACAGTGCCCAAATCGTTACGCCTTTCGTGCGGGTCGGAACTTACCCGACAAGGAATTTCGCTACCTTAGGACCGTTATAGTTATGGCCGCTCGGCCCCGGGGGGAAGAAAAAACTCGAGGAAAAAATCAAAAAAAACTCACCCTCCCCGCCGCGGCCTGCAGGTACAGCGGCGCGTCCAGCGTCCTGACCACCCCGCCGTCCCGTCGGGAGCGCGTACTTGACGTGGTTAAGCGTCGAGTAGAGCAGCGCGTTCCCTCCGGCGTCCCAGGCGGCGGACTTGACCCGGATGGTCTCGTGGACCGTGAGGCGCCGCCGAGCTTTGAGTCTGGAGAGAGGGTTTTTGTCGTTGTTGTTGTTGTCGCCGGCGTTTTTTTTGCAAAGGGAGAGTGAGAACAAGAGAGAGAACGAGAGAGGGAGAGAGAGAGAGAGAGAGAGAGAGAGAGAGAGAGAGAGAGAGAGAGAGAGAGAGAGATGATTTCCTTGGTGCTTTAAGGTTTCGCAGTGTGTGCGAATGAAAAAAACAAAAAAAGAGAAGCGCGACGGCAGAAGCAGCAACGTCGAGAAACCCGAGCAACAAAAACAAAAAACAAGAACCAAATCATAAAAGAGCTCACCGGCCAGGACGACGGCGTGCTTGCAGAGCAGGGCGACGCGGCCTCCATCGGGGGACCAGACTGCGTATTTCGCGCCTGAGTCGTTATTTTATTTTGCGAGGAGAGAAAGAAAAAGAAGATGAAGAAGGAAGAGAGGGAAAAAGTGAGTGCCTTTTGAAGTTTTTGTTTTTGGAAAAAATACTCTCGAGAATCGAAAAAAGAAAAAAACCCTCTCCGACCAACTCACCACCCGGACACGACACCTCGGCGATCACGGCGCGCTGCTGCACGTCAAACAGCACGACGCGGTCCCCCGGGGAAGAAGTGCTGGCGGGAGCAGCGGCAGCAGCAGAGGAAGAAGCGCCTCCCGCAGCAGCAGTGTTGTCGCCGCTGCCGCGCAGCAGTAGCCTGCCCGTTCCCGCAGAGAAGATGGCGTCCGTCACCGCCAGCGGGCTCGGGACCGCCTTGGTGGTCTCGTTGCGCAGGTTCTTGATCGCGATGAGGTTGGCCTCGCGGTCGAGCACGGCGAAGCGGTTGCGGGCGACGAAGACGGCGCCGGCCCCGGCGCCGGGCGGGGCTCCGGGGAAGGGTCCGAGGAGGATGCCGCCGCGCCGCGGCCGCCGCCCCCTCCCGCCGCGCCGCTGTCTCGAGGAACCGGGATAGAGCTCGTATCCCCGCCCTCGGCGTCGTCGAGGTCAGCAGGGCCGCGGACTCGGCCGGGTTGTATGAGAGAGAACGGTAGACGCCGCCAGAGGGAGGGCGGCGGACGGCGACGAGCGGGTTGTCGTTGGCGACGGCGGCGGCGGCCGAGGAGGACGGGGCCGTGGAGGGGTCCCCCGTCGCGGCGCCGAGGTCGGACGAGGAGATCTCCGCGCAGCGGAGGTGCCTGTTTGTTGGTGTGGGGTGGGGTGGGGTGGGTGGTGAAGGGGGCGGTGACGGTGTTGGTGAGGAAGAGGAGAAGAAAATGTTTTTTTTTTTCCCGCGGCGTGAGGGAGCAAAAAAAAGGTGACGAGCAAGGGTTCGAGAGCGAGAGCCGCAGCCTGCTGCTGCTCTCGCTGCTGCGCCAAGGTGGCGTTAGCCGAAGCCTCTCTCAGTTGTTGTTCCCCGCAGGAGGAGAAGAAAAGAGAGAAAGAGCATCGTCAGCGAGGTAGAGGCAAAATAAGTGCAAAGACGACAGCGGCGGAAGCGGCGGCGGCGGCGGCGAGCGAGCCCGAAAACTTCGAATTTGGAGTTTTTTCTCCACTCAAACAAGAGAAAGCTTCTTCGTTCCGGTGTCGCTCCGCTCGAGGGAAAGACGAGAGAAAGCTTCTCCCGCTCGAAGGAAAAACACAAGAAAAATCTTCCTCGCTCCGCTGCCGCTCCGCTCAAAGGGGAAAAAAAACTCCAGCCTCTCTCGACCCCCCCACCCCCCCCTCTCCTTCCAACCTCTCCATCGTCAAACCTCTCTCTCACCTGTCCCTGACGTAGTAGTTCTTGCCCCCGTGCACCGCGCTCGGAGGCCTCTCCCTCGCCAGCTTAAACACCAGCATCCCGGAATCGTGCCCGGCCGCCAGCAGGTCGACGCGCGGGTGCGACGCCAGCACCCAGAAGCGGTCGTGCTCGCGCCGGAACGTCGCCGGGCCCCGCCGCTTGGACGAGGTCCCAGACGCGCACCGTCTTGTCCTCCGAGTCCGAGACCACCGCGTCGGACCGCGGGTGGAAGAGCACGCACGAGACGTTGTTGACGCCCGCGCAGCGTGTCGACCTCCCAGGCCTTGGTGTCGTTCATCCTCCACAGCTTCACCTGGCGGTCGTCGGCGCCCGAGACGATGAGCGGCAGCGTCGGGTGGAACGCGGCCCAGTTGACGCCGCGGTCGTGGCCTTCGAGCACGAACTTGACGCAGGCGTCCGGGGAGCCGCCGCCGAACATGTCCCCGCCGGAGCCGTTGGAGCCCAGGCCGCGCTCCAGGGACGGGGGAGGGGGGCCCAAAGTTGGACATGGAGTTGTTGCCGCTGCTGCCGTACCCGCCGCCGCCGCCGCCCATCCCCATCCCGCCGCCGATCCCGCCGCCGCTCCCGCCGGCACCGGCGCCGACAGTCTTAGACCGCAGCGCTGAAACGTCCCAAACGCGCACGGTCTGGTCCAAGGAGGCAGACACGAGGAGGTCCTCGCCGCCCGGGTGGAAACGCGCGCACATCACGTAGTGGTTGTGGCCTTGGGGGTGGGTGGTTTTCGGTTTTTGGGTTGGCGGTTTTTTTTGTGTGTTTGTGTGTTGCGTGCGCGAGGGAGAGAAGAGGAGGAGGTGAGCAATGTCTGTGTGTGTGTGTGTGTGTGTGGAGAGAGAGAAAGAGAGAGAGAGAGAGAGAGAGAGAGAGAGAGAGAGAGAGAGAGGAGGAGGAGAGAGAGAGAGAGAGAGAGAGAGAGAGAGAGAGAGAGAGAGAGAGAGAGAGAGAGAGAGAGAGAGAGAGAGAGAGAGAGAGAGAGAGAGAGAGAGAGAGAGAGAGAGAGGAGAGAGAGAGAGAGAGAGAGAGAGAGAGAGAGAGAGAGGGGGAGGAGGAGAGAGAGAGAGAGAGAGAGAGAGAGAGAGAGAGAGAGAGGAGAGAGAGAGAGAGAGGAGAGAGAGGAGAGAGAGAGAAGAAGAGAGAGAGAGAGAGCGAGCAGAAGCGAGAGAGAGAGCGAGCGAGCGAGCGAGAGAGAGAGAGAGAGAGAGAGAGCGAGAGCGAGAGCAAGAGAAGTCCCTCCGCTCCCCCGCTCCGCTCCGCTTTCGCCCAAAGGGGACGGGGAAAACCCCTCTCAAAAACTCCCTCACCGGTCAGCACCGCGACGGCGGTCCTCGCCTGCCAGTTCCAGATCCGCAGCGTCTGGTCGTCGCTCGCGCTCAGGATCCACGGGCACGACCCGTGGAACTGGACCGTGCGGATGTAGTCGAGGTGGCCGAGCAGCGTGAACAGGCAGCGGCGCAGCTTGTGCGACCAGACCTTGACGCGGTAGTCGTCGCCGCCCGGAGGCGAAGAGCGGCTGCGAGGCGTGGAAGTCGACGCCGCGGACGGGGCCGTCGTGCTCGTCGAAGCGGTCGATGAGGGTCCCCATGCGGTAGTCCCAGAGCTGGTGGTGGTGGTGGTGGTTGGGGGGGGGGGGGGGAGGTTGGGGGAGGGAGGCGCGGAAGAGAGGCGAGGAGAGGTGAAGAAGAGGTGAAGAGGTCGAGGCCAAAGAGAAGGCGAGCGGCGCCGATCGATTGTTTACGAGAGCTCTTCTCTCTCTTCTCTCTTCTTCCCTCTTCTTCTCTCTTCCCCTCTTCTTCTCCCTCTCCTTCGCTGGATCTCTTCTCTCTTTTCCACGAGAGGGGACCTATCGAAGGTTCGAGAGCACCTCTCCAGACCCGAAAGGCAGATCGAACGAGGGAGAGCGGACGAGAGAGGTAAAGGCATTTCTTTTTTCTCTTTTCGCTCGGCTCGATGGGCGCGCCCGAGCGAGCAAGCGACGACGACGATGGCAGCGACGACGAGGACACTGAAAAAAACGGCTCTTAATTGTCTCACCTGGATGACTCCACTGTGGAGCGAAGCGAGAATCCATGGCCTGGTTGGACGATAGGTGGTTTTGGAGAGAAAGAAAGAAGTAAAGGCCGTGAGAGAGAGGAGAAGAAAAAGAGGCATATCGAATCGATTGGAGCATCACGACGACACTCGGCTCTCTCTCTTTCGCATTCGCTTCTACCGCCACCCAGCAACCAAACCTCTTCCCACTCACCGGTGCGGGTGGAATGACAGGCCCTTGACCCTGTTGGACTTGGTCTCAAACTTGGTCTGATGGTTGGGTGGAGAGAGAGAGAGAAGGAAAATAAGTCTGGGTGGCATTGAAAGATTTCGACGCCCTTTTCCTCTTTTTTTCGAGAGCAAACGCTCTCCCAGGGAGGCAAAAGGGGGAACGAGATGTCTCTGAGGGGAGGCGTCGACAGTCATGCCTTGTCAACGCAGACAGCAGAGAGAGAGAGAGAGAGAGAGAGAGAGAGAGTGCGAAGCGAGGCGGAGCGACTCGGGCCTCTTTGAACGACAGAAGAAGAAAACTCGACCGCCAACTCCATCTCGATCGATCGCGCAATCGAGAAGGCGGAGGAGGTCGCTCGCTCTATCTTTTTTCCACCCGTACCAGCATCGTGGCTCTCTGTCGCACCCCCCCTTTTGACGACAGAGATGGAAGGAGAGGGAGAGCTCTCGAAATGCGCGGGAAGAGAGAGAAAGGACGAGAGAAGGAGGGGGGGCTCTTGCTGCCCCTCTTTGAGCAAGGAGAGATGGGAGGGGGAAAAACGGAAAGTGGAAGAGAGAGAAAGAGAGAGAGGAGAGAGAGAGCAGCAAAAAAGAGAGCTGCGGGCGTTCCCGACCCCGACTGCGAGCGAGATGAAACGGCAAGAGCCCCCCCCCCGCCTTCCGCCGCTTCTGAATTCGTAATGCAAAAAACCCAATGTTCGGGTTCCGAGGGCAGAAACGATAGGGGCGGCGGCGACGACGGCCGACGACGGCGGCAGTCGCCAAAAAATGTCAGAAGAAGAAAAAGCGACGCCGCCAAACAGAGAGAGAGAGAGAGAGAGAGAGAGAGAGAGAGAGAGAGAGAGAGAGAGAGAGAGAGAGAGAGAGAGAGAGAGAGAGAGAGAGAGAGAGAGAGAGAGAGAGAGAGAGAGAGAGAGAGAGAGAGAGAGAGAGAGAGAGAGAGAGAGAGAGAGAGAGAGAGAGGAGAGAGAGAGAGAGAGGAGAGCAGCAAAGCAGCGGGTGTGTTGTCGACCTGGGCCGCTAAGAAACGGCGAGAGAGCCCCCACCTTCCCGCTTCCCGCCCCGCTTCCACACACACACATCAGGACTTCTGCAGCAGACGCAAAAAAACTTATGATGGATTCATTTTTTCTTTTTTAACATTGTTTGATATGATAACACACAGATTGGACAGAGCAGCGCGCGTTTTTTTTAAAGGGGGGTTGAAAAAAGGAAAAAGGCAGGCGAGGGGGGAATGAGAGCGAGCGCGCGGAGTCAAAAGGCAGAAAGGAACCCCCGCCCCGCCGCGCGCAAGCCACACAAACAATAAAACCCGCCGCTCTCACCCTCTCTCCCCGATAGGAATAAGGTAACGCTTCGCAAAACACACGAAAAAAGTTTTGAATTGTTTTATATATCATCAGAAAAAAGTGGAACTCTTGTTTTAACTCTTCGCACCGACTAAAAAGCTTCACCGTGGGCCTTCTTGGCCTTGGGCGCCTTGAGCGCCTCGCCGGCCTCGTCGGCCTTGCCAGCCTTCTTAGGGGCCTTGGGGACCTTGACGACCTTGAGGGCCTCGCCTGCCTCGTGGACCTGTGTTGAGAAAATGGGGTGGAGAGAGAGAGAGAGAGAGAAAAGAAGTGAGAGGTGCGAGAGAGAGAGGGCCAAGAGGGAGCAGGAAAAACAACTCTTCTCTTATCGAAACTGCCAACTCACCTTGGGGGCCTTGGGGACCTTGACGACCTTGAGGGCCTCGCCTGCCTCGTGGACCTGTGTTGAGAGATGGGAGAAAAGAAAAGAAAAAGAGGTGAGGAAAAACTTGTGTGGCGAGCGGCGAAAAATACTGGGAAGAAGAAAACACGTCTCTTCTCTCTCGCGCGCGCGCTGCTGCTCTTTCAATCTTCTCACCTTGGCGGGTTTCGCCTTGAGCGCCTCGCGGGCCTCGTCGGCCTTGCCGGCCTTCTGAGGCCGATCGGCTTCAGGGCCTCCCTGCGGCCTTAACGTGGACCTGTTTGTGAGGTGGGAAAGAGGAGGAGGAGGAGGGGAGAGAGAAAAGAAAAGAAAGAGGTGAGGAAAAATTTCGCCGAAAGGTACCGGGAAGAAAAACACTCCTCTCTCTGCGCGCGCGCCGCTCTTTTTCAATCTTCTCACCTTGGCGGGCTTCGCCTTGAGCGCCTCGCCAGCCTCGTCGGCCTTCTTGGCGTAGTCCTTGGGGGCCTTCATCTTCTTGCCGCTCTCGCCCGCGGCCGCGGCCGCGGCCAGCGCGTCGGCTCCCGACACTTTGGCCTTGGAGGCCTTCTTGGCGTCGAGCTTCGCCGAGATGGCGTCCGCCTTGTCTTTTTTGGACTTCGTGGCCTCGCCAGCCTCGTCAGCCTCCTGTTTGATGAAAAATGGGTTGAGGGTGGTGGGAGGAGGGGGGGGGGAGGGGTCGGGGTGAGGAAAAAAGAAGAAGAATTTTTTTCTTCTTCAGAAAAGAGCGCGGACAGCGGCGCAACGTTTTCGGGGTGAAAATATCGCCCACCCCCCTCTTCTCTTCGCTCTCTCTCGCGTGCGAGAGCGCCTCCTCCCCCATCAGCAAACAAAAAAACGCAAAACATGTACTCACTCCGCCCTTGACCTTCTTCTTCGCGTCAAGCTTGGCCACCTTCTCGGCGAATTTCGCCGTCTTCTTGGGGGTGTGCTTGACGGCCGCAGCTTCGCCCGCGACGGCCTCGCCGTCGCCCTTCGACTTCTTCGCGTGGATCTTGACACCCTTCACCTTGAACGCCTCGCCGGCCTCGTCGGCCTTGCCAGCCTTCTTGGGGGCCTTGGGGACCTTGACGATCTTGAGGGCCTCTCCTGCCCTTAACGTGGACCTGTTTGTGAGGTGGGAGAAAAGAAAAGAAAAAGAGGTGAGGAAAAACTTGTGTGGCGAACGGCGAAAAACTGGGAAGAAGAAAACACGTCTCTTCTCTCTCGCGCGCGCGCTGCTCTCTTTCCAATCTTCTCACCTTGGCGGGCTTCGCCTTGAGCGCCTCGCCGGCCTCGTCGGCCTTGCCGGCCTTCTTGAGGCCCTTGATCGGCTTCAGGGCCTCGCCTGCGGCCTTAACGTGGACCTGTTTGTGAGGTGGGAAAGAGGAGGAGGAGGAGGGAGGAGAGAAAAGAAAAGAAAGAGGTGAGGAAAAATTACGCCGAAAGGTACCGGGAAGAAAAACACTCCTCTCTCGCGCGCGCGCCGCTCTTTTTCAATCTTCTCACCTTGGCGGGCTTCGCCTTGAGCGCCTCGCCAGCCTCGTCGGCCTTGCCGGCCTTCTTGACGTGGACCTGTTTTTGATCGGAGGCGGAGTGACGATGAAGAAAAAGAAACAGGTTAGAAAAACTTGTGTGACGAGCGACGAAAAATACCGGGAAGAAAAAAAACACGTCTCTTCTCTCGCGCGCGCTGCTCTCTTCTAATCTTCTCACCTTGGCGGGCTTCACCTTGAACGCCTCGCCGGCCTCGTCGGCCTTCGCGGCGTGCTTGTCAAGCTTCAGTTTGGGGCTCTTCATCATCTTGCCCGACTCGGAGGCCTCGCCGGCCTTGTCCGCGAACACGGAGCTGGCGCCGGCCATGGCGACCAGCGCGAAGAGAGCGACAGACTTGGTAGACACCATTGTAGAAAGTTTCTAGAAGGGTGCTGGTAGTGGTGGTGGGTTGCTGTGGGGTCGACTGTCGAGGGAGTCGAGAGAGGAGAGAAGAGGAGGTGATGATGAGCGGAAGAAAAAAAGAAGAAGGGGAAGAAAAAAAGAAAACACGAGAGGCTTTTTTCCGCTTGCTGCCTCCTCTCTCCTCCCCCTCCCAAAGTTTCTGCTGTTGTGCAAGCAACCAGAACTCTTTCCGAATCGCGCCTTTCGACGCCTTGCTCAACTCTTCCGCGGACGTCTCGCCTGTGCCCGTGGAGGCGAGCGGGTCTATGATGAGCGGGACAAGCTGAAAAGACAAGCGGCGGCGAAAAGACAAGCAAGCGCCGCTCGCTCTCCTTCAATCCTTCGAGGCCGAAAAAGGGGGGAAATTATCCCGCGTCCTCCTCGCGGACCCCGTCGCCGCTCAACTAGCTTTTTCATTGAGCGAGGGATCAGCTCGCGGCTCGATCTCGCCACAGAAGCGGAGAACAAGCGAGAAAAAGCGGAGGAAGAGGGCGCTATGTAGGAAGGCGCGGCGGAGGTCAGCGCCCGCTCGCTCGCAAACGCTTGCCTCTCGGCAATCAGAAAAGTGGCAAAACCGAAAAGCCTTTTCGCGCGCCCCCTCCCCTCGCGTCCGCCGTTCCGCCCCCTTTCGCGCTAGCGCGGTGTGTGATACGCTCCAGCAAACTACTACTCAGGTATAGAAGAAGCTGGCAAGGAAGAGGGCGCGCTATACGAGGCGCGCAAAAGCAGGCGCGGCGGGGAATCTCTCACTCGCAAACGCCTCTCGGACAAGACGAACGCCTTTCGCCTTTTCCCAAGTTTCCCGCGTCCGCCGGTCCGCCCTCTTTCGCGCCTCGAAGACAAGCTAGCGGAATGGTTGATGCGCTCAACTATCGCGCTGGCGAGTTGTCGCAGCTAGGGAGCGGCCGGAAGAGGGCGAGAGGGCGCCGGCAAGACGAGGCCAATCAGTGCAAACTGCCGCGAACAAAAGCCTGCGTGCGATTCAAGCCGACTTTTTTCGCGTCGCCAAACTGGCCGCGTTGCTGAGCTAACAAGCTCGCACGCTCCACAGAAGCCCGTGG
>CAVPIW010000003.1:0-9247 GCA_963705105.1 uncultured Nitrospiraceae bacterium | reverse complement strand
AATGCCCGGGCCTCAGTGATCCGGGCGGTGCAGGAGGCGCAGGCGTCGATGTGCGCCTCGATGCGCGCGCGCTCACTCGCGTCGAGCTCCCCGTCGAGGAGCATCTGAATGGTGCCTTCGTCAGGATGCGACATGTCGGCCTCCCTGCGTGCGATACGCTTCGACCAATCGGCGCCGAGCTCTTGATAGTGTTGTTCCGACCGCTCCCTTCGCGAGGCCGAGTGTCTCAGCGATTTCATCGTAATTGAAACCCTCGGCCTTGAGCAGCAGCGCCTCGCGGTCCCGTTCGGCCAGCGTGGCGAGCGCCTCCTGCACTGCGCGGACATTGTCCGATCGTTCGACTGCCTGATCAGCCGCCGGCACCGACTGCGGCGATTCCGCGCGATACAATTCGAGCCGCCGCCCCTGTCGCACCGCCTTCCGCCCGTCCTCGCGCACCAAATTGAGCGCCACGGCAAAGAGCCAGGGACGTGGGTTCCTCGGCGGTGCGGCCACCGCCCGGGCAAAGGTCTCCTGGGCGATGTCCTCCGCGCGGTCGTGATCTCCCGTCCGCCGGTACAGGACCCGGACGAGGGACGCGTGATGCTCGCGGAAGAGGGCGGCCAGGTCTGTCGTCATCAGCTCACTGGGGAGGGCGGGGAGTGGCCTGCAGGGAGAAATGCCCTGCAAGCCACGCGCCGCACAAGGGGTAAGGGTTACAGGCCGCGGAAGTCGCGGACCGTCGTCGCGAGCTGGTTCCCGTTCCAGACGCTCACGCCGGTCGAATCGATCCGGATGCTCATCCGGGTGCCGGCAATCACCACCTGTTCGCCGATCCCGAGCCACGGCGCCAATTCCGGCAACGCCCGGACCAGTTCGAAGTACGCCGGGCTGAACGGTTTCACCGCGATGGTCGGACTGTTGGCCTTGTACGTCATGTCGGTCCAGACGCCACTCCGATCGACGAACACTCGTCCGGCGATCCGGCGGGAGTCCGCACCGACACCACCCACGGCGCCAGGGGTCCGGGCCAGCCGGTCATCCGCCGCGGCATTGGCCGACGCCAGCGTCTTGACCTCGGACTGCCGGGCGCTCGCTTCAGCCCGTTCGAATGCGACCTGGCCGCTCATCGTTTTTGCCGCGTCTCGGCCGCCGCGGAGCGACGGTTCCGGCGTGGTGGAACGGCACCCGGCTCGAGGACGAGAAACGACGTGTACTCGGTCAGGATGCCGTAGCGGAGGCCGAGTTGCCGGATCTCTTCGATGGTGGCAGGGGATGCCCCTTCAAGTCGTGCGGTCCGCGTCAGCTCCCCGATCTTTCGGGAGGCCCAGAGCGGCGGGACGAACGCGTTGTCGGGCTGCCTGCTCGTGAACTGCGCGCGCGCCGTGAAGCGCTCCCGGCGGCCGTTGCGTTCGCCCTCGATGACCACGTCTCCCAAGCCGGTCCCATGATACCGGCCGAAGACCACCAGCTCTTCTCCGTAGAAGAGGTCCGGCAACTGGGCGGGTTGCTGATCGACGAGGGTGACCGGGGCGCTCACGATGCGGAGGTTGGCCAGGGCGGGGTGCCGGATCCTGCCGAGGAGTCCGCCGACGGCCACTTCCATGTTGGCGTTGGGTGCCACGTAGGTGGCGCTCCCCCGGCCCTCCTTGGCCAGCATGTCGAGGAGATAGGTGTTGACGTCGGTCCCGACGCCGACGGTGAAGATGCGGGACTGTCCGATGTGCCCGCCGGCCGCGGCGGCAATCTGGTCAGGCTGGGTCTGCCCGACCGAGGGGATTCCATCGGTCATGAACACCACGAGGGAGACGCGTGCCGTTGCCGAGGCCTGTTGGAGCGCGACATTCAGCGCGGCTTCGATGTTGGTGCCGCCGCCCGCGGAGAGGTTACTCACGAACTCTTGCGCGTTTGCCAGGTTAGCCCGGGTGGCTGCGGTGAGGCCGGGGCGGAATTCCGTCACCCCAGACGAGAAGGCGATGAGCCGGAACCGATCCTGCGGGCCGAGCGCACCCAGGGCCTGCGCCAGCGCGGCCTTGGCCTGCTCGAGCTTGGTGCCGGACATCGAGCCCGACACGTCCACCACGAGGGTCAGGTCGCGCGGAATGACGTCGGTCGCGGAGTTTTCCGGTGGCGCCAGGAGCAGCATGAAATAGCCGTCCTCGCCGGCGGAGGCGTGCGTCAGGACGCTGGTGCCGACCAACCCGCGCCGTAGCGGGAAGAGGAGGTCGAGGTCGCCCGAGGCATTTCCGGGGACGGTGACCACCAGCCGGCCGCTGGTGCGTCGCGTGGAGACTTCGTGCGTGGGTGAGTAGGGGGTCCCGAACGTGGCTTCACCGGGTGTGGTTACCTGCATGGAGAAGAGATCCTGCGGCGCGGCGTCGCTTCCCATGCCGCGCGGTGCGCTGCGGGGGCCGATGGCGTATCGCAGGCGGAGGGCGTCGCCCTCACGGCCGAGCACCTGGGTGTATTTCAGGACGACCTTGCGGGTCTCGCCGGGTTGAATCGGGAAGATCTGCGCGCGGATGAGTCCGTGCCCGGCGTAGGTCAGCAGCGCGGGGTCGCGCTGGCGCCGCACGATCTCCTCGTAGACGGCGCGGGCTTGTTCGGCGGTCTGCATTTCGCCCTGCAGCTCCTGATCGCCCATCCAGAGGGAGTAGCCGGTAAAGACGGCCTCCCCCGGCAGGGGGTAGAGGTAGGTGCCCTCGGCAATCGAGTTGCCGGCGTTGCGGAAGCGCTCCTCGACCTCGACGTGCGCAATGCGTCCGTCGAGGGTGATGCGCACATCGCTTTGGATCCGGATGACCGGCCCGCCGATCGGCACGGGACGGGTGGAGACGGGGGTGCTGCGGACCTCGACCCAGCCCTGAGCACCGGCCGAGGAGGCCGCGCTGGCGGCAAGCACCAGCGCGAGTGGGAATCGACGACGCATGACGTTCTCCTGGTTTGGGGCAGCCGGGAGATGCGTCTGGCCGGGAAACTTGCACGCCGCCCCAACTCCCCGGCATTCTTCGCCCCATGGTCCCCACCAAGCGTGCCCGCCTCCAGCTGGTCGTCGCCGCCGTGCTGTTCTCGACTGGCGGGGCGGTCATCAAGGCCACCGCCATGACGAGCTGGCAGGTGGCGTGCCTTCGCTCCGGCATCGCGGCGGTGGCCCTGGCGCTGCTGCTGCCGGAGGCCAGGCGCGGGCTCCGACCGCGCACCTTCCTCGTGTCGATCGCCTATGCGGCCACGCTGGTGCTCTTCGTCACGGCCAACAAGCTCACCACGTCCGCCAACACCATCTTCCTCCAGGCCACCGGACCGCTCTACATCCTTCTCCTCGCACCATTGTTGTTGCGAGAGAAGATTCGCCCGGCGGATGTGGCCTTCATGGCGGTCGTCGGGGCCGGCCTGGTGCTGTTCTTCATGGGGACTGATGCGCCGGTCCGCACGGCGCCCGCACCGTTTCAGGGCAACGTGCTCGCGGCGCTCTCCGGATTTACCTGGGCGCTGACGCTGATGGGGCTCCGGTGGATGGGCGCCGACGAGTCGGGTGGCTCTCCTGCCGGCGCCGTGGTGGTGGGCAACACCCTTGCGTGCCTCGCGACCCTCCCGATGGCGCTGCCCCTTTCTGGTATTGGCGCGGTGGACTGGGCCGCCATCGCCTATCTCGGGATCTTCCAGATCGCCCTGGCCTACGCCTTCGTCACCCGGGCGGTCGGCAAACTGCCTGCGCTCGAGATTTCGATCATCCTGCTGGTGGAGCCTGGTCCTCAACCCCATCTGGTCCTGGCTGGTCCACGGCGAGCGTCCCGGTCCCTGGGCCCTGGCCGGAGGGGTGCTCATCATCGGCGCCACCGCGCTTCGCTCCGTTCTCGCCAGCGCGGCCTCGGTAGAAGTCCCCCGCCGGTGCCTGAGCGCCCCCGGACGCGCACCTCACTGCTCGAGACGGTGCGGGTCCGCGGCGGCCGGGTGCCGCTCTGGCCGCTCCACATGGAGCGGGTGCATCGGAGCGCCGCCGCGCTGGGATACACCCTCCCGCCGAATCCCGAACCTCCCTCCGGTGGGAGCGACCGGATCTGCCGGCTCGAGTTTGCGAGCCGCGGCCGCCTGCTGGTGACGGAACGGCAGATTGAGGAGACGAGCGGGCTACGGCTGCGCACCGCTCCCGTGCCGCACCGGGGCTACCGCCACAAGACGACCAACCGGGAGTGGCTGGATGCCGCGCGCCTCAACGCCGCCTCGGAGGGTGGGGACGATGTGCTGTTCCTCTCGGAAGAGGGATTCGTGGCGGAGTCCTCGATCTGGGGCATTTTCTGGTGGGAGGGGGGCCAGCTGGCGGCCCCGCCGCTCGACCTGGGCATCCTGCCGGGCGTGGCGCGGGCGCGGCTGGCGGAGCTGGCGGGTGGGCTCGTCGAGTCCCGGTTGCGGGGCCCGGATCTGGCGGCATACATGGGGGATTCGCGGCCAATGCGGGCAGAGGAATCGTGCCATTGCTGGAAGTCGATGGTATCCAAGTGGTTCCCGCTGGGGCGACAGGGGGCCTGGTCGGGCGGTTCTGGCCTTGACCGGGCGGGGGTCGGTGAATATTTTCTCCGGGCTAGGCAGGGCCCTCGGTCCTCGTGGTGGTTGTAGCTCAATCGGTTAGAGCGCCGGATTGTGGTTCCGGAGGTTGCGGGTTCGATCCCCGTCAGCCACCCTGCCCGCGATGCCCGACAGACCAGCGTCGGCAGAGGTCCGTAGCTCAATTGGTAGAGCACCGGTCTCCAAAACCGGGGGTTGCAGGTTCGATTCCTGCCGGGCCTGTCGGGATACAACATGGCGCTATCGTCTAGAGGCCTAGGACACAGCCCTCTCAAGGCTGGCACACGGGTTCGAATCCCGTTAGCGCTACTGGTCAGCACCATCGGGCGGGCCTCGGCCCCATCGTCTATCGGTTAGGACGCGACCCTTTCAAGGTCGAGAGACGGGTTCGATTCCCGTTGGGGCTACTGTACCAGCGCGCCGCTAGCTCAATTGGCAGAGCAAGTGACTCTTAATCACTAGGTTGTAGGTTCGATTCCTACGCGGCGCACTCCCCCCATCCGGGCTCAGTCCGGATGGGGGTTTCTTCATCCTGGGGGCCCGGGACCCCTCCCCAGCCCGGCTTCCCGGGGTGGGGGTGGGGGAGGGATAGCCCCTTGCGGCTTCCGGTGTTAGTTTATTTCCGGGTCCTCCTCCCCCGGTTTGCCGATTGCCGCGGCCGACCGGCCAACGGAGGATCGCCGCCTTGCGTTCGCAGGAGCTGAGACCGCAACCTATAGCGCAGCATCCGTCGGGCGCCTCGAGTCGTCCCGACCGAGTTTCACACCCCTCAGGAGCCATTCATGATCCGTAAGCTCTCAGTCCTCTGCGCAGCGATCGCCTTGATGGCGACGGTACCCGCGCACGCACAGTCCAAGGGTACTTCCTGATCGGCGTCGGTGCCGGTCTGCCCTTCTACAACTCTGACCTCGAGCCTGAACAGCAATGTCGGCTTCGGCGGCCGGCTCGGCTACATGTTCACCGACAAGATCGGCCTCGAGGCAGACGTCTTCTACTATTCGACCCAGCCGAATACCCTCTCTTACACCGGTCCGAACGTCACCGAAATGCCGATCCACGGCCGCCTGACCTACAACGCGCCGATGGGCAAGGGCCTGGGCGTCATCTTCGGCCTCGGCTACGCCTACAACATGTGGGGCGACGACGCAAGTACTTCGACGTCGACATCGACCGACGAGCGGCACCGGGCGGACTCTTCGGCCTGCGCTTCGGCGCCGGCGGCCCGGTGTCGCTCCGCGTGGATTTCACCGGCGACTACATCCTGAACCCGATCACCGAGGGCTCGAGCGGGAATCACAGCCGCTTCGACCCGGCCATGGACTCCATGCTGAGCCTCGGCTTCGGCGGCAACAAGGCGCCGAAGGATTCGGACAAGGACGGCGTGCCGGACAAGACCGACCTCTGCCCGAACACCCCGGCCGGTACGGCGGTGGACGCCAACGGTTGCCCCTTCGGCGACGCCGACAAGGATGGCGTGACCGACAACATCGACAAGTGCCCGAACACCCCGATGGGTGCCACGGTCGACGCGGCCGGCTGCCCGTCTGACGCGGACAGCGACAAGGTGTACAACGGCGTCGATCAGTGCCCGAACACCCCGATGGGTGCCACGGTAGACGCCAAGGGCTGCCCGGCTGACCAGGACAGCGATGGCGTGTACAACGGCCTCGACAAGTGCCCCGACACCCCGGCAGGTGCCGTGGTGAATGCCTCCGGCTGCCCGGTTGATTCCGACGGCGACGGCGTGGCGGATTACCTCGACAAGTGCCCGAACACCCCGGCCGGCATGAAGGTCAACGCCGCTGGGTGCCCGGTCCTCTTCGAGCCCGGCAAGTCGGCGCTGGTGCTTGAAGGCGTGACCTTCGCGACCAACAGCGCCACGCTCGATCCGACCTCGACCGAGATCCTGGATCGGTTGGCCAACGCGGCGCAGTACAACCCGTCCGGCTCGAAGCTCGAGATTGCCGGGTACACCGACAACACCGGCAGCCGCGCGCACAACATGAAGCTCTCGCAGGCGCGTGCCGAGTCGGTCATGAACTACCTGATCAGCAAGGGTGTCCCGGCCAGCGCGCTGACGGCCAAGGGCTACGGTCCGGACTTCCCGATCGACACGAACAAGACCGCAGAAGGTCGTGCCAACAACCGGCGGGTCATGGTGAAGCAGGTCCAATAGCCTGACCGCCAAGTATGAAGGAAACGCGCCGGAATCTCACGATTCCGGCGCGTTTCTTTTTATAATTGACCGATTACCTTTGGGCGCGAATACCTCCCCCTGGGGGCCGGTCGGCGCGGCTGCTCGAACGGGGGGGAGCAGGTGTCTGGGCGCTTCATCGTCGCCCGGCCGAGTTTCACAACTCTCAGGAGCGCTTCATGATCCGTAAACTCTTGGCCCTCAGCGCCGCCCTCGCCCTCGTGGCGACGGTGCCTGCGCACGCCCAGTCCAAGGGGCAGTTCCAGGTCGGCGTCGGTGCCGGCCTCCCCTTCTACGCCGACACCCTCAGCTTGGACGACAAGGTCGGGTTCGGTGGCCGGCTCGGCTACATGTTCAGCGACAAGATCGGGATTGAAGGGAGACCTCTTCTATTACTCCACCAACCCGACCGGCAGCAGTCTGGATGTGACCGAGATGCCGATCCACGGCCGCCTGACGTATTACGCCAACGTGCACAAGAACTTCGGCTTCATCTTCGGACTCGGGGCCGTGTACAACCAGTGGGGCGGGGACAGCCTCGAGACCTACTACAACACCACTACCGACAACGATGCCGGCCCCGGCGGGCTCGTCGGCCTGCGCTTCGGCGGCGGCCCGGTATCGCTGCGGGTCGACCTGACGGGCGACTACATCATCAATCCCTTCAATGAGACCAGCACCGACAACGACAGCCGCTTCGACCTGGGCATGGACGCCATGCTGAGCTTCGCGTTCGGCGGCAACAAGACGCCCGAAGGATTCGGACAAGGACGGTGTGCCGGACAAGACGCCGGACCTGTGCGCCAACACCCCGGTCGGGACGGCGGTGGACGCCAGCGGCTGCCCCTGGGGCGACGCCGACAAGGATGGCGTGACCGACAACATCGACAAGTGCCCGAACACGCCGATGGGGGCCACGGTGGACGCAGCCGGCTGCCCGGCTGACGCGGACGGCGACAAGGTCCACAACGGCATCGACAAGTGCCCGAACACGCCGATGGGCGCCACGGTGGACGCCACCGGCTGCCCGGCTGACCAGGACAAGGACGGCGTGTACAACGGCCTCGACAAGTGCCCGAACACCCCGGCCGGCGCCGTGGTCAATGCCACCGGTTGCCCGGTCGATTCCGACGGCGACGGTGTGGCGGATTACCTCGACAAGTGCCCGAACACCCCGGCCGGCATGAAGGTCAACGCCACCGGGTGCCCGGTCCTCTTCGAGCCCGGCAAGTCGGCGCTGGTCCTGGAGGGCGTCACCTTCGCGTCCAACAGCGCGGTGCTCGATCCGACCTCGACCGGGATCCTGGACCGGTTGGCCAACGCGGCGCAGTACAACCCGGCCGGCGTGAAGCTCGAAATTGCCGGCTACACCGACAACACCGGCAGCCGCGCGCACAACATGAAGCTGTCGCAGGCGCGGGCCGAAGTCGGTCATGAACTACCTGATCGCCAAGGGCGTCCCGGCCAGCGTGCTGACGGCCAAGGGCTACGGCCCGGACTTCCCGATCGACACGAACGCCACGGCGGCGGGTAAGGCCAACAACCGGCGGGTCATGGTGAAGCAGATCCAGTAGCCCTTCGACGGGTAACTTGATAGGATTCGCGCCGGGATCTCACGATCCCGGCGCGTGTCTTTTTCATCCATGGAGGCGCAATGCTCGAGGACTTCAAGAAGTTCCTGATGCGGGGCAACGTCGTGGACCTGGCGGTCGGCGTCATCATCGGCGCCGCGTTTGGCAAGATCATCGGCTCGCTGGTGGACGACGTCATCATGCCGGTGCTCGGCCTGGTGCTGGGCCGGATCGACTTCTCGAACCTGTACCTGGTCCTGAAGCCGGGCGGGGATGGCCTGACCAGCTACGCCTCCCTGGCTGCCGCCAAGGCGGCCGGTGCCGCCACGCTCAACTACGGCCAATTCATCAGCGTCGTGATCAATTTCCTGATCGTGGCCGCCGCCATCTTCGTCCTCGTGCGGCTGGTCACCCGATTCGACAAGAAGGCCGCCCCGCCGCCGCCTTCCACGAAGGACTGCCCGCAGTGCCGGATGGCCGTGCCGCTGGCGGCCACCAAGTGCGGTCACTGCACCTCGGCCATTTCCGCCTGACGCTCCCGCTACGCGGGCGGCTGGCCTATCTTCCCGGGGGCGCTCATCAGGGGCGCCCTCGTCGCGTATCACTGCCTCACCACGACTTGACGGAGAGATTTCGGATGCCCGTTTCCCGTACCGCCTGCCTGCTCGCGGGCGTTGCCCTCGTCCTGTTGGGCGCTCCCGCCCGCGCCGCCGCCCAGGCGGCGGATTCCGCCCCGCCGCCGCTCAAGGGCTCCCTCGACCTGGGCCTGGTGGCCGCCTCGGGGAATACCGACCTGACGACCTTCAGTCTCGGGGAAAAGCTCGAGTACGCGAAAGGCAAGTGGTCGGTGACGCAGGGCGCCAAGATGGTCTACGGCCAGACCAACGGCGTGGAAAGCGCGAATGAATACGCGGTCTTCGTGCGGCCCGATTACGCGCTC
>CAVPIW010000002.1:0-62444 GCA_963705105.1 uncultured Nitrospiraceae bacterium | reverse complement strand
GATAGTCCTTCCTGCAGTCTACGTCATCCACCCGTCCGTCCCTGAGGAATTTCATGTACCTGCACCCGCCGAAGCAGAGAGGGAGGTACGAACAGGTCAGGCATTCTTCTTTTTTCCAATAACCGAGGTTATGAGACTCACCATAGCCTTTGATCCCTGTCTGCAAGTTTCCGGCTTCGAAATCCTTCAGTCCGAGAAAGGCCGGGCACTTGTAGAGCGCACCGTCGTGATTGACGACGATGTCGTTTTCCATTTCGACCATACAGATTGACGGCTGTACCTTCTGCGTCGTAAAGCCCCTCTTGAGGATCTCCTCCCTGAGAAAGATGCTTGCCTCAATGAGCCAGGGCTCATCGATCGTGATGCACCCCCCCATTGATTCGGGTGTTGCGAACTCGCTGCTCACTTTGAGGATCGGCGTGAACTTGACCATCGAGATATCAGCGGGCTTTATGCCCCCGGCAATGAGCTGACCGAGAAGATCGGGAAGTCTCTCATAGGTCTCCCTGCTGTAATTGCCGCCGACCTGAATCTCGATGAGATCGCAGGTCTCCCTGACATTCCTGACAATGAGGTCATAACTGCCGGCCCCGGATTTAAAAGGACGCAGCTCGTCATGAACATCCCTGGGACCGTCGAGGGTGATCTTGGCGCCCTTCAATCCAAGGGGAAGCATGCTCTCGACGGCCTTCCTGGTCAGGAGGGTGCCGTTCGTTATGAGATTGAAGGAGCAGGAAAGTCCCCGGCGCTCCGCCGACGTCTTCAGTCTCCCCGAGATCGCGGCAATGAGTCTCTGGCTGAGCAACGGCTCACCACCGTAAAAATCGAGGTGGATGCTCCTTCCCTGTTCGATGTGCTCCCTTTCGAGGAACCCGATGAGGGCGTCTGCCGTCTCGTCGGACATGAAGTGCCGCCCTTTCATCGCCCCTTCATAGCAGTAGGTGCAGGCGAGATTGCAGTCGAGATTCAGCACGACCATGGCGCTGAACAGGCGGGCGGTCCTGTTCATGCTGTCCATGATACTGAGAATCTCCCGTACCTCCTCTTCGATGCTCCGGACGAGAAACCCGAGATGCTCGAGGAGCTGCTGTTCATCGCCGGCGATGCGTCCTTCCTGCAGGGACTGTATGACTGAATCATGGACGAGCAGGGACGATGCCCTCTTCGTCGAGTAGAGGAGCTGATAACCAGGTTTTCCCTCACAGGGAAAGATCTTTGAAAAATTCGAGAGTATCATAAAAAAAGAAAGGGGAGCTTAACTCCCCTTTCTGGTATTATAGCAGAGAGAAATGTCGTTTAGCGATTTATCTCCTGTAAAACGCAAACGCCCCCCAGCAGCAGGACATCCATGACGAGCCTTCCCTGCCTGCATCGAGAACGACGATCTTCTCATTCGTTTTCATCTCCGGTATCCTCTCTGTCTTCATCTTTTCCTCCTCACGCTGATTAACATGTCTCAACACAACTCATGGCAGCCAAAGAAATGTCTTTCCGCGCCTATCTTCTGTAAAAAGCAAACGCTCCCCAGCAGCAGGACATCCATGACGAGCCTTCCCTGCCTGCATCCAGAACGACGATCTTCTCACTGGTTTTCATCTCCGGTATCCTCTCTGTCTTCATCTTTTCCTCCTCACGCTGATTCTCGGTTTTCTTGATTTTGGAGCCCTGAATCTTTAGTATTTTTTTCGTGAGAATTGCCGGTAACTTTAGATCATCGTGATTTTCCTCACAATCGCGGGATCCTTTCCTTTGACGGCAGACATTGAGAGCATCGGTCAGCAGCATCAAAAACTGAACCTTACACCTCCCTCGATCCATCTTCCCGGGTTTTTAAAGAGGACGTCCAGATACTGGGAGCTGTCGAATATGTTGTGTATGGAGAAAAAGAGATCGAGGGACCTTTCAGCGGACAGGGCGAACCTCTTCGAGACGTTGAAATCCCAGACGAAGGCATTGTATTTTCCCTTCCTTTCGGCTATCGCATTCCACCATATGAAATGACCTGTCAGCAGCGCTTTGAGGTTGTTATGGTCGTACTGAATGCCGATGTCGTATGTGTAAGGTGCGGTGTCTTTTAAACGTTCTCCCGTCTCTCTGTCTGTCGCGTCGAGATAGGTGAATCCCGCCGAGAGGGAGGTGTGATAGACAGGAATGGTCTTCAGCTCGATTTCGACTCCCTGCCTCCTCACTTTGTCCTTATTTACCGTTTTAACGACAGGCGCCCCGGTATCCGTATCGGTGCCATTCTCCAGGGCGATGGCGTCGGACACGTCATGAAGAAATAGGGTCGAGCGCAGCCAGAGGTATTTCAGTGCGATCGATTCGACCCCGAGCTTGTAGGACATGACCTTCTCGACTTTGAGGTTATCCGCAGGTCTGAAGAAGTTGTCAACCCCGAAAGTCGCAGACAGGGGAGGGATGCTGAAACCCCGGCCGATGTACCCACGGAGGAGGTTCTTGTCGTCGATCTTGTAAGTGATGCCAAGGCTGGGGCTCAGGAAATCCCCGTTCGTGCTTGTGTCGTCGTACCTTATGCCGGGCGTGAAGGAGAACCTGTCAACGACGATCGTGTCGTTCGCAAAGACCGCCCACGTATCCAGTTCCTGCCTGCCGCTGGTAATATTGCTCGACTTGAGCTCACCGTCGTTGAATTCTGCGCCCACAACGACGGTGTGCATCCCCCGTCTCCAGTTGAACCGCAGGTCGCCCCCGTGCTGTGAATCGCCGAAGAGCCTACTTGCGGGGATTTCGGTCTTGTCCACGGGATTATCCAAGAAGTCAATGTGCTTCCGCGACATCCATAGGGAGAGCGTGACGTCTGCATCGTCATTAAACGCATAGTTGAGTAAAAGTGAAGAAAAAAGGTACTCGAAGTCGTTCCTGGAGGATATGCCTATTTCCGGAAATTCCCCTAGACCCCTGTTCCCCTGGCTGTATCCGAACGTCACGGTCGAGCTGAGACGGTCCGTGATGTCCAGACGTATTTTCCCATAAATATTGTTTGCGTAATAATCAGAGTTCGGGTTGAAACCGTTCGTCGTGAGGTTGCCTGCAAAGAGATAATAGCCAAGGGGTCCTTTCGTCCCGGACAGCTCGGCCCTGAAGTCGCCGGTGTTCCTCTCTCCGTAGGAGGCTGAGAGGGTCCCGCCGATTCCCCTCGACTGGTTCGGGCCCTTTGTAATGACGTTGATGATGCCGCCCAGGGAAGATCCCCAGGACGACGAGACGGGCCCCTTGATGATCTCGATCCGCTCGATGTTCTGGATGGGGATCGAGCTGATGTCTGCTCTATTGTCCGACAGGTTGTTCTGGGGCACACCGTCGATCATCACGAGAATATGACGCGATTCGGAGCCCTGGATGTGAGCGTCCGCAGGGCTTCCCGGCCCGCCCCGGATCTCGATCTGGACGCCCGGTACCGTGTTCAGCACATCCGTCAGCGTATGGGCGTTCATCATCTCGATCTCCTTCGCCGTGACGACCGTGATCGTCTCGGAGGCCTGCGAGATCGGTTTCGGGGAGCGCGTCGCCGTGACGACGAGTTCATCCTCCCTGAAATAGAGCTGGAGCATCTCCATCTCTTCCTCTGTCTGGGCCGTTGCCCTTTGCGGGAGGGCGAGGGCACAGAGGAGAACGGGAAACACAAAAAGACATCGTATGAAAAGAGACCTATACATGGACATAGTAAATAGTTTACAATTTTTAACGATATATCATACTAAACGATTTTACACTTTTCTTCAAGGTTAATAGCCTCTCTGCCTACACGAAAAGCATGATAAGGACATTCGTCATACTCGTCACACTCCTGCTCTCCGCCGCTCTCGCAGCCGCTGAACAGACCATCGTAGCCGTCAAGAGCATTCCCGTGAAGCCCTACGAGGATGCTCTCAAAGGCTTCCGGGCCGGATGCAGTTGCAGGATCATAGAATTCGTGGCGTCCGAGATGGTCGCCGAAGAGATCGTCAGCCAGATCCGGCAGAGACGGCCTGACCTTATCCTCGCCATCGGCATGGACGCCCTGATGAAAACAAAGCGAATCAGGGACATCCCCATTGTCTATCTCATGGTGGCAAACCCGCAATCGGTCGTTGGCGGCGAAGACAATATAGCCGGCGTGAGCATGGATATAGCGCCCGAAAAACAGTTCCAGTCTCTCCAGAAGATCCTCCCGGAAGCGAAGCGCGTGGGGATTCTCTTCAACCCGGGGAAAACGGCAGCCCTTGTGAAGAAGGCCCAGAGCGCGGCGGCGGAAACAGGCATCAAGCTGCTCACGAAGGAGATTCAGAGCCCCAAGGAAGTCCCCTCCGCTCTCCTCACTTTGAAAGGGAAGATCGATGTCTTCTGGATGATACCGGACTCCCTTGTGGTGACAACTGAGACGACGGAGTCCCTGCTGCTCTTCTCCGTGGAGAACAGGGTGCCGATCCTCACATTCTCGGAAAAATATGTAGAGATGGGCGCCCTTTTGTCTGTCGGCATTGACCCCCATGACATCGGCAGGCAAGTCTCCGACATTGCGAAAAAGATCCTTGCCGGCACGAGTGCGAAAAACATACGCAATGTCGATCCCCGCAAAGCGATCCTGTCGGTCAACCAGAAGGTTGCCAAAAAGCTGGGGATAGTCATTGACGAAACCTCCAATTCGAATATGAGGATCATCAAATGACGGCGCTCCTGAACCGGCTTTTCCTCTTTCTCGGGCGCAACTTCAAGGTCAAGGTGTTCCTTGAATTCTCGCTCCTCGTTCTGATCATCTCCGCTTCTTTTACCATCTTTTTCATCAGGCACCAGAGCCAGACCCTCTCCGAGGATCTGCGCAACAAGGGCGTTGTCCTGGCCCGGCTCTTCGCTCATAGTGCACGCCTTGGTGTCTTCGCGGAAAACGAGAGTCTCCTCAGAGACTCCACCGAAGGAATGCTGCAGCAGGAAGAAGTCATATTCGTATCGCTTTACACCGCCGAAGGGAAGTTGCTGGCAAAACGGGCGAAGGAAGGTATCACACATGACGACGGGGAAGGTGATCGGCGAAAACAGATGTTTGAGCTGCTCAGTCGGACCAGGGAGATTACGTCCCATGACTCGGGTGACATAATCGAGTTCTGGTCGCCCGTAATTACCCGTTCGAGTTTCTCCCCGGAAAGCGATCTCTTCTTTGAGGAGTCGCTTATCCCCGAACAGGAGCGGGTCATTGGATTTGTGTGCATCATTCTTGACAAGAAACGACTGAAAAATCAGCTAAACGCACTGCTGTTCGAGAGCATCCTTATAGCGGCGTCCTTTCTCATCCTCGGGTCTCTTCTCACCTATCTCGTCGCGCGGCGGATTACGAGGCCTCTTACATCTCTGACGGAGGGAGTGAAGGCGATCGAACGGGGCGCTTCCGTCGAAACGGTATCCGTTCAGACGCAGGACGAAATCGGCAACCTCGCACGGGCCTTTAACAGCATGGTCGAATCTCTCAAGAAGAAGGAGTCCGAAAAGGCGCAGCTCGAAGATCAGCTTAGGCATGCACAGAAAATGGAGGCCATCGGGACCCTTGCGGGGGGCATTGCGCACGACTTCAACAACATCCTGACGACCATCATCGGATACGGCAGTCTCCTGGCGGGCAGGATGAGCGCTGATGATCCACTGAAACGCTATGTCGATCTCATCCTCGCCTCGGGATCGAGGGCCGCGAACCTGACCCAGAGCCTCCTGACCTTCAGCAGAAAGCAGATCATCGACCTCAGACCTGCGAACCTCAATGAGATCATCAGGAATATCGAGAAGTTCCTCGACAGGCTCATAGGTGAAGATATCGAATTCGAGGTCACACGATGCGACGACGCTTTGATCGTCCTGGCAGACACCGGTCAGATCGAGCAGGTGCTGATGAACCTCGTGACGAACGCGCGGGATGCGATGCCGAAAGGCGGGAAACTGAGCATCACGACGTATGCGGTGCGCGTCGGCGTTGAAGCATCCGATGACGGCGGTAAACAGCGGCCGCAGGCCGTCGTCACCGTTTCGGATACGGGCGTCGGCATAGACGAAAAGATTAGAGAGAGGATCTTCGACCCCTACTTTACGACAAAGGAAGTCGGCAAAGGGACAGGGCTCGGCCTCTCGATCGTCTATGGCATCATGCAGCAACACGGCGGGACCGTCGACGTTTCGAGCGAACCTGGAAAGGGGACGACCTTCAGGCTCTTTTTCCCGATCATCGATAAGGACATCGAAGAAGAGGACCATCTCCATCAGGAACAGGCATCAGGGGGAACCGAAACGGTCCTCGTTGCAGAGGACGATGAGGATGTGCGGTGTCTCACGAGAGATGTCCTCCAGAAATACGGCTACAAGGTCGTCGAAGCCAGAGACGGCGAGGATGCGGTATCGAAATTTCTGGAACACGCGAAGGCGATCCGCCTGCTCATCCTCGATGTGGTCATGCCGAAAAAAAACGGCAAGGAAGCATTCGAGGAGATCCGTAAAATCCGCCCCGATATCCGGGCGATCTTCGTGAGCGGATATGCCGCCGATATCATCGAGAAGAAGGGGATAACCGAAGGCTCCATGTACTACCTTTCAAAACCCATTTCGCCCGATACCCTTCTCAGAAAAATCAGGGACGTGCTCGATGCATAGGAGAAAACCATGAAACGGACGACGGCAATCGATGGCACGACCATCCTGTATATAACGCAGAAGGGCCGGCTTGTCGCCGACAGGCTGACCCGCCTTTTTCCTCACGCGAGGGTCCTCCGTTATAAGGCCGGTATCGTCCCCGGCGTTTGGAAAACGTCGAAGGCACTCATTTTCATCATGGCATCGGGCATCGCCGTTCGATCCATCGCGCCGCTGTTGGAGGACAAGAAACGTGATCCTGCCGTGGTCGTCATCGACGAGGCAGGGAGACACGCGATCAGTCTTCTGAGCGGCCATCTGGGCGGCGCCAATGAACTCGCGGCCTCAATCGCCCGTTTTCTCCGCGGGACAGCCGTCATCACGACGGCATCAGACGTGAACGACATGCCGTCCATCGATCTCTGGGCCGCAGACAGCGGGCTCGTCATCGAGAACTGGGACAGCCTTCCTCGCATTGCAACACAATTGCTCGACTCGGGCTCCCTGAATGTCTTTCCGGAGAACGGCGCCGCCGGGCCTTTGCCGGCAGCTTTTTTGCCCGTGAAAAACCCTGCCGAAGCCGACATGGTCATCTCGAACAGGATCCTTGAGCAGAAGCCCGATGACCGCCGGCGCCTCATCCTGAGGCCCGTAAACCTGGTCCTCGGCATCGGCTGTAACAGCGGCACGTCCCGCGATGAGATCGAATCGGTCGTCAGAAAAGTCCTTTGCGACAAGGGACTCTCTTTTTCGTCGGTCCGCACTATCGCAACGCTGGACAGGAAGGCCTCGGAACCCGGCCTCGTCGCGTTTGCAGAAAGCCACGGCTTTGATATACGAGCTTTCTCGGCCGCCGAACTGAACGGTGTACAGGGTGTGAGCCCGTCTCCGGCGGCCCTGAAGGCAACGGGAGCGAAAGCGGTCGCCGAGCCGTCGGCGATCCTCGGTTCACGGAGCGGACGTCTGCTCGTCCCAAAGCGGAAGGAGGGAAACGTCACCGTTGCGGTCGCCGAAATAGCCGGTGACGGCGGTGACACCCCCGGTCCCGTCGCCCCTCTGCCGGAGCAGGAAGCGGGGAGTGTAACCGTGCCTGCAGTCGCGATGAACATCGGTGAAGGGCAGGAGACTGGCGGGCAGGGCAGACTCTCGATTGTCGGAACGGGACCTGGAAGGACCGAACACATCACGCCCTATGCCCGGGACGTCCTTCAGGAGTCCGACGTCATTGTCGGTTACGGCCCCTATCTTGAACTGATCCGGGACCTGCTGACCGGGAAGGAAATCGTCTCGACAGGCATGACCCGCGAAGTGGAGCGATGCAGAAAGGCTGTCGAAATCGCCCGGACAGGGAAAAAAGTCGCCATGGTAAGCGGAGGAGACCCCGGTATTTATGCCATGGCCGGACTGATCTTCGAACTCCTTCGGGAGACAGGATGGGGAGCGGAGCGTCAGCATGTGCGGAGTGATGCCTCCGAAAAGGAATCGCGCGACCGGGGACACGTTGAGGTTGAAGTCATTCCCGGGATCTCGGCGCTCAATGCCTGCGCATCCCGGCTCGGCGCCCCTCTCATGCACGACTTCGCCTCCGTCAGCCTCTCGGACAGGCTGACACCGTGGGACCTGATTGAAAAGAGGCTTTCCGCGGCGGCGGCGGCTGACTTCGTCATCGTTCTCTATAACCCGCGGAGCAAGGGGAGACGGGATCACATTTCGCGGGCACGGGAAATCCTCCTCGGCTACAGAAGCCCGGAAACTCCTGTGGGAATCGTCAGGGCCGCCATGAGGACGGATGAAAAGTCGTCGTGACGGACCTCGGGCAGATGCTCGACCATGAGATCGACATGCAGACGACGGTCCTTGTCGGCAACTCAAAGACCTTTGTATGGAAAGGGTGGATGGTGACACCCCGCGGATACAGGGTCGGCGGTGAATAGCGGTACATTGTGGTTGTACTGAAAGGCGGGGCAAAGCACCCCAAAGCCTCGCTGATAGCGAGCATGATTGCTTACCTTATCGTTGCAATGCTCGCCCCGCCTTTCCCGGAGGTCCTGTTGCGGAGATTAGGACACATTTCTTACCGTGAGGCCCCTGAAAAATTCACGGGTTACTCGTTCTCTATACTATGTGGTGACAGCACTATGATGCCATGAAAAAGGCGGCTCTTTTGTGGGACGAGTCCTTCCTCTGGGGATCTGATGGCATACAGGGCTTTGTCTGCGAATGGCCTCCCCTTCGATCTCATCCGGTCCGAAGACATCAGAAAAGGATGTCTCTCTTCCTACGACACGATCTTCGTCCCCGGGGGATGGGCCTCGAACAAGATCAGGAGACTCGGCAAGGAGGGGGGTGAGGCACTCAGGACGTTTGTCGAGGAGGGAGGGAATTACCTGGGCTTCTGCGGGGGCGCAGGCCTGGCGACCCTCGACGGGATCGGTCTTCTCTCCATCGGGAGAAAGCCGACAAAGAGGAGGGTGCCCAGTTTTAGCGGGAGAGTCCATCTCAATCTGTTTGATCATCCTGTCTGGCAGGGATTGATACCCGAAAATGCACCGTCATCGACTCTCCATGAGACACTCCCGAAAAGCCTCAGCATACCGTCGCTCAAAGACGATCTATCACCCCCATTTTACGTCTGGTGGCCCTCTCAGTTCGTCCTGCACGATGAGACAATCAGGATACTCGCCTCATACCGTTCCGCCCTTCCCGATGCCTTCAGCTCCGATCTGAACGTCGGCGATGTCAATGCGCACGGCAGCTGGGCTGACCTGGAAAACCTCTATCAGATCAGGCTCGATCCGCAGCGCCTGTCCGGCGATCCCGTTGTCGTCGAGGGGAAATACGGCAAAGGCGCCGTTCTGCTGTCCCTCGTCCATTTCGACACCCCCGGAGATGTTGCGGGATCAGCTGTTCTCCGAAACATCTGGAACTATCTTGGAATTCCCCCGGCGGAGCATCACCCGGAATCGGGGTCGTTTCCGCTTCGCACTGAGGAGACTGCTGATCAAGGTGATTCCGGAGGACTTTCGGACGGTATCACGGCGGCGATCAGAGACATCGAAGGGGCTGCGACGGAAATAATCGACCTCGGCGTGCGGAACTTTCTCTGGTTCTGGAGAAATCCGATGCTGCTCCAGTGGCGAAGGGGGATCAGGGGGCTCGAATACTGCACCCTTTTCATCCTTGTGAGGGAGATCGCCCGCATCCTGAATAACATGGACGTCACAAACAGAGTCACCGGCCAGGGGGAGCGGGGACGCCGCACCGAGCTGCGAAACAGCATGAACCTTGCTCTGCGGCTTGACAGCGTTCGGGCACTCCTCCTTCCCTTCTCTGCGCAGGCGCAAAGGCTCCTCGTTCTGGAGCGGCTTGCCCTCCAGAACGGACATATAACTTACGAAAAGTGCGACGATGAGGAGATAAGGCAGTTGCGGTCCGCTCTCTTTTCGGAATCAAAGAGCTACGGAGGCGCCTTCAAGAAGCTGCTGGACGAGATCGATGACCTGCTCTACCTCCTGCTGACAGCCGGCAGCCGATAGTCGGGAAAGAACACCGCTGACCAAAATAATGCAACTAGATGATACTGCATGTAGACCTTATCGTTGCAATACACTCCCCGGAAAGGCGGGGTGTATGAGCCGAAAACCTTGCTGCGGCGACACCGTAACCCTCACAGAAGACAACCCTTCAAGCCAATGGTCGATCACACAAAGATTAGAATCCTGAAACACAAACCTGACGAGGCGTATCGTCGCCTTCAGCAAGGCTTTTAGGCGCTTCGCCACGCCTTTCTATTCAACGACAAGGTAGAGATTCACCGCGGAGCATCTCACTGTCACTTCAAACCGGCAATTCCTTTCACTCACACTGACACTCACACTATCCGTGGTCTACATCGAATCCACGGCTTTGACGATGAGATCCCTCACGTGCCTGTCGAACATAATGGCGGCATGATTCAGCGGGACATCATGATGTTCGTCTCCGTAGTGCAGCCGCGAGCTCTGTTTCGACACGAGACTATCACCCGTGCCCGCCTTCAATTCATCGGGCAGCGCTCGATCAGGAATGACCTTCTCCAGGAGATCCTGCAGTGAAACATTTCCGACGGTGATCAGATTCGGGTTCGTTCCGCCGAAGCTGACGCACCGGGATGACGGAGGCTTCGCATCCCTCAATTCCCTCAGGAAAGGTGATCCGGGGAGAAGTTCCCGGGGGCCGGCGCTGCGGAAGAACCGGAGGACCCTCCGGAACGCCGTAATCGCCTCCCCGGCATAGACACTCGGAATCATGCGGTCCACGAGTCCCGCAAGAGGCGCCAGCCACAAGGCCCATTTCGCCATGGTGGTCCCCCGGTGGGGGGTGGCAATGGTGATGAAACCTCTCAGGGGGAGATCGCACTGTTCGATGAATTTCCTGCCGATGAGTCCGCCCCGGCTATGCCCGATGATGATGATTCCCTCTGCGGTGCGTTCCGAGTATTGCTTTAAGAGTTCTGCCAGCTCCGAGACGGCGGCGTGAATCGGGCCTGCAGGCCTCGACTGGCTCCAGGTCAGCACAGGATACCCGTTGCCGCAGAGATCGTGGAATGACGTCTCCAGAGCCTTCTCCTGACCGCACAGGAGAGCACTCAGGGGATACCTGCCCCCGAGAATGCGAGCCTCCGAAGGATCGCTCCAGACTTTCACGTCCATTCCCATGCCATGAACGAACACGACGAGGGGCTTCCCCCGCCGCCCCTTTTGAAAGCGGATTTCCCGAATCACCGGCTCCACAGCCATCTCTTCATCTCCGTCTCCTCGCCAATACTTTTCTATTGACAAGGACAGCCTCCAACTGGTATAAATTCATACGCAAAAATATTCATTTATAAGGATATTTTTATATTTCTATAAAAAATTATAGAACAGGAGGTGAAGAATTATGAAGCTTGCCGTTTTATTGAGCGACTACAGGACAGGAACCGACATTCTTGACAGGCTCTCTGCCGAGAAACTCGGCATTATCTTCGTCGGTAACGGTGTGTACCATGCAACAGTGAAGGAGAATGGCAAAGCCGGCCCGGTGCTCGACAAGTCCGCCAATTTCTATATCCTGGCGGAAGACCTCGAATCCCGCGGATATGTGGCAGATCAGGTCGACAGCCGCGTGAAGTCAGTCACCTTTGACGACCTGGTGGATGTAATTTTCGACGAATACGAAAAAGTAGTCTGGATATAGAAAGGAGGCTCAGGTATGGGAAAGTTGACCATTGGTGTCTTTTCCGGGCTCGTCGGTTCGCTCACCCTTGATTTTTCGGTGAAACTGGCCGAGGCAGCCGTCAAGAAAGGGCATAAAGTCGATATGTGGCTGTCCGGAAATGCGACGATGCTCTCCAAAAAGGGGCAGAAATCCTTCCGTGACTATTCATTCCTTCAGAAATCGGTCCAGGACATGATGGCGACGGGGCAATTTCAGATGACCGCCTGCGAGGCCTGCGCCGAGGCGAGGGGGTATCACAAGGAAGACACGCTGGAAGGGTGCAAGAGACACAGCATGGACTGGTATCTCGCCAGCTGCTTCGATGCCGACAGGGTGCTCCTCATAGGAGGTGATTAATATGGCGACGACGAAACTCGGATTTATCGTTCGGTCACTCCCCTATAAGACGGAGGCTTCCAGACTGGCCCTGACCCACGCGATCGCGAGCCAGACCGTCGAAATCTATCTGGAAGACGGGGACCTCGTCGAGGCGGCGCTCTTCTTTGTCGGCGACGGCGTGCTCAACTGCCTCAAGAACCAGCAGGCGATGAAAAACTACGCAGACACCAGCATTGAAATGCACCTTCAGAATTGCTTACTCCTCGATCTCAACGTCATGATCTGCAAGGAGGACCTCGATAGATTCGGCCTGACCGAGGACATGATCGTTATGGATGCAGAGGCCCTGGGAGGAGAGACACTCGCTAAAATCGTTCCCAGCAGTGAAATCCAGAAGGAGATGGAATCGCTTCACCATCTCCAGATCTTTTAAAATCCATCAGAGGAGGATTATAGACTATGGCAGATTTGAAGTCTCAGGCACCGACAGAGATCCTTGATGTGCTCGGGAGGGTTTGTCCCTATCCGCTCGTCCTGACAAAGAAGCAGCTCGAAAAGTTGGCGGGAGGAGACGTTCTGAAGATCCTCTGTGACGCTCCCGCGTCGGCAGAAGACTCGATCCCGAGGTTTGCGGATAAGCAAGGGTATGCCATTGAGGTCGTAAAGCTCGAAGACAAAGGATACTGGGAAATCTATATCCAAAAGACCTAAAGTCTTCATCGCCATACAGGGGGGAGCGTCGCCATGATGCTTCCCCTTTTTTTCGCCGCCGACAGCAGGACGGCGGCGTCCCTATATTTCGCTGATCGTAATCGCCCCGGCAGGACAGACACCGAGACAGCTCTCGCAAAAGACACAATCCTCTGCCTGAAAGGGATCGGCCTTCTCATCAAATAGCCTGAACACCCCCTCGGGACAGATGGTCACGCACTCCCCGCACCCGTCACACTTTTCGATATTTACAGAAACGACATACATAGATCCTCACTCCTCACATAATTTCCATAGACGAGGCCACGAACACGCGGGCGGGAAGGCTGATGTGGTGAGAAGCCTTTCCGCTGAGATACCTTATTCGTCCCCAGACCACCCTTTGCTGTGTCTGTTGATATCAAAAGCCAGTCATGCAACAGGCGCTGAATACCCCGATATGCACACCCATACGCCCGACCGAATGGCGGGGTGAAGCGCCGAAAGGCATCGGTGCTGCGAAACCGCTGCCGTCCCGCTGAGAGTATGTAAGCAAAACTGTTGATGATACAGAGGATGAAATCTTCAACAACCAATAATAAAAAATCATGCTCGCTATCAGCGAGGCGTTGAGGCGCTTTGCCCCGCCTTTCGGCGCATCTGCCAAAATGGTCCTCATCATCGCATTGGAAAGGCTTTGAACCATAGTTGCCTTCCCGGAGGAAGCGGTAGTGACACTGACACTGTTTTCAGAGCGCTTTGCCCCCCCTTTTCACGCAAGGGAATAAGTGCGCATCAACAAAAGAGGGCTCACCTGACCGGTGAGCCCTCTTCTATAACAAGACAGCGATTGACGGTCAGTGCTCGCCCGTATCCATCTCAGGCGGCGGCGCCGTCTCTTCCTTGATCGAGACCGCGATTTTGTAAAGAATCGCCAGGACCAGGAATCCGATACCCCAGACTCCGAGAGTAATGGACGTTTCGGCAAGTGTGGGCCAGTACTCCGTCACACGCTCGAAAGGATTCGGCACGAATCCGCCGACGATGAGCCCGAAGCCCTTATCGATCCAGAGCGAGATGAAGACGGCGATGCAGGCGAAGGTCAGGATGCTCTCGTTCTTCCTCGTCGCAGGATTGATCAGGAGGACGAGTGAAATCAAGGCCAGTATGGACGACATCCACATGAGGGGAACGAGCTTGGCATGCCCCTCAAGCCCCTTGTAGAGATACACGAAGGGGTGCGAGTGACCGGGAATGCCGCTGTAGAAGGCCGTAAAGACCTCCAGGCCGAGGAAAAAGACATTGGCAATCATGGCATAGGTTACGATTTTCGCAAGGGACTGGATCTGCTCTTTTCCCGGATCGAACTTGGAGAGTTTTCTCACGATGAGGCAGAGAATGATGAGCAGGGCAGGGCCGCCGGCAAAAGCCGAGGCGAGAAAGCGGGCGGCCAGGATGGCCGAGAGCCAGAAGTGTCTCCCCGGCAGACCGGCATAGAGGAAGGCCGTCACCGTGTGGATGCTGAAGGCCCAGGGAATCGACAGGTACACTAAGGGCTTGATCCACTTGGGCGGCGAGCACGCCGTTCTTCTCCGCCGCAAGGGATGTCCACCCGATCAGGACGTTCAGGATCAGGTAGCCGCTGAGAACGATCATGTCGTAAAACATGACCGAATTCGGCGTCGGATGAAGCATGACGTTCAGCACGCGGAGGGGCTGGCCCATATCGACGAAAATAAAGAGCATACACATGATGACCGATGGTATGGCGAGAAACTCGCCGAGAATGGTTATCCTGCCGAACTTCTTGTAATCGTGGAGATAATAGGGCAGGACGACCATGACGGCCGAGGCCGCCACGCCGACAAGGAACGTGAACTGGGAGATGTAGAATCCCCAGGACACGTCCCTGCTCATCCCTGTGATGCCGAGACCTTCATTGAACTGCCGCACGTAATTCAGCAGCCCGAGCCCGATGATGACGAGCAGGAAGCCGATCAAACCCCAGTATCTCTTGTCTCCGGTAAGCGCTTTTTCGATCATGGCTGCCTCCTCCTATAGTATGTAGAAGACACTGGGCTGTGTCCCTATCTCTGACTTCCGGCGGATGCTGTAGTTCTCGTTCAGCGCCTTCCTGACCTCAGAGTTCTCGTCCTTCAGGTCGCCGAAAAGGATCGCACCGTTGGAAGCCTCGACGCAGGCGGGTCTGAGACCCTTGGCAAGACGCTCGTGGCAGAAGGTGCATTTCTCGACGACACCCTTCGTTCGTGCCGGAAATTCCGGGTTGATCTGCTTGACAAAGCGCCGGGGGTCCTTGAAGTTGAAGCTCCTCGCCCCGAAAGGACAGCCGGCCATGCAGAACCGGCAACCGATGCACCGGTGCGGATCCATGACGACAATGCCGTCAGGCCTCTTGAAGGTCGCCTTCGTCGGGCACACCCGGACGCAGGGGGGATTGTCGCAGTGGTTGCAGAGGACGAGGAAGGGCTTGTGCTTAAGGTCCTCGGCGAAGTACTGGTGCTCCTGTCCCGGGAAGGCGTGCTCAAAGGTCTCCTTCCAGATCCACTTGATCTCTTCCTTCGGATTCCCTATGTCCGGCACATTGTGAACCTTGTGGCAGGCATCGGTGCAACGCTTGTAGTCCTCGTCGGTCCTGAACTTCCGCGTATCGATCACCATGGCCCACCGTTTTGCCGTCAGGGCGTTCGGGTCCTTCTGGTGCTGCAGCTGCTGCAGTGCCTCCGCGGGATGATGGAGCTCGAACAGACCCGCCGTGCCTCCGATGCCGAGGATCGTCGAGAAACCCGCCAATTTTATGAATTCCCTTCTATTGATGCTCATCGGTTAAACCCCCTTTCCGCCGGCGATAGTCACTTCGACTCGGCGGGCCTCGACGTCTGAACCGGCCCCGGTGATGACCCCCGGTTTTTTCATGCCGATCCGGTCAGCCGGAACTCCTGCGGCAGTGAGCATGTCCCGTACGGCCTTGGCCCGGTTCTTCGCCAGCTCTTCGTTCTTTTTCGGGTCGCCGGTCTTGTCCACATAGCCGGAAATATCGACCGTTGCCTGCGGGTTCGCCTTCAGATACTCCACAATCGGCACGAGCATCTTTTCGGCGCCTCCTTCAGGATCGGCCTTTCCGACGGCGAAATGGAGCACCGCCGTTGGGGGAAGACCGGCCGGAGCAGGCGCCGTCGCGACAGGTTTCGCATCCCCCTTCTTCGGCTCGATATGACAGTCCCAGCAATAGGGCTTCACCGCCACATAGGTGTGGCATTCGTCGCAGAACTTGTCCTTGTTGGAGTGGCAGCGCATACAGGTGTTCTGCAGGCTCATGGGGTATTTCTGGCCGTCGCTTGCGACGTAGACGGTCTCACCGTTCCGGACCACCGCGTCTCTCCAGTCATCGAGGATCTGCATGTGCTCGGCCTTCATGAATTCTTTCGGCTCGATGCACTTCTTGACCTGCATCTGCTGGATGACGGGGGTGTCGATTTTCGGGTCCGGCTTCGCTGCAGCCTTTCCCGCGTTGTAATAAATCGGAAACGTCACCAAACCGATCAAGACGAGAATCAAAATGACGATCTTTCCTCCGTCGTACATGTTACTCTTCCTCCATCCCGGGCAGGGGCTCGGCACGCAGATTGGTCGTCCTCTTCTTTTCGCCCTTCATGACGAGCGCGTTCGCCACCAGCTCATGGGTTCCCGTCACGGCGACGCCCGGCACCCAGTAATCCATGAGAGGGGGCAGGGCCGCCCTGTCAATGGCGCAGATGTTGGCGAGCATGTTGACACCGTGCTTGTCCCGGACATATTTCACGGCGTTCGCCCTGGGGAAACCTCCCCGCATCCTCAGTTCCATGTTCTCGCCCGCGTTGAGACCGGAACCGCTGCCGCAGCAGAAGGTCTTCTCCCTGATCGTGTCTTCCGGCATCTCGTAGAAATTGTTGCAGACGCTCTTGATGACATAGCGGGGTTCCTCGAAAATGCCCATCCCCCTCGACGTGTTGCAGGAATCATGGAAGGTCACCTTCAGGTGATCGTTCCTGCTCGGGTCGAGCTTCAGTTTGCCGTTTCGGATGAGGTCGGCAGTGAACTCGATGATGTGAACCATCTTTGTCGACCGGGTGTTTTCGAAACGGGTGCCGGTGATGGGTGAAACAGGGACCTCCATGAAGTCAGTCGGGCCGTTCCACGTGTCCATGTACTGGTGGAGCACCCTCCACATGTGGCCGCACTCGCCGCCGAGGATCCATTTAACGCCGAGACGTTTCGCCTCTGCGTAAATCTTGTAGTTCAGCCTCTTGGCGAGTTCATTGGATGTGAAGAAGCCGAAATTGCCTCCCTCGGAAGCGTAGGTGCTCCATGTGTAGTCGAGGCCGAGCTCATGAAAGAGCATGAGATACCCCATTGCCGTATAGGTGCCCGGATCGGCGAAGAGATCGCCCGAAGGCGTCACGAAGAGAATTTCTGCGCCCTTCCGGTTGAAAGTCGGCTCGATTTTGACACCTGTTATATCCTCGATGTCGCCGAGGAAGAACTCTATGCTCCCCTTGATTGTATGAGGTTCGAGACCGAGATGGTTGCCTTTCCGGTAGCAGTTTGCAGCCGGGCCGGCGATCCAGTCGATGTTCAGGCCCAGGAGGTTGAGGAGCTCCCTGCCGATGATGGTGATTTCGGCCTGGTCGATCCCGTAAGGGCAGAAGAGCGAGCACCGGCGGCACTCGGTGCACTGGTAGTAGTAATACCAGAGCTCCTTGAGCACGTCGAGGGTAAGCTCGCGCCCCCCGGCAAGCTTGCCGAGGGCCTTGCCCGAAAAGGTGAAATACTTCCGGTAGATGGACCGGAGCAGCTCCGCCCTCAGCACCGGCATGTTTTTCGGGTCGCCGCCGCCGACGTAGAAATGGCACTTGTCGGCGCAGGCCCCGCAGCGCACGCAGATGTCCATGAAGACATGGAAGGTGCGGTACTTGCTGAGCCGCTCCTTCATGCCTTCCAGGAAGATCTGCTGCCAGTTCTCGGGCAGTTTCCAGTCGTCCTCGGCGGGAGACCAGTCCCGTGCATTGGGGAATTCCAGGGCCTTCAGGTTCTTTCCCTTGGCGCCATAGCACCACATGCCCGGTTTCAGCTCTGCGGGGACATCCATCCAACCCTTCTGGGGAGGAGTATACTGTATCTGTGCAAGTTCGTCAGCCTTTGGTATTTTTGCCATGGCTACTCCTTTTCTACTGGAATTCCAGCCTTTTTCATTTTTTCCCTGAATTCCTCTTCATACTCGTCATAGGTATGGACATGAACCGGGTAATCCCAGGGGTTGACGTGACGCACCATCCTGTTGTTATTCGCCAGGTTTCTCGTGGGGCTGAGGAAAACACCGGCTATATGCATAAGCTTGCTGAAGGGGAAATAGGCGAAGAGCACACTGACGAGAAAGAGGTGAACGTAAAAGACGACGCCGATGTTCTGGGGGATGACCGGATGAAATGTGGCGAGACCGACGATGAAGGTCTTGACGCTTGTGATGTCGACCTTCGTGAAATAGCGCATGAAAATACCGGAAATCGCAACGCCCAGGATCAGGAAAAGCGGGAAAAAGTCGGAAGCGAGGGAGATGTATCGCACCTGGGGAATGGCGACCCTCCTCAGGAGCAGGTACGAGACGGCGGCGACGATGAGGGCATCGGTCATGTACACCCCCGGGACACCGACCTGGAAGAAACCGTCGAAGAATTCAAGGGTGCGGATGAAGAAGGGAACGGGTTCGACGAACAGGCGGAAATGGCGGATGAAGATGATGAAGAACGAATAGTGAAAGGCCAGCCCTGCCAGCCACAGCCATTTCGCCGAGGTGTGCGTCACCCTGATGCCTTCCCGGAGGTCCGTCTTGGTGTTCCTGAAGAGAGACCGGAAGAGCAGCACCTCCAGCGCCATCCTCCCGATGACACCGGCCGTTGTCGAAGGGTTGTCGAGTTTTGCCTGCTTCACCCAGGGAAGAGAAAAACCCTGCCCCCCCGTCGTGGGGATGCGGAAAGGAACGGGCGACCGGGCCCAGTCGACGACGCGGTAAATGAGCCCCAGGATGAAGACGGCGCCGGCCGCATAGGGAACGACGAGACCGAAAAGTACCTGGAGGTTCGCTCCCTGCACCCCGGCGTATGCGACCAGAACGAGCATCACTACTGCGCATAATGAAAATAAGGCTCCCATAGTGTTACCCCTTTTTATGGTGTTTTGTCACTGTTATCGTTTTCGAGATCCCCGTCCGGGACCCCGCAGGTCAGGTTCGCCAAGCGCATATGCCTGTGCGTCATCCGTCTCATCTCATCCATTCTGATCTGGAATATCTTCTCCCTGCATTGCATATACGCGTCAACGGCGCGGAGCATCAGGGCGTCGATGGAAGACTCAAATGCCGCAAGTTGTGCCGCCATTCCTCCGTCGAGGAGTTCGACGGAGAGTTCGTCACGGACCGCCTTCTTCAGATCGAAGACGAATGAAAGGGCCTGCGACGGGGGAAATTCCTGGACGGCCCTGATGCGGATGATATTGTCAAGAAACAGGGATGCCTCCGATGCTTCGGCCCCCCTGAGGAGGTCATCGAAGACGCGCTCTGTTTCTTCGGCGATCGTCTGCCCGACGGGATTCGTGAACCGGTTCTTCTGGCTCCTGAGAAAATGTGCCGTGTCGGAGGGATAGGTCTCCAGGATTGCGTTGCACCATCGTTTCAGAATAGCGGATCTCTTGCGGGAAAGGAGACTCTCCAGGCTCATGCAGCTATGCCCCGCCTTGCAGAGCAGGATCGTATCGGACATGAGGAGACGACGGAGTGGACATGTTTGCAAGCCCCTTCATGGCAAAGAGAATAAGGAAGTGGTGAGATAGGGAACCCTATCTCACCGTGGATAGACGCAGTAAATGACTTAGACGCAACCTGTCGGCTTCGGAAGGCCGGCATATCTACAGGCCTGCTTCGCAGGACCATCGGGAAAGAGTTCATACAGGTACTTCGTATTTCCCTTCTCCGGCCCCATGACCTTACCGATCTCTTTCACGAGGATTTTGATCATCGGCGCGATCTGATACTTCTGGAAATAGTCCCTGAGGAAGTTGATGACTTCCCAATGGGCCTCGGTGAGCTGGAGGCCGTCCTTGTCGGCCATGAACGTTGCGAGGTCGTTTGTCCAGTCGTCAAGATTTACGACGTACCCGTCCTCGTCAATTTCGATCGTTTTTCCCTGAAAATCAAGATTTGGCATTTCTGCTACCTCCTTTTATAAATAGTTTTTTGAATACCGCTTTTGTTCTGTCCCCCCGCCAGCCCGGGAAAAGGCCCCGGAGAGACACATAAAAGGTCATACAAAATAATATAGTTAACAGTGGAAGGTCAAATAAATTAATATTATATTTTCATTTGAGATTTTTATTTGAGGCTTCCCGGGTTATCTCCGCGACCGTCCGGTCCCGGAATTCACGGTCTGCGTACCATCGTACGGGAGCCCTGTCCGCCATCAGGACGGGCAGGCGATCCGGCGGAAGGGACGTGCAGACCGTTCCCACGAGAGCCGAAGCAAGACCCCGCACCTGCGGATTCCCGTCGTCGAAAAGCTCATCCACATCATCACAGATGAAACGCAGGAGATCGGGTCTGAGCTCCGCGAGACGGACCATCGCCCAGAGCACCCCCGGCCTGAATGAATCCTCTTCCCTGTATGACCACAGGATGGGGATGACATCGCCGAATTCCGCAAAATCAGACCTGATGATCTCGCCGATCATGTCCGGAGCGCACCAGCCGATCCCTCCTGATTCCTCCGTCATGGTCCAGAGAAGCTTCCTGATCGTGTCTCGGAGCACAGGGATGTGATTATGCCTTGCGAATTCCTGCGCCACCCGTCCCATGGCATCGACGGCCCTCCACGTCAGGATGTCCTGCCTGTCGTAGGCATATGACACCAGAAATCTGATCACGCTCTTGTGTTCGAGCGACAGGGCCGCGATGTCCCCGAGGGCTTTCGCCTCCAGGAGCTGCCCGATCCGTGCCTTCATGTTCATGGCTCTTTCCGTTCACCTCCCCCGGACTCCCGGGGCGGGGAACCCTCCCCCTCAGCCGGTCCCCCCTGTGTTCCCTTCAGCTTCACGAAGACGAGCTTCCCGCAGAGCCCGCCGCGGTGGCTCGAAACAGGAACGTGGTTCTTGAAGTCGTAATCCATGTCCTCCATGGAATAATCCTTCTCGGGGTCGAGGGTCTCGAAATTCCAGTCGCCCTTGGCAAAGGCGAGCGCCTCTGTGTATGCCTGCCCCGCTTCGTGCCCCGTGGGGTCGCAGACGAAGACGGTGCCGCAGGGGCATTTGCCCCCCGTGAACTCACCGAATTCACCCTGCAACGTGAAGGGACGCATGATAAATCTGCCGCAAAAGGGGCATTCAGGCGGATCTTTTCTTCTCATGGTTTTCCTTATACTCCCTCGCCTTCGTCAGGAATCCCCTGACCCATCCGGGAGAGCCGAGGGCATGAATATGTGTGTATGTCGCGAGAACGTTCTTATAACAGAGACCGTCCCGTCCGTCCCGTATCCCCTTTCCCCTCCGCATCGAGAAGGCCAGATGCATGCCGTCACGCTCTCCGAGGGACAGCGCCGAGGAATAGTGAAACTCGTGCCCGTGAAGAACGGTGCCGACGGGATAAAAGGGGTTCCCCCGGTCGGCTTCGACGACTGTGTACCCATGGGCCTGAGGCTTCTTCCTCATATCGAAGGCAAGGGGAAAAATCCCTGCCATGGGATAGCTCGCGCCGTTCATAGCGATGCTCTCGCCGAGGAACATGAGCCCCCCGCATTCGGCGTAAACAGGAAGACCCGCTTCCGCAGCGTCATGCACGGACCGCCTGAAGGTTTCGTTCCGGGCAAGGCCGGGGGCGTTCGTCTCGGGAAACCCCCCGCCGATGTAGAGGGCGTCTATGTCAGGCAGACGCGGCTCCGTCACGGCGTCGATCTCGATGAGAACGGCGCCCTGCTCCTGAAGGGCCTCGAGGTTTTCAGGGTAGTAGAACTGAAAAGCCGCGTCCCTGATGACCCCCACCTTCACCTGGTCTCCCGGGGTCGCACCCGCCTCATCCGTCGCTTCAGGCGCAGGTATCGGCAGATCACCCGCCTCCCGGGCTATGGCGATGAAGGCGTCGAGATCGAGGTATTTGGCGGCAATCGCCTCCATGCCTTCGATCACCCTGTCGCGGTCGGGATATTCATGAATAGGGGTCAATCCCATGTGCCGCTCCGGCAGTTCTTCCGACTCAAGACGGGGAATCGCGCCGAGAACGGGGATTTTGCAGTATTTTTCGACCGATTCCCTCGCTATCCGCTCGTGCCGCTTCCCTGCAAGCTGGTTCAGGACGACCCCCGCGATGCGAACGTCCCTGTCGAGCTGCATGCAGCCCAGAACGACGGCAGCAGCGGTCCTTGTCATCTTGGTGCAGTCGATGACGAGAATGACGGGCGCATTCAGGAGCTTCGCCAGTTCCGCCGTACTGTATGATCCTTCGGCATCGACACCGTCGAAAAGCCCCCTGTTTCCCTCTATGACGGCGATGTCTCCCCGTGCCCTGTCATAGAAGGACCTGATGACCTTCTCCGCCGGGATGAGAAAAGGATCGAGGTTGTAGCAGGGCGCCTGTGCGGCGAGAGACAGCCATCCCGCATCGATATAATCGGGTCCTTTCTTGAAAGGGATCACCCTGAGCCCTCTCAGTGTCCTCAGGGCCGTGATAAGGGAAAGCGAGAGGGTCGTCTTGCCGCTGCCTCCCCTGATACCGGCAAGGACCAACCTCGGGAATTTCAGCATCCGGATATTATACCCCATGGGGTCACGAAAAAACCTTACCGAGCATTTGTGTCCAAAATAACGTGACACGAGGATAGGGCATGATTTCTTCGCATAATAAACCCTTATCACCGCAATGAGATCTCAGGAAAGACGGGGCGAATGCGCCGAAAAGCATCGGTGCTGCGACACCTCTGCCTTCCCGTACAGACCATTGCAGACCAACGATCGATGACAGGTCGAATGAATTCCTCATACACTATACAAACAAGAAAAGGCCTATCCTCGCGCCAAGACGCCAAGGTCGCCAAGAACGGCAAATGCACAAGTGCATAAAATCTTTTTTTAGGATGAAGGTCTGTATCTTTCTTTGCGCTCTTTGCGGCTTTGCGTGAGAATAAACCTTATCGTTGCACTACACTCGCGGGAAAGGCGGGGCGTATGCGCCGAAAACCTTGCTGCGGCGACACATGTATCAAAAGGAAAGACGAGGCATACGCCGATGTCAGGAGAATTGGACATCTTTTCCGACACTGACACTGACACTCACACTGTTTTCAGAGTGCTTCGCTCCGCCTTTGCATACAACTACCAGGTAAAGGCAGGGGAAGCAGCACCGGGGCGGAAAAAAGCAAAGCGGCCTGGGGGTTCCCCCGGGCCGCCTTTGCCTGAGTACGATCTGCGGGAAATGAAGGGGTTTAGAGCATTCCCTTTTCCCGAAGGTATTCCTCGCTGGGAATCTCGACGGAGCTCGCGCCGCCGGAATAGGAGTAGCAGAGCTTTCCCTCGTCGATAATCGCCCTCAGGACGGTCTTCACCTCGTCCTTGTCGGCGCCGATCTCTTCGGAGACGAGCCTGCAGACATCCTTTTCCTTCAGTTTCTTCTTTCCTTTAGCCTTCTCGAGCACTTCCCAGATCTTTTTCTGAATTTCAGCAGTATCCATATCTTTACACCTCTCAATGCTATTGGATTCGTAATCGGCCGGGTGATCGCTCACCCGGCCGTGCCTGTGTTACCACTTGAACGTGGAAGCCGTCCTCATGGTGTCTCTCATGAAGGTGAAGTCATCGATGTGCTGGTAGGTGAATTCGATGCCGGTCTTCTCGAAGAACTTCTCCCAGCCGATCCTGTTGATCCACTCGCCGACACGCTCGAACTTCTGGGCGTCCTTCTCGTACGTCTCGAGGATGAGCCTGACGGCGGCGACGACCTTCGGCCACCGCGGCGGCTCGTTCGAGATGAAGGGGATGACGAGCTTCGAGAACGCGGGATCGGACCGCAGGCTGCCGACCTTGCCGCCCACGACGATGGCGAGGCCGTCCCTTTCGGGGTCCTTGATAGGGAGGGCCGGGCAGACGGTGAAACAGTTGCCGCAGTACATGCACTTCTTCGCGTTGATCTTGACGCTCTTCTTCGCCGGGTTCGGGCTGATGGCGCCCGTCGGACAGGAAGCGATCGTCGTCGGGATCTCGCAGATGTTCGGGATCACGGCGTCATCGGGGATCGGCACGATGGTGTGGACCGCCACGATGGCGATGTCGGAGCAGTGGACGGCGCCGCACATGTTGACGCAGCAGGCCAGGGCGATCCTCACCTTGTTCGGGAGCTCCTTCGTGGTGAAGTAATCGGCCAGGTCGTCCATGACGGCCTTGACGATGCCCGAGGCGTCCGTCGCCGCGCTGTGGCAGTGGACCCATCCCTGTGTGTGGACGATATTGCTGACGCGGGGCCCGATGCCGCCGATCATGAAGCCGTTGTCCTTGAGGTGCTTCTGCAGTGCGTCACACTGGGCCTGGTTGTCGGTCATGAACTCGATGTTGTTCCTCGAGGTGAACCTGAGGTGGCCGCCGCAGAACTTGTCGGCGATGGCGCAGAGGTCGCGGATCGTCTTTGTCGAAAGGATTCTGGGGCTCGCGACCCTCACAGTGAAGACCTTGTCCCCGCTGTCGGCGACATGGACCATGACGCCGCCTGAAAGCTGCTCGTGATATTTCCACTGCCCGTAATTCTTCTTGATTACCGGCGGAAGGAACTGGTCATATTTGGGTGGACCTATGTCTGTGCGTCTCTGTGGTACTGACATTATTATCCTCCTTGCTGTATCGATAAAAGTTTATTTGAACAGGAATTTGCCGATCTTCTTCTCTTCGGCCTCTCTCGCCTTGACCTTCTCGATGTCCGCCTCCTCGAAGAACCAGAAGGGATCCTTCCGCGGCTCCTTGATCTGCTGGGGAACGGGCGGGACGCCGATCCACTCGAGGAAGGACCGCATGCCGATGCGCTCGATGAGCTCGCCGACTCTCTCTCTCGGCTTGCCGAACTCGTCCCACCACTCGATGATCTTCCTGACCATGTCTTTGATTTCGTCGTAGGGAGGCTCGACCTTGATAAAGGGCACGATGACCCAGGAGAGGAGGGAACCGACGACGATGGGGGCCTTGCTGCCGATGCAGATGGTGGCGCCTTTCTCGTCACCGGGCTGGAGGGCCTTCGTCATCTTCGAGATGCAGTGCATGCAGCGGTTGCAGTTGGAGTTGTCGATCTTCAGCTCGCTGCCGTCAAAGCTCATGCAGTTGGTCGGGCACATGCCGACGATGGACTTCTGGATGTCCAGTCCGTTCTTGGCATACCACTTCACCGCATCCTGGTCGATCTTGATGTCGCCTTTCCAGGTCCCGATGATGGAGCAGTCTGCACGGGCGATGGCGGCGACGCAGTCGGTGGCGCAGCCCGCGATCTTGATCTTGAACTTGTAGGGGAAGGCCGGCCTGTGGAGCTCGTCCTGGAACTCCTGCGTCAGTTCGTAGCAGAGGTCGAGGGTGTTGATGTTCGTCCATTCGCAACGGCCTGGGCCGATGCAGCAGCTCGGCGTCCTCATGGCGGAACCGGAGCCGCCGAGGTCCCAGCCCCTGGACGAAAACTCGGCGAAGATCGTCTCGAGTTTGTCCGTCGTCGTGCCGAGGAGGACCATGTCGCCCGTCGACCCGTGCATGTTGGTGATGCCGCTGCCGTACTTCTCCCAGAGATCGCAGACGGTCCTGAGGGCTTCCGTCGTGTAGAACCATCCCGAGGGCTGGTTGATACGAACGGTGTGGAAGTGGGCCACATTCGGAAACTCGTTGGGGAGCTCCGAATACCGGCCGATGATGCCGCTGCCGTAGCCCCGGACGCCGACGATGCCGCCGTGCTTCCAGTAGACGACCTTTGTCCTGTACGACTTCTCGAGCTGGCCGAGCTCGTCGGCGGCCATGTCGTTCCATTCGGCGCACTTCTTGATTTCCGTCACGAAGCTCGGGAACGGTCCCTTTTCCAGCTCATCCAAGAGTGGAGTATCATACTTCTTCGGCATAAGAACCTCCTCTTTATTTGATTTGAAACATTTGAAACAGGAAAGGCATTCAAGCATAATACAGGCGGGGATAAATCATCAAATAAAAAATTTTTATTTCTGTATTATAATTATTTTAATTGACCCCCCCTTTCCTTCGACCGTACAATGAAGAAACGAGCATGAAAATCAGGCAGCTGCAACTCATTGGTTTCAAATCATTTGCTGATAAAACAGCGATATCCCTGCACGACGGCATCACCTGCATCGTCGGTCCCAATGGATGCGGGAAGAGCAACATCGTCGACGCCTTCCGCTGGGTGCTGGGGGAGCAGAGCGCCCGAAGCCTCCGGGGCGAAAAAATGGAGGAGGTCATCTTCCAGGGGTCGTCGACAAAGAAAATCCGGGGAATGGCCGAGGTCACCCTGAAGGTGGACCGTTACCGGGCGTCACAGAACGGCGATGCCGACAACGGCAACGGCGGTTCCGCCGGCGCTGTCCCCGGTGAAGGAGAGTTGAGCGTCTCCCGGAGGCTCTACCGGTCGGGTGAGAGCGAGTACCTGACCAACAACCGGCAATGCAGGCTCAGGGATATCAGGGATATCTTTCTCGACACAGGCCTCGATGTACGGAGTTACTCCATTCTCGACCAGGGCAGGATCTCGGAAATCCTCAACGCGAAAGCCCAGGAAAGGAGGTTTCTCATAGAAGAGGTCGCCGGGGTCATGAAATATAAGGTCAAGAAGGCCGAGGCCCTGTCGAAGCTCGACTCGTCGAAACAGAACCTGCAGCGGATCAACGACATCGTCACCGAGGTGAAACGCCAGATCGGCAGTCTCGACAGGCAGGTGAAAAAAGCCGAAAGATACCGGAGACTGACCGAAGAAATAAGGGCGATCGATCTGAGAACGGCGAAAAGGGAATATCAGTCCCTCCTCACCGCCCTCGAGGCCGTTCTGTCTGAGATCACCCGTGCCCGTGACGCGGAGGCTGCGAAGAGGAGTGAACTCTCGACCATCGAAAACACCGTCGAAACGAGGCGAATCGCCCTCATCGACAGGGAAAGATCGCTCACCGGCCTCGACCAGAGGCTCCATGACCTGGAGAAGCGCATCGCCGAGCTTGAAAAGGCGATGGCCGTCGCAAAAACGAACAGGGAGAACCGGACCGACGAGATCATTCGGATCAGGACTGCCTGCGAGGAGCGGGAGAAAAGAAGACTGGCCCTTGCGGCCAGGATAGGCGAACTGGAAGAGGAAGAACGGCGACTCCTTGCCGGCCGTGACGATCTGGCCGGGCAGATGCGGGAGAAAAGGGACTGGGCCGAGGAATGCAGCATCGCCGCCTCCGAGGGGGAGGAGCTCCTGGAAACGAAGCGGCGGCAACTTTTCAGCATCTCCGAAACGCTGAGCGCCCGGAGGAATGAGGACCAGAGGCTTCAGACTACCATCGAAAACCTTCAGCACCGGGAGCAGTCGTCCCTGAAAGACCATGCGACCCTGGAGCAGGCGATCGGGGACTTGGAAAGACGCCTCCGGGAGCTGCGGGAGGAACTCCGTATAAAGGAAGAGGAACAGGGGCGCCTCATCGCCGAAATTAACGACGCCAGGGAGGATTTCGGCCTGCTGAAAGAAAGCCTGGAAGAAAAGCGCAGTGAACTGTCACTCCGCCGGGAGGCCCTCATATCGAACACGTCGCGCCTGCATTCTCTGCGGGAGCTCCTCATCGACAGGACCCTCGTCGAGTTCCTGTCCGAAACACGGGTCCGGCTCCACGCAGACCATCTCATCGTGTCCGATATCCTTTCCGCCGAGCGGGATTTCGAGCAGGCCATCGAGGCGCTCCTCTCCGATATCATCACGTCGCTGGTCCTTGAGACGCCCGATGACATCCTGACGGCCGCGGCGATCGTCAGGGAGAAAAACCTGGGCAGGACAGCCCTGCTGCTCCCCGGATGCGGCGGAAACGATGCGACCGGTGAGGGGCAGGCCCCTGCGGGACCTGATGATCTCACACGCGCCCTGGACTGTCTGCGTTTCGAGATGAACGGCGGCAGCGATGAGGCGGCGCACCTCGCCGTGGAGGCAAAGAGGATGATAACGCGCCTGATCGAGGGCACCTACATCGTCAACGACCTCGAAAGGGCTCTCACGATCATCAGGGACCCCTCCTTCCCGGGGCGCCGGATCGTCACCCGGGAGGGCGAAATCATCAACCGGGACGGCACCATCTTTGTCGGCCGGGGCAGGGAGATCCTGAAACGGAAACGAGAGATCAGGGAACTGCAGGAGATCACCGCCGTCCAGGAGAGGGAGGTGGGCGTCCTCGAAGAGGCGGTGCAGTCCCTTTCAGAAGCCCTGGTGCGGCAGAGGGAATCCCTGAAAGAAAAGGAAGACCGGCGCATCGACCGGGAAAAGGAGATATCCCTCCTGGGGCATTCCGCCGCGACTCTCGCCGAGGACCTCGAACGGAAGCACCGAAAACTCTCGTTCCTGACCATGGAGGTTGGGACAATCCGCCAGGAGAAAGAGTCCGTCACCGCCCTCCGCTCGGTGAAGACGGCCGAGATTGCCGCGATCGGGGAACAGCGGGAGGCCCTGCAGGATGAAATCTCCTCACTGCAGCAAAGCCTTGCAGGCAGGCGGGGGGAGTACGAAGAAATCCGGACCCACCTGACGGACCTCCGGCTCTCCATAACGTCGCTGGACGAGAAGATGAAGTCCGTCGCGAAGGAGCGCGAATCGACGGCGGCCATCCTTCTGGAGATCGACGAGAAAAATGCCCGTGCCGCCGGAGAGATCGCGCAGGCGGAGGAGACGATCGCCGTCCTTTCAGAGGAGATGAAGGGGTTCGAGGAACAGATGAGGGCTGCCGTCGTCGATGCCGCTGCGATGAGGCGGGAAGGAGATGACCTGCGGGAGGCCGTCCGGGAGGAGGAAGAGGCGATCGCATCGCTGGAGAAGTCCCTCAAGACCATCAACGCCTCGCGGGAGGAGATTTCTCTGCTCATCGCAGACCTCGCGGGGCAGGAGACGGAAAAGAAGGTGAGGATCGAGGGTTGTTCCCGCACTGTCTTCCAGAAATACGGCCTTGACATCGCTGCCGAGCCCGTCGTGACGGAGGGATTCGATCCCTCTGAGGACGAGGGCAGGCTTGCCTACGTGAACGGCCGGATCGCCGAGCTCGGGCCCGTCAATCTCGCAGCCATCGAGGAGTATGCCGAACTGAAGGCCCGCTACGACTTTCTGACGGCGCAGCAGAAAGACCTGACCCTGTCGATCGCCGAACTGGAGGAGGCCATCAGCAGGATCAACAGCACGTCACGGAGGAAGCTCCGCGAGGCCTACGAGGCCCTGCGGTCGAAATTCTCCGAGGTCTTCACCCTGCTCTTCGGGGGAGGCAAGGCGGATATCATTCTTACGGACGAGCAGAACATCCTCGAATCGGGCATCGAGATCATCGCCCAGCCCCCTGGGAAAAAGCTCCAGAACCTGAACCTCCTCTCGGGCGGAGAGAAGGCCCTCACCTCTCTGTCCCTGCTCTTCGCGGGCTTCCTCATCAAACCCAGCCCGCTCTGCATCCTCGACGAGGTGGACGCGCCCCTCGACGAGGCAAATACGTCCCGTTTCGCCCGCATGCTCGGTGACCTGTCGGGGGACACCCAGTTCATCGTCATATCGCATAACAGGACGACGATGGAGGCGGCGGACTACCTCTACGGCGTCACCATGGAGGAGCCCGGGGCGTCGAAGATCATCTCCCTCCGGTTCAGCGAGACGGAGAATCTGGACGTCGCAAAGACATAGAGACGGCATGGACCATCCAGCGGCATTGCCAGGCATAGAGATCTCGACGGACCGGGAAGACCTCATCTGTTACAGCTTCGACTCCTCCTCGGCCCGGGCAACGGCTCCCCGCGCCGTCACATGGCCGAGGAACACCGACGAGGTCGTGAGAATCGTCCGGTACGCGGGGGAGAAGGGGCTTTCCATCGTCACCCGGGGAGCCGGAACGGGCATGGCCGGCGCTTCGGTGCCCCAGGGCGATGCAAGCATCGTCGTGAGCCTCGAAAAGATGAAGAAGTTCCTCGAAATCAGCACGAAGAACCTCTCCGTCGTCGTCGAGCCCGGCATGATCAACGGCAAGCTCCAGAAGGAACTCGAATTCCTCGGGTACTTTTACCCCCCTGACCCGGCAAGCCTCGACATCTGCACCATCGGGGGAAATGTGGCGACCAATGCCGGCGGGCCGCGGGCCCTGAAATACGGGGTGACAAGGGATTACGTCATGGCGATGGAGGCGGTCCTGCCCGACGGCACGGTGATCAACGTCGGGGGGAAAACGTACAAGCGGGCCGTCGGATACGATCTCAAGGACCTCATTGTGGGGTCCGAGGGCACTCTGGCGATCGTGACGAAGATACGTCTCAGGATCCTGCCGATGCCCGAGGACGTGGTGACGCTCATGGTGCTCTTCGACGACCTGGAATCGACGGGCGCGGCCGTCTCGAAAATCATCTCATCGAAGATCATTCCCCGGACCATGGAACTGCTCGACCGGTCGTCCATCGAGGCGATCGAGCAGTACAAACCGACTGGTCTGCCCGCCGATGTGGAGGCCCTTCTGCTGATCGAGCTCGACGGGCACCCGGCCACGATCAGAAAGGAGGCCGACCGGGTCGTCGCCATCTGCGGCAGTTACCGCGGTGAATCCGTTATCGCCGAGGACGGAGCGGCGCGGGAGAGACTCTGGGAGGCGAGGAGGTCTGTTTCGCCCGCCCTGTTCCACCTGAAACCTGATAAGATCAACGAGGACATAGTCGTTCCAAGGGACAAGATCCCCGTCATGCTGAGGGACCTGAGGCGGCTTTCGGAGGAGAGCGGGATCAGGATCGTCAGCTTCGGCCATGCCGGTGACGGAAACCTCCACGTCAATATCATGGTGGACAGGAGAAACGGCGACGAGTACGCGAGAGGAAAGGAACTCGTCGGCAGGATCTTCGAGGCCACGCTGAACCTGGGAGGCTCCCTCTCGGGGGAGCACGGGATCGGCCTCCTGAAGCGTCCCTATTTCGACATGGAGGTCAGGGGGCGGGAGCTGGAGATCATGAAAGGGATCAAGCAGGTCTTCGACCCCCGGGGCATTCTCAATCCCGGCAAGATATTCCCGTAAAGGTTGACGGCTGACCGCCGTCGTTTTATACCCCTCAGGTGCCTCCCTGATACCCGATCGTCACCCTGTCTCCCTCGACGATGACGGGCACCCGCCGCGCCCCCTTCGAATACCGGAGCATCAGCTCCATCTTTTCATCATCCATCTTAACGTCGTAATAAACCGCAGTCTTTCCGAAGGCCGCCCTGGCCCGGTCCGTATGGGGTCAGCCGGCCTTTCCGAATATGATTACGTCAGCCATGAGACACCTCCAGATTTATTGTATAGACGTCAATCACAAGCACCGTCCCCAAACGGCGTAGACCGGGTCTGAGACCATAACCCCCGGGTAATAGCGGTCATTCTCCGGCCGCGGAAGGCCGCGCATGGAAAAAGTCTCGATCCCGTCAAACAACCCCGACCGGAGAAAATACTCGGCGACCATCCCCATGCGCTCGAACTCATGAAGTTCCTCCCAGATTCGTATGACCTTCGGCGGAAACCACCGGTGGGAGAACGTGACGATGAAGGGACCACCGGGCCTGAGCACACGGGCGACCTCGCGGCAAAGCTCACGGGGACGGATCACATATTCAATGGATACCGAACAGACGACGGCGTCGAACTCATTGTCGCCGAAAGGCAGGACGGGGTCCTCATTCACGTCATGGACCACTGATGACGTGAGCTGCCGGTTTTGGGCCATCTCTTCGCTGTTCAGACCCAGCCCTGTGACGGAACGGAGAATGAAACGGGCCGGCAGGTGGGATTTCACGCTGCTCATGAGATCGAGCACCTTCATGTCCGGAGCGAGGAGTGTTTCGTACAGACCGGTAATAACCTCGAGGGCTTTGTCGTCGACATGGGTCACAAAACGCGGCTCCCGGTAAAAGAGCCTGTCGCTGCTCTCGTCGGGCCGGCGATAGGGGTCATCGGCAAAAAAATCCGTCGGGTTCCCGCGCCACCGGGCCTGCATGCCCGGCCCGTCGGTTGCCGCCGCCAGCCAGTCATTGCAGCTTCCGCCCAGTTCACCCAGTTTCTGACGGACATCGCGGACAAGCACGGTCAGGCCTATATCCTTCTGCGAGAGGGGATGATTGAAATCGACCATGAGTGAAGCATTATCGACCCCGACACAGCGAAAGGGCTCCATATTCGAACGGAATATGCCGGGCAGCGCCTTCAGCATGCCCTTTGGATAGAAACGTCCGAACCGGGGCTCGACAAACCTGTCCCTGTCATAACGATTGTCAAAGTGCGGGTGTTCCAGAGGGAAGATATATCCTTCGTCAAAGGGGGGCACGATTTTTCCGGGCAGCAGGTCGTATGTGAGCACATCGCCCTCTCTTTTCCCCATGAGGTCATCACGGACCTCACCGGGGAAGATGTCCCGCCAGAAATTCACCTTCCGGACATATAGCCTGTCGGTGTGACGGGCATCCGTGCTGCTCCACCGGAGGATTAGCTCGAGTGTCGACACCCGTTGTGTTGTTATCTCCACGATCGCCTGCCCCTTTCCGCCTTATTCTATCATGACTGCCCCGTTCCCTCAAGAGAAAGCCGTGGTATAATGAGGAAAAGAACATGAAGAGGGGTGACCAATGGGAGAAATAGAGGACACCGCCGTAAAAATCGTGAACGCCTTCGAGGACTCATACTTTGACAAGGAAAAGCGTGCTGTCTTTACCGCGCTGTTTGACCGGTTCCTTGCCGCGATCGATCTTGATGATCCTGATCCCTATGAAGTGATCGTTCAACTCGGGTACCGGTACCGGTTTGAATACGACCAGTTGGTTCAGGCCCTGAAGGACCGGGGATTACTGACGGGTTAGTCTCCGCTCCTTATTTTTATGAAGCGGGGAATAACGACACCCTTTTCGCCCGATATCGGGGAATACTCCGCCATGAGGCATCATCTCGGCGGTCTGCACTCCGCCCTGCGATGCGATGACCGCTGCTCCAAGCCGGGTTGCAGGAGGCCGGACATGCACATCCCCGTGACAGTCTTTGATATTCTCTGCGCAGCCCATTTTCTGAAGATCCAGCCCGAAGAATTATACGAACAGTTCTGCTTCCTCGGGATCCTGCCTCACGAGAGGCATGAGCCCATTGCCATCGCGTCGGTCAAACTCAGGAAACCCTGTGACTTCCTCAAGGCTGATCGATGCATGATCTACCCTGCCAGGCCCGTCGCATGCATGCTCTTTCCTGAGCACCAGGTTGTTGCCAGGACCCTCAATACGCTCATCAATCATGACCGGTCCGGTGAATACCTGTGCCTGCACCGTGATATCCCTGTGCCGGCGGCGCGGGCAGGGGTCATAAAGCAACTTGGGCGGATAATGGAAAGAGAGGTGATCGTGTCCGACCTGTACCTCTTCGGCGACAGCCCTTTCATCATCGATTTTTCGGACGGCAGGAGCGGACTGATGAGGATGCCGGGACAGGGGTCCGGCGGCGATGTGCACGACACGGCAAGTAGCTCGTTTTCCTTGCTGGAAGATACTTTTCGGAACGTCTTTTCCGCGTTTCCGCCCTTCACGGAGACGGTGGAGAAGATAGGGCGGCTGAAGCGCGGAGACGTCAAAGAGGAACTTTTCCGACATCTCGCCGACGGGAATCGTCTCGATAGATTTCAGCAGGACCGGGAAGATCATGTTTTCGCCGTCGGTCGCAACAACAAGGGACTAGTTTCGAAAAGGAAAAGGCTCATTCCTGATGAATGCCTCTATCCGTGGTGATGAAAAGTCTCCGGGAAAGCACCGTAACGGTGAAGGACTGACAGGGGGCTGTCAGCCGGTTTTTGTCAGAATGACATAGGCGAGGGAGAAATAAAGAAGAATCCCGATGGCAAGAGAAGGAAGGAGCGACAGGTGCGGCGACAGGAAAATGACTGCGAAGATGTAGGCGAGCCAGGGAAAGAGCATAATGAGCAGGCCTTTGGCATAGGCAAGGACAGCCTCCTGTCCTGCGGCGAAATAGATCGTCAGGAAGGTCACGAAGGTGATGACGGGCATGTTCGCGACGAAGGCGGCGAAGAGACCCTTGCCCTGTGATGATACGTACGTGACGACAGTGACCGTAAAGCCGCCGATGAGAAAATAGAGGAGATACTTCATTTCCACTTTCTATTATATCACGCATCACTGTTGTCCATAATGATCCGGCACGAGGAGAGGTCTGCCCGCGAATTTTGCGTCAGAAGCCGAACTCTCTCCTCGTTTCCAAAGTCTCGCTGTCAAGCTGTTTCGGACTCGGGTGATCACTCATGCCGGACTTTGTCGCCGCATGCAAAGGCGGGACGGTTTCCGCACCGCCGGGATAAATATTTTCTTGATTAAATCAGGTATAATAATTATTATTTAAATCGGTTCTTATTCCTTCTGAACACAAGGGAGGATCGTCCTCACACTTTGAAATTGAAACTTCCCCCGCTTATCATAAAAGGGAAAAAAATCCCCCTTCCGATCATCCAGGGAGGAATGGGAGTCGGCGTTTCGCTGTACCCCCTCGCGCGTGCCGTTGCCGAGGAGGGCGGTATGGGTATCGTTTCGAGCGCCTGTCTCGATCGTCTTTTGTCGAAGAGAAGAGGCAAACGATATTCCACATATGACGCCGTCTACGAGGAAATCGCCCTGTCGAAAGAGGGCGGCGGGTTTGCCGGCATCAACATCATGGTCGCCCTTGTGAAGGATTATGAGGCTTCAGTCAGGGCTTCCATCGACGCCGGCGCCGATGCGATCATTTCAGGCGCCGGCCTGCCCATGAACCTCCCCGCGATCCAGCCTCCGAAGGACACAGCCATCATCCCCATCGTCTCCTCGGCCCGCGCCCTTGACCTGATCTGCAAGAAGTGGGAGAAACTGGGGTTCAGACCCGACGCCGTCGTCCTGGAAGGGCCCCTTGCAGGAGGGCACCTGGGATTCAAGATCGACCAGATCAATCTCGAATCGAACAGGCTCGAAAACCTGTTCCCGCCCGTCAAGGAGATGGCCCAGAAAAAAGGAAATATCCCCGTCATCGTCGCAGGCGGTATTTATACCTATGAAGACATCGTGAGGTTCATGGAGATGGGAGCGGACGGGGTCCAGATGGGCACACGCTTTCTCGCGACGGAGGAAAGCAGCGCGACGCCGCTCTACAAGCAGGCGGTCATCGACGCGCAGACCGAGGACATCATCGTCGCCCACCGGCCGGGCTCGCCCTGCGGTCTCCCCTTCAGGATCATCAGGCACTCCCCCATGTATCAGTCATCGCTGAAACGCCTGAGGGAGCCGAAGTGTGACAAGGGATACGTACTCCTGAAGGATGCCGAGGGAAAGTTCACGCGCTGCCCGGCCAAACTGAGCAACGAAGAGTACTTCTGTATTTGCAACGGGCTCCTCAGCTCCGCCGGATACAACCCGGACAAGGAACAGCCCCTCTATACCGTCGGCACGAATGCAGACAGGGTGGACAGGATCGTGACTGTCAAAACCCTTATGAACGAGCTGACCGGCCTCGTCGAATCCGAAGACGCTTAGCCTTCTCGTTGCATTACGCACTCAGGAAAGGCGGGGTGTATGGGCCGAAAACCTTGATGCGGCGACACCGTAACCGTTAGAAAAGACGACGTTTCAAGCAAATGGCCGAAAAGTGAGCCTTTTTACTGACACTGACACTCACACTGACACTGTTTTTCAGAGCGCTTCGCCCAGCCTTTTCATGCAACTGCACCGTTTGCTCAGGCCGGGCTTTCCAGTGCCCGCACGAACTCCCTGCCCGTCTCGTAGGCTTCGGTGAGGTATTCAGGATATTTCAGGATGTCGTCCTGAAAATCGAGGTCCTTGTACAGGAGAGATTTCCAGAGCGCGCCGTCTATGGCATCGAAGAAATAACGGGTCGTCAGCATGATGCCCTCGAAGAGCTTTTTCCCCTTCGTCGCCCCCACCGAGATGAGGAGGCCCTTCCGGCTCCTTTCCTTCAGGGGGAGGGACTCTTTCTCAAGCCAGTATTTCTTCACCCAAAGGGACTGACACCGGTCCATCAGGATCTTCGTATGGGCACTGACGGCATAAAAAAACACGGGTGTCGCCAGGATAATGCCGTCGCAGGCGAGGATCTTGTCATAGACCTGCTGGAAGTCGTCCTGGATGGCGCACCGGCCCGTCTTTGCACAGCCGTATATTTCAAGGCATGGGGACATCTTGAGATCGCGCAGGACGATCTCCTCCACATCGGCCCCCTCATCCCGGGCGCCCCTGACGGCGCTCTGGAGCAGGCGCGACGTGTTGCCCTGTCGGCGGGGGCTTCCGTAAAAAGCCAGGATATTCATCATAGCACACCTCTTTGACGCTTCTTTTCGCGGAGGACAGGTTTCGTGCAATAGTATAGGGGAATCATGCCCTTTTCGCAAATAAGTTGCATATGGACTCAGGAAAGGGGGGTGTTTGCGCCACCGTGGCGGTCGTCGGGTCATTAAGTCATTGAGTCATTGAGTCATCAAGTCACCGGGAGTGAACAGTCGGCACCCAGACCGCGCCCACCGACGGGAAGGCTGATGTGGTGTAAAGCCTTTCCGCCAAGATACCTTATCCATCCCCAGACCACCTCTTGCCGTGTCTGCCGATGACAATAGCCCCGTCAGGCAACGGGCGCTGAACACCCTGAGATGCACACCCATACGCCCGACCGAATGGCGGGGTGAAGCGCCGAAAAGCATCGGTGCTGCGAAACCGCTGCCGTCCCGTGGAGAGCATTTCAGGCCGGCGGCTGAAAAAGGTGAACCTTTTGCTGACACTCACACTGACACTGACACTGTTTTTCAGAGCGCTTTGTCCCGCCATTCGGTGCATCTGCCAAACGGTCCTCATCATCTCATGGGAAAGGTTTTGAACATATCTGCCTTCCCGGAGGAAGCGGTAGTGACACTGACACTCACACTGTTTTCAGAGCGCTTTGCCCCGCCTTTTCATGCAACTGCAGGGTGAAGTTGCAGCGGGAAGGGGCGGATTACCCGAAGCACTTCAGGAGCGCCTCAAGAACGGTGTATCCTCCGCAGGGAGGACCTGACCGGTCCTGCCGGAAGTCGCACCCGTCAGCGAGAAACTCGCACCCCCTGCAGGCGATCTCGTCTATTTCCTCGTCCCGGGTGAAATCAGGTTCACCTTTCCCGCTCAACGCATCGAGGGCCGCTCGTATTTCATTGATTGTAAAAGTTTCCTTAAGCAGGGCGTATGGAGCGCACTGGAGTTCTTCCTTCCCTTCTTTAAAGTATGGACAGAATCCCCTGCAGATAATCTCCGTCCACACCCCCTCCTTCATCCCGTGACCTCTTCCATCCACCGGAGATAATCCTCCGAGCCGGCAATGACCGGCATGGCGATGATTTCCGGAACGGTGTAACTGTGCAGTTCCCTCACGCGACGCATGAGGCGTTCGAAGAGCATCCCCCGCGTCTTGGCGATCATGAGCACTTCAGGCTCATCTTCCGTCTTGTCCTGCCACCGGTAGATGGAACGGATGCTCCTGACGATGTTCACGCAGGCGGCGAGTCTCTCTTCCACAAGCGCAGCGGCAATCCTCGCCGCCTCCTCCTCATTCGGCGCAGTGATGTACACAACAACGGCGTCCATAAAAACCTCCTTTGTATTTCCCCTGTTGCATGAAAAGGCGGGGCGAAGCGCCTCAAAGCCTCGCTGATAGCGAGCATGATTACCTTATTGTTGCAATACACTCCCGGGAAAGGCGGGGCGTATGCGCCGAAAACCTTGCTGCGGCGACACCATAACCCTCACGGAAGACAACCTTTCAAGCCAATGGTCGATCAAACAAAGAGTAGAATCCTGAAAAACAAACATAACGAGGCTTATCGTCGCCTTCAGCAAGGCTTTGAGGCGCTTCGCCCCGCCTTTCTATGCAACTATAGGGATTATTTATTGTTGGTTTATCAGTAATTCGTCCTTTGTGTCATTGACCTTCAGCCTGCAATGGTCTTGCGGGAAGGCAAAGGTTTCGCAGCACCGATGCTTGTCGGCGCCTTCGCCCCGCCTTTCGGTCGGGCGCATGGAGCGAAAAGACATCTCGAACCTTGAAAATGTCTCACCGCCCCAGGGCAAGCCGGATGGCGAGCGATTCAGGAAGGCCTGACCGCACTATCTTTCTCTGTGTCTTCCCGATATCGTATGAAATGCGGCGAATTCTCGCCACATCGTCACCAACTTCCAGATAGCATGCCCGCGGGTCCCCGTCGCGGGGCTGGCCGACGCTGCCGGCATTCATGATGTACCGCTCCAAATCGCCGATACATGCTTCCTGACGGTACATGACAAGCTCTCCCGAGGGGAGGCGTTCTATGATGAAGGGCTGGTGGGTGTGTCCGACCATACAGATTTTTTTATCAAAGGCATTGAAATTGTGCCCGGCGTCATGGAGAGACATGAGGTAATGCCACTGATCGGGTTCATGGGGAGTGCCATGAACGAGAAAACAGTCATGCGACAGGACCGGCAGAGCAAGCGGATATTGAGCAAGAAGGGCCGCGTGGGTCTCGTTTAACCGGTCACGGGTCCACACGATGGCCTGGAGGGCGGCGTCATTGAAGCGACGGGGGTCCGTAAGGCCGAGAACGGCCCGGTCGTGATTGCCCGCGATGGAAGCGGCGCACGAAGCATGGAGGAGTTCGATGCATGCGCCGGGGTCCGGGCCGTATCCGACGGCATCACCAAGAAAGAGGACCTCTCTGATTCCCCTTTCCCTGATGTCCTCAAGGACAGCCGCCAGCGCCTCGAGGTTCCCGTGAACATCCGACAGAACAGCGTATTTCATGAGAATTCATCTGTGATTGCGCCCGCGGACTCAGGGAACGGTCTGTCCCCTGTTTTCCCTTGCAATCCTGTCAAGAATCCCGTTGATGAAGGAGGCTGATTCGGACGTGGAGTATTTCTTCGCGATCTCAAGGGCCTCGTTGATGATCACGGCGGCGGGAATTTCGCTTCTGCTGAGGATCTCATAGGTGGCCAGCCGCAGGATGTTCCGGTCAATGCTCGCCATGCGCGAGAGTTTCCATCGATCCGCCACATCCTGGAGCAAGCCGTCGATTCTGCCCAGCTGGGTGATCGTTCCCCCTATAATCTCTTCTGCGAATTGCCTGACGTCCTCATCCTTCTCCTTCGTCTCCGTCCAGAACGACGAGAGGTCTTCGGTGAGCCTGCCGGTGTCCAGCGATTTCCAGGCCTCCAGGAAGTCGATGCGGTAGATGAACTGCAGGGCATACTCCCGAGCCTTCCGCCTCTTCATCGTAACGGAAGCTTCTTTATGACCTGGGCCATTTCGATCGCCGTGAGGGCTGCATCCCATCCCTTGTTGCCCGACTTGGAGCCCGCCCTTTCGACGGCCTGTTCTATCGTGTCCGTCGTCAGTACGCCGAAAGCGATCGGGACCCCCGTCTCCAGGGCGGCGACGGCGATGCCTTTCGACACCTCGGAGGCCACATAATCGAAATGGGGGGTGGCTCCCCTGATGACCGTCCCGAGGCAGATGACCGCGTCAAACCGCTCCTGCGCGGCCATCTTCTTTGCGACGAGGGGGATCTCGAAAGAACCGGGCACCCTCACGACCTCGATGTCGTCCTCGCTTGCGCCATGCCGCAGCAGACCGTCGATAGCGCCGTCGAGGAGTTTCGACGTGATGAAATCGTTGAACCTGCTCACGACGATGCCGAATTTAAGCCCCTGGGCCTGAATTTCTCCTTCTATGACCTTCATGATGCCCTCCGCTCGATGAGTTTTCAGACCGGTAACGATCCGTTAATCTGTATTGTATCATACCCTTTTCTACGGATAGAAAAGCTCGAACCGTCTTGTCCTGATACTGATGAGTATGCCGGCGGCGATGAAATTGCTGAGGAGGGCCGTTCCGCCGTAGCTCACGAAGGGCAGGGGTACTCCCACGACGGGCATCATGCCGAGGGTCATCCCGATATTGACAAAGAAATAGATGAAAAACATGAACGTGATGCCTGTAGCGAGCAGACGGCCGAACTCGTCCTTGGCCTTTACGGCCGTGTCGAGTCCCCGCAGGAAAAGCACGAGATAGACGGCGACGAGGAAAAGGCTCCCGGCAAAGCCCCATTCCTCGGAATAGACGGCGAATATGAAGTCCGTGTGCTTTTCGGGCAGGAACCTGAGAGGTCCCTGTGTTCCCTTGAGGTACCCCTTTCCGAACAGACCGCCCGAGCCGATCGAGATCTTCGACTGGTTGATGTTATATCCGATGCCGGCGGGGTCCACGTCGGGGTCCATGAAGGCGATGATGCGGTTTTTCTGGTAGTCCTTCAGTCCTTCCCACAGGATGTGGCCGACGAAGGGCACCGAGATGAGCGCTATGATGACGACGGCGGTGATGACCCTCCTGCTGACGCCTTTCGACAGGAGCAGGGTGACGAGGATTGTTGCGAGGAGAACGGCCGTACCGAGATCGGGCTGCTTGATGAGCAGCGCAAGCGGAATAATACCGAAGAGAACGAGACTTTTCAGGAACACATCCTTCTGTATGTGCTGACCGCTCCTCGACAGAAAGGCCGACGCGGCGATGATGAAGACGACCCTGAAAAATTCCGAGGGTTGAAAGGAAAGGGGGCCCAGGCTTATCCATCGCTGCGCGCCCATGGTGGTCCTGCCGACGAACAGCACGAAGACGAGGAGGAAAAAGCCGACACCGTACAGGGGCATGGAAAAGCGGTACAGCCAGACATAATCGAAGCTGATGACGATGAGCAGAGCGGCGACGCTGATGGACAGCCAGACCATCTGTTTGAGGTAGAAATCGGGATGTTCAGGCGCGGTGATGGGTCGTGTGGCGCTGTATATCGTCGCGATGCCGATGAGCGCGAGAACGATGATGACGGCGAATGTGAGCCAGTCGAAACTCTTGAAAAAACGGGGATTAATGTTTACTTTCACTGACTGTCCGCCTTTTCCGCTTTCTTCTTGCTCTTCATGTATGCATCAACGGCTCTTCTGGCAAGGGGAGCCGCCGTTTTTCCGCCGCTTCCGCCGTGTTCGACAAAAATTGCGACGGCTATCTCCGGTTCCTCAACCGGCGCGAATGCGACGAACCATGCGTGGTCCATGAAGCGCTCGGCGACGGGGCCCTTTCTCTTGCCGATGACCTGGGCAGTCCCGGTCTTGCCCCCGATGACCGTCATTGCCGAACGGGCGCCCTTTGCCGTGCCGTTGCCTTCGTTCACCACCCCGGCGAGACCTTTTTTTACCAATGCAAGCGTATCAGGACGAAGACCCAGCGTTTCGCGGCGTCCCGACTCCCCTTTTATCAAAGTGGGAGCAATGACCGTCCCGCCGTTTGCAAAGGTCGACATCATGAGGGCTGTCTGGAGGGGAGTCGCCGTTATGAAACCCTGACCGATGGCCGACATGAAGGTGTCCCCCAGATACCAGGGCAGGCCCTTGTTGTCTTTCTTCCATTCGGCAGTCGGTATCAGGCCCCTTCTTTCCTTCACCGGGTGGATGGCGAGTCCCGTCTCCTTTCCGAAACCGAAAGCGAGCGCATACTGGCTGATTGCATCGATGCCGAGCCTTCTGCCGACTTCATAGAAATAGACATCGCAGGATTCCACGATGGCCCGGTGGAGATTGACGGAGCCGTGCCCTCCCTTTTGCCAGCATCCGAAGGTCCAGGGACCATAGGAGATCCCCCCCTTGCAGTATACTCTCATGTCCGGCGTAATAAGGCCCCGCTCGAGAGCAGCGACGGCGGTGATGATCTTGAAGGTCGACCCCGGCGGATACTGGCTCTGCAGGGCACGGTTGAGCATGGGGTTTTTCTTGTTCTCGACGAGTGCTTTCCACTCGGCGGCTGTCATGCCGCGGGCGAAGACATTGGGATCGAACGTGGGAATGCTTTCAAGGGCAAGGACCTCTCCCGACCGGGGATCGAGGGCCACGACGGCTCCCGCCTTTTCACCGAAGGCTCCCTCCATAGCTCTGTGAACCTCTATGTCGATGCTGAGGGTGATGTCCTTTCCTCTCATGGGCTTTTGTTCGTGAATAAGGCGCAGTTCCCTCCCGAGGGCGTCGATCTCGATGATCTTCTCCCCGGCCGTTCCCCTCAGTTGTTCATCGTACATCGCCTCTATCCCCCACTGCCCGATCATGGTGTCAGGCGGGAAGTTCCTGAGATGGGGGTTCATGAGCTGCGCGTTCGTGATCTTGCCGAGGTACCCGACCACCTGTGAGCCCGCCTTCCCGAAGATATACTCGCGGCCCATGTCGGTATCGATGGAGAGCCCGGGGAAATCGGCTCTCCTCGCCTCGATGCGGGCCACTTCCCGTTGTGTCAGACCCAGCCTGAGCTTTATGGGGACAAAGGGGCTCAGGTTCTTCCTGTTCAGCCTTTCCTCCACGTCATCCCTGCTCATCCCGAGCAGCTCGGCAAGGGCGGCCGTATCGACGGTCTGCTTCGACTCGGGCATGATCGAGACGCTGAAATAGGGGATGTTCTTCACGAGGGCGACGCCGTTCCTGTCGAAGATGATGCCCCTTGCCGCGGGGACCCGCAGAATTCTCAGCCTGTTCTGCTCTGATAACCGCTTGAACTTGTCCGCCTCGATCACCTGAAGCTGCATGAGCCTCAGCCCGAGGACCAGGACGAAGATGAGGATGACATAGGACCCGATCTGGATTCTGCGGTAGAGGGTAGTCACGGCGTTTCGCTCCTCGGTTTCAGGAGCAGCCCGAAAGGTATGTTGATGAGCATCTGGATGGAGAGGGCAAAGAGCGCATCCGCCCTGTTGATCTGCGTTTCCGAAAAAAGGATCCGCAGGAGCATGATCAGCAGACCGTCCATGAAGGTCATGACGCTGATCAGAACGGCGCCCACAAGGGGGGACCATCGAAGAATGGCGTCGGAAAAGAGCGCCGCGCCGCCAAACCCTATCAACCCCTTGCTGAAGATGCCCGGCCCCACGATAGAGCCTGCGAGCAGGTCTTCAACCATGCCCGTCCCCATCCCGAAGGCCGTGCCTTTGAGTTCCGCCTGCATCCCCCGGTATTCACTGACCTTCGTCTGCTCATAGAGGGTCTTCAGGAGAAAGGCATAAACAAGTGCGATGCCGAGACTGAGGGGAATGCCGAAAAAAGTGAGCGTCGTCTGGACGATATACACGGCGAGGGCCGCAAGAATCCATTTCAACGGCGGAATCTTATGGAACATCACGGGCATCAGAGGGTCTTTTGAGGATGACGACTTCTTCAACCGTACCGGAGGGCTGAAAAGGCTGAATGACAACGGACAGGTAAAATGCCGAGCCTTCCCTGCTCACCTCGGAGACGGCGCCGACGGGAATCCCCTGGGGAAAAATCCCGTCCAGTCCCGACGTTATGACGACTTCACCCTTTTCGACTTTTTCTTCAGGCGAGAGGTATTTCAGGACGCATAACGCCTGTCCAGTTCCCGAGACGACGCCTTCCCGCCTGCTGTCTTCGAACCGGACAGCAACGGAGAAGTTCGGGTCCCACAGGAGGAGCATCTCCGAATGATTTTCACCGACGGCATGAATCCTCCCGGCGAGCCCCTTCGCCGTGACCACCGCCATGTCTTTCCGGATGCCGCTTCGGCTTCCTTTGTCGAGCAGGAGGGTGTTGAGGAGACGGTCATAGCCGCGGGCGATGACCCGGCACGTGGCGACGTATCTGGGATTGCGCTCCGTGAGGGTCAGCAGCTCCCGTATCCGCTCGTTTTCCCTGATCACCTCATCATACCGCTGCTGCTCAAGACGAAGTCCGGTCAGCTCCTTCTTCAGGAGCTTGTTTTCCTCATAGGCGTGCCAGTGGTCACTGATGCCGGTCCTTATTGACACGACGACACTGTTGACGTAGGTGAAGGGATAGGCGATGCCCCTGAGAGAAGAAAACGATATGATCCTTTGCTGAAGGACCATGAGAACGAACAATGAGCAGACAAGGACGAACAGAAAAAAAAGTCTCTTCTTCCCCTTCGTCATTAACTCGTGTTCAATGCCACCTTCCTCAGAAGGTCCAGTTTGTCGAGCATGGCGCCGCATCCCCGCACAACGGCCGTGAGCGGGTCATCGGGAACGACGACGGGGACCCCGGTCTGCTCCCTGATGAGTATGTCGAGGCCCCTGAGGAGTGCTCCCCCTCCGGCGAGCACGATGCCCCTGTCGACGATGTCGGCCGAGAGTTCGGGAGGCGTGTTTTCGAGGGTGACCTTGATGGTGTCGATGATGATCCCGATGCTTTCCTGCAGGGCCTGACGGATCTCCGTGGCCGTCACGTTGATCCCCTTCGGGATGCCGGAGATGAGGTCCCGTCCCTTCACTTCCATCGACTCCGTCTTGCTCGTGTCGTATGCCGAGCCGAGCGTTATTTTGATCTGCTCGCTCGTGCGCTCTCCGATCATGAGATTGTACTTTCTCTTGATGTACGCCATGATCGCCTCGTCCATCTTATCCCCGCCGACCCTCACCGCCTTGCTGCAGACGATGCCCTCCAGCGATATGACGGCGACGTCCGTCGTCCCGCCGCCGATGTCGACGATGAGGTTTCCCGAAGGCTCGTCGATGGGCAGGCCGACACCCATGGCAGCGGCCATCGGTTCTTCGATGAGATACACCTCCCGCGCTCCCGAGGCAAGGGCGGCGTCCTTGACGGCCCGCTGCTCCACCTGCGTGATACCCGAGGGAACGCCTATGATGACCCGGGGAGAGAGAAAACTCTTGCGGTCGTGGGCCTTGGCGATGAAGTATTTGAGCATTTCCTCCGTCGCGTCGAAATCGGCAATCACGCCGTCTTTCATGGGTCTGATCGTGATGATGTTCGCCGGCGTCTTTCCGAGCATCTCCTTCGCCTCCATACCGACGGCGACGGGTTTCTTGTTGTCCCTGCGGAGGACAACGACGGACGGTTCGTTGCATATGATGCCCTTGCCTTTGACGTAGACAAGGGTATTCGCCGTCCCGAGATCTATGGCGAGGTCTGTGGAAAAAATACCGAGAATTTTCTGAAAGAACACTGCTTTCCTCCTCCTGCACGGTTTCCTGTCTTAAAGTGTTCCGGAGTCGACCCTGAGTCGCTGTACCGTCTTCTCCGCGATTCTCCCATCAAAAGAGGCCGTCACTGATGGAGAGGGAGACAAGACCGGCGAGAAATCCGATATGGGGCACAGTTTTCGTAGCAACGGCGATTATGAGGAAGTCTACAGTTTTTGCGATGACTCTCAGCAGCAGACGTGCCCTCATGCTGTCCTCAGGCATCAATAATGGTATCAGAGATATATATCTTTTATCAAGGAGTTGCTATCCGATCTCCCTGCGGGCGCGCCTCCCCTAAAACCCCTGCCCCTTTCGGGCTGATGAATCCGGAACGGCCATTGTGCTACTATATCCATCAACTTGCCGGTCGCCTGGTCGTTTCCTGCCCTTTAATCACATACTGAAACGACTCCGATTCACCGCATCAGGACCGGCACGAAATATGCCATAACGAGTGAGGAGCCATGGGATTTTTCGATAAACTCAAGGCGGGACTGCAAAAGACGAAACAAACGATCATCGAGCGGGTCGAATCGGTCCTTGTCGAGCGCAGGATCGACGAATCCACGATCGATGACATTGAAGAGATCCTGATCACCTCCGATCTCGGGGGCAAGGCGACGGAAGAGATCATGGACTTACTGCGGGAAAAGGTGAGGGAGGGCGCCGTGCGTACCCCTGACGATGTGAAGAACTATCTGAGGGAGAGGATGTCGTCGCTCCTCGGCAGGTCCCAGCCCATTGTTCTCTTCGGAGAGCGGCCCTTCGTCATACTCACCGTCGGCGTCAACGGTGTCGGCAAGACGACGACGATCGGCAAACTGGCCTCACGGTTCATCAATGACGGCTATTCCGTCATCCTCGCTGCGGCCGACACCTTCAGGGCAGCCGCCATCGAACAGCTCGAAATCTGGGCGAGCCGGACAGGGGCCGACATCATCAAACACCAGAGCGGCGCCGACCCCGCGGCAGTCGCCTTTGACGCCGTCGAGGCGGCCAAACACCGGGGCGTCGATGTGGTCATTATCGATACGGCAGGGAGACTCCACACCAAGAGCCCCCTGATGGAAGAGTTGAAGAAGATCAACCGTGTCGTGAAGAAATCGGTGCCTGACGCCCCCCAGGAGACCCTGCTCATCGTCGACGCGACGACGGGTCAGAACGCGCTCAGACAGGCGCAGATATTCAACGAGGCCATCGGGGTGTCCGGTATCGCCCTCACCAAGCTCGACGGCACGGCGAAGGGAGGCATCATATTCGCGATTACGAGGGAGGCGGGCATCCCGGTGCGGCTTATCGGGATCGGGGAAGGCGTGGACGACCTCAAGGACTTCGATCCCGGCGATTTCGTCAAGGCCCTGTTTGAGGCGTGACGCGCCCCATTTTCCGTATTTTGACATATCGTTCCTCAACGAGCCTGTGCGGCGATTTCCCCTGGAGCCCCTCAACGGTTTTCACGATATAGTCCGCAATCCGCTTTGCCGCCGTTTCCGGGTCCCGGTGGGCGCCCCCGAGGGGTTCGGGAATGATATCATCGATGATCTTGAAGCCTTTCAGGTCCTGGGCCGTCAATTTCAGTGCCTCGGCCGCGCGGAGGTAGTCATCGGTGGACAGTTCCCCGTTTCTCTTCCAGAGTATGGCGGCACACCCCTCCGGTGATATGACGGAATAGACGGCATGTTCGAGCATGGCGACCTTGTCTGCGACAGTCAGGGCAAGGGCGCCGCCGCTTCCTCCCTCTCCGATCACGACGGAGACGACGGGCGTTCTTAACTGCGACATCATCATGAGGTTTGTCGCGATCGCCTCGGCCTGGCCCCTCTCTTCGGCCCCCATGCCGGGATAAGCGCCGGGGGTGTCGACAAGCGTGACGACGGGCCTCCTGAATCGCTCCGCCAGTTTCATGAGCCTCAGGGCTTTCCGGTACCCCTCAGGGTTCGGCTGGCCGAAATTCCGCGAAATCCTCTCCTTTGTCCCTCTTCCCTTCTGGTGGCCGATGATCATCATCGGCATCCCCCCGATCCTGCCCATACCGCCCACGATGGCGGGATCGTCGGCGAACCTCCTGTCACCGTGCAATTCGACGAAATCCTCGGCGATGAGAGAGACGTAGTCCAATGTGTAGGGTCTTTCGGGATGGCGGGCGATGAGCGTTCTCTGCCAGGCATTGAGATTGGAGAAGATCTCCGTCCTCAGGTCTTTCGCCTTTTTTTCGAGTTTCCTGATCTCCGCCGGCATCTCGGTCTCCTTTCCTTCGGTGAGCCTTTTCAGCTCCCTGATCCTGGATTCGAGCTCCTCCAGAGGTCTTTCGAAATCGAGATAATGGCTCATAGGACCCGGACGGCGTTCCCCGTTATCCGTTCCACTTCCTCGCGGAAGTTGTTTGCGGGCTGCAGCTGGGACGTGATGACGACACAGTATTCCGGGAGAACGACCTTGAGGTACAGCGAGCAGTTCTCCTTCGCCTTCCTGTTCATGCCGAGGTATTTCCTGATGCCCTTGAGCTTCCTCGTCAGCTCATCCGTATCGGACCCTCCGACGGACACCTCGTACCTGATCGTGAGCTCCACCCCGTCCAGGTTCTGTATCTCCCTGGCGATGATCTTCGTCCCCTTTTCAGCGCTGAACAACTGACCCCGCACGATAATGCCGGCGCCTTTCCTGAGCAGGTCCGTGTGCTTCCTGTGCAGGTCGGGGAAGACGAGGACTTCGCAGTTTGCCGTTTCGTCCTCGATGGTGAGATAGGCGGTGACGCCCTTTTCCCTTGCCCTGTTCCTCATGTCGCCGATCATGCCCGCCACGGTCACTTCCTGCCCTTCGCCGGGCGCGGCAGCCCTCTCTTCGATGCCCGAGATCGTGATGACGCCCTGACCGGCGAGTGTCCTGCGGTAACGGGAGAGGGGATGGCCTGAGAGGTAGAAACCGAGGGCCTCCCTTTCGTATTTCAGGATGGTCGGTTCGTCCCAGCTTTTCGAATCGGATCCTGCAGACGGTTCAGGCTCCCCGAAGAGACTCATGCCGAGGGACTTCGCGGACACCGGCGACAGCAGGGCGTCCATGGCCCGCCCGCGGGCGACACAAGGGCTCTCGGTGTAAAGCGAGTCGAAGGCCCCGGCCTTGATGAGGCTCTCGACCACCTTCTTGTTCACTTTTTTCGAGTCCATCCTCGTGAGAAAATCCTCGAAGGAGCGGAAGGGACCGTCCTGCCTGTCCTGGATCATGACGTCGATGGCCGAGGAGCCGACCCCCTTGACCGCCTCGAGGCCGAAACGGACGGAGTTGCCGACGATCTTGAATTCCCGTTCGCTCTCATTGATGTCGGGAGGAAGGATCTCTATCGACATGTGTTTGCATTCGCCGATGAGCTTGACGACCTTGTCGGTGTCGCCCATGTCCGCACTGAGGTTCGCCGTCATGAACTCGACGGGATAGTGGGCCTTCAGATAGGCCGTCTGGTAAGCGATGTACGCATACGCCGCGGAGTGGGATTTGTTGAATCCGTAACGCGCGAAGGGCTCCATGCGCTCGAAGAGGTCCTTTGCCTTGCCCTCGGGGATGCCGTTGGAAACCGCTCCCTTGATGAAGACCTCCTTCTGCTTTTCCATCTCTTCCTGTTTCTTCTTGCCCATGGCGCGCCTCAGGAGGTCCGCCTGCCCCATGGAGAAGTTGGCGATCCTGTTGGCGATCATCATCACCTGCTCCTGGTAGAGGATGATCCCGTACGTCTCCCCGAGGATCTCCTTCAGCTCCGGCAGATCGTAGGTAATCTCCTGTTCGCCCTTCTTGCACCTGATGAAATCGTCGATCCAGGCCATGGGCCCGGGCCGGTAGAGGGCCACGAGGGCGATGAGCTCCTCGAAACGGTTGGGCTGCATCCTCACGAGGATGTCGCGCATGCCGTCGCTCTCGACCTGGAATATGCCCGTCGTCTCGCCTGTGCAGAGAAGACGGTAGGTCTTTTCATCGTCCAGGGGTATTTCGGACAGGTTGAAGTCCTTTCCGCTCTGCCTGATGTATTGCAGGGCCTTCTCGATGACCGTCAGGGTCTTAAGCCCAAGGAAGTCGAATTTCAGCAGGCCCACCTTCTCGACGGACCCCATGTCGAACTGCGTTGTGACGGTATCTTCGGAGGGATGCTTGTAGAGCGCCGTGAAGTTTGTCAGCGGCTCCGGAGCGATGACGACTCCCGCCGCGTGGGTCGACGCGTGCCGCGACAGGCCCTCGAGACGGCTGGCGATGTCCAGGAGCTCATGGACCCGGGGGTCCGCCTCGGAAAGCTCCCGCAGCTGCGGCTCCACATTCAGCGCACCCGCGATGTCTTTGATGTCCGCCCCCGTCGGAATGAGCTTGGCGATCCTGTCGACCTCGGCGTAGGGCAGGTCGAGCACCCTCCCGACGTCACGGATCGCCGCTCTCGAGGCCATTGTGCCGAAGGTGATGATCTGCGCCACGTGGTCCTTGCCGTACTTTTCCGAGACGTAGGAAATGACCTCGTTCCTGCGGTCCTTGCAGAAATCGACATCGATGTCGGGCATGCTCACCCGGTCGGGATTGAGGAACCTTTCAAAGAGAAGGTTGTATTTAATGGGGTCTATTTCGGTGATGCCGAGGGTGTAGGCGACAAGACTCCCCGCTGCGGAGCCACGGCCGGGTCCGACGGGTATCCCCCTTCCCTTGGCGTAGCTTATGAAATCCCAGACGATGAGGAAATAGGACGAGTACTGCGTCCTCCTGATTACCTCGAGTTCCATCATGAGGCGGTCGGTATAATGCGCCGGCGGCCCGTCCCGGAACCGGTCCCGTAACCCCTTCACGGCGAGTTCTTCGAGATAGGAATCGGGTGTCGTCCCCTCGGGAACGGCATAGTGGGGAAGGAGGTTCTTCCCGAGGGCAAAATCGAGATTGCACCGTTCGGCGATGAGGACGGTATTGGCGATCGCCTCGGGCACGTCCCTGAACGCCTCGGTCATCTCTTCCGGAGACTTGAAGTAAAAATGGTCCGTTTCGAACCGCATCCTCTTGTCGTCACGGACGGTCTTGCCCGTCTGGATGCAGAGCAGAATGTCATGGGCCTTCGAATCCTCCCTGTGCAGGTAATGGCAGTCGTTCGTCGCAACGAGGGGGATGTGAAGCTCCTGGGCGAGTTCGATGAGTTTCTTGTTCGCCTCGTCCTGCTTGGCAAGACCGTTGTACTGGATTTCGAGGAAAAAATTACCGGAACCGAGGATATGCTTGTACTGAAGGGCCACCTCTCTCGCCCTGTCGATCTGGCCATGCTGAAGGTAATAGGCCACTTCGCCCTTGAGGCATGCGCTCAGCCCGATGAGTCCGCCGCTGTATTGCTCGAGCAGGTCTTTGTCGATTCTCGGCTTGTAGTAGAACCCCTCAAGGTACGCCTTCGTCACGATCGTCGTCAGGTTCCGGTATCCCGCGCTGTCCCGCGCAAGGAGGATGAGGTGGAAGGCCGCCTCCTCGGGAAGGTTGGGGTCGATGGCCGACTTGGCCCGGTCGAACCGGCTGTTCGGGGCCACATAGATCTCGCAGCCGATGATGGGCTTGATCCCCGCCTTCATCGCCTTGCGGTAGAACTCGACGGCGCCAAAAAGGTTTCCGTGGTCCGTAATCGCAAGGGCGGGCAGGCGGAAATCGGCGGCCTTCTTTACCAGCTCATCGATTTTGATGGCGCCGTCGAGAAGGCTGTATTCGGTATGCAGGTGCAGGGGGACGTAGTCGGCGTGTTGCATAGAGACATATTACCTTCACGGGGCGTCTTTAGTCAATCGCAATAACATCCTGATTTGTAAGGTATATCAAGAATTTCAGGGGCATCGTGGCAACAACGCGCCCATCGACTTCGCTCTGTTCTTGTTGTATACTTGTACCCATGAAGGGCCTTGTGCTCTGGATCACCGGTCTGCCCGGCAGCGGCAAGAGTGCCGTCGCGGACAGGATAAAAAACGACTTCCCCGGATTTGTCATCCTCCGGATGGACGAGATGCGGAAGGTCGTCACACCCGTGCCGACATATTCGGATGCGGAGAGGGACATCGTGTACCGCTCTCTTGTCTACACAGCACACATCCTGTCAGACCTCGGGCATCACGTCATCATCGATGCGACGGGCAACAGGAGACAATGGCGGGACCTCGCCCGTGCGTCCGCTTCCCGTTTTGCCGAGATCTACCTGCGGTGCCCCCTCGATGTCTGTATGGCAAGGGAGGCGTCACGAAAAGACCGTCACGGCGCGCCTCCCGACATATACCGTAAAGGGATGGTCGGCGCCCCCGTGCCGGGTCTGCAGGTCCCTTACGAGGAGTCGCTCGGTGCCGAATTGGTTATCGAGACAGACAGGGTCTCCGTCGACGAGGCGGCATCGCTGATCAGGAGGTTCATAACGGAACGGATAGGCGAACCATAGAATAATGGGCCTTGACCTTTCTGTTCTGTTGCAAAAAAAGGCATCTCAAAGCGCCTCAAAGCCCTGGTGAAGGCGACGCATCCTCCGGGAAGGCAACTATGGTTCAAAGCCTTTCCAATGCGATGATGAGGACCGTTTGGCAGATGCACCAAATGGCGGGACAAGGCGCCTCAAAGCCGCGCTGATAGCGAGCATGATCATTTATTATTGGTTGTTGAAGATTTCATCCTTTGTCTCATCAACAGTTGTGCTTACATACTCTCAGCGGGACGGCAGCGGTTTCGCAGCACCGATGCTTTTCGGCGCTTCACCCCGCCATTCGGTCGGGCCTATGGGTGTGCATCTCGGGGTGTTCAGCGCCTGTTGCATGACTGGCTTTTGATATCAACAGACACAGCAAAGGGTGGTTTGGTGCCCCTTGCCTTTCCGGAGGGCGGCTGTGGTGATACTGTTGAACCTTGAATGTTGACGATCTCGTAAATAGTCGTCATACCCGCGAAGCTTGTCCCCGCGGATAGTAAGCGGGGAGCGGGTATGCAGAGTACAAATAACTACCTGAAGGACTGGATTCCCGTCTGCACGGGAATGACGGATAAACCCTTTACGGGACTTTTTACGAGGCTGTCAATGTTGTATTTTGAATCCCTATTGAATGGAGGCTTGTATGGACAGATTCTTTCTTGACAAGGACGACGCCGTCCTCCTGATCGTCGACATCCAGGATCGCCTCGCAGCGGCCATGAAGATGAGGGATCCCGTCGTGAGCAATACGGTTCACCTCATCGAACTCTGCAAAATGATGCATATCCCCGTCATCCTGACGGAACAGTATCCCAAGGGCATCGGCCCCACCGTCCCGGAGATCCGTGACGTTCTGACGGCATACGAGCCCATTGAAAAACTCACCTTCAGTTGCTGCGAGATTCCGCCTTTCATCGGGAAACTCAGGGAGACGAAACGGCAAACGACCATTCTCACGGGCATGGAGACCCACATCTGCGTCCTCCAGACATGCCTCGGCCTGCTCAGGGAAGGGTTCTACGTCCATTCCGTCGCCGACGCCCAGTGCTCACGGACGAAGGAGAACTGGAAAGTCGGCCTCGGGTTCATGCGGGACGCCGGGGCTGTCATCACCAGCACCGAGACGGTCCTCTTCCAGTTGCTCAAGGTCGCCGGCACCGAGGAGTTCAAAGCGATATCCCGGCGCATCAAATAAACCTTATAATTGCAGAAAAGGCCGGGCAAATCGCCTCAAAGCCTCGCTGATAGCGAGCATGATTTTTTATTATTGGTTGTTGAAGATTTCATCCCTTGTATCATCAACAGTTTTGCTTACATACTCTCAGCGGGACGGCAGCGGTTTCGCAGCACCGATGCTTTTCGGCGCTTCACCCCGCCATTCGGTCGGGCCTATGGGTGTGCATCTCGGGGTGTTCAGCGCCTGTTGCATGACTGCCTTTTGATATCAACAGACACAGCCGCTCTTCACCACATCAGCCTCCCCGTCGGTGCGTTCATCCTCTGGTTCCTATCTGTTGTCATCTACTGACTACCGTGTAGTGGCATTTTCACCCCGCCTTTCCTGAGGACGCATTGCAACGATAGGACAACGATAGGATAAACGAAAGGGCCTCTTTTCGGAGGCCCCCGCATTTTCTCTTGATTCCGCGACTGTTTCTTACGCCGTCTTTTTCGTCTCGAATCTCACCTTTCCCAGGTACACCGGGATGGCGAACTTGAGGAGGAGGGTATACAGGAGGGCGCCCATGGCCCAGACACCCACGGTGATCATGATCTCGTGCATCGTCGGCATGTATTCATAGATTTCGCCGAGCACATCGGGAATGAATCCCGGGATGACAAGGCCCATGCCCTTTTCAATGTAGATGCCGGTGATCATGAGAATGCAGGCCAGGTTCAGGGTGACGAAATTCTCCCGCGTCTTCGGGAACAGAAAGAGGAAGAAGGCGCAGATATTGAAAATCGTGGCGATCCATATCCAGGGGACGAGGGCGTTGTGGCCGTGGAGGCCGAAATAGAGGTACTGGACGGGGTAGGAGTGGATACTGCCGGAATAGAATTCCTTGAACAGCTCCGCGCCGAGGAGGAAGAGGTTGATCGCCATGGCATACGCGATCAGTTCTGCTATCTTGAAAAGGGCCTTGTTTTCGATCTCCACCTCGGAAAATTTCCTGATGAGCTGAAAGACGAGGATCATCAGCGCCGGGCCCGAGCAGAAGGCCGAGGCGAGAAAGCGCGGCGCCAGGATCGAGGCGTTCCAGTAGGGACGGGCCGACAGCCCGTTGTACAGGAATGCCGTCACGGTGTGGATGCTCACGGCCCACGGTATGGAAAGGACGATGAGAGGCCCGATGACGGACCACTTGTACTCCTTGCCCTGAGAAAAGCGATAGAGCACGTAGAAGGCGATGGAGGTGTTCAGAAAAAGGTAGCCGTTCAGGACGATCACGTCCCAGGCGAGAAGCGAGTTGGGAAAGTTCATGGCGCCGATGAAAGGCAGGATGTGCCATGACCTGAGGGGCTGCCCCATATCGATGGTGACGAAAAAGAGGCACATGGTGATGGCCGATATGGCGAGCAGTTCGCCGAAGAGGACGACCTCCTTGATGGGCTTGAAATCATAGATGTACGCGGGGACGACGAGGAGAACGGCCGCCGCCGCCACGCCGACGAGGTAGGTGAAATTGGAGATGTAAAATCCCCAGGATACCTGGTCCCTCATGTTCGTGACGATCAGTCCCCGGTCGATCTGATCGAGGTAGGCGCTTACGCCGAGGGCCATCAGGATCATGAGAAAGGCGACCCAGAGGTAGTATTTCTTGCTGCCGATGAAGATCTGCTTCATGGCGATGAAAAAGTTTTTCACGAGGTAGATCATGGCGCCTCCTTACCCTCCATGCGCGAAGAAATAGTAGAACTTGGGATAGGTGTTGAGATCCTCCTTGAGCCTGAATACCCGCTTCTTGTTGATGAGATAACGGATCTCGCTCTCAGGATCGAGGAGGTTGCCGAATTTCCGCGCACCGACGGGGCAGGCCTCGACACAGGCGGGATATCTGCCGTTCCGCGTCCTCTGGATGCAGAAGGTGCATTTCTCGACGACACCCTTGTAGCGCGGTCTGTTGCCGAGGTAGTGCATCTTCGTGTTGGTTTCCTCGGGCTTCCTCTTCGGCTCCGCCCAGTTGAAGCGGCGGGCGCCGTAGGGACAGGCGGCCATGCAGTAGCGGCACCCGATGCACCAGTTGTAGTCGACGACGATGATGCCGTCGGGCTCCTTCCATGTCGCCTGGGTCGGGCAGGCCTTGACGCAGGGAGGGTTCTCACACTGCTGGCAATGGACCGGCATATAGAAATAACCCGGCTCGGGGACTTTTTCCGGGTTGTAGTATTTCTCCGACGCTTCGAGATCGAGGAATTTTTCGCCCTTCTTGAACCGAAGGACGGAAATCCAGTGCACCTGCGGGTCCTTCGACTGGTTGTTCTCGTCCACGCAGGCATAGACGCACCGCCTGCAGCCGATGCACCGGGACAGGTCGAGTCCGTAAGCGAACAGCACATCAGGCATCGGTTTTTCCGTCCCGATCTTTATTTCCTTCTTGTACTTGCCGGCATATTCCTGTTCGAGCCTCTTGATGACGGCCCCGATCTCCGCATCGTTCATCTCCCTGAAATGCTTCTGAAAGAAGGCCTCCCAGAAACCGGCGTCAGCCTTGTCGAGCGGCAAGGCAGCCGAAGCGAGACCGAGAGCCGCCCCTTTCAGGAACGTTCTTCTGCCGACGGACCGTTCCTGCATATCTTTTTTCCTTTTCATGGTTTACCCTCTTCCCCCCCTCACTTGATGGCAGACGGCCGGGCCGGCGGAGGCAGCGGTTTGATCTGCTTGAACTTAGGCTCGTGGGGCCAGTGGCAATGCACGCAGAGCCTGTACTGCTTTTGCCCGTTCCACATGCCCGTTCTCAATCCGTGGATGCCCGCCTTCCAGTCCCTCAGGATAATGCCATGGCACTGTCCGCAGATTTTAAAGGATTCCTCGAAATCCACGAGTGTGCCGCTCGCCATCCTCAGCTTGTCCCTGTCGTCGGGATTGTGGCACTCATAACACCAGCCGCCGGGCATATGCTGTACCGTGATTTCCTGATGATACTGCTCCAGCTTCCTCTGTTTCTTGTTCACCGGCATGCCCTGATGGCACTGCGAGCAGGGGAATATGCCCGGTGAAAAGGGCGGCGGCGCGACGAACAACTTCTTGGGAATCTCCTTTTCGGCGGACCCTGCATGAGAGATAAGGAGAAAGAGGAGGCAGAGCGATCCCGTCAATCCTGCGAAGAGCCTTGTCATTCCTTTCAATCCAGTCCTCGCTTGTCGATCCCTGGCGGGAGAGTTGTTGCAATGTTCTCTCGTACATTCTATTATCATTGATTGTTAATTTTCAAATGGCATTATTGGTGTCCACACTACCGTGTATAGACCTCACCTTGCATACGCCTTCCGGAAAGGCGGAACGCATGCGCCGAAAACCTTGCTGCGGCGACGATGATCACTTTATTACTATGTGCTGTTTTGCCGGGAAGGCAGATATGGTTCAAAGCCTTTCCAATGCGATGATAAGGCGTCTCAAGGTGTTCAGTCACTGTTGCCTGACGGGCTTTCCGTATCGATAGACACGGCAAAGGGTGGTCTGGGGATGAATAAGGTATCTTAGCGGAAATGCTTTTCACCACATCAGCCTTCCCGTCGGCTGTTCGTGGCCCGGTTTCGATTGCTGATACTGTCTATTGTCGACTGTTCAGTGGCGCATACGCCCCGCCTTTCGGTCGGGCGTATGCAACGATAGGAAAAGCTGACACGAGGATAGGGTTTAGTTAATGAAATTAACGGGTAACCTGCCTTTTCATTACGGCTGGGTCATCGTCCTTGCCGGCACACTCGGCGTCGTCGGCTCCATAGGGCTCGGCCGCTTCGCCCTCGGCATGCTTTTCCCTTCCATGGCCTCATCGCTCAATCTGACATACGGACAGATGGGGTTCATCAGCACCGCCAATTTCATGGGATACCTCCTTGCCGTCGTGTTCTGCGGGCTCTGGGTGATCAGGATCGGGGCGAGAAAGCTCATTTTCCTCGCCCTCCTGCTGATCGGCGCGACCATGATGATGTCTGCCGCCGCGCAGGGGTTTGTCCCACTCGCCATTCTCTATACCCTGACAGGCATGGGCAGCGGCGCATCAAACGTCCCGATCATGGCCCTCGTCTCGTCATGGTTCACAAGCGCAAAGAGGGGCAGGGCCACGGGATTCGTCGTCATCGGCAGCGGGTTTGCCATCATGGCGGCCGGCACGGTCATACCGGCCGTCAATGCCGCCAGGGGAAGCGAGGGATGGCGGGCCAGTTCATTGATTCTCGGCTTCACGATTATTGTCATCTCCCTGCTCTGCCTCCTCATGCTGAGGAACAAACCGGAGGAGATGGGACTACGGCCCGTCGGAAGCGGCGACGCAGCGCCTGCCGTGCCGGACAAGGCCGAGGGATTGACGAGCATCTACCGCTCACGTATTGTCTATCACCTCGGCGCAATCTACTTTCTCTTCGGCTACACCTACGTCATCTTCGTCACCTTTTTCGTCACCTCTCTCGTCCGCGACAGGGGATACACGGAAGCGGCGGCCGGTGAGCTCTGGTCAATGGTGGGGTTCCTGAGCCTCTTCTCGGGGCCCGTCTTCGGGACCCTCTCGGACAGGATCGGGCGAAAGGGCGGCCTCATGCTCGTCTTTTTCTTCCAGACCCTCTCGTACTTCCTGATCGCGCTGGCACTCCCGGGTGCTGCGCTCACCCTCTCCATCGTCTTTTTCGGCATCGTCGCCTGGAGCATCCCGTCGATCATGGCCGCCGCCGTCGGTGACTACATGGGGCCCCAAAGGGCGACGGCGGCCTTCGGCTTCATCACCTTCATCTTCGGCATCGGCCAGATCATCGGCCCCGCTGTCGCAGGCGTCCTCGCCGAGCGATCGGGGAGTTTCTCGGGGAGCTTTTTCATGGCCGCCGCAGCGGGCGTGCTCGCCATCGTCCTCTCGGCCTTTCTTAAAAGACCCGAGCAAAAGGGACCATAGGGGCTGCTTACCGACGGGCCGAAAAGAACTTTGTTGTGCTTCATTGACACTGTTTTGTTGCCCACCCTATACTGATAGTAAGAAAGTAAGGAGGTAACCCTATGCCTGCAGTAAAAATCGGCCCCAAACACCAGATTACGATACCGAGAGAGGTCTTCGATTCCCTGCGCCTCGAGGTGGGTGATTTTCTTGAAACCCAGATAAGAGACAACGCCATCGTCCTCATCCCCAAGAAGCTCGTTCCCAAAGACCAGGTGTGGTTCTGGACGCAGGAATGGCAGAAAATGGAAAAGGAGGCGGATGAGGCCATACGTAAGGGAGAGGTTGAGGGGCCGTTTACGAAGCCTTCGGATGTGATAAAGGCCCTCAAGAAATGAGGATCTCTTTCACCGCCCCGTTCAAGAAAGATTACAAGAAGCTCCCTGCGAACATTCAGGAGCAGGTGGACACACAGATTGAGCGGCTCCTGCAAAACCCTGGTCATCCCTCGCTTTACATGAAGAAAATGGAAGGGCACGCATCTGTTTGGGAGATAAGGATTTCCAAAGGATACCGCATAACCCTTCAGATAGATGCTGACACATACTTACTCAGAAGGGTCGGCACGCATGACATCCTGAAGCGGCCGTGAATCTCTGGGGTCCCCATGTAATCACTCGATGGTCACCCTCTCAACCTCCACCGTCCCGTCCGTTATCGTCAGAGAACCTTTGATTACTGTCCAGTTTCGGTGTTCATGGTATATTCGCAGTCGAAACCTCCCTTGAGCATGACCGCCTTGTCAAGATCGAAAAGCGGATCCTCAGAAAACGTGATCGCCTGGGCTTCGATGGTATCGTCATTCTGAGCGAGATCGTAAGCAGCGTTCAGCGTTGCATAATAATTGGACGATAACTTAAGCCGAACCGATGGCATGGTGCAGGGTCCTCCATTCTGAGAAACCGTCAAAGACCAGCCGTCGACGGTGATTATCCCCGTCCTTTGTGCCGGCTGTAAATTCTGGGCGACAGAGTAGGCCACGGTCCCGCTTCCCGACCCTGACGCGCCTGAGGTGACGCTGATCCACGGCGCCGTCGTGGTTGCGCTCCAACTACAGGTCGGGACAGCGCTCACCGAGAACGACGACTCTCCGCCCACAGAGCCAAACACGGCAGAGTCGGGGAATATACCCCAGAGGCACGAAGGGGCAAGAACCGCGTTGATCCCCGATACCGTGGCGCCGGTCATGACACTGACCGCATCGGAGACCGCAAAGGCGGCCTTGTCATTATACCACTCCGGAGCATACCAACTGGCGGAAAACCAGACCCTGTAGTCCCCGTCCAGCAGGCCTTTCAACTCATAATGACCAGTGGAATCAGTGAATGCATAGGAAAGACGATTGAACCTGTCCGCGGCATCGTATGCACCCACCTGAACATTGGGTATCGCATTGCCGGAAGGATCGGTCACGTCACCCGAGACGACGCCGCCCCTTGTCAGCGAGACATTGAGCGCCGTGGTGGCGGCAGCCGTTACCGGCACGGGATCGGCTGAAGACAAATCAGATTTGTCACTGTACCACTCGCTCAGGTACTCGCTACCCCAGGGGGCCTCGAATATGACCTTGTACCCCCCTGTGGGCAAGCCGCGAATTGCGTAATTGCCGGCTGGGTCGGAATATGCATATGTCCCGATCAGAAGCCGCCTGACAGGGTCGTATGCTGAAGCCCTGACGCCGGCAACAGCGACGTCGCTCCCGTTGGTCACCTTGCCTGCGATGATCCCGCCGAGAGTGAGGGACACATCGGCGGCGCCGGTAGAGCCAAGCTGTATGTGCAGGGTATGGGCCGAAGCAAAATCTGCCCCGTCGTTATACCATTCACCCAGATAATCGGCGGATGGTCTGACATACACTTTGTAACTGCCCGCCGGCAACCTTGTGAACGAGTAGATGCCCCCGGCATCGGTATACGTCGTTGCTACTATCCACTGTGATGTCCCGTCGTAGAGTTGCACCTGAACATTGGACAGACCCGCTCCATTGATTCCTGTTACCTTTCCCGTGATTACACCGCCCCTGGCAAGGACCGCATTCACCGTCGCTGTCGCGGCAGCGGACACGTTAACAGAGATTGCGGAATCGAAATCAGGACGGTCGTCAAACCACTCACCCAGATAGTCGGTCCTTCCTGCATCAAAACCGATCTTGTATGAGCCGGTCACCAACCCGCCGATGGCATAGCCTCCGTTTGCATTGGTCAGGCAGCTCCCTATGGGAGATCGTGTAACCGTCTCATAGACTGAGACATTCACGTTCCCTATGCCGTCGCCGCTCTGACTCGTGACACTTCCGCTGACGATGCCTCCGTATGCCAAGACCGCATTGACGATCGTCGTGTCGCCGGCGAGACTGACAACATCAGCCGATGAGAAATCGATCTTCCCGTTATGCCATTGAGTCAAATATCCGCCGGTTCCCCTGAAGCTGAGCTTATATGGACCCAGCGGCAGCCCGGCAAGCGCGTAATTCCCTGCTGCGTTCGTATAGACCCCCGGACCTATCGGGTTCACGTTGGCCGTATCATGAGCGGTTACTGCAACGTTTGGAATGCCTATACCCGCACTGTTCAAAACGGTGCCGGTGAAAATGCCGGTCTCCATCTCCGCCGTCACCGGGACGGGACTGCTCACGCGTCCCTCTAGGTCTTCGGCCGTTACCGCAAAATGGTACGGCACGCCTAAGGCAAGACCATCAATGATCGTCGGGACCTCGCTGCCCGGCGGGACCTCGATGTAATAGAGAACGCTCCAGATCTCCGTTGAGAGCGTGCAAATTCCTCCGGAACAGGAGATGCTCGGCAGTGTTTGATTTGTGAGCATCTGTGCGCCGTCGACGCCGGAGAAGGCGTTCCGCGAGAAGTAAATGCGGTACTTGATCACGTCTCCCTGGGCCTGCTCGTCATAACCGCTGAAATCGACGGTGAACCGGGCCTTTGTTCTGTCATTGCGATAGCCCGGCGTCACCACGGGGAGGACATCGGCCGGTGGCAGGGTGTCCGGCGTGCCGGATTCAATCGTCACCGGATTTGACACGTACTTCCCCGATATTTGAGAGAAGTTGAAAACTGCAACACCATTGTTGCTGGGGCTGACCTGCGTCCAGTGGCTCTCCATTGTGCCGGGGTTGATCTCCACAGTGCCGACCGATGCCTTGATGCGATACGTTCCGGGCAATACCGTATCGGGCACGAGGAGCCAGACCTTTACTGAGACCGTGTATGTGCCGGGAGACTCCAAAAATCCCCCACCGGTTCCGGCGTACAGTTGATAGCCCGGTTCAGCGGTGTACCCCGTCGCAATCCAGGAGTTTGCGCTGAGTTCGCCGCTCATCATGCCTTCCGTACCCCCGCTCGCCTCATAATGGGCCCGAAGGACCTGCGTTCCCGATGGAATCTGCAGGACGATGCCGGCATGTCCGGTTGCACCGCCCGAAATCAACATGCCGTTGACTGTAAAGGTCATGACCCGGCCGGTCGCGGTCATCGACGGCGCGACGATCGATGTGACGTCAGCAAGGCATCCGAAGAGCAGAAAGGAAACCAGCACGCCGGCGAGCATGGCGGCCGCACCGGACCGGGAACTCCCTCCCCCGTGTCCGGGCGTAAAGAACGATATGACGATGCCTGCGGCTGAGCGAATCGAATATATGTTATCGTTACTTTTCATAATGTTTCGCCCGATACAGAGATGGTTGCGACACATAAACCTCTCCGCCCGGCAGCCCTATCTCACATCAGCCACGCCCACTTTCAGGAGGAATAGTTTCTCGATCTCTGCCATTTTTTCTGCGAGGTCGGCGATGGTCTTTTTCTGGGCCTCGATCGTCTCCTTCTGCTCCTTCACCACCTTCGTCAGCACCGCCACGATGTCCATCGCGCTCAGGCCCTTGCGGTCCGAACTCGCAACAAGCGACGGCACATCCTCGGCGACGAACCCCACATGCTGCTCCTCAGGGTTCGACTTATAGCTGAAGGTGACAGGATTCAGTTCCTCCAACGCTTTCCCGGCTTCCGCCGCGCTCAGCTCACGGATGTTGTCCTTGTATTCCCGGCTCGACGCGTCGAACCAGCTCGCCCCATCCGAATAGGCCCCTCCGCCGAGCGTCAACTTTCCGGCGTAGTCGATCGTCATTCTCGTGACGGGAATGCAGACGGCGTTCACGGCGCAGCCCTGCCGTGTCATGACCCGGTAGCCCGACCCTCCCGATCCCGCCATGACCGCCTTGCCGTCAGGTGATTTCTGCATCCATCCGCTGCCGTTCCACATCGCTCCGGAGGAGACAAAGAAGTTGTTGTCCGCCACGGAGGTCAGCCATCCGCCCGTGTCGCCGCCTGCAGGGGAGAAATGGAGCTGTGATGTGGCGGGTCCATATGTGCCGGGACCGGTGACGGCCGCCTCGGCAGAGAAGTCTCCCTTGTACGAAGGCGCCGCAACCCCGACACCCACCATGCCCGCGTCGGTGACGACGAATTTCGTGTTACCATTGCCGTCCTTCACCATCAGTCTGTCTGCGCCGTATGCAGTCAGCGGGACCGCAATGCAAATGCTGATCATAAGAATCAAAGCCGCCATTACCCGGTAATCTGCGAAGAACCCCTTCAACCTTTTCATCGTCTTCCTCCTTTTCATCGCTTTTC
>CAVPIW010000001.1:0-5269 GCA_963705105.1 uncultured Nitrospiraceae bacterium | reverse complement strand
TCCTGCAGGAATATTATCAGTATGGCGGCCATTCAGTAAAGAGCCGGCAACCGGGCAATTTAATTGTTTCAGCGAGAATACCTATAAAGGCAGGAAAAGCCAGACAAATACTTTCCCTCTGCTCTCTTTTATATAGTAACCCATTTATTATCGACTCTATATTGAATTTAAATTTATCCTAACTAATTCTTAAGAATATATTATATATTTGATTATTCTTCTTGTAATATGAAATATAAATGGTAACCTAACTAAACAAATGAAAAATGAAGAAAGCACTATTTGTACTAATTGCATTAGCTTGCTCGGGCTTTCAGCTCCTTCTCGGACAAAATGTATCGGGGACGGTAAAAAGCTCACAAAGCGGTGAACCCTTAACGGGTGTAACTGTTACGGTCAAGGGGACCTCTTCCGGTACCCTCACGGATGGCGACGGCCGTTATTCAATCGCTGTCAGCGGTAATAACGCCATACTGGTTTTTTCCTTTGTGGGAATGACCCCGCAGGAGATCCCTGTAGGCAACAAAACCGCCATAGACGTTTCGTTGGAAATGGCGTTGGTTGGGATCGAAGAAGTCGTTGTTACTGCTTATGGAACTCAGAAAAAGATAAATTTTACCGGATCAGCCTCAACCATCCCAGAAGCGAAATTGCAGAGGGTTGAAGCTTCCAACTTTACCCAGGGACTCCAGGGTGCGGCAACCGGACTTCTTGTACAGAGCACGACGTCAGCGCCCGGCGAGGACGCTACGATGAGAATCCGAGGTATTACGTCGGTCACAGGAGGTAACAGTCCGCTGATTATCCTCGACGGTACTCCCTACGATGGAAGGCTAAGTCTCATCAATCCTTCAGATATAGAAACCGTAACAGTACTGAAGGATGCCAATTCAACTGCACTCTATGGTTCACGAGCTGCAGCTGGCGTTATAGTGGTCACAACACGAAAAGGGAAGACGGGCAAACCAGTGTTCAATATCCGTTCATCCGTCGGAATTTCCAGTCTGGCAGTACCCATGTATAAGCCCCTCCCTCTTGACACATTCTTTGAACTGGCCTGGGAAGCTAATTACAATGACAAATCTGACGAGTACAAACAGGCTGCAGATTATGTCGGTAATGAAGCCCAATATGATCAAATGGCACGTCAGTATGCCGTCGATATTCTTACACCACAAAGTTTTTACCAGGTACCAGATGACCCTAGCAAGTGGCAATCCTGCTGGAATACGATTACCCCGGTCGGTCTTGACGGAAAAATTAAGCCGGATGCCGAACTTTTGTTCACTGGCGACTGGATGGGCGAAATCATGGGTCAGGGTGTCACTCAGGATTACGGCTTTGACGTCAGCGGAGGTGAGGATAAACTAAATTATTTCTTTTCCGCCAACTATCTGCATGACAAGGGAATGACCTCTGTACAGAACTTCAACAGGATGAACATGAAGGCTGCAATGAATGCCAAGGTCAGCAAGGTATTCAGCTTTGGTGTTTCCGCCACCTTTTCACATGGCCTGAGTGATAATCCTCTACAGGGATCCAGGATTGTACAAACGCTTTCACCCATGTATCCGGTTTACGAATGGGATTGGGCAACAAATCAATACAAGATTGACCAATACGGAAACAGGATCGCCGACTATGGGAGCGGTACACGTAAGCAATGGGGACTATGGAACCCTTTGGGGACAGGTTCTTACAAAAATGAGGTTGGAAAGGAATTTAATACAAACCTTACAGACATGGCTGTGTCGCGGACATTCGTGGAACTGACATTCACTCCGGAGTTGAAATTCAGGAGTACCCTTGGTGCGGATGCCTCACTATACCGGAACCATGCCTATTATTCCTATCTTTTCGATCCTATGAATACTCCGACCAGTAAGGGAAGTGCCTCAAAAACATCTGATTTTGAAACCCGCATTACCAATACCAACCTCCTTACCTTGAACAAAACGTTTAACGGTGTTCACAACCTGGATGCTCTTATCGGTCAGGAATTGTTCTACGGGAATCTCTGGAATGTAAATTCATCAGCCAGCAATATGCCGATTGAAGGACTTTGGGAGGTTTCATCCGGCTCTGTAATGACCGGCACCAATTCCTTTGAGGACAATGACAGGATGCTCAGTTTCTTCACTAAGGCGGATTATAACTACCAACAGAAATATTACATCTCGGCCAGCCTTCGTGCAGATGGCAGTTCAAGGTTTAATCCCGATTACCGCTGGGGAGAATTCTGGTCAGTGGGAGGAGCCTGGAGGCTTTCTGAAGAAAGCTTTATGAAATCGGTCACATGGATTGACCTCCTGAAGGTTAAGGCCAGTTATGGCACCACAGGTAACAACCGCGTTGGTTTGTATGAATACCTGAGCGCTTATCAAACCGGTGTGAATGATTTCGATAATCCAGGGGTGGCTCTGACCCGGCTTCCGAACGATAAACTAAGCTGGGAAACCAATGTGCAAACAGATGTAGGAATAGAATTCGGCCTGTTCAAACGGCTCTCTGGATCATTCGACTATTTCATCAAAGATGCAAAAGACCTTCTTTTTCCAGTCAATCTCCCCCCATCCTCTGGTTTTCCTAACATTACAATGAATGTTGGTGATGTCCGTAACAAGGGGTATGAGATTGAATTGACTTACGTTGTTGTCAATAAAGGACCGTGGATGTGGGATATTCAGGCCAATCTAACCCACTTTAAGGACGAGATCACACGTCTTCCCGAAGGGCAAGAGGAAATCAATAAGTCCTTGGGCAGGGGAGCTTACAATAGATGGATGGTTGGTGGATCGCTATATGATTTTTGGGGACCAAAAGCCTACGGAATCGACGAGGAAACAGGAAGGATGACCTGGCTAAAGAACGTTTACCAGGTCGATGCTGGTGGCAATCCTGTCCTCGACGCAAATGGGAAAAAGATCGTTACCGGACAGGAAAAGACCTTCAGTTACAGCCAGGCTTCACCAACCGATAACCATTACAACCTTGGCAGTTCATTACCAAAGGCGTTCGGATTAATTAGTACGAACGTGAAATATAAAGGCTTCGATTTATCCGCATCCCTCTCCTATTCCATCGGAGGACAAATGTTCGATTACGTCTTCAACGAAAGAAGGATGTACCGTGTCGGATATGCCGGAGGCCCTGAATTGCTTGACCGGTGGACCCCGGAAAATACCAACACCACAACGGCCAGGTTAACTGTATCCAACAATCAATTTGGCAGCAACTTCTCTTCCTGGCTGCTGTTTGATAATACCTATTACAGGCTGCGTGACCTTACTTTTGGTTACACGATACCCAGGAAGGCCACTTCCTCGATTCACCTGACTAACCTCAGAGTTTATTTCCAGGGATCCAACCTGTTTAGCTGGGGTACTTCTGTAAAGCGCCATGTTGATCCCGATATGATGCTTAGTGGTGTAATGACCGCCGGGGCAGGTCCTAGTGGCTATGAGTTCTCAACCCGTAAAATCATAACCTTCGGCTTACAGGCCTCTTTCTAAAATAAATTAAAAAATTATAAAGATGAAACGAAATATATTTATTCTTTACGTGCTGCTCCTGGCTGGTTTTCTTTCAGGTTGTGAGAAGTATCTTACTACCACCCCCAGCACTACTGTAGTCGGCTCAACCGTATTCCAGACAGTTACCGGAGCTCAGAATGCTCTCAATGGAGTCTATCGCCAGTTTAAAACCGAGTATATGGATCCCGGCTTTGGGTTTGCAGATTGTTTGATTGAATTGAAATATGTGGAGGATGTCAGAGCCAATGATATAGTGGTCGATGCTGGAAACCAATACACAGGTGCTGCCAACAATCCCAACTATTCCATCACCGGGCAGGACCATGCAAATAATGCTGGAAACTGGAACTTCTTTTATAAGCGCATCTCAGGTATCAACAACATCCTGGTGAACCTGTCAGGAGCATCAGGAAGCGAAGAACTGAAAAAGGAGATTGAGGGTCAGTGCAGAGTGCTGCGGGCTTACTGTTACTTTTTCCTTGTCCAGCGTTATCAGCAAACCTATATCATTGCAAAAGATATGCCGGCATTGCCTTATTACGATACTCCCACAATTGAGGGAAAGGCCAGGGAAACGGTATCAGTGATTTATGATAAAATAGTTGCTGACCTTCTCGCAGGAATTGACTTGCTCAGCGCCTATAACAGGGACACTCCCCACAAGGTCGACGAGAAGGTTGCCCAGGCAATACTCTCAAATGTGTACCTGGTTATGAATGAATGGCAAAAGGCTGCTGATATGGCCAATGCCGCCAGGCAAGGATTCACTCTTATGACCGCCGATGAATTCAAGAGCGGATTTCAGTCACAAAATGATGAATGGATGTGGACTATTAATCAACGTGCAGACCAAAATGTCCCGGTTTGGTCTGCTACCTACTCTCGCTGGCTTAATACCGTTCAAGCATCAGGGGGTGTAGGTTTCTGTTGGGTAACCGAGGACTTTATGAACCTGTTTGAGCCGGGCGATGCCAGGTTTCAGTTCGAACTCAACCCTGCATACGGATGGCTTTCCTTCAAAATCCGGGAGATAGACGGCAATGTTTATCCTGATGTTTGCCTGATGCGGGCATCCGAAATGTATCTGATCGAGGCAGAAGCCCTCGCACGCTCCGGTTCAACACCTCAGGCTAAAACAATTCTCAACGAATTGCAGACTGCCAGGAATGCTACACTGACCGAGGCCACAATTGACAACATCCTGCTCGAAAGGAGAAAGGAATTGTATGGTGAAGGATTTGCCTTTACCGATCTCCTGAGGACTCAGCAGGGGGTTAATCATCCCGAGGGCAGTGATCATACTCACATAGGTTCCATAGCCGCAAAATCGTGGAGGATGATCAATCAGATCCCGGTTGGAGAGACCACAACCAACTTTTCAATTAATCCGGAAATCTGGCCCGCTGGGGACCAGAATCCGTATGATGGAATCTATGCCGGACAGTAATTATAATTTTGGGCATCAGACTACAGATTTGCAGAGTTGTTAAATAGATTAAGTAAGAAGGACCAGTCTGAGCTGGTCCTTCTTTTTTTATTACATGATCAAGCTTCTGGACAGAAGATAAGATGGTATTAAAGAGGCGTTATGCCCGATAGCAATAAGCATTTGTAAAAAATCAGATTAATTGCCCACTATCAGTTACCAATTGCTAAGTTAAAGTCTGCGACATAATAAAAATGTCGTGCCCCCGGTTACAAATATTTTAAAGCTAAAATCATCTTTGGCCTGTAAC